>JAJCXX010000052.1 GCA_029263195.1 Acidimicrobiales bacterium
CCTGTGAACCGAGTCAGGGCCGGAAGGCAGCAGCTCTCAGCGGACCATCTCGTGTGCCGCAGATCACCTGGCCGTCACTCCCGGGAGCGGGCATCGCCGCGCTTTGCCGCGGGCCAGTGGGCCCGGCCCGGGTAGAGTCGATTCACATGGCCTATCAGTCGCTCTACCGCCGTTATCGGCCCCAGAAATTCTCCGAAATTCGGGGCCAGAGTCATGTCGTGGCGGCCCTCCAGAATGCGGTGGTCAAGGGCGAGGTCGGTCATGCCTATCTGCTTCACGGTCCGCGCGGCACCGGCAAAACATCGTCGGCCCGGGTGCTGGCCAAGGCCCTGAATTGTGAGAACAGGGGCGACGACGGTGAACCTTGCGGCGAATGCGAGAGTTGCTTGTCGATCGAGCAGGGGCGCTCGTTCGATCTCCACGAGCTCGACGCTGCTTCCAACAACGGCGTCGATGCCATGCGAGAACTAATCGCCAAGGTGAGCCTCGGAACCCCCGGTCGGGCCAAGGTCTACATCCTCGATGAAGTCCACATGCTCACGGCGGGGGCTGAAAACGCGCTCCTGAAGACTCTCGAAGAGCCTCCGTCTCACGTCACGTGGGTGCTGGCAACCACCGAACCCCACAAGGTGGTGTCCACCATCCAGAGCCGGTGTCAGGTGTTCGAACTGAGCTTGCTCGGTGCCGAAGATATGGAGTCGCACGTTCGGTGGTTGGTGGACGACGCCGAACTCGATGTCGACGATGCCGTCGTCGAACATGTGGTGACGAGTGGTGGCGGGTCGGTGCGCGACACGCTTTCGGCTCTCGACCGGGTTGTTGCCGCCGGTGGAATCGTGGAGATCGACCATTCCACCACGGCCCTTCTCGAAGGCCTGGCCAACCACGACGCGGCAGCGGCGCTGGGGGCGGTGGTCGAGGCCACGGGACGAGGCAGCGATCCGCGGCGTATTGGAGAGAACGCGGTGGCCGGGCTACGCGATGCGTTTCTGGTGGCGATGGGGGCACCGCCCCCGACCCTGTCGGCCGGAGCAAGGCAACGAGCCGAGGCGCTTGCCGAACAGATGTCTCCGGCGGGGATGACCCGAGCACTCGAGACGATCGGCACCGCTCTGATCGACATGCGTCAGGCCCCCGATCCCCGAGTTGCTCTCGAGGTTTCGCTCGTCCGGGTGTGTCGGGTCGAGACCGACCAGTCGGTCGAGGCACTGACCCAACGCATCGAACAGCTGGAGCGCCGTCTTGGCGGGGAGAACCAGAGCCCCGCTCGGGCCAACCCGACGCCCGCAACGCCTCCATCGTCTACACCCCAAACCCCTCGCACACCCGCACCCGCACCGCCTCCGGTGATTCCCGATCCGGTCGGCGGGTCGGCGGGTCCGGCTGCGGCCCGGCGCGCCATGACCGACCGACGGACTGGCTCGGCTGAGGCGGCTGAGGCGGCTGAGGCGGCTGAGTCGGCTGAGGCGGCAACGGGCACGGGTTCGTCGTCGGCCGACATCCGACCTGATGCGCCCCCGAGGTTGCCGCCCCCGATCCCGCAATCCCCGCCGCAATCTCAGCCACAGCCGCCATCGCAGCCGCAAGCAGATCCGGCTCTCGACGTTGCGTCCTTCGTGCCGTCGTCGGCGGGCGAGGTCGTGGCGATGGCCACCAAGCATCTTGGGGTCACCAAGGATCAGGTGATCGAGAAGGCCAACGAACTCCTCGGCGAGCGAACCGGTGGAGAGCCCAGGTCCAAGGAAGAGTTGGCGACCCTCTGGGCCGCATTGCTGAAAGATCGAGCGCCAGCACCAGCGCCAGCGCCAGCGCCAGCGCCAACACAAACACCAGCACCAGCACCAGCACCAGCACCAGCATCAGAGAACGCGGCGCCGGCTGCCGCGCCCGCCCCAGTGATTGGCACCGAGCCCCAACCCCACTCCGACCCCGAACCCACCGAAGACATCGATCTACACGAACTGGTCGATGCCCCCGACCATGAGGATCAACTCCTTGAGCAACTCTCTCAGGCCTTTCCGGGAGCAGAGCTCATGCCCACCAACGAGGACCAAGAGGACTAATCAGATGACTGACCAGCCGCCCCCGAATCCGTTTGGCGAAGGAATGCCCGATCTGGGTGGCCTGCTCGAATCGGCCCAACAGATGATGGCCAGCGCCCAGGCCGCGGCCGATCAGGTGGTGGAGGGTGTGGCCGGCGGCGGTCTCGTGAAGGTGGAGGTCGACGGCCACCACGAGTTTCAAAGCGTGTCGATAGATCCCAAGGCGATCGATCCCGACGACCTGACGCTGCTCGAGGATCTCGTTCTGGCGGCGCTTCGCGACTCATCGGCCCAATTGCAGCGACAGCAGCAATCGGCCGTGTCCGACATGGGCCTCGGCGGACTGGGCCTCGGAGGACTGGGCCTTGGGGGGCTGGGCCTTGACGAGGGCGACTCGTCATCTGAGCCCGAGATTCTGTGAGCTACTCGACCTCGGTCCAGGAGCTCATCGATCAATTGGGCCGTCTCCCCGGTATCGGCCCGAAATCGGCTCAAAGAGTGGCCTTTCATCTCCTGAAGGTTCCCACCGAGGACGCGCTGCGTTTGGCGCACGCCATCACCGAGGCCAAGGAACGGGTTTCGTTCTGCGCCCGATGCTTCAACCTCTCTGAAGGGGGAGAGGAGTGTCAGATCTGTAGTGATCCTCGCCGGGAATCTAGAATGCTCTGCGTGGTCGAGGACAGCCAAGACATCGTGGCGGTCGAACGGACTCAAGAGTTCCGAGGTCGCTACCACGTCCTTCAGGGGGCCTTCAGTCCGATCGACGGAATCGGCGTCGAGCAACTCCGGATCAAGGAGTTGATGACCCGTGTGGGTGAGGAAGATGTCGATGAGGTGATCATCGCCACCAACCCGAATCTCGAAGGCGAGGCCACGGCCAGCCTGCTGGTGAAGTACCTGGAGCCGATGGGCATTCGAGTCACCCGTATTGCGAGCGGGCTGCCGGTCGGCGGGGATCTCGAATACGCCGACGAACTCACTTTGGGACGAGCCCTCGAGGGCCGCAAGACGCTGGCCGAGGGACGCCCTCACCCGGGACACGCCTGATTTCACCCGAAAACTGAAAGGGGCGCCATCTCGACCTGCCGGGCGCGGGCGGTATGAGTTTCCGGCAGATACGAGGCGACGCCTCTTTCATTCCGACACTTTCCGGGTTTGACGCCGGTCGATGCCGTGTTTCAGTTACTTTACAATAATGACAACCGTATTACAAGCATTACATCGAGATTTTCGTGAAGAGCTCCGAGACGAGCTAGTCGACGAGCCTGAATATCCCTGAATATCCCTGAATATCCTGGCCTGTCCCTGCCCATCCCGGGTGATCCCAGCCCATCCCTGCCCATCCCGAGTGATCCCAGCCCAGCCAACTTGGTGATCAGGCTGACTCGTTGAGAAGGCTGGAGCCCGCAGAATCGCTGGGTTCGTCGGGTTCGTCGGGTTCGGCGGGATCGTCGGGATCGTCGGGATCACCGGGATCGTCAGCCCAACTGGTCTCGGAGCCAGGATGCTCGGACTCAGGATCCTCGACTGTGAGAGCCAACTCGCGTGCCTGGTCGATCCCGGCGCGGTCGAGTGATTCGTGTATGTCGGAGAGCGCGGTGGTGAGTCGGTCGTGGACGTCGCGCTCGGCTGCCAGCAGTCGATCGAGACGCTGCTGCGCCTTCGATATAACTGCCGCCGATCTTCCACGAGCCGAACGTTCGGCTTCTGCCACCATCAGCTCGGAGCGCCCTTCGGTGTCGGCGATCATCTCGGCCACCGATTTCTCGCCCTCGGCGACGGTCTTGGCTGCCACCTCTGCGGCGTCGGCGCCGATCCTCGCGGCGTCGCCATCGGCCGCCTGCCTGATGGCATCGGCATCGGTGTTGGCTCGAGCCACGATGTCGTCACCGGACTTGACTGCCTGATCGAGCACGGCCCCCACTGAGTCGGCCACCCCGCGTACTCCATCGCGCTCGACCCCCCGTAGTTGCTCGGCGACCTGGCGCAGCATCGAACGAACCTCGTCGGCGGCGAATCCGCCGTCGTCGAGAACGGTGAACTCGGCTAGCTCCAACTGTTCGGGGGTCAGATCCATGATCCGGTCCATTCTCGGGTTGACCACGAAGGGTAGCGGTCTAAGAGCGGCTACCCCGATTGTGGCATTCCCCGGTGAGCATGTCCCGGAAGGTCACCAACAGTGGCCGTGTACCATCCGCGAATGATCCTCACCGAAATCGACCATGTGGCGATCGCGGTCAACGACCTCGATGCCGCCATCGCCTACTACGCGGCGGCGTTCGGGGCGTCGGTAGAACACCGCGAGATCGTCGAGTCCGACGGTGTCGAGGAGGCTCTGATCAAGGTGGCCGAGAGCTACGTCCAGCTCACCACACCGACGAGGGCCGACTCGCCGATTGGGCGGTTTCTCGAACGACGCGGTGAGGGACTGCACCACGTCGGCTACCGCGTCGACGACTGTGCCGCCGCACTTGCCCAGATGGTTGCGGCCGGAGCGAGAGCGATCGATGAGGTCCCTCGGCCCGGATCACGAGGAACGACGGTCGCGTTCGTTCACCCCAAGAACTCCTTTGGAACCCTCATCGAACTGGTTCAAGAGCAGGAGCGGGAGCAAGGGCCAGTAGAGAGGCGGGCCAGTAGAGAGGGGGGCCAGTAGAGGCGGGGGGCCAGTAGAGGCGGGCCAGTAGAGGCGGGCCAGTAGAGGCGGGCCAGTAGAGGGGGGCCAGTAGAGAGGCTCGAATCAACTCTTGATCACCACGACCCCGTTCGGGGTCATCACGGTGGCAGTGAGCGCCGGGGCACCGGGCTTCACCTCGATGGGCAGCGCGTGCTCCCCGATTCGGACACCCACTGCCGGATTGTCGTGGGTCAGGTCGAGTGCCATCAACATGCAGCCCGGGGTCGCCGAGGCCGCAGGGGTGATGCCCGGCCATTCGATGAGAAACGGGGTCACGCCGTCGCCACTCGTCGGAAAGGTCAGCCGCCATCGCAACACCTCGCCTGTGGGTGTGGTTCGTTGCATCTCAACGGGATCGCCCGGGTCGAATCCCCGGCCCCTGGCCCACTCGACCCAAAGATCTATATCTGGAACCCGAGCGGCCCAAGTGACCAAACGTGGCGAGTCGAGCTCATCGATCCCGAACGGTCGGGGCATCCCCGGTTCTGGCTGAGAGGGGTCGGGCCCGACCAGTTCAAGGTAGGTCTCTTCGCCGAGAGACAGAAGGTGGTTACGGGTACCGAGCCCATCGTGACTACCGCCGGCGGCGGGCTTGATCCCCCAGGCGGACTCAACTTCAGCGACCGTGGCATCGAGATCAGGCGTGGCGTATACGAGATGGTCCACTCGTGCTTCGAGTCGGGCGCCACGGTTGATCATTGGATCCTTGGTTCGACCCCCGAGGTCGACCGCCACCAGACCAGCGGCGTCCTCGAGAGAGTCGCCGCGGGGCAGCGTCACGCTCCGGCCTCCGGCCAGAACGAACCGCCCCTTCTCGCGGAGTTTCCGTCGAGCGACACGGTCGGGAAAGCCGGCCGCCAGGACGGCCCCAGCGTCGTCGGGATCCACCGCCGTTTGAGCCACACCGAGTCGCTGGGCCAGGCGAGAGGCCCGCTCGCGTGCTTCGTCGATGGCACGTCCGTCGGCCGATGGATGAGTCAGGTGGGGGTCAAGCAACAGCTCAAGGCGGTGGGAGAGGTCGGCCGGGAGCTCGCTGGGTCGACCCCTGAGGATGTCTCGTTCGTCGAGCAGGGCGGTGAGCAGGCAACCGAGCCACGGATGCCGGGAGGTTTCGATCATCCGGGCCAGCCTCGGGTGTGCTGGCACGTGGGCCATACGTAGGCCCAGAGGTGTGGCGGCCCCGTCCGAGTCGAGCGCGCCAAGCAGACGAAGAAGAGACACCGCTTCGGCCCATGCTCGCTCGGGTGGTGGATCGATGAACGGCAGAGCGAGTCGGTCGACCATCCCGCGTCGGGCCAGATCTAGGACCAACCCGGCCAGATCGACCTGTGTGATCTCGGGAGGCAGGAAGGCTGGACGAGATCCGTGCTCAATCTTCGACCACAGTCGGATCGCAACGCCCGGGCCTGTTCGTCCGGCGCGCCCGGAGCGTTGATCGGCCGAGGCCCGTGACGCAGTAGTGGTCAGGAGTCCGGTCATTCCGGTGCCCGGATCGAACCGGGGAACGCGGTTGAGTCCGGCGTCGACCACGGTGCTGATGCCGGCGACGGTGAGGCTCGACTCGGCTATGTCGGTCGCGAGAACGATCCTTCGATCAGGGCCCGCGGCAATAGCGGCATCCTGTTCCATTGCCGGAAGCGACCCGTGAAGCGGCATCACTGGGGCGACATTGGAGCCGAGTCGGCTTCTGAGGGCCTGCTCGGTGCGCTTGATCTCACCCACGCCGGGAAGAAACACCAACACACTTCCGGGGTCTGTGAGAGCCTCGTCTATCGCCTTCACGATGTTGGGCACCAAGGGGTCGCGTCGGCGGCGTGGTCGCCATTTGATATCAACCGGATAGGTCCGCCCCGGCGCACTGACCACCGGCGCTGGATCGTCGGTCAGTGAGATGAAGCGGGATACCGCGTCGGCGTCGAGGGTTGCCGACATGACGAGGATTCGTGCATCGTGCTGCCCCCGTCGTCGGCCATCGGCGGCCAGGGCCAAGCCGGTGTCGCCCGGGAGGCTCCTCTCGTGGAACTCGTCGAAGATCACGAGTCCGGTACCGGAAAGCGATGGATCATCGACGAGTCTGGCGGTGAGTACACCCTCTGTGACGACCTCGATCCTTGTGGAAGGTCCGATCATGCGATCGTCGCGGGTGACCCAGCCCACGGTGTCGCCCGGGCTCTCACCGAGCATCGACGACATGCGCCGCGCCGCGGCCCTCGCCGCCACTCGGCGAGGTTCGAGCATCACGATTTGTCGGCCGTTCAACCACGGTTCGTTCAGAAGTCGAATCGGAACGACAGTGGTTTTGCCGGCGCCGGGTTCGGCCTGCAGCACCACGGAGCCGGAGTCGGCGAGCGACGATCGGATCGAGTCGATCTCGTCCTCGATCGGCAATCCGGTTGGCGGTAGATGCATCACTGGCATCATGGCGCATCGGTGGGCCGGGTGTGGAAGGCTCGACCGCCATGAAGGTCCACTTGGTCGACGGAACCTACGAACTGTTTCGATATCACTTCGCGAAATTCAATCGTGATCCCCGGCACGGGGCACAGAGAGGGGTGCTCAACACCATTCTCGACCTCGTGGCTGGTGGGGCCACCCACATCGGTGTCGCCACCGACCATGTGGTTCGTTCGTTTCGCAACGACCTCTACGACGGCTACAAGGACGGCAGCGACATCGACCCCGACATCTACGCTCAGTTTCCTGAGGTCGAGGAGTTGCTCACCAGGGCAGGGTTCGCGGTGTGGCCCCAGATCACCCATGAGGCTGACGACGGCATGGCCGCCGGTGCCGCGATGGCCGCGGCCGACCCAAGGGTGGAGCAGGTAGTCATCTGTACTCCCGACAAGGACCTCGCGCAGTGCGTCACCGCCGATGGACGGATCGTGCAGCTCGATCGCCGCCGCGAGATCCTCTTCGATCGAGATCGTGTCGTGGAGAAGTTCGGGGTCCCCCCGGAGTCGATTCCCGACTACCTGGGTGTGGTCGGAGACACCGCCGATGGATTTCCCGGTCTGCCCGGATGGGGCGCCAAGTCGGCCGCGGCGGTATTGAGTCGCTACGGAAGCATCGACGACGTGCCCGACGACGTAGCCGACTGGGACCTCGAGGTGCGCGGTGCCGCCAAGCTGGCTGCGACCCTCGCGGCCAACCGGGCTGATGCCGAGCTGTTCCGACGCATCGCGACCGTTTCTCTCGACGCACCGGTGAGCGCCACGGTCGACGAGATCGAATGGCACGGCCCAACGGAGGGATTCGACGAGATCTGCGGCACGATCGGTGCCGAGCGCATCGCCGCTCGTGCCTACAAACTTTCAGCAGAGCGGAGTACTTGATGGATGCAGAGACAGCCCTCGATGTGACCGCTCGGGTCGACTCCGAACTGGCGGAACGTCTGAGGTTCATCTTGGAGATCGACAAGCTCAAGAACGTTCTTCGCCAGACCCTGCTCACCGACGGGAGTCGTCAGGAGAACTCGGCCGAGCACTCGTGGCATCTGGCTATGACGGCGCTCACGCTGGCGCCGTTGGCCGACGAACCCATCGATCTCGAACGGGTGATGAAGATCCTGCTCGTTCACGACATCGTCGAGATTGATGCCGGCGACGTGTTCATCTATGACTCTGAAGCCCGAGCCGAAGCAGCCGTGGCCGAACAAGCAGCGGCGGATCGATTGTTCGGCATGCTTCCTGAGCCCGAGGGTTCGGAGCTGCGTGCGGCCTGGGATGAATACGAGGAGCGCCAGACGCCTGAGGCCGTTTTCGCATACGCATGCGATCGCCTCCAGCCGCTCATGCTCAACCTGTCGACCGGTGGAGGGAGTTGGCGCCGCCACGGCATTGCCGTCGATCAGGTGAAGCAGATAAACGGAGCCATGGCCAGCGGTCTGAGCCGGGTGTGGGTCGCGGTCGAGGCCGTACTCGATACGGCGGTGGCCGACGGCTCGTTGGCCGCCGCGCCAGAGAATTAGTCGTACACTCGCGACGTGATCCGAACGTTGCGCAGAGTGTTGAAGCCGCCATCGATGCCGCGAGTGATGCCGCCATCGAGGCCGAGAGTCAAGCCGCTGGCGATGGTGCTATCGATGTCGGTCCTCGCTGCGGCATGCGGCGGGTCGTCCGGCGTGTTCGCGGGGATTGATATTTCGTCATCCACCACCATTCCGGAGTCGACTTCCAGCACTGCGGCCACCACGACCACTCTCGAACCCACGCCCACGACGGCTGTTGTCGACGTCACGACGACCACCACTCTCGAACCGACCACCACGACGACCGAGGCGCCCATTGGCCCACATCTGGGGCTTCCCCAACTTGTGATGGCCGACGGCAACACGGTCCGGTCGGTCGGTCCGTCGGCCAGCGGCAGAATCGTCGCATCCGTTGAGCAGCTGACGGACGGGCCAGTGTGGGTGGCGTTCGTGGCCGATGACCTGACGGTGATATCGCAAGAGAATGCGGTGAAATCGCAAGAGAATGCGGCCAGCGACGAGCTGTTCACGCCGGCACACATCGTGCGATACCACCACGACGGAACCCGCGAGCAAATCGCTGGTGTCTCGACTCTCTTCGGTCTCGCGGTGATCAGCGGTGAGCAATCGATCATCGCTGCCGAGACCTTCGACATCTCCAAGGAGTCGGGCGACATTTTGGCGATCGGGCTCGACACCGGCGCGGTCACTCACCTCGGATGGGCGTGGGGGCCGGAATACGGCGTGGGAGCAATCGAATGGTCGAGTCAGGGAATGGCCGTGGTGAGTGGCTGGGCCGATCAGACCGAATCGGTGATCTACATCGACACCTCCGGCAACCAACTCACGCGACCCGGCCCGACCGACAATCTCGCCTACGCCTCCCCTCCGGCTGTGGTCAGTGCGGCGTTGTCGCCCGACGGCAACCAGGTTGTGTGGGCTGAGGGCCCCGACTGGGGCTTCGACGAAGCTTCCGGTGAATTCATGCTGATGGGCGATCCGTGGGTCGTGAAGGGCATGGATCTCGCGACCGGACTGGTGATCTTCGCTTTGCCGATCGAGTTCGCCGGGGTCGGGTTCGGCGATTCGTGGATCGATTCGATCCGCTATTCCGACACGCATCTGGTCGTCAACCGCACCCAGACGTTCGGTGAGGAGTCGGTGGTGATGGCCCCGGTGATCATCGACATGACCGGGGCCGAGCCGGCAGTCGTTCCGTTCGATGTCGTCGGCAACGCCACCCTCTTCCCGGTGTCAGCGCTGCCCTGATCCGGCGCCGTCTTGCTCGCCGTAGCCCGATCGGGTGACGATGGCCCGATGAGCAATGAGATACGACCATTCACCATCGATGTAGCCGACGCCGACATCGCCGACTTGCGTGACCGACTGGCTCGTACCCGCTGGCCGGAGAACGAACCGGTCGAAGATTGGTCGCAGGGGATCCCGCTGGCATACACCCGCGAACTCTGTGACTACTGGGCCGATGGCTATGACTGGCGTCGTTGTGAGTCGAGTCTCAACGCCATTTCCGGCTTCATGACCGAGATCGACGGCATCGACATCCACTTCCATCACGTGCGATCACCTCACGCCGACGCGACCCCCCTGATCATCACGCACGGTTGGCCCGGTTCGACCATCGAGTTCAGGGAGGTTGTGGCGCCACTCACCGACCCTACGCATCATGGAGGTTCGGTTGATCAGGCGTTTCATCTGGTGGTGCCATCGATCCCCGGATACGGGTGGAGCGGCAAACCAGCGTCGTCGGGCACCGGTGCCGGTGAGATCGCTGCCATGTGGGACCAGCTGATGGTTCGCCTTGGCTACGACCAATACGTGGCCCAGGGAGGCGATTGGGGTGGCGCGATCACCACGGCCATCGGGATGCAGAACCTCGGTCATTGCCGAGCGATCCACACCAACATGCCGGTGGCCGGTCCGACTCCGGAGTCGATGACCGATCCGACACCACAGGAGGTGGAGGCGTTCGAGGCGCTCGGCCACTACGACAAGTGGGATTCCGGATACTCGAAACAGCAGGCCACCCGCCCTCAGACCCTCGGCTACGGGTTGACCGACTCGCCGGCCGGTCAGGCGGCCTGGATCGCGGAGAAGATCTGGGCTTGGACCGACTGCGACGGTCATCCTGAGAACGCCCTGACCCGCGACCAGATTCTCGACAACATCTCGGTCTACTGGTTCACGAACTCGGCGACGTCGTCGGCCCGGTTGTACTGGGAGAGCTTCGATGATTTCGCGGCCGGCACCGTGTCTGTGCCGACCGGCTGCAGCATCTTCCCCAAGGAGATCATCAAGTGCAGCCGCCGCTGGGCCGAGCAGCGCTACACCAACATCGGCTACTGGAACGAACTCGACAAGGGCGGCCACTTCGCGGCGTGGGAACAACCGGAGGCCTTCGTGGCCGAGCTGAGGGCAGCCTTCGACGTGCTGTGATTGGCCGTGTCGAATCAGCCGTGTCGAATCAGCCGGGTGTAATCAGCCGGGTGTAGTCAGCCGGGGTGAGCGGTGAACGAATCCGGCACAGGGCGATCGCCTGAATAGTCGGCCGCAGTTCTGGGCTCACCCAACACGGTGCTTACCGGTATCACTCCCGCCCACCACGGCCCCGCCATGTCCTCTTCGTCGTCGATCGGGTCGCCGCTTCGGATCTTGGCCGATGCTTCGGCGAGAGGAACCGATATCACCCGCGTGAGCTTCCGATCCTTTTCGGATACGGGACGGCCGAGATCCCAGTTGGTCACGACGTGATCGGTGATGATCTTCAGAGCCCGCAACTGCTCGCTGGGCTCCTCGATTCGAGCCGCCTCGCCTCGAATCACCACTGATCGATAGTTCATCGAATTGTGGAAAGGGGTGCGGGCCATCACCAGACCGTCGACATGGGAGACGGTCACACAGATCTGCTGACCGGTGCCGCTGGCGATGAGGTGGTTGGCCAACGCGCCGTGCAAATAGAGGTTGGTGTCGTCGCGGCCGAAAGCCATCGGCAATACGAGCGGTCCGTCGGCGGTCTGGACCCCGACGTGGGCGATCATCGCGCTGTCGAGGATCGCGTTGATCGTGTCGTGTTCGTAGTCGGCGCGTTCGGCCCCGCGTCGCACCTTGGTTCTGGGGGATGGTGCTTCGGTCATTCAGCGGACGATAGTGGCTCGCGCTGCATTGTCTAACCGGTTTCCTGGTCGATCCATTTGGGTTCCCTGACCGGGTCGTGTCGAGACAGAGCTTCGAGCAGGCCAGACGGCGAGTTGGCGCTCACCAGCAACTGACGGTTGGACTTCTTGAGCAGTGATTGCTTCACAGCGTTGTCGAACAGATCCATCAGCGGCTGCCAGAATCCGCCCACGTCGAGAACCCCGATCGGCTTGGAGTGAAGGCCGACTTGACTCCAAGTGAGCACCTCGGCGAGCTCGTCGAGCGTGCCGAACCCGCCAGGGAGCGCGATGAACGCGTCGGAGAGCTCGTACATGCGGGACTTGCGCTCGTGCATCGATCCGACCTCCTCCAGGCTGGTCACTCCACGATGGGCGATCTCGCTGGAGAAAAGCCCACCCGGAATCACGCCGGTGACGGTGCCCCCGGCGTCGATCACGGTGTCGGCTATTAGACCCATCAGTCCCACGGCGCCTCCGCCGTAAACCAACTCCAGATCCTTCTCGACGAGCAGCCGGCCCAGTTCGATCGTGGCTGCGGTCACCTCCGGATTGGTTCCGCTCGACGACGCACAAAACACGCACACACGTTGGAGATCGTTCACCCCGGCGACCCTACCCCCGCAAGTCGTCGGCGTATCGCCCGGGCTGATCCACTCACGGGTCGCACGCCATTCCCGTGCAGAGCGGGCCACTTCCACGGGCTAGCCTGCGGCGGTGTCCGACCACTCGATGAAACACAAGCTCGAAGATTTGCGCGAGCGCAAGGAACAAGCCCTCCACGCAGGGTCGGAGAGGTCGGTCACCCGACAGCACTCCAAAGGAAAGTTGCTGGCTCGCGAACGAGTCGACTATCTCCTCGACGAGGGTTCGTTCCACGAACTCGACATGCTGGCGAGGCACCGGGCCCACGAGGCCGGCCTGGAGGAGAGGCCCTACACCGACGGTGTGATAACCGGATGGGGCACCGTCGACGGCCGCAAGGTGTTCGTGTTCTCGCAGGACTTCACGGTGATGGGAGGGGCACTCGGTGAGGTATTCGCCGAGAAGCTTCACAAGGTGATGGATCTGGCCCTCGCCACAGGCGCTCCGCTGATCGGGCTCAACGACGGAGCGGGTGCTCGGATTCAGGAGGGCGTGGTCTCACTCGATGGCTACGGCGGCATCTTCCGGCGCAACGTTCAGGCTTCCGGGGTGATCCCGCAGATCTCGGTGATCCTCGGCCCCTGTGCCGGCGGCGCCGTCTACAGCCCGGCCATGACCGATTTCATCTTCATGGTTCGGGAAACATCTCACATGTTCATCACCGGTCCCGACGTGGTGAAGACCGTGACTGGCGAGGAGGTGTCGCTCGAAGAACTCGGCGGTGCCGGGAGCCACAGCACCAAATCGGGCGTTGCCACCTTCACCGCCAACACCGAGCATGAGGTTCTCGACGAGGTCAAGTATCTGCTCGGGTTCCTGCCTTCCAACAACCTCGAGAAATCACCGTTCCAGCCGAGCGACGACGATCCCGAACGGCTGTGCCCCGAACTCGACACGCTGCTCCCCGACAGCGCCAACGTTCCCTACGACATGACCGAGCTGATCCGGTCGGTCGTCGACGACGGCGCGTATCTGGAATACCACGCGGCATGGGCCCGCAGCATCACCTGTGGTTTCGCCCACATCGACGGCCGGGCGGTGGGTGTGGTCGGAAACCAGCCAATGGTTCTTGCTGGTGTGCTCGACATCGAGTCGGCAGAAAAGGCGGCCCGGTTCGTTCGCACCTGCGATGCCTTCAACATTCCCATCGTGACCTTCGTCGACGTGCCCGGCTTCCTTCCGGGGGTCGATCAGGAGTACGGCGGGATCATTCGTCACGGAGCCAAGCTCCTGTATGCCTACTGCGAGGCTTCGGTGCCCCGGATCTCGGTCATCACGCGAAAGGCCTACGGCGGCGCCTACGTGGTGATGGATTCCAAGGGCGTGGGCTCCGACATCACGTTCGCTTGGCCGTCGGCCGAGATAGCGGTGATGGGTCCCCAAGGCGCGGTCGAGATCATTCACCGCCGCGAACTTGCCGACGCCGCTGACCCCGCCGGACGCCGTAGCGAATTGGTTGAGGACTACACCGACCGTCTAGCCAACCCCTATATCGCGGCCGAACGAGGCTACGTGGACGATGTGATCGAGCCCAGCGAGACCCGGCTGAAGATCGCGGCCGGCCTGCGGGTTCTCGCCACGAAGCGTGAGGAACTCCCCGAACGCAAACACGGGAACGTTCCGCTGTGACCGACTCGACGATCGAGCCCGTTGGCCTCACGGTCAATCCCAACCCGAGCGAGGGCGAGTTGGCGGCGATCCTCGCGGCCTATCAAGAGTTGTGGCCCGCCGACCCTGATGCCGTGGTCCCGGGGGCGCCGCCGCGCTGGCGGTTCTCGGGGCGCTGGTGGGCGCCGCGCCCCCGATACGGCGGCTGGGTCTGAACAGCCAAGGCTGGTCGGGAGGTCAGATGATTCTCTCGCGAAGAGATTGAATCCACTTCTCGGCGTTGGTCACAGCCTGACGGTCGACGTCGCGCTGCTCGACTGTGCCGTAGGCCGACGGATACGAGCCCAGGAACTTCACGTTGCCCTGCTTCATGTGGACATCGCGTAGCGCATCGGCCACGACTTCGTCGGCAACATGGCCCACGCAGTCGATCAGGAAGCAGTAGTTGCCGAGCCCTTTGCGTGTGGGTCTGCTCTCGAGCTTCACGAGATCGATCGAGCGGGCTGCGAACTCCTGGAGAATCCCAACCAGCGAACCCGGAGCGTTTTCGCGCTGGTAGACGAGAAACGACGTCTTGTCGTGGCCGGTGGGGGAGGTGATGCTGTCGCGTCCGACCATCACGAACCGGGTCTGATTCTCGGGGTGGTCCTCTATGTCGGCGGCCAGCACGTCGAGGCCGTAGACCTCGGCCGACCGCAACGGAGCGATCGCGGCGGCATCACGCGCCCCTGTGTCGGCGATCTCCCGGGCGGCATCAGCGGTCGAGTTGGTGGCCTCGATCGCGGCTTTGGGGAGGTGATCGGCCAGGTAGCGACGGCACTGCGCGTAGGCGACCGGGTAGGAGCGAACGTGACGAATATCGGCAATTCCAACCCCGGGTTGGACCAGCAGGTTGAGGTTCACGTTGATGACGACTTCTCGTTGAATCAGAAGATCGGCGTCGAAGGCAAGCGTGTCGATCGTGGCATTGACTGACCCCTCGATCATGTTTTCGATGGCCGCGAACCCGTAGTCGACCGAACCGTCTTCCACTGCCCTCAGGACCTCGACGATGCTGCCGAAACGTCGATGATCGAGGTCACCCAGATCGGGCTGGCTGAACAACGCTTGCTCGGTGAAGGTTCCGATGGGTCCCAGGTAGCCGATGGACCGGGATCCAGACGCAGAGGGGTTCACGGATGCAGAGGGGTTCACGGATGCAGAAGGGTTCACGGATGCAGAAGGGTTCACAACGGTGCAGGATACGTCGGTGCAAACGATCATCCGGACCTATTACGTGCTGGCCGGGCTCTACACGTTCGCGGCTTCGCTGATCTGGGCCGTCAACACGCTGTTCCTTCTCGACGCCGGATTGTCGATCGGGGAGGTGTTTCTGGCCAACGCGGTCTTCTCGGTGGGAATGGTCCTATTCGAGATTCCGACCGGCGTGGTGGCCGACACCCTCGGTCGCCGGGCCTCGTATCTGCTGTCGATCGTTGTGCTTGCGGTAACGACCCTGCTCTACCTGGCAGCAGCATCGGCCGAGGCCGGAGTCGTGACGTTCTCGGTGATTTCGCTGTTCATGGGCCTCGGCTTCACGTTCTACTCGGGTTCGCTGGAGGCCTGGTTGGTCGACGCCCTGCATTCGGTCGGCTTCATCGGCGAACTCGATCGTGTGTTCGCTCGCTCTCAGCAGGTCACCGGCGTGGCGATGCTTCTGGGAACGGTCGCCGGTGGCGTGCTGGCTCAATTCGACCTCGCCGTTCCGTTTGTGGTTCGGGCCGCGCTGCTGGCCGGTCTGTTGGCGATCGCATGGCGCACCATGCACGACCTCGGCTTCGAGCCGCGTCCGTTGAAACTCTCGCTAATCGGTACCGAACTCGCTCAGCAGACGCGGGTGGGGGTCTCCCACGGATGGAACGAACCAGGGTTGCGCCTGCTGATGATGTCGGGGATGGCTCGAGCGACGTTCTTCGGGTGGGCGTTCTACGCCTCACAGCCCTACTTCCTCGAGTTGCTTCGCAGCGATCAGGTGTGGGTGGTCGGGGTCATCACGGCCCTCATCTCGCTGTCGACCATCGCCGGGAATCAGCTGGTGGAGATACTCACCCGGACGTGTGATCACAGAAGCACGCTGATCCTCGGAGCGTCGATCATGTCGTCGATCGCGGCGATCGTCGTGGGTCTTGCCAACTCTTTCTGGGTAGCGGTTCCGGCGTTTCTTCTGGTCACGGGCGCCATGGGGGTGATCAGTCCGGTGAGGCAGGCCTACCTCCACAGCGTCACGGCGAGCGAACACCGAGCGACCGTCATCAGTTTCGACTCGATGATCAGCTCCGTCGGCGGGGCCGGCGGACAGGTGGGTCTCGGCCGGATCTCCGATATCCACGGTTTCTCGGCCGGCTACGTGGTCGGCGGCGCGTTCACGACGTTGGCGTGGCCGTTTCTGTGGGGGGTCCGGCTCCTCGGTGGTCCGGCCGATGCGATCGCCGGAACAAGCGGTACCGCTGGTACGTGTACGGTTCAAGGCTTGCCCTCCGAAACCCAAGTCTCGGCCCATCACACGGAGTCAGCCGTCAACTGATGGAGTCCAGAATGACTCCCGCGACCCGTCGTTTGCTGCTGATGGTGGGCTTGGCCGCGATTGTCGGTGCCGCCGCGGGTGGAGCGGCCTATCTGCTCGTCCGCACGATTGCCCTCGTGACTCACATCGCCCTTTTCGGCGACCTCGCCTGGGGGGAGATCCCGCCCATCTCCGATCTGGAGGCATCACCCCGGCTACCGATCGCGGCGGCTGTGGGCGCGCTGGTAATCGCCGGCATTGCGACACTGGCACCGATCATCCGCGGACACGGAATTCCCGAGGCGATGGAGGCGGTACTGCGGCGTCAGAGTCGGATAGCCCCGCGCACCGCGATTGCCAAACCGCTCTCAGCAGCGATCGCCATCGGTACGGGCGGACCGTTCGGTGCCGAGGGACCGATCATCGTCACGGGTGGCGCCATTGGATCTCTGGCCGGACAGATCCTGCGAGTGACGCCGTCGGAGCGAAAGATTCTTCTCGCGTCCGGTGCTGCCGCCGGAATGGCGGCCACATTCGGCGCTCCGCTCGCCTCGATCCTGCTGGCGATCGAACTACTGCTCTTCGAGTTGTCGATGCGGTCGCTGATTCCATTGGTTGTCGCCACCTCGATTGCCGGCGGTATTCACGCGGCCGTGTTCGGCAACGGACCGCTGTTCAGAGCTCCGCCCCACGACTACGCCGGTTTGGGTGAGCTTCCGCTCTATGCGGTATTGGGGTTGGCGAGCGGACTGGTGGCGGTCGTCATCGCCCGGGGACTGTTCGCAGCGGAACGAAGCTTTCGTTCCCTTCGCATTCCCATCTTCTGGCATCCCCTGATTGGTTCGTTGGGCTTCGCCTTCATCGGGCTGTTGGTACCGCGTTCGCTGGGTGTGGGCTACAACGTCATCGACGACGTGCTCGCCGGCCGGCTCGCCATCGCCACGTTGACTGCAGTACTCCTGGCGAAGATGGTCTCCTGGTGGGTGGCTCTCGGATCTGGGACTTCGGGCGGGACGCTGGCTCCTGTTCTGCTGATGGGTGCGAGTTTTGGTGGGCTGTTCGCCGCTGGTGTTCTCGAGGTGTTCCCCGGACTGAACATCTCGGGGGGTGCATTCGCGGTGGTCGGTATGGCGGCGGTGTTCGGAGCGGCCACCGGGGCACCTCTGACCGCGATGGTTTTCGTCTTTGAGCTCACGCGGGATTTCGAGGTGGTACTTCCCTTGATGCTGGCGACGGTTCTCTCGGCGTTGGTCTTCAGCGTGCTGTCGAACGAGACCATGTACACCGAGAAGCTCTCGCGTCGTGGCATTCGCGTCGGAAATGAACTTGTGGCGGACTCGCTGCGCACGACGGCTGTCGCCGATGTGATGAACCGTCTTGTCGACACGGTTTCACCCGAGGACTCAGTTGGCGAAATAGCGGACCGAATCACGCGTGGTGACCGCGGGGCATTCCCCGTGGTCGACGACGAAGGGCACTGTCTGGCGATGGTGACTCGCCGGGATCTGTTCCGCGAGGATCATTCGCGCGATACGCCGGTCTCGGAGATCGTGTCGGCCGATGTGGTGAGCATCGGCCCGGACGCCAGTCTCGTCGACGCCATGCAGCTCATGGCCGAAGAGGGCGTGACCCACCTGCCGGTGCTCGAAGATGGATTGATAGTCGGCATATGCACGCGTGCCGACATAGTCCGATCGCGTAGCGACGAACTGGCGCTCGAGCGGCTCGAGACCGGGTGGTTGGCGCCGGTGCTCCAGCGTCGCGATCGTGTCGGACCTCGTCTTCTCGTGATCGGAAATCGGTCGCTGGGTAGCGAGGCGCTGATGGCCGAGATCAGGTCCCGAGCCAAGAACGACCCTCAGGTTCGATTCCATGTCGTGGTCCCGTTGGCCGTCGGCGGAGATCTCACCGGGGCGCGCGACCAGCTCGAACTGCAGCTTGGACTGCTGGAAGAGCTCGGTGTGGTGGCCAGCGGCGAGATCGGTGATGCCGATCCGCTGGCCGCGATCGATTCAGCGCTCCGACGCGAGCAGGCGGCGGGTGTGATCCTTTCCACTCTTCCGCCCGGCTCGTCTCGTTGGTTGAGGTCGAACCTGCCGAGCGGTGTGGCCCGCCGAGTCGACCTGCCATTCAAGATCGTCCACGACGAAGTGAGCGGAACCGATGGATAGATTCAAAATGGAGGAGATGGAGGAGATGGAGGAGATGGAGGGATGGCGAGGGGCATGACCGACACCGAATTCCCGACCGTCAATCCGACCCGACCCGCTCCCGGGCGTCGGCCCGAACTGATCTCGATAGTGATCCCCGTGCGAAACGGTGGTGAGATGCTGCGCCATCAATTGAGCGCCATCGCTGACCAGGACTACTCGGGGCGGTGGGAGGTCGTGTTGGCGGACAACGCGTCAACCGACGACACCAGAGCCATAGCCGAGTCGTTCGCTGATCGGTTCGAACTCAGCGTGGTGTCCGCCGACGCCCGGGAAGGCGTCAGCTACGTCCGCAACGTCGCGCTTCACTCGGCGCGCGGAGACTTCATCGCCCACTGCGATGCCGACGATGTGGTCGAGCCAGGATGGCTGACGGCGATGGCGGCGGCGGCCGTCGATTCCCATTTGGTGGGCGGCCGACTCGACGAGGAATCCCTCAACGAGGGGGTCGCGTGGCGACCGAGAGTCCCGGTTGATCAATTGCACCGAACCGACTGGCTTCCCTACGCGATCGGAGCAAACTTCGGAATCTGGCGAGAAACGATCGATGCGGCCGGTGGATGGAACGAGGAATCCCGAAACGTCGAGGACAAGGAGCTCAGCTACCGAGTCCAGGTCGATGGTTGGATCATCGGGTTCGCAGCGGATGCCATCGTGAAGTACCGACATCGGGCCGGTCTGTGGAAGCTGTTTGTGCAGTTCCACCACTACGGGCGAAGCGATCCGGTTGTGTTCCGCGACTACCGCGGCCACGGCCACCCGCGTTCTGGTTCGCTCCGGGCCGTTTGGCGGTGGCTGCGACTGCTCGTGGGGGCGCCGTTGGCGTTGTTCGACCGAAGAAGACGAGCCCTCTGGGTCTACACGCTGGGATATTCCGTCGGCCGAGTCGAGGGCAGCATCAGGTACCGGACCCTTTTCCTCTGATTCTTACTCGGATTGCTGTTCGGAGGTCCGTCCCGCGGCCCGTCCCGTGGCCAGGGAACGCCAGAGAGCGGTGTAGCTCGGCCAGGTGAACTCAGGGATCACATAGCCCGCCGACTCGAGTTCCACCTGCAGTGTCGGAAGATTGCGGAACGGCACGCCGGGGTCGACGTGGTGAGCCAGATGCCATCCGGTATTGAACGGTGCGAACCAGAAGCGGGGGACAAGGGTCTGGTGCACGTGATGGGTGGTCTCCCTTCGGTCGGTCGATCGGTGCAGGCCGCCGTGCTCGGCGATGGAACGAAGTCGATTGAGCAGCTTCCAGACGGTGATCCAGGGCAGCAGCCAGATCAGCAGATAGAGCTCGGGTCGGCCGATCGCGGTGAAGGTGGCGAGAATGATCAGTTGAGATACCAGGATTCTCGCCGCGACCGGTCGGCCCTGATTCGATCCGAAGGCCTTGAAGAAGCTGATCAGATTTCGAGCCCCGGTGACACCGAAGATGTCACGGGTGAACTTGCGTCGCATCGACGGCCAGCCGACCGGAAAGCCCGAGTAGAAGTTCATGTCTGGTTCGGTCGGGCCGAACTCCTCGCGATGGTGGGCCATGTGCAGGCGTCGGTAGATGTCGAACGCAGTGAAGTTCGGGTAGAACGCCAGCCAGCGGCCGACGAAATCGTTGAGTCGACGGTTGGGAAACAGAATCCGATGGCTGGCCTCGTGGCCGAGAATCGCCATGTTGGCGAAGTTGCGGCCCATCAGGATGAACACCACGGCCCAGGCAAACGGGTTGGACAGCCATATCGCCAGCCAGATCTCGCCGATGATCTGCGTCCACACACTGAGGGTCGTGAGAGCGTTGCGAGCGACGGGTATTCGTCGAAGCTCATTGCGCAGTTCGCGGACCGGCACACCGCTCGCCGTGAGTCGTTTCGACGGCAACACATCGGGCAATAGTTCCGGGGGAGGCACCATCCCCCCTGTTACCCAGTCAGGCACGCAGCAAGTATTGCATATGCCATGGGGAGCCCCACCACGCTCGTCTTCGCGTGCATCTAGATTGGATGGATGCCAGATCGCTTCTACTTCCGCCAACTGCTGTCCGGACGTGACTTCGCGGTTGATGATCAGATCGCCCGGCAGATGGTCAATTTCGTCTACGCGATCGGCGACCGCGAGACCGGTGAGGCCGTACTCGTCGATCCGGCCTACGCCGTCGACGATCTTCTCGACGTCCTCGAAGCCGACGACATGCGGCTCAGCGGCGTATTGGCCACCCACTACCACCCCGACCACATCGGTGGCTCGATGATGGGATTCGACCTCGAGGGAGTTGCCAAGCTGCTCGACCGGATCGACGTACCGATACACGTTCAGGCCGATGAGGCCGACTACGTCTGCAAAGTGACCGGCCTGACCGCAGACTCCCTCTCGGCTCACTCGAGTGGCGACGTGGTCAGCGTCGGGGCGGTCGACATTCAGCTCATTCACACACCCGGCCACACGCCGGGTAGTCAGTGTTTTCTCGTCGATGGCCGTTTGGTGGCCGGCGACACCCTCTTCCTCGATGGTTGCGGCCGAATGGATCTTCCCGGTTCTGATCCAGAGGCCATGTACGAGAGCCTCACTCAGAAACTGGCGAAAGTTCCAGACGATGCGGTTCTCTACCCGGGGCATCAGTATTCGATCGAGTCGTCAGCCACGATGGGCACGACCCGCGATAACAACATCGTGTTCAAGCCCACCAGCCGCGAGCAGTGGCTGGCGGCATTTGCCGGCTGATACCGAGATCAGCCGATCGAAGGCACCGTCTCCATGGCCGCCCTGATCTGTGCTTGGTCGAGTTCGAGGTCGGCCATGTTGCCGCTGAGGAACTCCTCGTAGGAGGCAAGGTCGAGATGGCCATGACCGCACAACGCGGTGAGGATCGTCTTGGCTTCGCCTGTTTCCTTGCACTCGAGGGCCTCACGGATGGCGGCAGCAATAGCGTGGGTCGGCTCGGGGGCCGGCACGATTCCCTCGGCTCGGGCGAACTGAATTGCCGCGGCGAAGCACTCCGTTTGCGGAAGCGCGATCGCCTCGACCAGGTCGAGTTCGCGTATGTGAGACACCAGAGGTGACATGCCGTGATAGCGCAGTCCTCCGGCATGGATCGGCTCCGGGACGAAGCTGTGACCCAGCGTGTGCATCTTCAGCAAGGGGGTCAAGTGGCCGGCGTCGCCGAAGTCGTAGCGGTACTCGCCCTGGGTGAGTGTCGGGCAGGCGGCCGGTTCCACGCAGCGGATGATCGGGTTCATTCGCCCGGCCAGCTTCTCGCGCAGGAACGGGAAGGACAGTCCTCCGAAGTTGGATCCACCACCGGTGCAGCCGACCAACACGTCGGGGGTCTCTCCGACCTTGGCGAGCTGCAACAGCGCTTCTTCACCGATGATCGTCTGGTGGAGCAGGACGTGATTGAGCACACTGCCCAGTGCGTAGCGAACCGTGGGGTCGGCCACTGCAGCCGAAACTGCCTCGCTGATAGCGATTCCGAGCGAGCCCGGATGGTCGGGATTCTGGGTCAGCAACTCGCGACCGAATTCGGTGACATCGGACGGGCTGGAGTGAACTGTGGCGCCCCACACCTCCATCATCGTCTTGCGGTAGGGCTTCTGACGGTAAGACGCACCGACCTGCCAAACCTCACACTCGATCCCGTATTGGGCGGTGGCGAAGGCCAAGGCGCTTCCCCATTGGCCGGCTCCGGTCTCGGTGGTGAGCTTGGCGATGCCCTCTTGGTGGTTGTAGTAGGCCTGAGGTACGGCGGTGTTGGGCTTGTGAGAGCCGGCCGGGCTGACTCCCTCATACTTGTAGAAGATCTTGGCCGGGGTGTCGAGCAAACGTTCGAGCCGGCGGGCGCGGAACAGCGGGCTGGGTCGCCAGAGCCGGAGCACGTCGAGAACTCCACCGGGTATGTCGATGTAGGACTCGGTCGACACTTCCTGCTCGATGAGAGCCATCGGAAACAACGGAGCGAGATCTTCGGGTCCGGCCGGCTCCAAGGTTCCAGGGTGCAGCGGAGGAGGCGGTGGCTCCGGCAGGTCGGGGATGACGTTGTACCACTGAGTGGGCTGCTCAGATTCGTCGAGCAAGATCTTCGTGTACGTATCGGGGTCGTATGAGGTTGCCACCGGAAGTCCTTCGGGTCGGCCAGAAACTGACCGGGGCATCCTATTACGGCGTGGTCACCGTCGCCGTTGCCACCCGAATCGGGCGATTTCTTCGTCGTTGTAGAGATCGTCGATCTCCAACTCGTCTCGAAATCCCCCAAGGGTCTGGCTGAGTGCCGAGAGCGGACCGGTGCCGGCCGTGTCGTCACCGGCGTCGTTGAGTACCGTCAAATCGATCACCCCATCGGGGCCGAGGACGCAGGAATCGATGATATTTCCGGACTCACGCGCACGGTCGATTGCCGCCTCACGCAGTTGGTTGGATAGGGACATCTCGGGAACCTCCTGACATCAAGAGTAGATCCCTCCGGAAGTGGATACATGAGGCTTGTGGCCCACCTATCGAAGCAGATCCACCAGTTCCGGAGCGGTCCATTTGTCCGCTACGACACCGGCAACTCTCAGACGGTCGACGACCTGAGCGAGCGTCAGGTCATGGGCTTGGAGAAGCCCTGAGGCGACGGTCCTGAGGTAGGTGAGCGCCGGTGGGCTCGGCGTGGCGGTCTCGGGCGCCGTGGACGATGTGAAAGTGAACACCGGGACACCGGCGACCGGCTTCAGTGCCACCAACGCGTCGTACCAGCCCTCACCAACAACCCGGGTTTCTCCCGGACCGATCGACTCGAATGGTAGCGGCACGGTTGGTCGGCGATTCTCTTGAGCGACCACGTCTTCGAACTGGTCCTGGGTGACCAGATACCGTCGGCCCAGCGCCCCGGGAGTCCCGGAGTCGACCCTCTGGTGTTCGAGAAACGCCACTCCGCCACCCCACCGCTTCGAAAGCCCGCTGAATGTGATCTGTGATTCGAACTCCATCGGAGCCGAATCGAGTGGTGGTTCGGGATTGCGTGCACCGCGGTGAGATCCGGGCGCTCCGTCTCCTTCGCCGCCCGCGAGATAGAGCGCGAATCGGGCCGCATCGCAGTTGGATCCGTACGATGCGTACCAGACGGGACTCGACGAACGATCGGTCATGAGCCGTGAGACTACGTCGGGGGCGAGCATCGCGAAATCACACATATCAATGGCTTGCTAAACACCCTGCTCCCGCGGCCGATGGTTCGATGACCTTGGAACCACAGCAGAAGCGTGAGCCGATGATCGAACCCTTGGGTGATGAGAGCGCTGACATCGCATACATGGCGGACACCATCAGCGCGAGCACGGCACCTCACACAGATCGTGAACGTTGGTTGGAGGTGGAGGTGGCCCGCCTGAAGGCCGAGGTCGCCGATTTGCACGGAGCAGAGTCGGTCGAGGCGACCTCACGCTTCTTGGCGATGGCCGCCGACACAGTCGATGAAGTGATGAGCGAGGCCAAGCGCAAGGTCAACGAAACGCGGGCCGAAGCATCCGAGTTGACCGCTACGGCTCTGGCCGAAGCTGTTGAAATGAGAGAGCAGGCCAAGGCCGAGGCGTTGACACTCGTTGCCGCCGAGCGATGCCGTGTAGCCGACGAGGTGGAGGCTCTCCAGAGCGTTCGTGAGGCTTTGGAGTCCGAACGTCACGATCTCGAGAACTACCACGGAGAGCTGCGGCGCCGGGTGAAGGAACTGGCTGAGTCGATGGTCTCGTTCATGACGACTGAGGAAGCCATGGATCCGCTGGCCGAACTCGACAGCGCGTCGGCGTCCGCCCACGATCCAGTGGCCGAGTTCGCGGGCGTGCCCGTTCTCCAGTCCAGTGCCCAGCACTCTCCTCTGCCCGATGAGCCGGGACTATTCGACCCGGCGTCGGAGTCGGAATTGCGCGATGAGGAGTCTCCCGAGGAACACATCGAGGAACACATCGAGGAAGTAGTCGAGGCCCAGCGATTCCGAGCATTCATCGGTGGCGACGATGCCCACGACAAGAGTCGTGACTGGCTTCTTCGCCCCGAACAGGACTGACCGATCCGAAGGTTGCGACGATGCGTTTCTTCCACACCTTCAGACGGGGGCGTAGCTCTGGGCTGAACACCGAGCGCCTCGCCGCGGTGGTCGACAATCAGTCCGACCCGCTGGTGATGGTCGCACCACGCGACAAGGTCGACGACGAGCCGTCGATCGTCCACGTCAATCCGGCGTTTGCCAGACTGGCGGAGGTCAATGCTGACCACGTGGCCGGGACGGCATTGTGGGAGGCAGCGCCTTGGTTGCCTCGGTCCGTTCGAGCCGATCTCGACGATCTGATCACAACCGGTCGAGTGTCGGATCGGGATGATCTGGCGTTTGCCACGCCGAGCGGTACCCGAAACTTCGACTACGAAGTCATTTCACTCCCCGATGGTTCGGCCGCCCTCCAGTTCACTGATGTGAGTGATCGCAAGCACGCCATCGAACTGATTCGCCACCAGGCCTTCCATGATCCGCTGACCGCACTACCGAATCGCACCTTGTTCTTCGATCGGCTGGCCCAAGCCATGGCGGCTACCGAACGCGACCGCAGCAACGTGGGGTTGCTCCTGCTCGATCTCGATCAGTTCAAAGAGATCAACGACACCTTGGGGCACGCCTACGGCGATCAGATCCTGTCGAGGATCGGTGGTCGACTCGGCGCCATGGTCCGTGACAACGACACTGTTGCGCGGCTCGGAGGCGACGAGTTCGCCATGGTCGTGGTCGGAGCCACCGAGGGTCAGATGCGCGAGATCGCCACGAGGGCGGGCAATGAGGTTGCCCGCACCGTTGAGCTCGACGACATCGCCGTCGAGGTTTCGGCAAGCATCGGGGGCGCGGTTGCGCCGGACCACGGAAGCGATCCCCATGTCTTGCTCCAGCGAGCCGACGTTGCCATGTACGACGCCAAACGTGGCGGCCTGCCCTACAAGCTCTACGCGCCGGACGACGATCGGGAATCGCTCCACCGGCTCACACTGATGGGCGATCTGGACGACCTGCTCGACGGCGAACTCAGGGTCTGGTTCCAACCCAAGGTAGATCTACGAACCGGTCGGGCCGGCGGACTGGAAGCGCTGGCCCGCTGGCAACACTCGCGAATGGGGCTGCTCGGACCGGGTCAGTTCATCGAATTGTGTGATCTGGCCGGCGTAATCTCCGATCTCACCTTCCGGGTTCTCGACATGGCGCTGGCCGGAGTGTCGGATTGGCCGGGCCAACGAGTCGCGGTCAATGTCCCGGTGAGGAATCTCTACGACCGGACGCTGCCCGACGCGATCTCGGCGAATCTAAAGAAACACGGAGTCGCACCCGAGCGGCTTCTCGTGGAGATCACCGAAAGCGAGATCATGGAGGACCACCGCACAGTGGTCGAGGTCCTCGAAGAACTCCATTCCCGGGGGATTCGTATCTCGATCGACGACTTCGGCACGGGGTTCTCGTCGCTCACCCATCTGAGACGTCTGCCGATCCATGAGATCAAGATTGATCAGTCGTTCGTGGGCGGCATGCTCGACAACGAGAACGACTACATGATCGCCCGGTCAATCATCGATCTGGCCCACAACCTCGGTCATCAGGTCGTGGCCGAAGGGGTGGAGGACACCGCAACGCTCACGCTCCTTCGAGAACTTGGTTGCGACATGGGACAGGGGCACCTCTTTTCGAGACCCGGACCGGTCGGCCGGATCAGGCTCCAGGTCGAAGCCGGACCGGCTCTCGACGCCGAGGGGGCATTGCTCTGGAGATCAAGCCCGACCTAGCCGACCGAAGCCGGTTGGGTGGTGGCTCAGGGCCGCTTCAGCGGGCAGGATTGTCACCGCATGAGCACGGCAGTCGATTCCCAGCGGTCATCGGTGACCACAGCCGCCGGTCGATTCGCCGGCCTTGACGGATTACGGGCCGTTGCCGCTATCGGAATCTTCATTCATCACGTCGGATTCTGGTCGAACGCGACCTTCTCGGGCTACTGGGGGCGCTATGTCGGGAGACTCGACATCGGTGTTCCGGTGTTCTTCGCGCTTTCCGGGTTCTTGCTGTTCCGGCCGATAGCGGAATCGGTAATCGACCGCAGCCCGCTGCGCCCCGCCATCGTGCACCTGTGGCGCCGCGCCCTTCGCATCTATCCGGCGTTTTGGGTGGCGATCGTGTTGATCGTGGCGTTCACCAGCGAGGCCTTCCGCGACACGACAGGCGCGGTCGTCACCGTCTTGTTGGTGCAGATCCACTGGCCCACCCACGCAATCGGCCCGATGCCTCAGGCTTGGAGCCTCGCCACAGAGGTCAGCTTCTACGCGATGCTGCCGCTGCTCGCCAGGGTGGCGAGGCCTCTGCTGGCCGACCGGTCGCGGGAGGGTCGTCGCAACGGGCTGCTTCTCATGATTGCGGCCGGTTACATGATCAGCGTGGCGTTCCGAGCCGCGGTGTACGGGATCGGAAACAGGTGGACCAGCCCTGCCGTTCTCTGGCTGCCGGCGACCTTCGATTACTTCGCGGTGGGTATGGCGATCGCGATCCTCCACGTGGCGGCACCGGCCGGTTCGGCCGGTCGCGAACGGCTCGATCGCCTCGGCGGGCCGGCCGGATTGTGGTGGTTCGGAGCCTTGCTTGCGTTCCACGCCGTGTCGCAGTGGATGGGGCTGGCGCTGGGCCTGCAGACGGCGTGGTGGCCCCGCGAAATGGCTCGCCAGTTCACCTACGGCGCGATTGGTTTCGCACTGCTGTTTCCTTTGGTCTTCGGGTCGGGGCACCGCTCGCTGGTCAGGCGTTTCGCCGCGAGTCGGGTGATGGAGTGGCTGGGTCGGATCTCCTACTCGATCTACCTCTGGCACATGGTGTTCATCGTCCACGCCTGGCAACCCCTCAACCGTGCGGTCGATTCGGTGTGGGACGACACGGTGCGGTCCGGGTGGTTTCATTCATCCTTGGGCTGGACCGGGCTCGATACGGCCCTCGATCATCGGTTCTTTCCGTTGCTGATCGTGGCCGGCATCCCGACTCTGGCTGTAGCCGCGGTCAGCTACTACGCGGCGGAACGAACCGGACAGCGGCTGCAGGGCGTGGTCAAGCGTCCGACTCTCGACCCCACTCCGACGGAGACGTGGTTGTCCACGATTGTTCAGCGGTGGCGAGCGGCGTCGTTTCGGGCCCAGATGGCGGCAATCGGATCGGCTGGTCTGGTGCTGAGGGTGATCTATGTGATCACCAAACGAAACCAGACCCTCGACGGGGGTCGGATCTTCCCGGGCGACCAGTTCTACTATTCGCTCGCCGCCGACGCTCTCGCCGCCGGCAAGGGGTTCGTGGTGCCGTGGCACGACGTAGCGATCGGGTTGGGTACGGCGTCTCCCGGATCGGCGGCACCCCACGCTGCCGATCATCCGCCGCTCACCGCGATCGTGTCCACACCAGCGTCGTTGTTGCCGGGCGACAGCCTGACTCCACAGAGACTCACCATGGCACTGGTCGGAACGGCCGTGATCGTGGTTATCGGACTCCTCGCACGTGAGTTCGCGGGCGCCCGAGTCGGCCTGATAGCGGCCGCCATGGCTGCGGTATACCCAGCGTTCTGGATCAACGATGGCCTGGTGATGGCGGAGTCTCTCACCGCCCTGACCATTGCGGGAGCGGTTTTGGCCACGCTTCGCTATCGGCGTGCTCCAGCTGTAAGGACAGCCGTCGAGATCGGCCTCTGGGTCGGTCTGGCCTCGCTGGCGCGCTCCGAATCGTTGCTGCTCGTACCCATTCTGATTGCGCCGCTGATGTGGGTCAGCCACTCGATCATCCGAGTCAAGCTGGCCCGTGTGTTGATCGCGGGGGCGGTGGTGGCGATGGTGATAGCGCCGTGGGTGATACCGAATCTTGTGAGGTTCAACGACCCCGTTGTCATGTCTTCAAACGATGGCCAGACGCTTCTGGGCGCCAACTCTCCTCAGTCCTACAACGGTGGGGCCGTCGGCTTCTGGACCCTCGAATACGCGGAGAGTTTCGATGTATCCGGTCTCGACCAGAGCGAGGTCTCCGGGGTCTACCGCCGCGCTGCGTTCGACTACATGGGTGATCACCTTACGGACTTGCCGAGAGTGGTGGTCACACGAGTCGGTCGACTGTGGTCGGTGTATAGGCCCTTCCAGATGGCCGACTGGAATCAGGGTGAGGGTCGTGAGTTGTGGGCGTCGTATCTGGCGCTCGTCGCCTTCATGGTCGTGGTGCCTCTGGCCGCGCTGGGCTGGCGGCGCTCGGATCCCCGTGTCGTCTGGCGGTGGCCGTTCATGGCCCTGTTCATCCAAGTAACTCTCGTTGGCGCGGCGTTCTATGGAATTCCTCGATTCCGTGTGCCGGCCGAGATTGGGCTCATCGTGTTGGCAGCGGTTGGTTTGTCCTGGGTGGCTAACCTCGGAACATGTCGTCACAGGCCCATGTCCTCGTCGCCACCGTCATAGTTCTGACGGTCCTATTCATTTACCGACTGGTCAGTCGGCGCGTTCTGAAGAGCAAGTACGCGCTCCTCTGGTCGGTGGTGGCGATCGGGTTGTTGCCGTTGGCGGCGTTTCCCGGGGTCTTGGTGCCCATCTCCGATTTCGTTGGAATCGACTACGAACCGGCCACGGTCTTGTTTGCTTCGGTGGCGTTCTTGTTTGCCACGAGCGTCCACCTCACCTACGAGGTATCGCGCCTCGAGGCCCGAACCCAGGATCTCGCTGAGGATCTGGCGTTGCTCAGGACGAGTTTGGCGACGCCGGACGAGCCACGACAATCAAGCCATCAGCACTGAAGGGTCGTCCGAGCCCGCCCAGGACTCGTTCCAGGCGCAGCACCGACCTGACGGCCACTGACTCGATCCGCGAGCGCGCGCCGCGGTCGCGAACCACAGGCACGTATGTCGCGGCATCGACTGGTGTCCACCCTTCGGATCGGAGCAGTTGGGTGAGGGTGCGCCATGTGAACATCACAACATGATCGGGATGGTTGACCTCCAACCGTCGGGTCATCGATGCCACCACATTGACCAGGCCGTAGGCGTTGGGGGTGGTGACGATGATCTTGCCGTCGGGCTTGCATAGCGAGTGCATCGCCGCGAGGAACGGTCCCGGCGCACGAAGATGCTCGATGACTTCGCCCGCCAGCACGATGTCGGCTGGTTCGAGTCCGAGGTTGGAGACGGCGGCGGAGTCTGAGCAGTCGACCTCGTAGGCCTCGAAGCCGTCGGTTCGGGCTGAGCTGACGGCGCTTCGGTGGGTATCGAGCCCGACCAACTCGGAGGTGACTTCGTCGAGGTGACCGTGGAGCCAACGTCCCACTCGGCTCTGCTCTTGGCGATAGCCGGCGTCGGCGAATCCGACGTGGATGACCCGCTTGTCGCGGCATTGGTGAACGAGCCAAGGGATGCGGTCGACGATCGAAGCAGATGGCAACCGATGAGCCATGTCGTCCTGGCCGTACTCCCCGTCGGCGGCGGCCCTGTCGGTCGGGTTCATGGTGGTCCTTCCGGATCGAATACCGGCAGATCGGCGAGCGAGTCGACCGTCGCGGACATCGTGCCAGTGGAGCCTTGGACGAGTCTGCGAACCTTGTCGAACATGCCGGCCCGTCCCCACCACAGGACACGACTTCCGATCCGGCCAACTTCGGGGACGGTCCACCGTTTCTCGTCGGGGTCGAAATCGTAGGGATGACAATAGAGCCAGACGACGCTGGTGTCGCTCGATGCCCTTCGAGCCCACGACACGAGCGGGGCTGGGGCGACCCGCAGATAGGTGCCCCCGAGTAGGGGCAATGCCACCGATCCGAGACCGAAGACCGGACACGGCAGTTCAACCAGTCCCGACGGCCACTTGAACGGATTTTTGGGTGCCTCCGGCCAGCCAAACAGAGGACTGCGTGCCGGAAGCACACTCGACGAGTAGGTGAATCCGAGGTCGGTCAGTATCTCGGGAGCCCATGCCGAGGCTGGAACCAGTGAGAAGATCGGTGCCCGAAATCCCAGAACGTCGGCTTGGACTGTCTGGGAGAGGAGATCCTTTGCGGTCGATACCTGCGTCGCGAAGTCGGCCGGACCGATGTCGGGCAGGGGTACGTGAGCGGTGCCGTGGAGAGCCAGTTCATGGCCCCTTGCGGCGATCCTCACCAAGAGGTCGGCGTGATCGCGTATCAAGTCGCTGACGACGAAGAATGTGCCGATCACCCCCCATTGTTCGAGGTCGTCGAGAAGCGAATCGGTGATAGCGGGGAATCTGAGTTCGGCTTCGGGGCCGGGCCGGTGATCCTCGAGATCGAATGTGAACATCACCTCGCTCATTTCACGACTCCGGTACGGGTGAAGGTCCTCTTCCAGATCCACTCAATGCCGACTCCGGACATGACGATCATGGCAACGTCGACCGGCACCCGGTAGCGGGTGAGGCCGAACGTGATGGCCGAGGCAAACAGGACCATGGCCCACATCGAGAGCATCGGGATGAGCCACCGACCGCGTCTGCGCATGGCGACAGCCCCGACGACCGTGAACGGCACCAACAAATAGTAGAGAGCCAATCCAGAAGCCGAAGGAGCCTTCCAACGCCCTTCGATCTCGTAGTTGATCCTGAGAGTGCTCAACGGTTTGAAGAAGTCGAGCGATCGTCCCATGCGTGCCAACGCAACCAACGGGTAGCGCTTCCAATGGTCGAGTGTGTAGCTGATGGCGTGTTCGGTCATGAACCGATCACGCACTGTCTCGTCGTAGACCACGCGTCCCTGACCAACAGGGGAGTAGGCACCGGGAAGAACCGATTCGAATTCAGGTCCCAGGTCGCGGCGCTCGAAGCAGGTGTCCCAGACTCCCATCAACTCGCCCGACCAGGCCGTGTCGCAGGCGCCGGCCATCATCACCGTGCCGGACGCCGAAGTGAGTGAGACCGGTTCGTCGAATCTCAAGTTGTTGTAGATCAGCCACGGTGACAGCACCAGAATCCCGGCCACCCAAGCCACTCCGACCTGATGCCACCGCTCCTTTCGGGTGAGTCCGGCGTGTCGAATCACCAACGGGATGACCATGAACGCGAACAACGACACTGCCTCGGCGCGCGTCAGGGCAGCAACTGCTATCGCCACCCCGACCAAGGCCATTCGGCGGCGGTCGGGTCGTTCGGTCCAGTCGTACGCCACCCAGATCACCGCGACGATCACCGCCTGATACATGCCTTCGGAGAGAAGCATCACATCGTTGATCCACATCAACGGGTGAACGGCGGCCAGGCCGGCGGCCACCACGCCGGCGATATTGCCGCCGATCCTGCGGGCCAGCAGCCCGACGCCGACGACGAGAAGAAACCCGAACAGCGTTGACGCCCCGCGGTGCCAGGTGACCGATCCCAACCCCAACTTCGACCAAGCAGCAAGGTACGTGACATACAGAGGCGGGTCGCCCGCCGATTCGATGAGGGTTCCGGATACGAAGAACTCAGGACCGCTCTTGAACCAGTGTCCCTGGCTGATCAGGTCGGCCTGGGAGTGGGTGTACCAGGCGTCACCGGCGAGTCGGTAGCACGACGGCGAGTTGATGTCGCAGGTGGCTCGGTACGACAGAACCACCCACCACCTGAAGAGAAGGCCGACCGTGGCGATGACCCAGATCGCGATCACCGATCCGTGGGGGCGGACCAGCCTGATCGGCCCGATGGTGGGCATGGAGACGTCCGAGTCGGTTGCGGTCACCTGGACGGCTCCTCGATGACAGGATCAGATTCCGATTCAGGGTCTGCCGGGCCGAGACGACGGTGCTCAATGGCACCCGCTACTGCCACCGATGCCAATACCACGAGGGCCACGTCGGCGCCGATGCGATAGCGGGTGATTCCGAACGACATGGCGGCCGTGATAACCGCGGTGAAGATCATCGCCAGCAGGGGAATGACGCTCTCACCGCGGCGACGAAGAAGCGTCAGACCGGCGACGGCCGCGGCCATCACCAGATAGTGGGCGAACAATCCGATGCGCGTCAGAACCTCGACCCGACGTTCGAACAAGACATCGAGATCGGCGGTCTGGATCGGCCGGTACAGACCGAACAGTCGTCCGACTCTGGCGCTGATCACCTTGGGTTGCTCGTCGATGTGATCCGAGATGTATTCACGGGCGCGGTCGAGTTTCGCCTCACCGATCGTCGACTCGTCGCCGTCGGGCCAAGCTGAACCGTCGTCGCAGGCCGGATGCCAGTACCCGAGAAAGTCACCCGAGTAGGTTTCGTCGCAGTTACCGATTTCGAGCACGTAGCCGGCACCCACGGCGATGAACGTCGGCTGCTCGAACGAGGTGAGGTTTCTCAAGGCCCAAGGTGAGATGATCACCATGGCCACCATTGCGGCCATGGTGGTGAGGGCGAGTCGGCGTCTCCAGGCGAGTCTTCCGTCGAGCATCACCAACGGGGTGAGCAAGAAGAAGAACAACAAGAACGCCTCACCTCTCGTGAGCGCACCCACCGCGAGGACCGCTGCCAACCCGACAACGCGGGCAACTCCGGGCTCGTCGTGGTAGCGGTAGGCCATCCAGATCGAGAGCGCAGCAAGCGGGATGTACATCGATTCCGACAGGATCAAGCCATCGTTCATGAACAGTGGCGGGTAGAGGGCTGCCACCAGCATCGCCATCACGGCAGCGCCATGTCCGGCCAGACGCCGGACGACGAGGCCTACCGGAACCACAACGGTGGCCGAGATCAGACCTGACGCGACGCGATGCCACGAAACCGAATCGAGCCCGAGGAGCGACCAGATCGACAGGTAGACGCTGAACCCGGGAGGGTGGGCGGCCGTCGGCTCCGAGATGCCACGAGCCACTGAGAACGGGTTGATGAAGCCGCGACCGTCGGCGAGGAGGTTGGCCGACTCGTGGTAGAAGACGTTGTCGTTGAAATCGCCAATCGGCAGGTGGCGGTACCAATGCCAGAACACGACCCAGCGAACGGCTAGTGCGACAACGAACGCTGCGGCGGTCCACAGCACGAATGGGTCCCTCCGGCGCACCGACCGATCCTAGTGGCGACGCACGGTGGTGGATGACGCACCACGGCACTAGCAGCAGCAGCCGACTTGTCGGGCGGTCAGTAGGCATCCATGTCGAGGAATTCGAACGTGTCGAGAATCAGTGCGTCCTGATCGATGGATTGATCCAGATGACGGACGAGCAAGTTGAGTGGCGAGGGCTGCAACCTTCGTGGAGGCCGGATTCCTCTCACTCTGATCGATGATCCGAACCCGGCGTGGACGGCGAAGGCCGAACGGTGCCAGCGGGTGGCCGACCTGATGGCTCGGGTGGCGTCGACGACGGCGGAGCCACTTGCGATGGGAAACACCTTGAGGACGACACACGCCGGCCACGGACCGAACGACGACTTCGTGGTCACCAGGGCGACGTCGTCGCCAATGTGCACCGAATAGGCAGAGCTGGGGCAGGCCAGACGCCAGCGCAGAACATCGGGCGTGTAGTCGGTGGCCCATCCGTCGACGCGATGTCGGTCGACCATCGCCGCGAAGTCGTCGAACGCGACCGAGTCGAGCCAGTCGTCGGTGACTTCGTGGTGTCTGATCCGGGCCGCCCCACTCCCGAAAGGGGGAATGATCTTCACGGGTAGGGGCCCGAGGAGCCGCCATCCCATGTACTTGATGACGGCCCCGGTCGACTTGGCATTGGTGACAGCGATCACGAACGAACGACCACCCGCAGCTGCTTCCTCGTAGATCTCAACTCCGATTCGAGAAAAGTGCCTTGCCCGCTGGTGGTCGGAGTGAACCACGGCATTGAGCGACCAGGCGCCGTCGGTTCGATTGCCGTCCGGCCCGCGATAGCGCCTCGGAAGATTGGCGTAGTGAGCCACCAGTTCGGGGCCCGCGGCGCCGTCGATCATTTGGTGGCGTTCGATGGCGCGGCCGAGCGGATTCTCGCGGTAGCTCCAACGCAAGTAGGCGTCGTCGACGAACCTGGGGTCGGGCAACTCCCTGGCCAGCAGCCCGGTGGCTTCCACGAGTAGCGATGAATCGTTTGAGGAGCCGTCGATCGTCCAACCCTCCACACCCTCGTGAACGGTCGAACCCTCTGGTGGATGTGGCCCGGTCATGTCCGCGACGGTACCTTGCCGACACTGCGATTTTGGGAGACGAGTATGTCTGATCTGTTGGGAATCTCGGAGAAGATCATCGACTCGGGGGTGTTGTCGGAGATGCCCAATCGGGTCACCCAGGAACTATCGGAGGTGGGTGAGGGGCTCGCGGTTGTCGAGTCTTTCAGTCATATCTGGGGAGTCGACACCGGCGATGGCCTCGTCTTGTTCGACGCCAGCGGCGTCTTCACAGGCGTGGAGGCCATGGAGGCCATGCGTTCGTGGCGCACCGATCGCGTCGATACTCTCGTCTACACCCATGGGCACGTCGACCATGTCGGGGGAAGCGGAGCGGTGCTGGCCGATGCCGATCGACGGGGTTACCGACGCCCAACCGTTGTGGCCCATGAGGCCGTGCATGCCCGGCTCGATCGCTATCGCCGCACCAATGGCTGGAATCTCAACATCAATGCGCGGCAGTTCGGTGGGATTCGTGCCGCCGGCATGTCGATAGGTGGCAACGACAGCCTGGGTATGCCCAACGGTCGGTTCCTGCCGGAGGACGTGGCCACTCCCGACATCACGTACTCCGACGCCGTTTCGATGCGTGTCGGCGACGTCGAGATGGAGCTCCACCACGCTCGCGGTGAGACCGACGACCACACTTGGACCTGGCTGCCCGGTCGCAAGGCCGTGCTCGTCGGGGATCTGTTCATGTGGAACTTCCCCAACGCCGGAAACCCGCAGAAGGTTCAGCGTCATCCGGGCGAGTGGGCGCACGCCCTCCGGGAGATGATGGCCCGTCGGCCCGAATATCTGCTTCCCGCCCACGGCTTGCCGATTGGCGGCGTGCAGCGGGTCGAGACGGTGCTCGACAACACTGCCACCGCGCTCGAACATCTGGTCGAGTCAACGATCGCTCTCATGAATCAGGGTGCCGATCTCGACACGATCATCCACACTGTGAGCGTTCCAACGCACTTGGCCGAACTGCCGTACCTGCAGCCTTTCTACGACGAACCCGAGTTTGTGGTGCGCAACATCTGGCGTCTCTACGGCGGCTGGTGGGACGGCGATCCGGCCTCGCTCAAGCCTTCGCCGAGGGCGCGCCTAGCGGGCGAGATAGCGGATCTGGCGGGAGGTGCCAGGGCTCTGGCCCAGCGGGCCGCCGAAGTCGCGGACACCGGCGATCTCTCGTTGGCCTGTCATCTCGTCGAGATGGCCGTCAACGCCAACCCCGAGGACCGGGGCATTCACGAGATCAGGGCCGACGTCTACACGCGCCGTCGCAAGGAAGCCACGTCGTTGATGGCCCGAGGCGTGTATCGCGGCGCGATCCGCGAGTCGCAGGCGGCGCTCGAGGATTGAGCCGTTATTCAGCGGGCCAGGTCTGACACCGGGTTGGACGACTTGCGGTAGACGTCGCCGGCAATGGTGACCGGCGAGTCGAGGTAGATCAGATCGCCCGAGCTGACCAGGGCGCTGACCTGGCCGGTGCGGTCGAAGCCGATCTCATTGACCCGCACCCAGGTTCCGTTGCGTCGCAACCAGTTGCCGGCCTTGACGAGTTCGGGTGGTATGACTGCGCCGGGTCGGAGCTCCACAATGGCCGACGTTGTCGCCAGTTCCTTGAGCCGATGAACCGCCGCGGTGAGCAGCGACACACCGATCAGGGCCAGAACCATTCCGGCGACCGTATTGGTGGTCGACTCGGTGCCGCTGGTCGACGAAACGACCAGGCTGACCCCGGCGATCAACAGCAAAGTTGCAATCGCGATGGCCACGATGCAGTTTCTGACCGAGTGGCTGCTCGACGAGGTGGGGACATCCATCACGTGGCCGTGCTCCGCGTACTCGAGAAGTTGTTCGTTGACATCCAGCGGATGTTCGATATTGAACGCCATAGGTTCCCCCAGAACCGTGTTTGATGAGTGCATTTTTACACACCCCGGGACCGCCAGCCACATCGATCCGCCTCATCATCTACCGCCATCCCCTCCCCCCACCCCGAAATAAGTGGCGGGGGGGGCCCAACACAGGGGGGGGGAGCCCCACGCATGTGGGGGTGTTTGGGTGGGGTGGGG
>JAJCXX010000053.1 GCA_029263195.1 Acidimicrobiales bacterium
GGTGCCAACTAGTGTCGCGACATGGCCGTCCCCGCACCGAATTGGTCTCTGTCGATTGATAGCGGAGCGAACCTGACCGGCGAGGAGTTGCTACGCACACTCGCCTCCCAGCACAACCGATTGATTGCCACCTGGGAGTCGTTTTCGGTCAGACAGTGGCAGACGACATCGCGAAACCGTGAGTGGAGCGTGCACGACACAGCGCGTCACGTAGCCGACGTGATCGAGGTGATAGCTGCGCAGGTTCGTAAGGAGCCCGCGCCACACCAACGGGTCGAGTTCGATCCCAATACGACTCCCGACCTGTGGCTCGCCGGGTCCGTGGACGAGTCGCCCGCCCGCACGATCGAGCGCTACGGCGTCGCGGCGTCTGCGCTTCGCAAGGGTGTTGCCGAGCGAATTGAGGACGGCGACACAGGTACGTCCTTCACTCCGTATGGTCCGGCCCATTGGACCATGTCGGTCGTACACGGGTTCTGGGATGCGTGGCTCCACGAGCGCGACGTGAATCTGCCGCTTGAGATCAGCACGACTACCACGGCCGAAGAGCAGCGATTGGCGGCCCTCTACGGATTGTTCATGGCGTTGGTTCCGTCGCGCATGATGGCCACGGCATTCGAGACGGTGATCTGTTTCACCGGGCCGGTACCTGGAGCTGTTGCTGCTGTCCACGACAATGGACTCATCACGGCCAGGGAGTGTCAACAGGTCGACACTGAACTGACTGGCGACCGCTGCACAGTCGTGGACTCGCTCAGCGGCCGTGGAGACGAGATCACAAATGTTCTGCCGGGCGCCCCCGACCTGCTCGGTGTTCTCGCCGGGAATCTCGCATCGTGATCAAGTAGATCCGTGACGCCAGGGGCGGCTATTGTCGGCGCCGTGCGGAGGTTCAGCGGTGGCTTGTTGATGGCGGTGTTGGCGGTCGGTGTCTTCTCGCCTGCGGCGGGCGCTCAGACGGGTTCGCCGTGTGACCCCTACCAATCGGATGGGTCAGTCGACTGTGTAGTGGTGAATAGCCCGGGTTTGTTGCCCGGTCAGGTCAATTCGTCACCGGGATCTGGAGGTTTCATGGGGATCTTTGTGGTGTTTCTCCTAGTCGGGATAGGAGTCTCAGTGTGGAAATTCTTGGCCGTGCGCGACATGGGCGTGCGTCGTGGAATGTCCGAGCGCGACGCTTCGGCGGCAGCACTGTTCTCCGACGACGCGGTGATGCTTGGGATGGTCCTCAAAGACGAGCAGGAGCCCGAGTCGCGTAGAGACGAGCCACCTCCGCCACAGCCTCCGGCAACTATCGAGCTTCGACTCGAACGAGTCGAAGAACTGCGCAAGGACGGAACGATCAGCGATCAGGAGGCCGACCAGCGTCGAGCCGAAATCATCGCCGAAATCTAGACGCTCGCTCCTGGCTGTTTGACCTTCGTCACTTGATGCTCGCGTAGGAGATCGGCCAGTTGCTGATCATGCTGCTGCGAGCGGTGCCGACAGTCACTGATCCGTTGCAGACCAGTTCTATGACGAGATTGTCGACGAGAGGCTTGTCGCTGGCGCCGGGATGGGCTTCGAGCGGGATGGGGAACAGGTTGTCGGCGGTCGTGGTGCCACCGAGTTCGAAGGGGATCAGTCGTTGCACCTCAAAATCCGACGGGTCGACGTCGTAGGTCTCGAAGATGGCGGATTCCAGCCCTGCGGGTATCGGTGGTGGCGCGATCGGGCTGGCACAGGCAGCCTCGACGTCGAATGCGTCGTCGACCGAGCCCGGGGTCAGATCAGGTCTCGGCAATACGTCGGGCGGATCTTCGTAGGCATCGAACGGCTCTGTCCCACAGATGTCGACGACCAGGTCGGTGAGTTCGGCATGGTTCATGTCCAGCAGCGAGGAGACGTGCTGGTCGAAGTCCTGTGCTCCGGCTCGTCCGGCGACACTATCGGCGTATCGAACGCAGGCGGAGTCGATCTTGCTAGCAAGATCAGGTGAGTCCAGAGCGAGCGATTGCAGCGCGGTCACGATTCCTTCGGCTGGCGATCCCTCATCGCAGCCGGCACGAACGGCATCGTTGAGCTGCTCATCTGTGAATCGCCGACCTTCGCCGGATCGTTCCCGCAGGAAGCTTGCGATGGCGTCGTTGATCGACCCGTGGTCGCGTCCGACTTCGAAGCTCCATGCCAGACAGAGCCCGGCGTAGACGAGATCGAGGTCGATATCGACCCCGAGATCCGTGAACGCCGCAGGAATCGTTGCCTCCGGATCCGTGAACGTGAACTCAGTGGGTACGGAGGGTGAACGGTCCTGTCCGCAAGCGCCGACGATCAACGCCCCCAGGACCAGAAGAGAAATCGCCCGGCTCGGATTCAACCCAGCGGGCCGGGTCGGGGATCGAGTTCCACGTTGGGGCATATGTACAGAGCATCACTCAGGTCTCGACACAAGGTACCCAGTGCGACACGCCATGTGCCGTCGACGATCAGCACCCGGCCGATCTCCCACTGGTAGATAGGTCCGACTCGGTAGAGGACCTCGCCGGTGGTTGAACTGGTGAAGACCATCGAGTCGAAGATCGGATCGAGCTCCCCGACCAAGGGCTCAACGAGCTGAATTGACTGAGTCTCCTCGAAGATCTGAGCGGCGAGAACCGGATCATCCAAGAAGGCGTGCTTCGCAGGATCGTAGAGGTTGTAAATGTCGTAGACCGTTCGAATCGCCGCCATCGCCTCGGCCGTGGCGGCTTCAGGGTCGGCCGGCTGATCACCCGGATCAGGAAGTTCAGGTTGGTCGCCGATGATCTCGCCGACCAGATCTACGGGCGTGGGAACCGTGGTGTTGGTCGGCTCCTCGGGGGTCTTTTCCGGTGGAGTGCAGCTCTCGTCGACGAGTGACTCGTCGAATCTCCAGGCGTCGGTGAGGTTGGCCATCTGACCAGGGGCGAGGTCGGTCGGCACGGAGATCAGAGTCGATTCTTCGCTGCCGTCCTGGCGGGAGAAGCGGAGTTCGACATCCACAGACGTGGGGTCGGTGTCGGCCGACACCAGAACAGCCAGTGGCGTCCAGCCATCTACTGGCTGGGTGTCGGTAGCCGAGTTCGTCGGTGTGTCGAGCTTCTCTTCGGACGGCTCGTCGGGAGCCTCAGTGTCGTCGCTCGGGTCGACCCCTTCGCCATCTTCCCCGTCGTCGGTCTCATCATCGGTTGGATCGTCGGCAGCGTTCTCGTCGTCGGCACTATCGTCGTCGGCGCTCTCGTCGGCAGCGTCCTCATCATCGGTCGGATCGTCGGCAGTATCCTCGTCGGCGTTCTCGTCCTCGGCGTTCTCGTCGTCGGCAATCTCGTCGTCGGCCGTCTCTTCCTCGACGGTGACTTCGGCGTCGGGGACAGCGCTCTCTTCGCTCGGCTCGTCGGGCGACTCAGCTTCTGTCACGGCTGCGATGGTCGCTGCTGTGTCGTGATCGAAGAGGACAACCACGACCAGCATCGAATCCGAGTCGGCGCCGTCGTCGCTCTCCCATGGCACGGTCGCGGCTAGGACCCCGTTGTTGGTGCGGTCGTCGTCGGACGTCGGTCCCTCCAACGGTGGCGACTCGAACACGAACCTGCCGCCGTCGATCTCCAACTCGACAAGCGTGTTGAACGAGCACTGCTCGGGTGCGGTCCAGCCCTCGAAACTAACTGGTTCCAGATAAAGGGCGTGAACGTCGAGTTGGACGCCATCGGGCGAGATTCGTGCAGTGGCGGCGTCGCTGGCAGTGAAGCTTGCCGCTCTCGAGACCGCGAAGGCGTCGAACTGCAACGACGCGGGACTGTCGTCGGCCTTCGAGAGCACCGCGAGATCACTTCCCGGATCGGACTGGCCGCACGATGCGAACAGCAACGCTCCAGCGACGATAGTCGCCACTCCAGTGTTCTTCCGCCGCCAGAACCGCTCTGAGACCGCCATTGGACTGGACCTCCTCCGCAGGGAGTCAAACCTAGCAGTACCGTAAATGTGGTGCAGTTCACCTCCGAGAAAGCGATCACCGTCAGTGTCAACATTGAGAAGAGTCGTGCCGTGGTGTGGGCTCAGGTCCGCGACATCGGTTCTCATGTGACGTGGATGCACGACGCGACCGAGATTCGGTTCCTCTCAGATCAAACCGAGGGCCTCAATACTCGCTTCGAATGCGACACCAGGGTTGGCCCGATCTCGTTGACAGATGTCATGGAGATCACTGAGTGGGAGCAAGAGCGACGGATGGGGGTCCGTCATGTCGGTCTGGTCGAGGGTCGCGGGGAATTCACATTGTTCGAACTCTCCGCCGACCGAACGGAGTTTCGGTGGGAGGAAGACCTGAGATTCCCTTGGTGGTTGGGCGGCCCGTTCGGGGCATTCCTGGCACGCCCACTTCTCAGATCGATCTGGAGGCGAAACCTGGCCCGACTGAAGGTCAGCGTGGAGGAACGCTGATTGCTCCGACCGAGATATCGGGATGCATCGCTGTCACCACCGGCGGATGGGTCACGTCGATTCCCGTCGATTCCTTGTGGCATGATCGCGACACCGCAAGACACGAGGATCGCCATTGATATCCGCTTTTGTGCTCATCAACGCTGCCCCGGCCCGGATAGCTTCTCTCGCCGCCGAAATCGCCGAGATCCGAGGGGTTCGTGAGGCCCACTCCACCGCGGGTAGCGAAGTTGCCCTGGTGGCGTTGCTGGCCGCCGAGACTCACGATCAGATCGCCGGCATTGTCACCGAGGGGATCTGCACCCTCGACGGTGTCCTGACCACACAAACTCTCATCTCGTTCCGAAGGTTCAGCGCGGAGCAGACAGACCAGGCGTTCGACATCTTCTCTGAGTGATCGGTGATCGGTGATCGGGCCGGGCCGGAGATGGTTCAGTCGTCGACTCTCAGAGCGGGCAGGAACAAACGGATCCACCAGCCCACAGTGACGGCCCAATAGACGGTCCCGACTCCGGCGACCCCTCCCAGAGCCCAACCCACTGCGAGAGCGGCGACCTCGATCATGGTCCGAGCGGTCGAGATCGTCATGCCGCTTCGAGCGAGCGCGGTCATGAGCCCATCGCGGGGCCCGGGACCGAGGCCAGCCCCGAGGTAGAGGCCAGAGGCGAAACCCAACACTGGCGGCGCCGCGCCGAGGAGGATGATCCTCGCCGGTAGCGACTCGAGATCAGGGACGAGCGCCAAGGTTGCGTCCATGGCCAACCCGATGATGGCGATGTTGAGGATTGTGCCGAGTCCGATGGGCTCACGGATCGGCACGAACAATAGGAGAAGTGCCGCTCCGGTGAGGATCACAACTGTTCCGATGGAGAGCCCGGTTTTGATCGAGACTCCTTGGGAGAACACGGTCCAGGGGTTTGACCCCAGGTCGGCTTTGACCGTCAATGCGAGGGCAACTCCGAACAGCATCAGTCCGGGAACGATCTGGACGATGCGCCGAACCATCGGAGGTCGTAGTCGCAGAACCTCGAATCCGAACACGCGACGAGTTCGGGGAATTTCGGCGGCCAGCGACATCTCCGGAAAGCTACTTGGATTTTTCGCCGGTCAGCCGTTGAATTCTCTGCGAGTCAACCCACCGGCCAACCCAATGAGCAGAGTCCCGATCACGAACAGGGTTGCCTCGGCACCGAGAACCCCTTGAGGTAGAAGAGGGCGATCTGCGGCGTCCATTGGAACAGGTCAACTGTGCCGACCAGGAGAATCTCGATCTCGGATCGCGCCACGCCGTGGATAGATCGTCCCACCGGTTGCCGACGACCAGGGCCACTGCAGCAATCACGAGACCAGCGCCGATATAGCCGGTGGCTTCGGCGGCCAGAGCGACTCGGTTGGGATCATCCGGTGTGTGTTCGGCTTCGTATTGCTCCACCGCCAACGCCTGGTCGCGATCGATCAAGCCAGCCACGACTCATTCCCGGAGCTTCGCCAAGAGGAGATTGAGCGTTGGGGGCTGACCTCCGACCGCTGGTGTTCGAGGGGCGCCATCGGCCGCTGCTGAGGCGATCAGAAGGGGAAACAGCAGCAGAAACCTTACTACACTGGATATCGATTTGGGAGATCGCATCAATTCATCGATGCGATATCCAGATATTTCTCCAGACTTCGGGACCATTGGCCCTGCTGAGAATCAATAGAAAGGTGTCGGATTACTACGTTCCTTGAGTTGGGAGAATTGCATATGAGAGTCAGACGGATTCTGGTTGCCTTGGCGGTGTTGCCCTTGCTGGCGACGGCTTGCGGAGACGATGGTGGCGACAGCGCGGCCACGACCACAACCACGACCACGGAGGCTCCCGCTACGACCACGGAGGCTCCGGCCACGACCGTCGCTCCGGTTGGTGAGGCTGCGTTGGATGCGCCTGGTGGTGTGTCGATCACCGTTGATGGTGATGATGCTGATTGGGCCGGTGTCGATGGTCTTGACATGACTTTGGTTCCGATCACCGATGAGGATTTCGAGGCTCATGACGCCACGGTGAAGGTGGCTCACGACGGCGACAGTGTCTATGTCTTGTTCTCGGTTGAAGATGATCTGAACTGGGATGTTGAGGACAAGCACAAGTCGGGTTCGATTGCTGTTCAGTGGGCGATCGATTCTGGTGCCGGTGTGGCGATGGGCGCTGAGGATGATGATCGTCTGGCGAGTTCCGGGTCGGTCGATATCTGGCATTGGGAGTTGGAGTGCGCGGCTGGTGATACCAGTGGTGGCGCGGTGAGCGATGCTGGTGACGGGAGTCCCGGCAACGATGCTGGCTGTAACTTCGATGATGAGTTCGCATCCGACACCGAAACTCGTTCCGATGATGATTCGGCGTCGGCTGAGAACTCTCTGGCTGGCGTTTGGACCCATAGTGCGGCCGCTCAAGATGGCGATGGCACTTGGTTCTTCGAGATGAGTCGTCCAATGCAGACTGGCGATGAGGGCGATGCCCAATTCGAAGCCGGTGGCACTTCGCAGTTGGCTCTGGCCTACTGGGATGCCGATTCAGGTCCCGACGGATGGTCCGACGAATATCACGTCGTGAGCGCCCTCGACGGATGGATCGACGTCAACTTCGGCTGACATCAAGATCCACTTAAGTTCCCTTCCGAGAGCCGGTCGCTGCGGCGGCCGGCTTTCGGCATTCCTGGGTCAACAGAGGTGCAAGACTCGCACTGACACGGAGAGTGCAACACAATGACTTCGACACTGCTGACCCACGCTCTGGTCCTGACGAGTGACTCGAATCGACCTCGGATCGACGACGGAGCGGTCCTCGTTCGTGATGAGGTGATCGACGCTGTCGGCACTTCCTCTGAGCTACGGGGGATGTCGGCCGATCGCACCGTCGATGTCGATGGCCAAATACTTCTTCCGGGATTCGTCAACACTCACACTCACCTGGCCGGAACGATCACCCGTGGCCTGGTCGAGGATGTTACGACCGGTGAGTACCTGGAGCGGATCTGGCCGATCGAGGCGATGGGAATCAGCAACGGCTGGTTCGGTGCGGGGGAGAGGTTGGGCATCGCCGAACATCTCATGGCGGGAATCACCACAGCCAACGACATGTTCTTCGATCCGGCCAGCGCGCTGAACAATGCCGTAGACATGGGATTTCGACTGTTTGCCGGCACTGTGTACCTCGACTCCCCGGGCCCCGACAACCTCAGCCCCAGCCAGAGATTGGAAGAAGCCGGCTCGCTGTTGGCGGCTTTCGGTGACGACACGCTCGTGCAGGTGACCGACGCGCCGCACGGCGGTTACACCGTCGGCCCCGACCAACTCTGGTCGGTGTGGAATCACGCCCGCGACAACGGACTGCTATTTCACATTCACGCGGCAGAATCACCCGAAGAGGACGCCACCATCCGCGATACCTACGGAAGAAGACCGGTCGAACATCTCGGCTCGATGGGAGTCCTCGACGCACGAGCAATTCTCGCCCATGCCGTTCGTCTCGACGACAGCGACATCGATCTGCTGGCCCAGACCGGAGCAGCGGTCGCCCACTGCCCGATCTCGAATCTCAAGACGGCGTCGGGGGTCTGTCGGGTCGGCGACATGCTCGATCGGTCGGTTCGGGTCGGACTCGGAACCGACGGGGGGACGGCCAGCAACGACTACGACATGTTTGTGGTGATGCGGGCCGCGGCGATCCTCGCCAAGAACGCCACCCGGAGCCCAGAGAATTTCACGGCCGAGGAGATGGTGAGGATGGCGACCCTCGGAGGGGCGGAGGCACTGGGTGTCGGTCACTTGATCGGATCGATTGTGGAAGCCAAGCAGGCCGACCTCGTGGTCGTGGACACCTCGGCTCCCCACAACGTGCCCATGTTCGACCCGTTCACCACCCTCGTGTACCAAGCGGGCCGCACCGATGTGACCCTCACCATGGTGCAAGGCGAAATACTCATGGAGGGCCGACATCTCACCCGTGTCGATCTCGACTCCGTGGTGAACGACGCCGTTGCGGCCGGTCGTGAGATCACCGCCGAACTCAGCGACGGCTCTGGAGGTAGGGTCTCGCCCAGCCCGTGAATTGACCGACGTTGCCGATGGAGGCACCAGTGAACGAAGGCGATCTTGCCGAAGACTTCGAGCTGACCGATCAGGCCGGTGCTGCCGTTTCGCTCAGTGGGCTTCTGGCCGCTGGGCCGTTGGCATTGTTCTTCTTCCCCAAGGCCATGACCCCTGGTTGAACGATCGAATCACGGCACTTCAGCGAGCTGGCCGAAGAGTTCTCTGAACTCGGAGCACAGCGAGTTGGTGTCAGCGCCGATCCGGTGGATCGGCAGAAGGAATTTGACGAGACCAATGATCTCGGCTTCGCATTGCTGTCGGACCCGGACCGCGAGGTCGCCAAGGCGTTCGGGGTCAAGCGTCTGGGGCCGCTCCCGTCGAAGCGGGCCACGTTCGTGATCGACACTGATCGACGAGTCGTGAAGGCGATTCGCAGCGAGACCAACATGACCACACACGCCGATCAGGCACTCGAGGCGCTCAGATCGCTTGATTGAGCCGGTCCGGGCTGTGGCTCGATTTCAGAGATCGCCGAGCCAGGCCGGGGCCCGGTCGAGCAGGAACTCTCCGACCTGCTGGCAACGATCGAGCACATCGCACAGCACTTCTTGGCCCATGAAGATCCTCGAGAGCGGAACCTCAACCTTGCCCACGATACTTATCGCCCTCTCTGGGGCATCGGTGACGGCCGCGAACCCGTCGACTGCCGAAACGTCGAGCGGTAGGTCGGTCCCGCCGATTCCGGCGAGGTCGGTGGCGAGCACCAGCAGGTCGGGGCTGATGGCCAACGGCGGAAGGGCGAAGCTGACCGTGAAGGGAATCCTGATGGTGTCGCCGGGTTCGCCGTCCTCGCCGACCCGGACTACCTCGTCTTCGAACTCGATGAGGGTTCGCGGGTCGACTTCGATCGCGACATGCATGTCGAGCGGGCCCGAACAGGCGTGGTCGGGATGGAGATCAACTTCCCAAGTCTGACGGTTGGTGTAGGTCTCGATGAAATGACGCTCGTCGTGAACGTGGAATCCATGCTCGGAGACGTGGTCCTTCAGATCGGCTACGAAGCCTTGTAGGTCTATGACTGCCACCCCGTAAGCCTGCCATGTTTCGCGTCGATATCGTCGCGACGGTCCCCGCACCTGGGAGCCAGTCGTGATCTACTGCCGCGGTGAACGATGAGCGACTCCTCGACACCTTGCATACGGCCGTCGATGCGGTGGTCGCCGCGCTGGCCGGGCAGGACGATTGGGGACTCTCCGATGGAAGAGTCGGGCAGTATCGGTCGGACCTGACTGCCGACTCGGCTGCCTTAGGAGTGCTGGCGGATGCCGGGCTCCGAGTTTTGAGCGAGGAGAGCGGACTCACCGATGGCGACGGGCCGGTTGCCGTGCTCGACCCGCTCGACGGCTCGACCAACGCGTCGTTGCCGCTGCCGTGGTTTGCCACCTCGGTTTGTGTGGTGGACGACGACGGTCCGAGAGTGTCGATCGTCCACGATCACGCCTCGGGCCTCCGGTTCAGCGCAGTGCGCGGGCAGGGAGCGTGGATCGACGATCAGGCCCTTCCCCAGCGTGATGAGATCGAGCTCTCCGATGCGATTGTCGTAGTCAATGCGCTGCCACCCAGCCACGGGGGTTGGGCCCAGTTCCGGTGCATGGGGGCCACCGCGCTCGACATGTGTGCGGTCGCCGATGGCCGATTCGATGCCTATGTCGACTACGACCACGACGCTCTCGGGCCGTGGGACTACATGGGGGCGCTGCTGGTCTGCACCGAAGTGGGAATCAACGTGGTCGACGCGTTCGGTCGCGATCTCGTGACGATCGACCACGACGCTCGCCGAAGCCCGGTGGCGGCGGTCGGGGGGCTTCTGTCCTCTCTGGTCGATCACCGCCGCGCCGGACCCGCGGGCACGCCTCGGTAGGTTGGGTCCGTGTTCAAAGGGATCTACCAACTGGCCCTTCGGGTCTTCGGTCGACTTCCGAGAGCCACGCGTCGAATGATCATTCGGTTCATCTCTCCGAGTTGGACTGCCGGAGCATTGGCGATCGTCGAGCGCGACGATGGACGGTGGTTGCTCGTGAGGCCCGCCTACCGCAAGGGTTGGGCGCTGCCCGGCGGCCTGCTCGACAAGGGCGAGCACCCCGAAGCCGGCGTGCGCCGTGAGCTGCGCGAGGAGCTCGGCATCAATGTTGTCATCTCCGGAGAGCCCTGGGTGATTTTCGATGCGGGTTTGCGCCGCATCGATGTGGTGTTTCGCTCAACCCCCGTACCAGGTGTCGATCTCGACGCGGTGTCGGTCAGGTCGGCCGAATTGCTCGACGCCGAGTGGATCGATCCCGACGATCCGCCTTTCCTCGGAGGCGAGGCCCAGGATGTGATGGTGCTGCGGCGGCGTGTGGTCGAGGGCGGCGATTCGGTTCTCGTTCTCTGAATTGAATCGCGGCGGATGGGCCGGCGTTGTGGTGTCCGTCTACGATCCGCGTATGTCTGAAACTTCCTGGCAACTGTCGCGTGACGGCGGCATCGCGATACTCACCTTCAATCGTCCTCCCGCCAACTGGATGAGCATGGCGGCCATGACCGAGCTCGTCGGATGCCTCGAGGCTCTGGCCGACGAGGCGCCAAGAGTCGAGTTGGTGATGCTGACCGGTGGAATCGACGGGTATTTCGTCGCCCACGCCGATCTCGACGATCTGAAGCTGCTCGGCGAGGGCCGCCTACCGGAAGGTGATCTCGGGGCGTGGGCGAAGGCTCTCTCCCTACTCGAGTCGATGCCTCAACCAACCGTTGCTGCGATCGACGGTCAGGCGTGGGGCGGCGGGTGCGAACTGTCGCTGGCGTGCACGATGCGTGTGGGGTCCGAGCGCGCCCATATGGGACAGCCTGAGGTCAACGTGGGAATCATCCCCGGGGCCGGCGGTACCCAGCGACTGCCTCGACTGATCGGGTCGGGGAGGGGAGCGGAGTTGTGCCTAACCGGCAGGATCATTGATGCCGATGAGGCACAACGGATAGGGCTGCTCAACGCGGTCTTGCCGACCGACGGGTTCGTCGAACATGCCGTCGAGTGGTGCCGTCAGGTGACTCGGAATCCGGCCGAGGCGGCCTTCGCCGCCAAGCGAGCCGTTGTCGACGGCCTGCGGATGCCTCTGGCCGACGGCCTGGCGCTGGAGGGCGGCCTCTTTCTCGAGATCAACGCGTCGACCGAAGCCAAGCAGGCCAATTCCGCGGTGGACCGGCCCGACAACGGCGGCGACTCGCGGCTGGCGTTCGACTGAACGACCCATGCTGGCGTTGGTCCGGTGCCCGCTATCCTCGTCGGTCCCGGGCGCATAGCTCAGTTGGCTAGAGCACCTCCCTTACAAGGAGGGGGTCGGGGGTTCGAGTCCCTCTGCGCCCACTCGTGTTGTCGTCCCGACAACACTCCTGGGCGCAACACGCCGCTGTGTACTGCCTTCCAGGCGGGCCGTGCAATCGCCACGGAGGCTCTTG
>JAJCXX010000054.1 GCA_029263195.1 Acidimicrobiales bacterium
GCCCGGGAACCATTGTCAATTCGTCCGCGCGACGCTTGGTCGGCATTGGCCGAGCACCCGAATCGCCACCCGAGCAAGACGGCCGGCACGGCTGCCCCGAGCACGGCCGCAGCGGTCGACCCGGTGCCAAGGGTGGCGGCGCCGAAGGACCCGACCATCCAGCCGAGCGCTCCGCCGATGAGAGCGCCGCCGAGCGGAGGACGTCCTCGCAACGTCGACGTCAGAGCCCCCACAGCGACGAGCCCCGCCGTCCAGCCGAAGAGGGCCAAATAGTCAAAAGATGGCTTGTAGGCGTCCTCGAGGAGTGCCCCGATGACCGCTCCGAGCACCCCGAACGACGCTACCGAAATCAACATTCGCCTTGCGGGGTCATCGACCGACGACAGGTATCCGGCGATCACCCCGAATACGGCGGCTCCGATGATGGGTGTCCAGAGAAAGGCCGGAATGGTGCCGATCGCGTCGGAATCCGGGCCGAGCGGGCGGAGCAGCCTGTTGCCGTCGAGGACCACTGTCAGCAGGAATCCGATTGTCGCTCCGGCCGCCGTGTTGAAGCGACGCCAGTTGGAAGTGACTTGATTGAAGAGCAGGTTGGCGCCAACCCACAAGGTGGCACTCGCTGCGACCGCGATGCCCACGCTCAGCAGCGTGTTTAGAATCTTCTCCACCAGCGACCCCCCGGCCAAACAGCGAACGACTGTCTTCCTAGCACGACATAGGGGGTGCCGTCGTCGCCAACGGCACCCCCTATGTCAATAAGTTCAAGATCTCGGGCTCAGCCTGCCGGCCAGGACGCCTCGATCTTGTCGGCGGCCTCGACGGCCGTCAGGTCTCCGTTGATGAACGAGGTGCCTTCGGTCCAGAAGGTTCCAGCGCCAACATCAGCGGGCATCAGGTCGGAGGCATCGAAGCGGACGACCTCAGCGCTGCTGAGGATGTCCAGGAACGACAGCTCGAGACCCTGGTAGATGCTTGGGTCCTGTCCGATTGCCGCAGACAGGAAGCCAGAGAGACCGCCGCCCTTGAGGGCGGTCTGAGCGCTCTGACGTGCTTCGGCGTAGGCCGCGGTCGAGAAGTACTCGAGCACTGCCATGGTGGCGGCTTCATCGTTGAATCCCGAGGCGAGGGTGCCGGCACCAAGTACCGGCTTGTCGCCACTGATCGACGGGAAGTAGAAGACGTCGACGGCACCCTCGGAATCATCGGCGTAAGCCGTGTCCTCAGGGAAGAAGGCGGCGTAGAAGGAAGCCTGGCGATGCATGAAGCAATCTCCTGCAACCAACGGCTCGCCGTTGTCCTGGAATGCCGTGGCGGCAATCGAGCCACCGGAAGCGAACACAGCGCCGTCGGTGCTCCAGAGGTCGCCAACCATGTTGAACACGTCGACGACACGAGCGTCGTTGAACGGAATGTCGTGGCTGACCCACTGGTCGTAGACGTCGGCGCCGACGGAGCGGAGCATTAGGTCCTCAACCCAGTCGGTGAAGGTCCAACCGGTGGCCTGACCAGATTCGATACCGACACACCAAGGAGTGTTGCCATCGGCGATCATCGTGGTGGACAGTGCCACGAGGTCGTCCCAAGTTGTGGGGACTTCGTAGCCAGCGTCGGCGAAGGCCGACGGCTGGTACCACACCAGCGACTTCAGGTCGGTCTTGACCGGCACGCCATACTGGACACCATCGACGTTGCCGAAGGTGGTCCATGCATCGGACCAGTTGCTGGCCGTGGCGGCTGCCGCTGAATCATTGAGCGGAACCAGATCGCCCGCACGGGCGAAATCGGCAAGCTTGCCGGGCTGGGGGAAGATCGAGATGTCGGGGGCGTTGCCGCCCGCCACCTGGGTGTTGATGTTGGATTCCCAGTCGGCGTCACCGGTGTAGGTGATCGTCATGCCGTTGGCATCGGCAAACACGTCGAGTGCCTGCTGGATGGCGCCGGCCTCTTCCTCGGCGCGCTCGGGACCGGTCACGGTGACCGAGGTTCCCTCGAGAGCGCTGCCGTCCGTTCCTGCGGCAGCCTCCGTTGTTGTGGGAGCATCCGTGGCGGCGGGGGTGGCGGTTGTGCCGCCGTCGTCGCCACAGGCAGCAGCGATGGCGGAGAACGCCATTACCACTGTGCCCAGCTTCAGCCATCTTGACTTCATTTTGTCTACCTCCAGGTAACCCCACCCGACCGCTCGGTCGGATCGGCACTCAACACGGGCCCACGAGGGCACCGCTGTAAACGCTTACATACATCGGAATCGTGGTCAAGCAACACCGCCAAGTAATTGCGCGACTCTTCGTCGGCAACACTCAGGTGGAGCTGCGCACGACCAATGTCGTCTCGATCTCCAGATGCAGCGGAGACTCGGCCGCGCCTTCGAGGATCTCGACAAGTCGGCGCGCCGCCATCACCCCGTGATCCTCCACATGCTGGTCGATGGTGGTGAGCCCCATGACCTCCGACAGGTCGTGGCCGTCGACACCGATGATTGCAACATCGTGAGGAACCGACAGCTGATTCTCGCGGACGGCAGCCATTGCCCCGAAAGCCATCTCATCGGAGATGGCGAACACCGCCGTGGGCCGATCCTCGAGTCGCAGCAACGTCAGCATCGACTCCTTCCCCCCGTCGACCGAGAAGTTCCCTACACAACTCAGCGCCGGGTCGACCTCGATCCCGAAACTTGTCAGCTGCTCTGCGTATCCGACCACGCGGTCTCCCGGAACAGTGAAATGCAAAGGATCGTCCGACTGTCCGGAGAGGATCCCGATCCGACGGTGGCCCCGTTCGAACAAATGTCTCACTGCCTTGCGGCCGATCTCGACATTGTCGACGACGACTGATTCGAACCGACCGCTCTCGACGCCGGCAGTGACCACACGCATGCGCGACTCCGCCAACACCGAGGCCTCGAGTTCATCGAGAGGAAGGTCGACCATGATCAGACCATCGGCCCCGTCCGCGGCCACGGCATCGCGTATGAATTTCTCCCGCTCCTCAGGACTCGCCACCGCCGAGATCGACAACGAATACCCGCATTCCGACAGCACTGCTTCAGCGCCGGCCAACACTTCCGAGAAGTACCACGAGTTGAGTACGGGCACGGCTATCTCAATGATTCGGGTCTGACCCGAAGCAAGTCGACTGGCGCTCGGATGGGGCCGATAGTTGAGCGAGGTCGCCGCGTCGGTGACTCGATCACGAGTTGACTTGGCGACGTTGGGAAGCCCCCGTAGCGAGCGACTCACCGTCGCCACCGAGACCGCCGCCGCCGCCGCTACATCCTCAATCGTGGCCCGGCCACGACGATCGGATGAGGCACTCATTGAACGCCGGCCGAGGCGGGACCCAGAATCAGGGCCTGGTCGGCGGCCAAGGTCACAGAGCTGACAGCAACGTCGGAGAGCGGTCCGGTGGACGAGTAGAGGCACCGCATCATGTTGCCGACCTCCCACTCGACCGGCTCTGCGCCGGCGTTGAGAACGTATACGTGGTTCCCACGACGGAAAGCGATCAGCTCGTCGGGTGTGGCGAGCCACTCGACGCTGCGTTCGGTCGGGTCGATCAGTTTTCGCCGAATACTGAGCAAGGCACGGATCTTGTGCAGATGTGATTCGGGATCAGCAAGTTGAGCCGCGACACTGGACTCTTCGCCGTGCCCGACGGGGAGCCACGTATCGGGGGCAGTGGAAAACCCGAGATTCGCTCCGGGACCCCACGGCATCGGGGTCCGGCAGCCGTCGCGGCCAACAGAACCTTCGTTTCGAGTGGCAACGGGATCAGTGAGGCGATCGGCCGGCACAAAGCCGTCGTCGAGGCCGAGTTCCTCGCCCTGATAGATGAACGGCACTCCCGGGAGTCCCATCATCAAGACGCTGAGTCCGAGCGATCGCCGGCGGCCGAGGTCGCCTCCTCCGTAACGCGTAACTGGACGCGATTCGTCGTGGCTGCTCTGGACCCAGCCCACTCTGTCGGACACCTCTTCGGTGGCTCGACTGAGGGTGGGGCGGATGGCGTCGGCAGTCCACTCCATGTGCATGGGCACGAACCAGAACCCCACGTGGAGGCCGTCGCCGGGCACCATTGCGGCCAGGTCGGCGGCATCGAGGACATAGGTCTCACCGATGAGTGCAGCGTCGTACTCGTCGGCGATCATTCTCCAGGACCTGTAAATTTCCAGTGTTTCGGGTTGGGTGAGGTCGTGGGCATGGTCCATGCACGCGAACAGGTATCGAGCGTCGGTGATGCCCTCGGTCGACATGAGCATGGGGTTGTCGCGGAGCTGTTCGTCCTTGACCAGAGCGTGGGCCACATCGATTCGAAAGCCGTCGACTCCACGATCGAGCCACACCCGCAAGATTTCGAGGAACTCATCCCGGACCTTGGGATTTCGCCAATTGAGGTCGGGCTGCTCCGGGAGGAACAGATGGAGGTAGTACTGGCCGGTGGTGCGGTCAAGTGTCCAGGCCGGTCCCCCGAAGTGGCTCAGCCAATTGTTCGGTGGCCCGCCGTCGGGCCCCGGATCTCGCCAGATGTAGTGATCACGGAATGGGTTGTCGATGCTCGACCGGGACGCCTCAAACCATGGGTGGGTCTCGCTCGAGTGATTGGGGACAATGTCGATCACAATCTTGAGTCCGAGTTCGTGGGCTCGTTCGACGATCAGGTCAAGATCCGCCAACGTGCCGAACACCGGAGCAACGCCGACGTAGTCGCCGACGTCGTAGCCGTAGTCGGCCATCGGCGACGGAAAGAAGGGAGTCAGCCAAACGATGTCGACGCCGAGCCAGGCGAGATACTCGAGGTGTTGAAGTACGCCGGGCAGGTCGCCCACGCCGTTGCCGTTGCCGTCGCCGAACGAACGAATGTAGACCTCGTATCCGACCGATGTGGTCAACCATTCCGGCCTGCCGACAATGCTCACTGATGGCTCACAATCAAGAAGGGCGTCGAGGCACGCCTACTTCATGTAAGCGCTTGCATATCCCGGCGTCAACAACCTTTGGATACTTCCCTCGCCGCTCTACCGGCGTGGTAACTCGAACGGGCGAGCGGAGACGCCTCAACATGTCCGATGCCCATTTCCTCACCGACCCTCTTCCACTCGTCGAACACCTCGGGCGTCCACCAGCGAGCCACCGGCAGATGGTGCGACGTGGGTCTCAGGTACTGCCCGATGGTGACGATGTCGACACCCACGGAGCGAAGGTCGGAGAGGGTCTGCACCACTTCGTCGTAGGACTCACCCATGCCCACAATCAGCGACGACTTGGTGACGAGACCGGCCGTTTTGGCACGTGCCAAAACCGACAGACTTCGGGCATAGCCGGCCGACGGACGCACCGCACGCTGCAGTCGAGCGACGGTCTCGATGTTGTGGTTGAGCACATCGGGTTTCGATCCGAAAACGATGTCCAGAGCCGACTCGTCGCCCTTGAGGTCCGAGATCAGCGTCTCAACCGAGACCCCGGGAGAGTCCCGACGAATGGCTTGCACCGTGTCGGCAACCGCCTGGGCTCCCCCATCAACCAAATCGTCTCGAGACACCATCGTGACAACCGCATGCTTCAACTCCATCCGCGCAACCGCCTCGGCGACGCGGCTCGGCTCGAACGCGTCCGGCATCTTCGGTTTGCGCGTGTCGACGAGGCAAAACCCGCAGGCCCTCGTACAGCGTTCACCGAGAATCATGAACGTGGCGGTTCCGTCGTTCCAGCACTCGGAGATGTTGGGGCAACCGGCCTCCTCGCAGACCGTCGCGAGGTCGAGGTCGCGAAGGGTCGAACGGGTTTCGCGAAACACCGTCCCGTGGTCGAGACGCACCTTCATCCACTCCGGCTTTCGAGCCTTGAGCCTCACCGGATCAGCCGATCCCACCCCGGCTTCGGCAAGTCGACCCAACAGCCGGACCGAAGTGCCGTCAGCGGCGTCGCCATAACCGATGCCATCGCGTCCGATCGGCGAACCCGGGCCTTCTCCCCTGCTGAACGGCGACAAGTCAGAGTCACTCGACCGCCACGCCACGTCGGCCCGGTCGAAGTGTCCTCGGGGGGCCCAACGCTCGGCCGCCTTCGCGGCCACGAGGTCGACCACTTCGTTCATGGCCGCATCGACGCCTTCCGCGGCGAGTGACGTGATCCCCTTATCGGCGATTCCGCACGGAACAATTCGGGAGAACCATTCCATGTCGGGTGCGACGTTGAGAGCAAAACCGTGCATCGATCTGGAGCGCGACAACTTCACTCCGATCGCGGCGATCTTCCGGGGGCGGGGGCCATCCGGATCGATCCACACGCCGGTGCTGCCGGCTATCCGACCGCTCTCGAGTCCCAGTTCGGCCAGAACGTCGATGATGAGTTGCTCGACGCCGTCGACGTAGGCGACCGTGTCGGCCATCCCCCCGCCACGCTTTCCCGGCACTGTGAGAATCGGATATCCGACCAGCTGACCGGGACCGTGATACGTGACATCGCCACCACGGTCGACTTCGACCATCTCGCCACCGAAGTCGGCCACGTCGACCAACAAGTTGGACGGATCGGCGTTGCGGCCGAGCGTGACGACATGGGGGTGTTCGAGCAGCAGCAGATGGTCGTGGGGCGAAACCGCGAAGAGTTGGTGCTGGAGTGCCAGCGCGTCGCGGTAGTTGACCCGGCCCAGCCACCGAATCTTCAGGGCTGGAGCAGTTGTGAGGGTCGGGGTCAGCGGACCTCAGCCTCCCAGTCGCGGGTCTCGATGATCTCCTTGATGCGATGCATGAACGCCGCAGCGTAGGCCCCATCGAAAGCACGATGATCCCAGGCCATGGCGAGTACGCCGATCGAATGGATGGCGATCGACTCGTTGCCGTAGGGATCGGTGACCACCACCGGCTTACGTTGAACTCCATCGGTGGAGATGATCGCCACCTGCGGCTGATTGATGATCGGGAACTGCAGGAGGGTGCCGTACTGTCCGGCGTTGGTGAGCGTGAAGGTTCCCCCGGAAAGATCGTCGGGCACGAGTTGCTTGGTGCGGGCCCGGCCGGCGACGTCGACGATGTCGCGGGCGATCTGACGCAGTCTCTTGCCGTCGGCATTCTTCACCACCGGCGCCAACAGACCGTCGAAGTCGATGTCGACCGCGATTGCCAGATTCACTTCGTCGTGAAGAACCAGGTGGTCGCCGCCGAAGCTGGCGTTGAGGCGGGGGTACTCGCGCAAAGCGTCGACCACAGCGCGCGCTATGAACGGGAGATAGGTGAGGCTGAATCCCTCGTCGGCCTTCCACGCGACCTTCGCCGAGCGACGGACCTGTTCGACCCGCTCGTAGTCGATCTCCATGGCGGTGAGAACGTGAGGTGAGGTGCTCTTCGACATCACCATGTGTTCGGCAGTGCGCTTGCGAATGTTGTTGAGCGGCACCACTTGGTCGCGACGGCCCGACGGTATGGCCGGAACCACCGCAGTCGGAGCGGGAACGGGCTGGGCATCCTCGGACGGAGCGGGAACGGGCTGGGCATCCTCGGACGGAGCAGCGGCACGCGGAGCCGGGGCGGGCTCGGCCACTTCGGTCACTTCGGGTGGTGCCGCTTTGGGGGCTGGTGCGGCCATGGCGGCGGCCTGAATGATCCTCTCGACGTCGGACCGGGTGATGCGGCCACCCAACCCGGAACCAGAGATCGTCGAGGCGTCGAGGCCGTGATCGGCGATGAGGCGGCGAACGACCGGCGACAGCACCAGGCCCGAGGCGGCCGTCGACTGGGGCTCTTCGGTCTCCGCCGAGGGCTGGGGTGCCTCCGGAGGTGGAGGTGGCGCAACCGGAGGTGGAGGCGGAGGCGGAGGCGCGGCCTCTGCTGCGGGCAACGGTGCCGAAGGAGTGGCATCAGCTGCGGGTGCGGCGCCGACCTCCGAGACACGCGCCAACACCTGACCCACCTCGACCACATCGTTTTCGTTGGCGAGAATCTCCTGGACAACCCCGGCCACCGGCGACGGCACCTCGGAATCGACCTTGTCGGTGGAGATCTCGAAGAGAATCTCGTCCATCTCCACGGTGTCGCCCACATTCTTGAACCATCGTGTGATGGTTCCTTCGGTGATGGTTTCACCGAGTTGCGGCATGGTCACATCAGCCATGAGTTCCTCGTCTCGTGTCGTGCGTTTGGTCGGGCTCGCCCCGTTGAGTGAGTCATCCGTGCAGCGACCGGCCGGTCAGCGAGAGAACTGTCTCACCAAACAGCTCGCTCATGGTCGGGTGAGGTTGAATGAAGGCGGCCACTTCGTCGACCGTGGCCCCCCAGTTGACGGCCAGATAGCCCTGTCCGAGTTGTTCGGTAACCCAAGGGCCGACCATGTGAACACCCAAGATCCTGCCGCCGGTGCCATCGGGGAGCTTCTCAGCAATGACCTTCACGATGCCGTCGGTCTCGCCGATGATCTTGGCTCGGCCGTTGCCCATGTGGCGGTGCGATGAAGTCACGACCTCATACCCCGCAGCCACCGCCGCCTCCTCGGTGTAGCCGGCGAAGGCCACTTCGGGATGACAGTAGATACACCACGGCGTTCCGTGATGATCGAGGGGCACGGGATCCTCACCGAGGATGTCCTTGATCACCAACATCCCTTCGGCGAACGCGACGTGAGCAAGCTGAGGGGACTTGATGAGGTCGCCCGCGGCCCACACGCCGGGCTCGCCGGTGCGGCATCGGTCGTCGACCTCGATGAAGCCGCGCTCGTCGACCTCCACGGTGGTCCCTTCCAGGCCGAGCAAATCGGAGTAGGGGCGACGACCGACCGACATGACGACGAGCTCGACCTCGACCGATTCGTCGTCGCCGAAATGAACCACAGTTGAGGTGCCATCGGCGGAAGGCGTATGGCCGTTGACCGTCATCCCTGTGCGAATCTTGATTTTGCGTTTCTTGAACGACCGCTGAACGACCTTCGTGGCATCGGCGTCGCACCCGGTGAGGATCTGGGGCAACGCCTCGAGAACGGTCACGTCGACTCCGAGGTCGCCCATCATCGACGCGAACTCACATCCGATCGCTCCCCCGCCGATCACCACCGCCGAGGCCGGCAGCCTCTCGATCGAGAGCATCTCGTCGGAGGTGACGACCAGCGAACCATCGACATCGAATCCCGGAAGGCTCCTGGGCTGAGACCCCGTGGCCAGGATCACGTTGGCGGCTCGCAGCGAAAGGTCGCCTGACTCGCCGCCGTTGACCGAAACGACGTGATCGGCACCCAGCGAACCCGACCCGTTGTAGACAGTGACCTTCCGGCCCTTCAGCAGTCCACTGAGACCACTGACCAGCTGATCGACGATGGACTGCTTGCGGGACATCGTGACCGACCAATCAAGAGATGGCTCGGTCGAGTTGACACCGAATTCGGCAGCATCGCGCACGGTTCGATAGACGTGGGCCGTCTCGAGAAGTTCCTTGGCGGGGATGCACCCGACGTTGAGGCAGGTGCCGCCGAGCAATCGGTTCTCGACGAGCCCGATATCGAGACCGGCACTGGCGCCATATAGAGCAGCGGCGTATCCGGCCGGTCCTCCACCGATGACGATCACGTCGTGCTGTACGTCGGACACAGGGTTCTCCTTGATCGCTGCGACTCTATCCAATGAGGCCGGTCTTGGCCGCCGCTCACGCCGCCATCGAGAACTGGACGGCTGAGGCAATCAGAATCAGCATCCCGCAGAGCAGGGCAAGGAATATCAGCTTTCTGGTACTCATCGAAACTCTGATCTGATGTCGAACGATCGATTGTGTCGTGGGGCACCTCCGTGGTGACCTCAACTCGAATCGTGGGTCCCATTATCGCCCGGCGCCGCCTAACATGGGCGCCTTGCGGCGACTTCTCCCGATCATCTTCGTTGCCGCGATGCTGGCTGTGTCGTGTTCTTCGGCGAACGACTCGGCGGCGCCGCCGCCGAACGAAACCGACTGGCCCTACCAGTTCGTGGTCGATACCGTCGACGGCTCCACGATCAACACAGGGGACTATGCCGGGCACGATCTCGTCCTCTGGTTCTGGGCCCCTTGGTGACCGACCTGCGTCAGAGAGTCCGGTGCGGTCGCATCGGTGCAGCAGACCTACGGAGACCAAGTCGACTTCATTGGCGTCGCCGGACGCGACAACGCCGCGGCGATGGCCGCGTTCGTTTCCGACTACGGGGTCGGGGCGTTTCCTCATATCGCCGACGCCGACCTGCAACTCTGGCGGGAATTCGGGATCACCAGCCAGCCGGCGTTCGTGTTCATCAACGACGACGGCACCGCGGGCGGCGTGATCGGTGGACTGGGAGAGCAACGTCTCATCGAGCAGGTCAAGGCGCTGATCTCTTCCTGATGGAGGGTGGCCGATCCCGAGTGCGGGATCAACCACAACCACGTAAGGTGGCGGAGAATCGCACTGTCCGTGAGCCTTTGATTCTGGTATTACTGGAATGCGGCGGCTCCAATGCTCCATCACCAAGGAAACACTCCTGTCGGAAGACACTGGGATCGACTCCCTACGCAGCTCAATTGATCGAACGGGATACCCGCTCGCTCAAGAGGCGCGCGCATCGATAGCGGCCCTCGCTCGATCTCTGGAAGTCTTCGATCCCCCGGCCGCGCGCCGGGCCGCTCTCCGCGCCGGACTCGCCGATCGGATAGCTCAAGCGGCCGGAGCCACCATTCAGCAGCGGGCGGACGCTGTGTGCGGCGCCTTGCTCGGTGAGATCTCGATCATCTTCACCCATGTCCGACCAGCCGGAACCGTCGATGTCGTTCCCGATCCTGCCGCGGCCGTACTGGCCGCCAGTGTGCTCAGCCGGCTTCCGGATCTGGCCGGGGTGGCACACACCATCAGACACCAGTACGAGCGTTGGGACGGCAGCGGAGGGCCACACGGGCTGCGCGGACCCGACATCCCGCTGGCATCTCGACTCCTCGCGATCTCGTCCACCCTCGTCGGACATCCCCAACATGGCGGGTCCCCCAACTGGACCACTCGTCGACGACGGGTCGACGAGCTTCTCGGTACCACACTCGATCCCGACCTCGGGGCGTTGATCGCCGAGGAGTTCGACTCAGGGGCGATCCCGTTGATGGAAGCCGATCTCGATTCGGCGCTCGAGTCGCTCCAACAGTTCGTACCAGCGCAACACGACTCACCCGTCGAGGCCCTGGTCAGCATCGGAGCCACGGTCAGGGCGGTCAGCCGCATGCCCGACGTGCTGCAGGTGATCGGCGATCAGGCCCTGCGGGCGCTCGAAGCCTCCACGGTCACCATCAGTCGCATCGGGCACGACCGTTCCCACTCCCACGTCCTTCTCAACGTCGGGAAGTTGAGCGACTCGACCGAGACCTTCCCCGCCCAGGAACTCCACAACTCCGACGATCGACCGGGGTTCGAAGTTCTGCTGCAGGGACAGGGCTACCTCCGTTCGGTCGACGAAGGCCTGTCCGACGATCCGACCACCGCATCTCTTCACGCCAGGGGCCGGCGCTCCGAAGCCGCCTGGCCGATCACGATCGGCCAGGACGTCTGGGGAATCGTGGAGGCCACCACTGAAGCCGGCGGCCGCAATCTCGACCACGACGATCTGGCGACGCTTCATCTGGTGGCGACACACATATCCGCTGCGGTGGTTCAGACCGAACGCATCGCCGAGTTCGAACAGCTGGCGTTCAAGGACCCACTCACCGGGCTCGGCAACAGACGGGTGCTCGATATCCGGTTGCTCGAGATATTCGGCCGTCCCGCCGTCGATCGTCAGGATGTCGCGCTGATCATGTGCGATGTCGACGGGCTCAAGATCGTCAACGACACGCTCGGTCACTCAGCCGGTGATGCCCTCTTGGTGGATGCTGCGAGTTCGCTCACCACGGCAGCAGAATCGGTTACCGACAGTACGGTCTGTCGAATCGGCGGCGACGAGTTCTGTGTGGTCCTCGATGGAGGGGGAATGCTCTCGTCTCAGCCGGTCACGGATCTCGCAACGGATCTGTTCGGCCAATCCGGAGAGGGCCGATCGATGTCGTGCGGAATCGCGGTGGCGACGGCCGAGGTCCGGTCACCGGGTGAGCTCCTGAGGCGAGCCGACGTGGCCCAGTACGAACAGAAGCGAATTCGCAAAGGGCTGCCCCCGGACGCTCGGCACTCCACAGATCATGATCGTCGCCGCACGCGACGCGATCCCTGATCAGATCACGCTCGCCACTAGCGCCGCGATCTCCGAATCAGCCAGCCCAGGGCCTCGCTCAGCAACGCTCCGGCCAGAGCCGCCACGAAGATCACCAACCACAACGGAGCCGAGCGGTCGATCCACAACCAGGTCACGGGCGTCGAGTCGGTGTTCTGGACGATGAACAGAGCCAAGCCAATGGCAACCAGGCCGGTGAGCACCAGGCCGACGATCGATCGCCCGGACTTCTCCTCGATGTCGTGTTGGTCGGTCATCTCATCTCCTCGAAGAATGCGAATGCAGGGCCAGAGTAGACGAGACTTCGCGGGGGTGGGTCGTCCAGTACCCTGACGACTATCGACAGCGGAGGTCGACCATGCGTGTGGCAGTGGCAGGTGCGAGCGGGCTGATCGGCTCAGCACTGATTCCCGAACTCGTGGCGGCAGGCCACCAGCCTGTGTCGATGACGCGACGGCCGAGGAGCGAAGGCGGCGAAGTCATCCACTGGGATCCGGCGACCGGTGAAATCGACCCCAACGCTTTCGAGAACATCGATGCCGTGATCAATCTCGCCGGGCGGGGTATCGCGGATGCCCGCTGGTCAGATGAGCAGAAGCGCGACATTCTCCAGAGTCGGGTCCGGGGAAATCGCCTGATTGCCGAGTCGATCGCCCGGTCGAACCGCGGGCCGAAAGTGTTCATCGCCGGTTCCGCGATCGGTTTCTACGGCGACACCAGCAATTCTGCGGTCACCGAGTCAGCCCCTTCCGGAGACGACTTTCTTTCCGAAGTGTGTCGATCACTCGAGGACGCCGCGTCCGTCGCCTCCGACGCCGGATGCCGCGTGGTCGCGGCCCGGACCGGCATAGTCCTATCGAGGTCCGGAGGAGCACTCGCTCAACTTCTTCCCTTCTTCCGGGTCGGGCTGGGCGGCCGCATCGGAGCGGGCCGGCAGTACTGGAGTTGGATTTCCCTCGACGACGAACTGAAATCGCTCACCCATTTGTTGGATGCAGATGTCAGCGGACCAGTCAATCTCGTCTCACCTTGTGCCGTCACCAACTCGGAATTCACGAGGATTCTGGGGCACGTACTGCGCCGACCCACACTGTTGCCAACCCCGAAGATCGCTCTCTGGGCCCGATTGGGACGCGAGCTCACGAGTGCCCTCCTCTACACGAGTACGCGGGTCGAACCAGCGGCGCTTCTCTCAACCGGCTTCGAGTTCACTCATTCCGATCTCGAATCGGCACTGCGTGCGATACTCGATCGACCACCCGCCCAAACAGAGAGTCGGAAGTAGATACGTGAGCGAGCGTCAGGTTTCGGTCTCGAAGTTCATCAGTCACCCGCCGGAGAAGATTTTCGATCTGCTGTGCAGTCCAGCCGGGCACGTCAAGATCGATGGGTCGGGCAGCGTCAAGAATGTCATCAAGGGGCCGGAGAGACTCAGTCTCGGATCCAAGTTCCGGATGTACATGAAGATCGGAGTTCCCTACAAGATGAGTTCGGTCGTCAAGGAGTTCGACGAGGGCAAGCTGATCGCCTGGGCTCACTTCGGGGGCCACCGTTGGCGTTACGAGCTCGAACCGGCCGACGGCGGCACCGATGTCACCGAGACCTTCGACTGGTCCTACTCCCTCGTTCCCAAGGCCATCGAGCTGGGCGGATACCCGAAGAAGCATCCAGCCAACATGAAATGCACGCTCGACAGAATCGAAGAGATCCTCGATTCAAAGGGTTGATCACTCCGAGTATCCAGTCCTCCAACGCGACCTCGATGTTCCGATTGGAGGCCCCACAGTTGGGCCAGCAGTGGAAGCACGCGTCCGCGCAGCACCATTCCGATGCATCGGGCGCTTCGCTGTCAGATGTCGATTATCCAGATGTCGTCTGGCATCTTCTGTTCAAGGTCGGCGACCAAGCGCCCGACCCGAGGGTCGGAGCGATCCCACACCACCACAGCCTCGTCGGCGGTCCGGGCCATCCATGCGTTACGCCGCGAGAGCGACTGCCCGGCCTGTCGAGGATTGGTCGGCTGAGACTTCTCCAATTGAACAATTGAATCGGCGGCCCCACACAGTTCGGTGAAACGACGGCGTGACGCCTCCGGCCACTTGGCATCGGGATGAGGGAAGGGCAGAACCGCCACGAACGGAACCGACACATCGCGGGCCGCGATCGCGGCCAATGTCTCAGCCCCGAGACGAAGCCCGGTGAGGACGACCAGGTCGGGATGGAGCTGACGCTTGGCGTCGAAGACTTCGCCGAGCCGCCTCTTGACCACCTCGCTGGTTGGATTGTCTTCGTAGCCACCGAGGGCCGGTGGCTGCACACCGAAAGCCGCCAGCGAATGCCCCGTTGGTAGCCAAGACGCACCGCTGAGCCCGTCGCTGGTGGTTTCGCGCGGCTGGGCCTCGGCCGCCTCGACCGCCAACTCATCGGCTCTCTCGTTCCATTGATCACCGGCGTGACCCTTGACCCACTGGAACTCGAGTTCTTCCCGACGAGCGCGGTAGATCTCGATCAGCGGCTCCCATAGGTCCCGGTTGGCGACCGGCTCCTTCTTGGAGTTCTTCCAGTCGCGTTTGATCCATCCCTGCCACCAGCCGTCGCGAAAGCAGTTGACCACGTACGTCGAGTCCGAAATCACCACCACGCGACCGTCGAGCGCACGGAGTGCCTCGAGAACCGCCGTCAGTTCCATACGTTGATTCGTGGTGAGAGGCTCTCCTCCGTTGGCGCTTTCGCCATCGGGCACCACCCAGCCCCATCCACCGGGTCCGGGGTTCCCTTTGCACGCGCCGTCGGTGTATACGACGGTCGCAGTCAGATCGGTCTGCTGGGTCATAGGTGGACAGTCCTCCGGTGTGGTCGGTCACGGTCGCCACACCCATGGCCGAAGAGAATACGGATGCTTCGGGAATTTCTACGGATACCGCGCGGTAATCAGTATGAAGCGAACAATCCGATGGAAGGATGGAGCCATGGCCGACCACTTCACACGCCAACTCCCCGATCTCGATCCAACCGAGACCAAGGAGTGGGTCGAATCACTCGATGCCATCGTTGCAGCCGAGGGCCGGTCCCGCGCTCGCTACCTGGTCGCAACGCTGCTGGAGAGGGCAAATGAGCTCCAGATTGGCGTTCCGCCGACGACCTCCACTCCCTACATCAACACGATTCCGGCCGAAGAACAGCCGTTCTTCCCTGGCGACGAAGATATCGAACGTCGCGTTCGGGCCTTCATTCGCTGGAACGCCGCTGCCATGGTCATTCGAGCCAACAAGATCGCCGACGGGATAGGCGGGCACCTGTCGACCTACGCCTCCTCGGCGTCGCTCTACGAAGTGGGATTCAATCACTTCTTCCGGGGCAAGGAAGACGGCCTCGCGGGCGACCACGTCTACTTCCAGGGCCATGCCGCTCCCGGCATTTACGCCAGGGCCTTTCTCGAGGGGCGCCTCACCGAGGAACAACTCGACAACTACCGGATGGAGGTCGGAGGCAACGGACTCTCGAGCTATCCCCACCCGAGACTCATGCCCGACTTCTGGGAGTATCCCACCGTGTCGATGGGGCTCGGCCCGATCAACTCGATCTACCACGCCCGTTTCAACAAGTACCTGTTGCAGCGACGAATCGAGGACACCTCACAGTCCAACGTTTGGAGCTTCCTGGGCGACGGCGAATGTGACGAACCCGAAACCCTCGGCGCCATTTCGCTGGCGGGCCGATCCGATCTCGGCAACCTCAAGTGGGTCATCAACTGCAACCTCCAGCGTCTCGACGGCCCGGTGCGCGGCAACGGCAAGGTGATCCAGGAACTCGAGGGTGTGTTTCGTGGGGCCGGATGGAACGTCATCAAGGTCATCTGGGGTAGTCGGTGGGACGAACTTCTGCAGCGTGATGTCGATGGCGTATTGCTCAACAAGATGAACGCCACCGTCGACGGCGAGTTCCAGCGTTTCGCGGTCGAGAGCGGCGACTACGTGCGCGAGCATTTCTTCGGTCCCGACCCCCGCCTTCGACAATTGGTCGAACATCTCTCGGACGACGATCTGAAGTCTCTCCCACGCGGTGGCCACGACTACGACAAGCTCTACTCGGCGTTCAAGGCCGCCAGCGAGGTCGAGGAGCAACCCACTGTGATTCTCGCCAAGACTATCAAGGGCTGGACTCTCGGAAAGGGATTCGAGGGTCGAAACTCGACGCATTCCATCAAGAAGATGACCAACGCCCAACTCCTGGACTTGCGCGAGCGGCTCCACATGGAGGATGAGATCCCCGAAGAGGCCCTCGCCGATGGGTGGCCTCCTTACTTCCGACCCTCCCCTGATTCCGTCGAGATGCAATACATGAGCGAACGTCGGCGAGCTCTCGACGGGCCGTTGCCTTCGAGGATGATTCGAGATCGACGTCCCATCACTCTTCCTTCGCCTGCCATCTTCCAGGACCTGCAAAAGGGTTCGGCGGGCCGGGCCGTGTCGACCACCATGGCCTTCACTTCGCTGCTGCGCGACCTACTGCGCGACGATTCGTTCGGCCCGCGGGTAGTCCCGATCGTTCCCGATGAGGCCCGCACATTCGGCATGGACAGCCTCTTTCGGGAGTTCAAGATCTATGCCTCTCGGGGCCAGCTCTATGAGCCGGTCGATCACGAACTGCTGCTCTCCTACACCGAGAGCAAGGACGGTCAGATTCTCGAAGAAGGCATCACCGAAGGCGGATCAACGGCCAGTTGGATCGCCGCCGCCACGTCCTACGCCAACAGCGGTGTCCCAATGGTTCCGTTCTTCACGTTCTACTCGATGTTCGGATTCCAGCGAGTCGGCGACATGCTCTGGGGTGCCGCCGACTCGCGGGCCCGCGGATTTCTCATGGGAGCCACCGCCGGCCGCACCACGCTCCCGGGTGAGGGCCTTCAGCACCAGGACGGCCACAGCCATCTGCTCGCCTCGACCGTTCCCACCTGCGAGGCCTACGACCCGGCGTTCGCTTACGAATTGGCCGCTGTTGTCGACGAGGGGCTTCGTCGCATGTATCCGCCTCGTGCGGCCGATGGCGAAGACATCTACTACTACATCTCGATCTACAACGAGAACTACGAACAGCCACCGCGCCCCGACCACGTAGCCGATTCCGACATCACCAGTGGTCTCTACAAGTGGGTGGACGGGCCCGACAAGGGTTCACGCCGGGCCACCATCCTCTTCTCGGGACCGTCCCAGGGAGCGGCTCGAGACGCCCGGGAATTCCTGAGCGAACGCCACGACATCTCGGCCGAACTCTGGAGTGCGACGTCCTACAAGAGATTGCGGGCCGAGGCCCTCGATGTCGAGCGCCACAACCGCCTCCATCCGATGGCCACCCCCGCGATCTCCGATGTCGCCCGCAAGCTCTCCGACACCGACGGCCCCATCGTCGCCATTACCGACTACCTCACCATGGTTCCAGACCAGATCGCACGGTGGACTCCAAGACCACTCCATGTGCTCGGCACCGACGGCTTCGGACGATCCGACACGAGAGAGGCTCTGCGCAGCTTCTTCGAGGTGGACGCTGCCCACATCGTGGTGGCGGTGCTGTCGGCCATGGTCGAGACCGGCGAAGCCTCTCTCGAAGAAGTGGCCGCCGCCATTCAGTTCTACGACATCAACCCCGATCGGATCGACCCCACGGGCGTGAGAGTCGAACCCATCTGAGTTCACGATCTGCTGGCTAGTATCCGTCGATGCCCCGAGGAACTCTGGCCGTCACCGGCGACGCCGATTCCGACCATCTGGTCAACACCGATCCGCTCGCACTCGTTCTCGGCATGCTCCTCGACCAGCAGGTCCCGATGGAGTGGGCCTTCAAGGGTCCTCTTAGGCTGGTTGACCGAATGGGCGAGTCGCTCGATGCTCGCCGCATCGCCGAGTTCGATCCCGACGACTTCTCGGCGATGGTTCGGGAGAAGCCTGCTCTTCATCGATACCCCGGTTCCATGGCCACCAGGATCCAAGCGCTCTGCCAGCACCTGATCGAAGAATACGACGGCGACACCGCGGCGATCTGGAGAGGCGTCCGTAGCGCCGATGTCGTATTCGAGAGGCTTGTGTCGCTTCCCGGCTACGGGGAAGAGAAGTCGCGGATATTCGTCGCCATTCTCGCCAAGCGATTCTCCAAGACTCCAAAGGGTTGGGAAGTCGCCGCTGGCGCGTTCTCCGACCAACAGCCTCGATCGGTGGCCGACATCGATGGCCCCGAAGCGCTCAGCCGAGTGAGAGACTGGAAGAAGGCTCAGAAAGCAGCCGGTCGGACCAAGTCCGACTAGCGGTCTTCCCCGGCGACGAGCCAGGCCCTCTGACGATCTAGCCACCCGAGCAGCACCGCTATCGCTCTCGGGTCGTGGCGCAGGTGATGAGCGCCGCCGCCAATGATTCTCAGGTCGGCCGAGCCATGGCTGTCGGCCACCACGCGAGCGTCGAACACCGGAACGGTCTCATCGTCGCGGCCGTGGAGGATCAACAATTCGCGCGGCGCCATTCGCGACGCAGCGTCCGATGTCCTCACCGATCGCAAACCCGCAGACCACTCCTCGATTGATTCCGGGAAGTCAGGATCGCGTACGACGCCGATCTCGCGCGCCAACACCAGCAGCTTTCGAGGATTTCGGGCCCAGTCCTCGAAGTCGGCCGGAGAAGCAACCGCTGCGACACCTAGAATGCCGTCGTCGTCGGCTGCCACCTGAATGGCCAATGCTCCGCCGGTGCCGAAACCGAGGATCCAGACGCCGTCGACCGGAACCGATTCGCGCAGATGCGCCACCGCCCCCTTCAGGTCGCTGATCCATCCGTTCAGAGAGAAGTTGCCCTGCGATTCCGCCACCCCACGACTCGAGTACGCGAGAACCGCCCAGCCAGACTCCGTCGCGAAGCGGTCGGCCAATTCAGGGAAGCTCGATGTCGAGTTGATACCGCCGCCCACTTCGGCTGGGAAGCCATGGGCGATCACGAGGCCCGGTTGGCAGGTCGGATGGATCTGAGTTGGTCGGGCGAGGTGAGCCGCGAGCTCGACTCCCTCGACTGTGAACCGGCGATCCATTTCGCGCAGACTATCGCCCAGCGCGCCGATGCCGGGGCAATAGCCCCGGCACCGGGCAGTTGATCACTGGAAACCCTGGGAGGCCCTTTGTGGTCGGCGTGACGACTACCGACGGTCGATCCCAGGGGTGGAGCTGGCGGGAATTCGCCAGTAGGTCCAGCGGCCGTAGCTAGCGGCCAGCCACCTCCAAGGTCACAGAACTACTACCAGTCAGTTGGACCACCTCCTCTCTCTTGGTGGAACCAGTGAACCACAATTCGCGGCACTAGATCGACTAATTCTTCTGATCTGGCTCTCGTTCGAGCGCACCAATGGCCTGCAGATATCGCGTCTGAAGTTCGAGCACGCAGACGACATCGACCGGGTCGGGTCCGTTCTCCGAAAGAGACCGCGCTACGACGGCATCGATCGCGGCCTCATCAACGGGAACCGCACTGTCGTCGATCGCCGACTCTCCACCCAGCTCTTCTCCGTGGCGCGACGACAATCCGGTAGCCGAAAACCAGTCGAGATGCCACGAGAGCACACGCGCCACGTCGGAGTAACTGAGCCGGGCCGTGACCTCGTCAGGTAGCCGATCGGCGATCCATTCGACGGCGTCAGGCAGCTCGTAGATGGCCGGCCGGCTCTGGCCGGCCATACGCCCAACTACGCGGCCGACCGCCACCAGCGCTATCACCACAACGAGAATCCCGCCGACGACGAGAAATAGAAGGTTCATCGGCTGACGGCCGGCGCCTGACCTCTCAGATACCGATTCGCTGAGCGAGGAGTTCGCGGTGATAGGTGGGGTCGCCGAACATGAGCTCGGACGACTTGGCCCGCTTGAAATAGAGGTGCGCCGGATGCTCCCACGTGAATCCGATGCCGCCGTGAATCTGGATGTTCTCGGCCGAAGCGTGGAAGTAGGCCTCGGAGCAGTAGCTCTTGGCGAGGGACGCGACCTGAGGCAATTCGTCGTTCATCTCTGCCGCGCACCAACCGGCGTAGTAAGCCGCCGATTTGGCCGATTCGACCTCCAGCAGCATGTCGGCGCACTTGTGCTTGATGGCCTGGAAGGATCCGATTGGTCGACCGAATTGAACCCGGACCTTGGCGTATTCAACCGACATGTCGAGACACATCTGAGCTCCACCGACCTGCTCGGCAGCGAGTGCGACCGCAGCCAGATCGAGTACCTGCTCCAGAACCGCCCACCCTCCACCGTCGGTACCGATCAGAGTGCCGGACACGCCCGAGAATTCGATCTTGGCCTGCTTGCGGGTCTGGTCCATGGTCGACAAGGCGGTGCGAGTGATGCCGTCGGACTGAGGGTCGACCGCGAAGAGCGAAACGCCGTTGTCGGTACGTGCGGCCACGATGAGCAGCCCGGCGGTGTGACCATCGATCACGTAGGACTTGGTGCCGTCGAGGTTCCAACCATCAGCCGATGCGGTGGCCGCCATGGTGATGCCCGCCTCATCCCATCGGCCGCTTTCTTCGGTGAATGCCAGAGCGGCAATGGTCTCGCCGGCCGCAATTCCGGGAAGGTGAGTCTGCATCGCGGACTCGTCACCCGAGAGAAGCAGGGCATTGGCGGCCAGCACCACCGACGAGAAGTAGGGCGCACAGAGGAGCGAGCGACCCATCTCCTCGAGAATCACGATCAACTCGACGAAGCCGAAACCCTGCCCGCCGTATTCCTCCGGTATGGCGATGGCCTGCAAGCCCATCTGCTCGGCCATCTGATTCCAGACGTCGGGGTCGTATCCCTGCTCCGTGTCCATCTGCTCGCGAACGGCTGCCTCAGACGACTTGTCGTCGAGGAAACTCCGGACGAACTCACGTAGCTGTTCCTGTTCGTCGCTGAAGGCGAAGTTCACGCTGGTGCTCCTGTGCTCGGGTGCTTTCGGTAGGCTCGGCCACCGGTTGATGCGGAACCCTACACAGATCGGCGAATCGAATTCAACTCGTGATGTGTACACAGGTGCTACGATCGAACGATGGAGACGATCGGTGTTCGAGAATTGAGAAACCAGGTGGCCGCGGTGGTTCGCCGGGCCGGCAGCGGCGAGCGCGTTGTGATCACTGTCGACGGGCAACCCGTGGCCCAGTTGGGGCCCATCGAGCCCACTGGCTCGCCTACGCTCCACGACCTTGCGGCCGCGGGACTTATTCGTCTTCCGGGACGCACCATCCGCGCCGAATCTCCGGCGCCGGCGTCGATTCCGATCGACAGCCAACCAGGCCGAGTGGTTGCAGAGCTACGCGGCGACACGACGAGACGCACCCGCCGGTGACGCTCGCTCTCGATCCCTCCGCCCTCATTCAGCGCTACGTCGCCGGGCCACATCGGGACCTTGTTATCGCTGCGATGGACGCCGACCCGGTCTGGTGCGCCAGCGAGTTGGCCAGGACTGAACTATTGATAGCCATGCACCGACTCGCCGGGAGTCAGATCACCGCCCAGGATCTGTGGGCATCGGCCCGAGACGACTGGGACACCTTCGTAGTGGTCCCAGTCGACAAGTTGTGCCTCGCGACTGCTGTCGAAATCGGAGCTACCTACGGAGTCCGCAGCGTTGATGCAATCCATCTGGCGGCCGCCGACCGCCTGCCCAGACCGGTCAAGTATGCAACCCTCGAATCGGGTCAGATTCCCGCCGCCGCGGCTCTGGGATTCGAAGTAGTTTCACCGGCTGTCCAGTGACTGAATCGATCCAACCCCACGAGGCAATCGACCAGGTTCGTTCCACGCCTCCCGACAACACCCTCATCGTCGACCTCGACCACACCCTCCACCTCGGCAACTCGACCGAGGACTTCATTGACCTCGCCTCGCCGGCCACGATCGCCGCTACCGGACTCTCCATTCTCGAGGCCATCCGGCCTTGGAGGTCGCGCCGCGATCCCGTGGCAAGTCGAGATCACTGGAGAGTCGCCTTCGTCACAATGTTCTTTCCATGGACACTGTGGCGCTGGCGGCAACGAAGCCGGACCAGCCAGACTTGGAACGAACCGCTTCTCGCAGCAGTCCAAGCGCACGCCGGTCGGGTGGTCGTGGCCTCCAACGGTTTTCGAATCACCGTCGGTCCACGGGTCCGCCGACGCCTCCCCGACGTCGAGATCATCGCCCGACGACTTCTGGCTCGCGGCCCACGCCACGACGACAAGTCCGAGCGGGTGATCGAACTCCTCGGCACTGATGTGGTGGCCCAATCCACAGTCATCACCGACAGCGAGGACGACGCCGACCTTCTCGACGCCTGCCGCCTTCCGATCCTGTTGACCTGGCCCGACTCCGACTGGCAAGGAGCGTTGCGATCGGCCTACGTGCCGCTGCGGTACACCGCCGCCAAGCACGGCAAGCGGTCTCTCCTGTGGACGATTCTTCTCGACGACCTGCCCCTGATCGTCATCGTGACCGCTATCAGTGCTCAGTCTCCTGCGAGAGCGGCACTGTCGGCACTCGCGATGCTGCTGGCAATCAGATCCGTGTACGACTCGGGCTACAACGAGAACGATCATCTCCAGCGTGAGTCCGAGCCCAGTCCCAATGTCCGGGATGAAGCGCTCAGGCATCGCCACTCCGTACCCGGTCTGCCTGTATTCGGTTGGGCCGTCGCCGCCACATCGATCTCTGCGTTGGTGGCAAACCCCGCCGATCTCATCGCACCATTCGACCACGGGTCATCGCGCCGGTGGTGGGCGCTCCTCGTGGGGTTCTCCGTTCTGGCGGCACTGCGAATCGCGTTTGCGGTCTTCAATCGCCTTGCTGTTGGTCAGCGCCGTTGGGTTCACCCGCTCATTCAACTGGCACGATACGGCGTCTTCGCCGCAACGTTTTCCATCACCGGCGTGGGCCGAGTCGCGCTGTTTGCTCAGTTGGTCTACCGCATAGTCCCCTACGCGATCTACCGCTCTCCCCGCAGCGCCGACCGCTACCCGTCGGGGCCCTGGGCGGTGATCCGACTGGTCGTTTTCTTGGCGTTGGTACCGCTGGCACTGCCGATTTCCGGTCGAGAATTGGCGGTCGGAGCAACCGTTCTGGCGTGGCTCCTCCTGCGAAGCCGTCGCGACCTGCGTCGACTTTTGCGAAGTGCGGCGGATCGAGGAGTGTGATTTCTCCTATGGCCGTAGTGCTAAACCCCGCTCGCCAATACACTCAGCGCCATGTCTGACTCCCCGCTCTTCGAGATTGTCGGGCTCCACGCCCGAACCGCAGACGGTGCCGTCGAGATACTCCGCGGTGTCGACCTCCTGGTCGGCAGAGGTGAGGTGCACGCCCTGATGGGCCCCAACGGATCGGGGAAGAGCACCCTCGCCACGGTGCTACTCGGAAGTCCCGATTTCGAGGTCACCGCCGGTTCCATCCGACTACTGGGCGAAGACATCACTCAGTGGCCGGCCGACGTTCGGGGCAAGGCCGGAATGTTTCTGGCGTTCCAATACCCCCAGGAGATTCCCGGCGTTTCGGTGATCAACTTCATGCGCCAGGCTCTCTCGGCCCGAAAGGGAATCGACCTTTCGGTGCTCGAACTCCGATTGGCGATCATGGAGTGGATGCAACGCCTCGACATGGATCCGTCGTTCGCCGATAGGTACCTCAACGAAGGATTCTCGGGCGGCGAGAAGAAGCGCAACGAGATCCTCCAGATGGCGATTCTCGAACCCGAGATCGCCATTCTCGACGAAACCGATTCCGGGCTCGACATCGACGCTCTCAAGGTCGTCGCCAACGGCGTACGCGAGGTGATGAACGAGCGTCCGGGACTGGGAGTCCTTGCCATCACCCACTACCAGAGGCTCCTCACCGAACTCCGACCCGATCGCGTACACGTGCTCATCGACGGGCGTATCGTCGAGTCAGGAGACCACGAGCTCGCCCAGCGGCTCGAGAACGAAGGCTACGAGCGGTACGAGACATGAATCTCCCCTCCAAAATCATCGAGGACTTCCCCGTCCTGCGACAGACCGTCGATGGCAAGCGGCTCGTCTATCTCGACTCGGCCAACACCTCCCAGAAGCCTCAGTGCGTCATCGACGCCATGACCAACTACTACGAGACGATCAACGCCAACGTCCATCGAGGCTCTTATCGCCTAGCCGTTCAGGCCACAGACGCCCTCGAAGGGGCCCGGGCGAAAGTGGCGCAATTCATCAACGCCGGCTCGGCAGCCGAAGTGGTATTCACCAAGAACGCCACCGAAGCCATGAACCTGCTGGCGCGAACCTGGGGACACGCCAACCTCGGCGAATCCGATGTGGTGGTTCTGTCCGAGATGGAGCACCACGCCAACATCGTGCCGTGGCACATGCTCGCCGCCGAAAAGGGATTCGAACTTCGTTGGATCCCGGTCGGACCAGAAGGACGCCTCCAGCTCGATTCGCTCGACCGACTCCTCGACGGCGCCACACTCCTCAGCGTCACCGCCATGTCCAACGTCCTCGGAACGATCAACCCGATTCCCGAACTGGCCGATGCCGCCCACCGACACGGCGCACTCATCTCCGTCGATGCCAGCCAATACGTGCCCCACGTGGCCACGGATGTCCAAGCAATGGGCGCCGATTTCCTGGTGTTCACGGGCCACAAGCTGCTCGGACCCACCGGAATCGGTGTGCTCTGGGGCCGACCCGAACTCCTCGAGGCCATGCCGCCGTTCCTGGGTGGTGGAGAGATGATCCTCAACGTCACGAAAGAGGGCTTCACCACAGCCGACGTGCCCTGGAAGTTCGAGGCCGGCACGCCCATGGTCGCCGAGGCAGTGGGGCTCGCCGCGGCCGTCGACTACCTCAATGTGCTGGGCATGGACGAAATCAGGGCTCATGAGACCAAGCTCACCGCCTATGCGATGCGCTGCCTCAAATCGCGCTACGCCGACACGATTACGATCCACGGACCATCAGAGCCCGCCGAACGCGGCGGCGTTCTTTCGTTCGAGTTCGGCGATGTCCATCCCCACGACGTAGCCCAGGTGCTTGATGAGGCGGGAATCTGTGTCAGGGCCGGCCACCACTGCGCCAAGCCTCTGATGCGTGTGCTCGGAGTGCCGGCATCATCACGAGCCTCGCTCTACCTCTACAACAATGAGTCCGATGTCGACGCCCTCGCCGATGCTCTCGAGCGGGCCGACGAAATTTTCTCGCTCTAGGAGACGTGACCATGCCCGGACTGGAAGATCTCTACCGAGAAATCATCCTCGACCACTACCGCAGCCCGCGCAACCGGGGTGAGTTGGTTGTACCGCCCGCGGCACGGGCCGAGGGGTTCAACCCGCTGTGCGGCGACGAGATCGTGGTCTACATCGATGTCGACGACGAAGGAACGATCAGAGACATCGCCATCGGTGGCCAGGGCTGTTCGATCAGTCAGTCGTCGGCGTCCATGATGTCGGCAGCCGTCAAGGGGCACACCGTCGAGGAGGCCCGGCAACTGATCTCGGCGTTCAAGTCGATGATGTCGATTCACGAGAACGATCTCGACGACGTCGACGATCACGAGGACCACACCGAAATCGAGACGGTCGAACTCGGAGATCTCGACGCACTTCGCGGTGTCGTCAAGTTCCCCGTTCGAATCAAGTGCGCCACCCTGAGTTGGAACACCCTGATCCAGGCCCTCGACGAAGTCGCGGCAACCAGCTGATTGCCGATCCGATCAGGTGGCGATAGTCAGACGAGCGGATCGGCGAAGGGATCGCCGAACGGATCGGGGGTCGGACTCGATTCGGTGGGCTCCGGGTCGGCGCCGACCCAACGTTCGTAGCCGGACTCCTCGAGTTCATCGGCCAAGCTCGGCCCGCCGGATTCGAGAATCTTCCCCCTCGCGAACACGTGGACGACATCGGGGTGAAGCTGTTCAAACAGTCGGCTGTAGTGGGTGATGGCCAGCACACCGAGAGAGGACTCGGATGTCTCCATCTCGATTCTGTGACTCACCATCCTCAACGCATCGACATCCAGGCCGGAGTCGAGTTCATCCAGAATGGCGAACTTCGGCTTGAGAACACCGAGTTGGAGGGCTTCATTGCGCTTCTTCTCGCCCCCCGAGAGGTCGACGTTGAGGGGTCTTTCGAGGAACTTCTCGTCGAAGCCGATGCTCTCGGCCTCGGCCAACATGGCCTGACGGATCTCGTCGGGATCGAGATTGGTGCTTCGCGATGCCATGAGCATGTCGCTCACCGCTACACCCGGCACCTCGGTCGGGTACTGCATGGCCAGAAACAGTCCGGCCTCGGCCCTTTGCCAAGCCGGCAGCCCGAGCAGTTCGACTCCGTCGATGGTCACCGAACCGCCGAGCACCTCGTACCCGGGTCGGCCCGCTATCACGTGGGAAAGTGTCGACTTGCCCGAACCGTTGGGGCCCATGATCGCGTGTACCTGGCCCGAGCTGACTGCGAGATCAACGCCGTCGAGAATCACCTTTCCCTGCACTGATGCTCTCAGCCCCTCAATGACCAATTCGCTCATGATGCCCCCTCGCTGCGATCGCTCGTCGAGAGCCAGATGTCACCATCGACCACCGACGCTTCGTACACGGGCACCGGCTTGACTGCCGGCAGACATGTGGGCACTCCGGAGAGAAGGTCGAAACTGGCTCCGTGGCGCCCACATTCGATGGTGAGATCGTCAGCGTCGACGAATCCCTCCGACAGCGACACCTCTTGATGGCTGCACGTGTCGCCCAGGGCGTAGACGGACTCGCCGATCCTGACGACGGCCACCGACCTGCCGCCGATTTCGGTCTTGCGGACCGAGCCGTCCTCGATCTCGCAGAGGGGAAAGAGTCTGTGTCTCATGAGCGAGTCACTCCATCATCCCTGTAGCGGCCGCGATCTTGGTGGCCAGAGCCGCTTCGAGCGACGGCACCGCCGACGGTACCGGCAGAGCGTTCAGCACCTCATCGAGGAAGCCGCCGACGATCAATCGCTCGGCATCATCGGTGGGCACACCACGACTCTCCAAATAGAAGCGTTGCTCATCATCGACCGGACTCACCGACGAAGCGTGGCTGCACTTCACATCGTTGTTCTCGATCTCGAGGTTGGGAACGGACTCGGCCCATGCATCCGGTCCCAGCTTGAGATTTCGGTTCGTCTGGAACGCATTCGTGCCTCTGGCTCCGGGGCGAACTCGGATCAGGCCGGTGTACACACTCCTGGAACGACCGCCGAGCACACCCTTGTAGAGAAGATTGGAGCTGGTGTCGGCCGCGACGTGATCCTGATAGGTGCGAAAGTCGAGGGCCTGGTCGTTGTCGGCGAAGTACAGCGCCAGCAGATCGCCGTGGGCTCCCCGACCCAACAGGCGGGTGTCGGCCCTGGTGCGGGCGTAGCCGCCGCCGAGGCCGGCCGTGGCCGCCGTGAGGATGGCGTCCTGGCCCACTCGCGTCAGTTGGCTCGCTATCTGCCAGGCGGATTCCGCCAGCTGCTGAACGTTGAGGTAACCCAGTCGGGCGGCCTTCGCCAGATCGAATTCGGCCACCGGACACGACAGAACGAGATCGCCTGATGCCGAAGTATGGCGATCGAGAACGGTGGCTTCGGCCCCTTCCTCGAGGCGGACGACGAGCCTCGGGAAGACCGCTCGACCTTCACCGGACGCATGGTTGCTGATGACGACCGGGCGCTCGACCACGACTCCCCGCGGCACGTGCACGACCACGGGGTCCGGGGTGAAGGCATCATTGAGCCTCGTGAAGTAGTCGGGTGATCCCTCTGCGACATCTCCCAACATGTCTCTACCGGTCGGATACTCGACGAGCGATCCAACGGTGACTCCCTGAGAAGCGATGTCGTCGTCGATCTCGACAGTCACTATCTTGCCGTTGACGACCCTGACGATCGCCGACGGCTCCACATGAAGGGGAACCATCGGGGCATCAGCGAGACCGTCGGCCGGACTGAACTGAGTCAGGTCGAGCTTGTCGATCGGGCTGTAACGCCACTCCTCGAGGGCCGTCGTGGGGGCGTCGGCAACGCTCACCGCCTCAGCGGCAGCCACTCGCCTCTCAACGATCCAGTCGGGTCCGTCGATAGCTCGGGCGGAATCAGGGGAGAATTCGGTCACTGTGAAATACGCTCCGCGAGACCCGGCCCGATTGGCCGGAAACAGGCATTTACCCTACCGGTGTAGTGCTAATCGGCCAACGCCCTCAGCGGCCGTTTCGGTAACGCCGACGGAGCTTCTCTGCCAGGCCCTCGCGCGGCGCCTTGGCGCGGCTCGGTCGACCCGACCGCGTCTTTTTCGAATCCTTGTTTCGCTTGGCGATCCCTCGCAGCCCGCGCCGACCCTTGCGCTCCTTGTCGAGATCAGCAATCACATCGGGCGCCGCACCGTTGATGATGTCCTCAGCCGCATCGAGCAACGCCGCGACGCTTCCGTCGACCCCGACGCTCTCGGGCTCGTCTGGAGTCTCCGGTGTCACCAGGGTTCCGTAGCTCCAGTTGACGTCGGCCAGCCGCCGCGTGAACTTCGGGCAGTCGGCCGGACACCTCCACGGTGATTCCGGGGCAAGATCCAGATCGCACTTTCGGACGGTGTCGCCATTGGGGTAACTACGAGACTCGAAATACTTGCAGTCCTGTCGCATCGGCATGGGCCCATTGTGCCGCAACAGCGAACGATATGGACGACCCCCCTCACCGAGCCAGAAGACTCCACACCGCAGTCATACTGAGACCATCGACGATCTCGCGCCGATCGATCATCGATCGAAGCTCATCTATCGGAATCCATGAGACCTCCACGGCCTCATCGATATCGGACGGAGCGCCCACGTGGATCGCGCTGGCCGACTGTCGGAGATTAAACTTCTGATCGCTCATACCCGAGGTCGGGTGCCATGAGAAACACGGCTCGGTGGGCCCGCATCGCCAGCCGGTCTCCTCCAACACCTCACGCTCGGCTGCCTCGGCGGCCGTCTCCCCCGGATCGATCACGCCGGCTGGAATCTCCCATCCCCAGGTGTCGGGAATCATGCGGTGGCGCCAGATCATCAGCAGTTCGTGGTCGACCACCACCAGGGTGCCTACCGCGCTGCGAGGGACATGAATCACCTCGTGTTCGAACCGCCGACCCGAATTGAGTTCGACATCAAACGCGTGTAGTTCGACCCACCAGCTCTCATACAACGACCGCGATCCGTGGATGGTCCACTTGGATGACTCGGGTCGGGGCGGAGAGCTGTTCATGGTGAATCAGCCGACGCTGCCTTCCATCTGAAGTTCGATCAGCCGACTCCACTCGACTGCGTACTCCATCGGCAGGGTGCGGGTGACCGGCTCGATGAAACCGTTGACGATCATGCCCATTGCCTGCTCTTCGGTGAGACCACGACTCTGAAGATAAAACAATTGCTCATCGGCCACGCGCGAGACGGTGGCCTCATGCCCGATCACGGCATCACCGGAACCGACTTCCATGTAGGGATAGGTATCGGATACCGATTCCTCGTCGAGGATGAGAGCGTCGCACTGGACATGGCTCTTGCAGCCGTAGGCGTCGTCCTCGACCCGCACCAAGCCGCGATAGCTGCTTCGGCCGCCGCCCTTCGAAATCGACTTCGACACGATCTTCGAGGTGGTCTCGGGGGCCAGGTGGGTCATCTTCGAACCGGTGTCCTGATGCTGCCCGGGGCCGGCGTAGGCCACCGACAAGACCTCTCCGCTGGCCTTCGGCCCGGCGAGGACCACCGCTGGGTACTTCATGGTGAGCCGCGAACCGATGTTGCCGTCGATCCACTCCATGTGGCCTTCGGCCTCGACCCAAGCCCTCTTGGTGACCAGGTTGTAGACGTTGTTGGACCAGTTCTGGATGGTGGTGTAGGTGACCCTCGCCGACGGCTTGACCACGATCTCGACCACCGCCGAGTGCAACGAATCGGAGGTGTAGGTGGGTGCCGAACAGCCCTCGATGTAGTGAACCTTCGAGCCTTCATCGGCGATGATCAAGGTGCGCTCGAACTGCCCCATGTTCTCGGCGTTGATCCGAAAGTAGGCCTGCAGAGGCATCTCGACCTCGACTCCGGGCGGCACGTATATGAACGAACCACCAGACCAAGCCGCGGAGTTGAGTGACGAGAACTTGTTGTCGTTGGGCGGAATGATCTTTCCGAAGTACTGCTTGATGATTTCGGGGTGCTCCCGAAGCGCAGTGTCCATGTCGGAGAACAACACCCCTTGAGCTTCGAGATCCTCACGGTTGCGGTGGTAGACCACCTCCGATTCGTATTGAGCGGTGACCCCCGCCAGGTACTTTCGTTCGGCCTGCGGGATCCCGAGTTTCTCGTAGGTGTCCTTGATCGCATCGGGTACATCGTCCCAGTCGTCGGAGAGTCCGTCGGTGGGCTTGATGTAGTAGTAGATGTCGTCGAAGTCGATGCCACTCATGTCGCCACCCCAGTTGGGCATGGGCCGGCCTCGGAAACGCTGCAGTGACTTCAGACGGAAATCGAGCATCCACTGGGGCTCACCCTTGAGCCACGACATCTCCCGCAGGATCTCCTCATCGAGACCCTTCTTGGGCTTGAACACGTAGTCTTCTTCGTCGCTCCATCCGAGCTTGTAGCGACTGAGATCGACGCCGATGTCGGCGGTGGTCATGAGCGGCATCTCCATCGGGAACGAACCGGGATTTCTACTATGGGGATAGTAACAAACCCCCTCAGCGGTTCATCGCCGCGATACTCATCGACTGATTGTTACGTCCGCTCGATTCGTCGGAGTTCCGAAGCGTACTGTCGGCCTCGACTGACGTACTTCTCCGCGTTCTCGTCGTTATCGCCCTCTGCGAGAGCGTCGGCACGAATCCGGGCCGGGACACCCAGAGCCATCGATCGACTCGGCACATCCATGCGCCCCGGCACCAGTGCAGCCGCCCCGATCAGAGCATGGGAACGGACAATGGCGTCGTGAAGAACGATTGAACCGGTTCCGATCAAGGCGTGATCCTCCACCCGACAGCCCTCAAGGTGAGCAAGATGGCCGACCGTGCACCAGTTGCCGACGATCGTGGCGAACTCTTCGGTGCAGTGGATGACAGCGCCATCCTGAACCGATGTGTTGTCGCCGATCTCGATCCGATTGTCGTCGCCACGCAGCACAGCGTTGGGCCAGATGCTCGAGTTGGCCCCGATCCTGACGTTGCCGATGACGGTCGCCTCGGGGCTCACATAGGCCGACGGGTCGATGTCGGGAGCCTGATCGCCGAGAGCGTAGATCGCCATGGGTCAGAGATCCTCGTAGCGGCCGTAGCCACCTCGGAAGAAGAGCAGCGGGCCGTGGTCGACGTCGGGGTCGGCTTCGAGGGCCCGAACGAGTCCGACGACAATGTCGTGATCTCCGCCGTCGTGAACAGCGTGGATCTCACAGTCGATCCACGCGATGCTTCCTTCGATCACAGGGGCGCCGGTTGCTTTCGTGGTCCAGCTGCAGTCGGCGAACTTGTCGGGAGACTTACCGGCGAAGGTGCCGCACAGTTCCTTCTGGTCCTCGCCGAGAACGTTGACGCAGAAGCTGCCCGCCGACCGGATGCGCTGCCATGAACTCGATGTCCTGGCCGGGCAGAACATCACCAACGGAGGATCGAGCGAAACACTCGAGAACGAGCCGATCGCCATGCCGACGGGCCCTCCATCGTCTGCGGTGACCACGGTGACACCGGTCGGGAAGTGACCGAGCACCCGGCGATATTCGTTGCCGTCGATTGACATCTGGACGGATCCCCTTCTTGTCGACCGGCGCCACGGTATCGGACCGCCAACCGGGCCGGGAGCCTACGATCGCCGTTTCACCGCCGACCTCGGGGGTTCAGAACTCCGAACCGACCGTCAGCTTCATGCCCTCGGCTGCGGCGATGACGGTATGGACGCCTCTGGCCGCGGCGCGCTCGATGACCTGATCGCGCATGAAGTCGAGTTGGTCGTCGTCGTGAAAGGGATCGTGATGAAAGAGCACGAGAGTGCCCGCTCGACATTGCGCCGCGACCTCGACTGCATAGTCGATCGTGCAATGACCCCAATCGGCGCGGGGTGCCAGTTCCTCGGCCGTGAACTGCGCATCGTGTATCAAAACATCGACATCGGCACAGAGGTCGAGAACAGCGGGATCGACGTAATCGGGTTGACCAATCGGCTCCTGGTGGTCGGGCACGTAGGCAACCGACGCACCTTCGAGTGTGACCCGATAGCCGAGCGTGGGACCGGGATGAGGCACCGGGCTGGTTCGGATGGTGGCTTCACCGATCGAGAATTCACGGGCTGTCTCGTGATGAAATTCAATGGTCGAAGGAAGCTGATCGAAGTGGATCGGAAAGAACGGTGGCGCCATGAAACGGTCGAACGCCGCTCCCATCGTCTCGTCGAGATGGCCCGGGCCGTAGACGTGAAGCGTGGTGTCGGGCCGGTGAAGAGGAAGAAAGAACGGCAGGCCCTGGATGTGATCCCAATGCATGTGACTCACCAGGGCATGGATGCACGCGTCGGACTCATCAGCGATGTCGTGGCCCCATTGGCGTAATCCGGTGCCGAGATCAAACACGATCGGATCGTGTCCGGGGCTCTGGACCGAGACACAACTGGTGTTGCCTCCGTAGCGTGCCAGAGTCGCGCAGCTGCACGGTGTGGAGCCACGGACGCCGTGAAACGTCAAAACCACCGGCTCTCGTTGGTATTCCCCCATGTCAGGCGAAGATACCTCTGAGCCACGGCGCAGTCGATAGTCGTGTGACCGATTTCTCACCAAACAAATTGCAGCGTCGACATCGAGGAATCGGATTCAGGTACCGACTCTCGCTGTGGAAGAGTGATGGCATGGCTCAGCACGACGCTCCCGCGACGACCATTCCCTCGCTCCCCGACGGTCTCGTTGCCATCGTCAAGAAGGACTGCCCTACTTGTGTCCTGGTGGCCCCCGTGCTCGCCGATCTTGCCGATCGGTCCGCGCTGACCGTGATCACCCAGGACGATCCGCAGTTCCCCCAAGACGCCGACTGGGTGGTGCACGACACTGACCTCTCGTTGTCGTGGCACCACGACATCGAGACGGTACCGACACTTCTCACTGTTGTGAACGGACGACCCACGGACCGCATCGTCGGCTGGTCCCGACCGGAGTGGGAGGCCTTCACGAGAACCGACTCACTCGGCGTCGATCTGCGGCCGTGGAGTCCAGGGTGTGGTTCGCTAAGCGTCGACCCCACGATCGCCGATCAGCTAGCGGTCAGATTCTCCGGTTCGACATTGACCAGCCGCCGGATCGAAATCGCTGTCCTGGAAGATGACTGGGAGGCAATGTACGACCGGGGCTGGAGCGACGGCATGCCCGTCGTGCCCCCGACCGAGGCGCGGGTCCTGCGCATGCTCGAAGGCACCACTCGCCAACCCGACGACATCGTTTCGATCGTGCCGCCCGATCTGGTGGAGTGCACCGTCGAGAAGGTGGCGATCAACGCTGTGATGGCCGGATGCATGCCCTCCTACCTGCCTGTGGTGATCGCCGCTCTCGAAGCAGCTTGCACGGACGAATTCAACATGCACGGTCTACTGGCCACCACGATGCCGTGCGGTCCGGTGATGATCATCAACGGTCCGGTCCGTGAACGGCTACAGATGAATAGTGGCGTCAACGTTCTCGGACAGGGCAACCGTGCCAACAGCACCATCGGTCGGGCGCTTCAATTGGTGATACGCAACGTCGGGGGCGGTAAGCCCGGCGGTGTCGACCGCGCGACCCAGGGGAATCCCTCGAAATACGGACTCTGCTTCGCCGAGGACGAAGAGGGATCGGCTTGGGAGTCGCTGGCCGAGAGCCGCGGCTTCACCGACGGCCAGTCGACCGTCACGTTGTTCCCCGGCGAGGGCCCTCGCATCATCTTCGATCAGCAGTCGAGAAGCCCGGAGTCGTTGACCAAACACATCGCCCTTGCTCTGAGGGCCAACATCAGCCCTCGCATGGCGATGATGTTCGACGCAGTGCTGGTGCTCTCACCTGAACACATGGCCCGATACCGCGACGCCGGATGGGACCGAAACCGGTTCCTCGAAGAGGTCAGCAGCCATCTGGTGCTCGACGGTGACGACATCGTCCGAGGATCCGACGGCATCGAGGAAGGTATGCCGGAGTTTCTCGCCGGCAGCCCGGTGCCGAAGTTCCAACGCGGCGGATTGTTGGTCGTTCATGCAGGCGGCGGGGCGGGACTATTCTCTTCGACCATCGCCGGCTGGGTGACGGGCGAGACCGGCAGCGTCCCGGTAACCAAGGAGATCATTCCATGACCACAGTCCTCGATCCCACCGGTGAGCTCTCGCCCCAGACCCGACAGAGAGTGGCCCGACCCGAATCTCTCGAGGGCCTCACGATTGGCCTGCTCGATATCTCCAAGCCCCGTGGCGACATTTTCCTCAATCGGATTGAGGAAAGGCTCACTGCACACGGCGCCAGGGTGGCCCGCTACAAGAAGCCCACCTTCACGAAGCCCGCACCGGTCGACCTTCGCCACGAGATCGCGAGCCAATGCGACGCGGTGATCGAAGCGCTCGCTGATTGAGGTTCGTGCACGACGTGCAGTGTGCACGACATCAACGATCTCGAACGCAGGGGAATCCCGGGAGTCTTCACGGCGACCATCGAGTTCAGCGAAGCAGCCCGGATTCAGAGCGAGGCCCTGGGCCTCGACGTAGCCCGGGTGCTCACTCCGCATCCGATACAAGACCGCACCGACGACGAAATGATTGCGATCGCCGACCAGGTGATCGACGAACTGATAGCAGCCATCACCGCTTCGGCCTGATCACCACCGAGCTTCCATCTGGCCTCCCTATCGGTGCGCGGCCTACGTTCATGCGATGACCAAGACCGTCACCGCCGCGCAGTTGAGCGACGCCGTCGCCACGATGCAACAGATCGTCGATTCGGCTCTGGCGTCCATCGCCAACGCTCCCATCGACGACAACCAGGTCGTGGCCTACGACATCGCCCACGCCGCGTCTGCGGTGACAGCGGCGCGAAATCTGCTGGGCTACGCCGAGCACGGCGACCGAGAGCACTCGCTGGCCGTCGCCTTCGTCGCCGAGGTCGCCCACGACCTCAGGTCCCGACTCGCCGGTCGCGAGAGACTTTGGGGGGCTCACGACGAAGACACCCTGATCTTGTCGTCGATCCTCGAGGTCGGGCGCGACCCGGAGCTGCTCTCCGCTCTGGCCGGCGGGGCACCATCGCATCTCGACGACGACTTCGCTCTCGTGGCCGAGACCTTTCGTCGATTCGCTGATGATCAACTGGTGACGGTTGCCGGTGAGATTCACCGAGCCAACTCCGATGTACCAGAGGACGTCATCGTCGGACTGTCCGAACTCGGAGTGTTCGGTCTCTCTGTGCCATCGGAGTTCGGCGGCTTCGCCGAGGGGGGCGAACGCGATTACATCGGCATGGTGGTCGCCACCGAAGAACTGTCACGCGGTTCTCTCGGAGTAGGAGGATCGCTGATCACTCGACCGGAGATTCTCGCCCGAGCTCTCGTTGCCGGCGGCACCGATGAGCAAAAGTCCGAGTGGCTACCCCGGGTGGCAAGCGGGGAGGTGATGGTTGCGGTGGCCGTCACCGAACCCGACTACGGCAGCGATGTCGCCGGCATTCGCTGCGCGGCGACCCGAAGCCTCGATGGGGGCTGGCTGATCACCGGAAGCAAGACGTGGTGCACATTCGCCGGGCGGGCCGACGTTCTGATGTTGCTGGCGCGCACCGATCCGGGCTCAACGGACCATCGCGGCTTGAGCGTGTTCGTGATCCCCAAGCCAAGATCCGATGGCCATGTGTTCGATCACCAGCAAAGCGGGCCGGGATCCGGTCGGATGCAGGGCCGGGCCATCGACACGATCGGCTACCGGGGCATGCATTCCTACGAGCTGACCTTCGATGAGTGGTGGGTGCCGGACAACTCCCTGATCGGCGGCGACGAGGGCATCGGGCGAGGCTTCTACCTGCAGATGGGGGGATTCGAGAACGGACGACTTCAGACCGCAGCCCGCGCCGTCGGAGTAATGCAAGCGGCATTCGAAGCGGCCACCAGATACGCAGACGAGCGGCGAGTATTCGGTCAGGCCATCTCGACCTACCAACTCACCCAGGCGAAGCTCGGACGAATGGCCGTGCTCATCCAGGCTTCACGCCAATTCGCCCTCCACGCCGCCATTCTGCTGGGAAGGGACGACCCACGGGCCGGGGTCGAGGTGTCGATGGCAAAAGCCTATGTATGTCGCGCCGCAGAGTGGGTGACCCGTGAGGCCATGCAGATTCACGGCGGAATGGGCTACGCCGAGGAGTACGACGTCTCGCGCTACTTCGTCGACGCCAGAGTGCTGTCGATCTTCGAGGGCACCGACGAGACCCTCTGCCTGAAGGTGATCATCCGGCGCCTTCTTCACGAGCGGGATCTTCTCGCCCGCTGATCTCATCACCCACGAACAGCCCATCCTCCGGACCGAGACGCGACGACACCACCTTTTCGGTTCGCTCGGCCGACCGGGTGAGCGTGTCGAGGGTCGACTGGGGTACATCGCCACGCTCCAGCGTCGGATCGGCGACCCGAATGATGTAGCCGTCGGAGCGGTCGACCCAGGTGGGAACGTAGCGAACCGAGGTCGCCTCGATAGAGCCATCGGCGTTCTCGTCGAGGCTGACCGTGACGATCATCCCGTCCTGAGTGGTGGGTGTGCCGCAGCAGCTTGCCGATTGGTTCGACAGGAAGTTGCCCAAGCCGTACACCACCCATTCCCCGTTGATCTTGTCGATCGGCTGCACCACATGGGCGTGGGAACCGATGATCAGATCGACTTCCGCGGCCGGCAGGATCTCCTGCATCCAACTTTCCTGTTGGCTGCTCGGATTGGAGATGTACTGGTTTCCCCAGTGAAGGCTCACTATCACGAACTCCGCTCCGGCCTCACGAGCGATGCGGGCCTCTTCGATGATCGTGACGGGCTCGATCAGGTCGACCAGATACTCCTTGCCGGCCGGAAGCACAAAGCCGTTGAGCCCGTAGGTCGCCGAAATATGGGCGATCTGGATTCCGTTGACCTCATAGATCACCGGCTCGAGATCCTGCTCCTCGCTGAGAGCCATTCCGGCGGCGGTGAGCCCGACTTCTTCGAAAACCTGGAGAGTCGACTCGACTCCCCCGATCCGCTGATCGTAGGAGTGGTTCGATGCCGTGGAGCAGCCGTCGTATCCGACTGCCTTGGCCCCCTCGGCGTAGGCCCTCGGTCCGCTGAACACCGGATAGCCGCTCAAGTGCACGTTGTCGATGGCGATCGGCGTCTCCATGTGGCAGATCGCCAGATCGGCGCGGGTAAGAATCGGTTCGACTTCGGCGAACAACGGGCGAAAGTCCATGCCGTCGACGGTGGTTGCATCTGCGGCCCTCACCACGGCTCCGTGAGCGAGCAGATCTCCGGTGAAGGCGAGGGTCGCGGCGCGAGGGGGAGGCTGAGTGGTCGTTGGAGCCATCGTTGTGGTCGTGGTCGACGTGGTGGTCGGCGCCACGGTGGCCGCCACCTCAGCCGTGGCCGCAACGGCGGTCGAGAGATCATCGGGGCTCGCCGGAACGACCACCCATGCCACCAGTCCGCCAACGGCAAAGGCCGCTATCAGCATGGCCTTCACCCGATTCGACCTCATCGAAACAGTTCCGGCGCAATCGGACAATTGGTCGACAGGGCCGCTTCGGCCGGCGACACCAGGCCCGAACGTCCGCAGACACGCCCGATCAGACCCATGGGAATCAACTCGAAGTCAGCGAGCCACTCCTCGCGATCAGGCATGTTGTCGATCATGGAATCCCACATTCTCACCGGGAGGAATGCTCCCACACCCGCCACCAGCCAGGCTGCCACTCCGGCATCAACGGCGACGGCCGCCGCCGCCCTTGATCCCGACCTAGCCCTGGCCCACGCCGGACCGGCCGCCTCCGCTTCGAGAAGGACGAGGTCGCTCGTCGAGGCGGCAGCGCCGATCCCCCAGTCGGGAATGTCGACACACGAGTGGTCGGCGTTCTGAAGCTCCCGCTGGAGAGCGAAACCCTCTCCGGCAGCGTCGACAACCCTCACCTTCACATCGGGACGTTTCATCAGGGCACGTGAGACAGTGCCGGGCGAGCCGATCACGAGAACGGTCGAGTCGTCGGGGATCGCTGCCGCCAACTCGACGGCGGTGCGGTCGTTGCGGACCGACTCCACCGCATCGCGAGCCTCGACCACCGGATCGGGGCCGGTGATCATTCGTGCGGTGAGCCACACGAGATGAGCCGAGCCGGGCCGACGACGCAGAAGCTGGCGACAAGCCGTGAGCAACTCGATCGGATCGTTGGCAAACGACGACAATGCCCCCGCTGTTTCGCGCACCAGTACCTCGACCGGAACGTCGCCGGCCCGAGCTACATATCGGAGCCTCTCGATCGGATGCACGCGACGCAGCGTAGCGACGCCGCGAAGGTCAGCAGACCAGATGTGACTGGACGGGCCGTCGCTGCGCTAGCTTGGCCGACCGTGGTAACGCCATCATCTGACCTCCAACTGTCACCGCTCTCCGGTGAGGGTCGGCCGCTTTCGGAGTGGTTGACGACATTCCCTCTCGTTCCGGTGATTCTCGATCCGTTCACTCATGAGAGTGCGTGGATTCTCGACACGGCCCGACGGATACTCACGACCTTCGCCGAAGCCGACTGCAGGCCGTGTTGGATCGTCGCCAGCGACTCCGACGACGCCCGGCGTTTCTTGGGGCCGTATGCCGATGAGTTCCTGACTTTCGCCGATCCCGATCTCTCGGTGATCCGCGGCCTGGGAATCGAGTCCACACCGGCATTCGCCATACTCCGACAGGACGGTTCGGTTGGAGCCAAGGCCGAAGGGTGGAGCCCCGACTCCTGGCGCGAGGTCGCCGAGGAGATAGTCGCGCTGACCCGCTGGAACCGTCCGGTTATCCCCGACGTGGGAGATCCCGTGGCGTTCTCCGGCAGCCCCATCGGCAGCTGACCCGAGAGGCCAGCCCACCTGAGGGACGGGTAAGTTGACAACATGTCCGAATTTGCGTATTCCGACCTGCTGCCCCTCGGCCCCGACAACACCGAATACCGGCTGATCGCCACCGAGGGCGTCTCCACCTTCGAGGCCGACGGCCGCAGGTTCCTGAAGGTCGAACCCGAGGCACTGACTCTGCTCGCCGAGCAGGCGATGTACGACATCGCCCACTACTTGAGGCCCAGCCATCTCACTCAGCTGGCGAGCATTCTTGACGATCCTGAGGCATCTGGCAACGATCGTTTCGTCGCCACCGAGCTCTTGAGAAACGCCAACATCGCCGCGGCCGGCGTTCTCCCGATGTGCCAGGACACCGGCACGGCGATTGTGATGGGCAAGAAGGGAGATCAGGTCGTTACGTACTCCGACGACGGCGAGGCGATCTCACAGGGCGTCTACAACACCTACACAACTTCGAATCTGCGCTACTCGCAGGTGGCGCCGGTGTCGATGTTCGAGGAGTACAACACCGCGAACAACCTGCCAGCGCAGATCGAGATCTACTCCAAGCCAGGCAGCAGCTACGACTTCTTGTTCGTGGCCAAGGGAGGTGGTTCGGCCAACAAGACCTACCTCTACCAGAAGACCAAGGCTCTTTTGAACGAGAGCTCGATGATCGACTTCCTCGACGAGTCACTGCGCTCGCTCGGCACCGCAGCGTGTCCTCCGTACCATCTCGCGCTGGTGGTCGGCGGCACCTCGGCCGAATACAACCTCAAGACCGCCAAGTACGCGTCGGCCCACTACCTGGACTCCCTTCCCACCAGCGGCGACCGGGCCACCGGGCACGGCTTCCGCGACCTCGAGTGGGAAGCAAGGATTCTGGAACTCACCCGAGAGCTCGGTATCGGTGCCCAGTTCGGCGGCAAGTACTTCTGCCACGATGTGAGGGTCATCCGCCTCCCCCGCCACGGTGCCTCCAATCCGGTGGGCCTGGCAGTGAGTTGCTCGGCCGACAGGCAAGCCCGAGCCAAAATCACGGCCGAAGGAATCTTCCTCGAACAACTCGAGACCAACCCGGCGAGGTTCCTGCCCGACGCCGCCGACGATCAACTCTCCGACGAAGTCGTCACGGTGGATCTCAATCGTCCGATGGCCGAGATCCGTAGCCAGCTTTCGCAATACCCCGTCAAGACCCGCCTTTCGCTTTCCGGAACACTCGTGGTCGGTCGGGACATGGCTCACGCCAAGATCAAGGAACGTCTCGACGCCGGCGAACCAATGCCCGAGTACCTGCGCGATCATCCGATCTACTACGCGGGTCCGGCCAAGACCCCCGATGGTTACGCCTCCGGCTCTTTCGGTCCCACTACTGCCGGCCGAATGGACTCCTACGTCGATCAGTTCCAGGCCGCCGGCGGCTCGCTGGTCATGTTGGCCAAGGGCAACCGTTCCCAGCAGGTCACCGAGGCGTGCGCCGCCCACGGAGGTTTCTATCTGGGTTCGATTGGCGGGCCGGCCGCTCGACTCGCCAAGGACTCGATCCGCAGCGTCGAGGTTCTCGAGTACCCCGAACTCGGGATGGAGGCAGTCTGGAAGATCGAGGTCGAGGATTTCCCCGCTTTCATCATCGTCGACGACAAAGGCAACGACTTCTACGCGGAGGTCTCGACCCCGGTGAAGTTCCGCGGCTGACGGGGTTACGCAAGAGCCACGGCCGACAAGACGATCGTCGCCGCGGCCATGACGCCCCAGACGCCGAGAAGGACGAACCCCAACTTCACGTTCTGTGGAGCCCCGATCCGGTGTCCGTACCTGACCATGACGACCCGGGTGACAATTCCTCGGCCCGCGAAGTAGACGTAGATGCCACCTCCGACCAAGCCGAAGTAGGGCCAGCCCGCACTGTCGGTGATGAGCAGGATTCCCGTCACCACCATTGTCCACAGCGTGAAGAAGTCCCACAGGGCTTCGCCCCTTATGTCGGCCCAATACACGGGATCGACGTCGTCCTCGGCCTCCATCAAGTTGAGACTTTCGGCGGTCGTCGGAGCGACCCACGAAACCGTCTGGCCGGCCCAACAAACCAGCGACAGAACCACGACGACAATTCCCCACCCGACCTGCATGGCATCTCCCTTGTCGATCCGTTGATCACGATCCGTCGGCGCCGACCGGCACGGCCCGGAACGCACGCCGCTGACAATGACAAGTAGACAACTTTCGTGCGACGCTGTCGCATGAAGTTGCGAATCGGGTACGGAATCGGCGCGGCACCGAGCCTATTTGCCGACGTGGGTGGCCTCGGCCGGGTGGTGGACGACCTCGACCGTCTCGGGTACGACTCGCTCTGGTTTCCCGAACGTGTCAACAGCCCCCAACTCGACCCGATAGTGGCCATGTCATATGTCGCCGGTCGTTCCGAGCGCCTCAAGTTCGGGCCGGCTGTATCGGTGGTGCCCGGTCGCAACCCGATACTGATGGCCAAGGCTCTGGCGAGCCTCGATCTCGTGTCGGGGGGAAGGTGCCTGGCAGCGTTCGGACTTGGGATCGCCAACACTGCCGAACACCAGGCGTTCCAGGTCGAACGAAAGGAGCGAGCGCCGTGGCTCGAGGAGGCCCTGCCACTGATGCGTCGGCTCTGGACCGAGGACGCGGTCGATCACCACGGCGAGCGATTCCATGTCGAAGGCGCTCGGATTCTTCCCAAGCCGCTGCGCGATCCTTTCGAGGTGTGGCTCGGCGGCCAGGCACCTTCGGAGCTTCGTCGCACCGGCCGGTTGGCTGATGGTTGGCTTGCTTCGTTCTGCACGCCACGCGACGTCTCCGAGGGAATCGCCGCGATAAATCAAGCAGCATCCGATGCCGGTCGCTCGATCGACGCTGATCACTACGGCGTGCTCATTCCCTATGTCGACGGTGCGATTCCCGACCTGTTGGCGAAACGTGTCGCCGACCGTCGCCCCGACGCCGACCCCCGCGACGTCGTGGCCACATCACACTCGCGAATGGCCGAGATGATCTTGGAGTTCGCCGAGGTGGGAGCATCGAAGTTTGTGATGTTTCCGGTGGTCGAACCACCCGACTGGACGGCCGAATTGACCGCCCTGGCCGACGTCACTCTGTCACTGCAGACCTGACACGGTCGGCCACGGGACGCGGAAGTATCTCGCCCGATACTGTAGTTCGCCAGATTGTATGAGATCATACGGACAGCATGACCGACCACTCGATCAACACCCGCACGACACCGCGTGTCACGCCGTCCTGGCGTCGCTTCGAGATCGCCATCATCGCCACCGCTCGTGAACTCCGAGCCACCTTCGACGAGCGACTCTCTGTCCTCGACCTCAACCTCTCTCAGGCCACTCTTCTCGCCTACGTCACCGACTTCGGATCGAGCACGCAGACCGAGCTGGCCGACATGGTCGGCTTGGGCCGCGCCGCCACGGGCACCATGATCGATCAACTCGAGGAACGGGGCCTACTCAAACGTCTCCCCGACCCCGACGACCGCCGAGTCTGGCTGGTCGCCGCCACCGGCGCCGGCGAATCACTGGTCGACGACTTCTACGAACTCGACGGCGACCTGCGCGTCGAATTCCGACAGGGCATCTCGCGAGACGATCGCCATCAACTCGCCGACCTTCTCGACCGCCTCTCACTCAACATCGCTGCCGCCCGCGGCGAAGGCCGACCCAACGCCGATCCGCAGTCCAACACCCCCTGAACTCAGGAGCACGACCATGCCAGAAGCCGTCATCGTAGATGTCGTCCGCACCCCCACCGGCAAACGCAACGGGAAACTCAAGGACTGGCATCCGGCCGACCTTGCCGCACACGTCCTCAAGGCTCTGGCCGAGCGAAACAGTCTCGACCCAGCCGATGTCGACGATGTCATCACCGGTTGCGTGATGCAGGTCGGGCCACAATCGCTCAACATCGGCCGCAACGCCGTCCTCGCCGCCGGTTGGCCCGAGTCGGTGCCCGCCACCACCGTCGACCGGCAATGCGGATCCAGCCAGCAAGCGATCCACTTCGCGGCCCAAGGAGTGATGGCCGACGCCTACGACGTCGTGATCGCCCTCGGGGTCGAGTCGATGACCAACGTTCCGATGGGGGCGAGCGTGGTGCATGGAATGGACTTCCCGTTCCCTCAGGCCATGCAGGACCGCTACGCCGAGACCGGGCTACCTCCCCAAGGCATCGGCGCAGACATGATCGCCGACGAGTGGGGCATCACCCGAGAAGATCTCGATGCCTTCAGCGCCGAAAGCCAGCGTCGCGCCGAACAGGCCACCGTCGAAGGCCGCTTCGAGAACGAGATCGTGCCGGTGCCGGTGGAGATCGACGGCGAAACCGAGATGCTCACCAAGGACGAGGGAATTCGCCCCGGCACCACCGCTGATGTCCTGGCCGGACTCAAGCCGGCATTCCAAGAGGACGGTCGTATCACCGCCGGCAACTCCTCGCAGATCGCCGATGGTGCGGCAGCGCTCCTGATAATGAGTGCCGAGAAGGCCGCCGAACTCGGACTGAAGCCGCGGGCGCGATTCCACGCCTTCTCGGTGGTCGGAGCCGACCCCGTCACCATGCTCAAGGGTCCGATCCCCGCCACGGCAAAGGTGCTCGACAAGGGCAACCTCGGAGTCGACGACATTGATTTGTTCGAAGTCAACGAGGCCTTCTCATCGGTGGTGCTCGCCTGGCAGAAGGAAACCGGCGCCGACCTCTCCAAGGTCAACGTCAATGGTGGGGCCGTAGCGCTGGGACATCCTCTCGGGTGCTCCGGAGCGAAGCTGATGACCACTCTTGTCAACGAACTCGAACGAACCGGCGGTCGCTACGGTCTCCAGGCCATATGCGAAGGCGGCGGTATGGCCAACGCAACAATCATCGAAAGGATCGATTCCTGATGCCACGTATGAACCTCGAGGGCAGTTCCTCCATAGTCACCGGTGGTGCCTCCGGAATCGGCGAGGCGAGCGCACGTCAGCTCGCGGCCGCCGGTTCGCGAGTGGTGGTCGCCGACCTGAACGAAGAGAGAGGTCAAGCAGTCGCCTCCGATCTCGGAGGCCTGTTCGTGAAGTGCGATGTCTCGTCAACCGAGGATGCCGACGCCGCCGTCGCCGCCGCGTCGGAGATGGGCCCACTGCGTGCGCTCGTCAACTCGGCCGGAATCGGATTCGCGGGCCGAACCATCGACCGCAACAACGTACCCATGGATCTCGACCGGTTCTCGTTCGTGTTGAAGGTCAACCTGATCGGGACGTTCAACATGCTCAGCCGTTCGGCGGCAGCCATGGCCCAGACCGAACCTGTCGACGACGACGGAAGTCGTGGGGCCATCGTCAATATGGCTTCGGCCGCGGCATTCGACGGCCAGATCGGGCAGTGCGCCTATTCGGCATCCAAGGGTGGCGTGGTGGGAATGACCTTGCCAATCGCCCGCGACCTCAGTGCCGTTGGAGTCCGAGTCAACACGATCGCTCCTGGCCTGATCGACACGCCGATTTACGGCGAGGGCGAGGCCTCCGAAGCGTTCAAGACCCACCTGGGGCAGTCAGTATTGTTCCCGAAGCGACTCGGCACCGGTGAGGAACTCGCCTTCGCCGTAATGGAGTGCATCACCAATCCGTATCTCAACGCCGAAACGATTCGTCTCGACGGTGGCATCCGGATGCCCCCCAAGTAGCCGCATCCACTCAGAGCAGGAGAAGCACATGAGCGACGAAACAACCGAAGAGGCCGTTCTCACCGAGCGTCGAGGGCGCGTCCTGGTCATCACACTCAACCGGCCCGACCAGATGAACGCCATCAACGGCGCTCTGTCGACTGGTCTGTGGGCGGCAGTGCAGGAACTCGACACCGATCCCGACCTCACGGCCGGAGTGCTAACTGGCAACGGCCGAGGATTCTGTTCGGGCATGGACCTCAAGGCATTTTCGCGAGGCGAGGACATCGGGCCGATGTTCGAGTTCGTTCAAGCCGGAGCCCAGAAGCCCCTCATCGGTGCGATCGAAGGATTCGCTCTCGCAGGAGGACTCGAACTTGCGTTGTCGTGCGATCTTCTCGTAGCCGCCAACGGCGCCAAGCTCGGTATCCCGGAGGTGAAGGTGGGCCTGTTCGCCGCTGGAGGCGGGGTGATCCGGCTCACCAGCCGGGTTGGCTACGGCAAGGCCATGGAGATGGCGATCACGGGCGATCCGATCAGCGCCGAGGAGGGCATGAACTTCGGACTCATCAGTCGACTTGCCGAGCCCGGCACGGCACTCGAGACGGCGATCGAACTGGCCGAGCGAGTCGCCGGTAACGCTCCTCTGGGAGTTGCGGCCTCCAAGAAGATCGTCCGGTCGAGCGTCGGCGCCACCGAAGACGAGTTGTGGGCGATCCAGCGACCGCTGCAGATGTCGGTGTTCACATCGAAAGACGCGGCCGAGGGCCCCGCGGCGTTCGCTCAGAAGCGCAAGCCCGAGTGGTCGGGCACCTGACCGGCACGAGGCTGCCTCAGGCGGCCAGCACCCCGATTCGTTCATAGGCGCCGTCGAGGATGTCGTCGGTGGGTCCGCCGAGCCAGTCGAGGACCTCGGCATAGATCGAACGTTCATCAACGGTGGTTCGAACATCGCCGTCGGCGAGATCGGTCAGATCAAGGTCACCGTGCACAGCTCGACCGTTCACGGACGGTCCCATCACGAATTGCACGCCTCCCTGGCCGTGGTCGGTTCCGCCGGAGCCGTTCTCCACGACTCGGCGACCGAACTCGGACGTGGTCATCAACGTGACCTCGTCGGCGTGTCCGTCGACTTCGATCTGTTCCATGAACGCAGCTATTCCGGCCGAGAGGTCCTCGAGCAGATTGCTCTGACGGCTCAATTGGTCGGCGTGGGTGTCGTAGCCGTCGAGCCCGATCGTGATCACCTGCGTGCCAAGACCCAGGTCGATGATCCGGGCCGCGGATCGGAACAACACCTCGGGACCGCGGCCGGCATCGGAAGTGTCGTCGGAACTGTCGGAGAACACCTGTGAGAGGAGCTCCACCGACTCGACGGTTGTCGGGATCGCCTGTTGTGCGAGGGCTAGATACGGATCGGCATTGAGCGGCGAGGCGGTCGAGAGAAACGCCTGGATCAGGGCTTCGGAATCGGTACCCGGAGTGGTTTGTAGCTGGAAGGCCTGCGGTGAACGAATGACGGTGGCAAGGCTCTGCTCGCCGATCAGGGCCGGAGCTCCCCCACCGAGAGCGATCGCCCTCAGCGGATCGGGGTCACCGGTGAGGGTGGCGTCGAGCCACCGCCCGAGCCACCCCGTGGTCGATACGGCTTCGGCCACCCCCGACCACCAGGTGTCCATCGACTTGAAATGAGATCTGCTCTGAAGTGGAATCCCGACACCATCCACCGCAGCCAACGAACCGAGGTTCCACCAGCGACTCAACGGTGCGAGTGATGGGTGCAGAGAGAAGTCGGTGTCGCCAAGTTCAACGAGCTCGGATTCCGGGATTGCGAGAGTTGGCCGGGCGTCGCGGTAGAGGCCGCTGGCCGGTATCAGCGTGTTGAGGCCGTCGTTGCCCCCTGCCATCTGCACCAACACGAGCACCCGATTGCCGACCGGGAGGCTGGTGGTGGGCGGCTGTGTCGTGGTGGAGGTCGTCGTCGTTGCGGGCCTCGCAGTGGTCGAGGTCGGGGTCGATGCCGACTCCTCTACGCTGTCGCGGATCAGAGCGGCCCAGGCCCCTCCACCGACGGCGGTCGCTCCCGCCACCCCTCCAGCTGCGCCGAGAAACTTCCGTCTGCTCAACATGGCTTCTCCTAGGCGATCAGAAGGTCGGGGGATGCGAGGGCCAGCGCCAGACGGCTCTCGCCGGGTCGAAGCCCGACTGGCTGGGACAGTTCGGAGAGAGCATCGATCGTCGACTGTGAGAAGCCCTCGGGACGAACGAGAAGATCAGCCAGGTCGTCCCATCGGGATTCGGCGGCAGCTTGCAGGGTTGGGGCATTCTCGGGAGTCCGAGCGGCGAGCACCCCCGAGGCCGAGAACCGCAGCGCCGTGGTGGACGACGACAGCCACGCCGCCGCGCCCGGATACCCGGCAACGTTGGGAGGCTGGCCGGGCTGCTGGCCCATGTGTCTCAAGATCGTGACGGCCCGCTCCGGCTCGATGACGGCCCCGGTGGCCTTCACGGCCTGGATCAGCCAGGGCAGCGGTGCCAACACGATCGGGCTGGATTCTCCCGCAACCCCGGCCTCGAGAATCGCTCGGGCCATCGGCCGGATCTCCAGCGACTCTGCGGAGAAGAGATCAGCGAGGTCATCGATCACGTCCGACGAGACATCGCCGAGAAAGAAGCGAGCCATCTTGGCAGCGATGAACCCCGGGACGGCCGGATGGTCCAGAGCCGCGTCGACGACCGTGTCGACGTCGTGGACCCCCTGTACACCGAGGAAGGTCTGCGGAGTGTCGTCGTGACGGTTCGGGATGTACTGGACGTTCCATCCGTCGCGGCGCCGCACCACATACCCGGTGAGAGCGATCGCCGCCGCCCTCACATCCTGCTCGGTGTAGTTCCCGATGCCGAGCGTGTAGAGCTCCTGGAGTTCGCGCCCGTAGTTCTCATTGGGCGACGTGCCGGTGGAGGTGGCGCCGTCGAGAAACACGAGCATGGCCGCGTCGACGGTGACCTTGCGGATCAACTCACGGAAGTTGCCCATTGATTCCGTGCGCAGCAGGTCGAGATGTCGGATCATCGTGGGCAGGTCCTTGACCACCGAGGCCGACACCGCGAAGTGATCGTGCCAGAACCAGCCAAGAGCGTCTTCGAACGGACGCTGAGTCACTGCGAGGTGCTCGAGCCACAACGACAGCGCCTCCAGGCCTTGCGCCCCCGGATTTTCCTTGTCTTCGACGACCACGAACTCGGCCCAGGGCGACACTGAAGCCGACACACCGTTGAGGTCCGGAGAGATCATCCCCTCGAGCACACTCGTGGTGCCCTGCGCGGTCAGGTCGTCCAACTCACCCGGGGCCAGGCCCCAGCCGGCTCGGCGAGCCAGCCACGCGACTTCTGATCTCGTATCCACGAGAACGATCCTCGCCGACGATTGTGATGAAATCGTTATCGAAGTCGAATTCTTCGACGAAGTGTCAGAGCTGGTCGAGAGCCAGCGACAGGTCGTCGATCAGGTCGGCCTTGGACTCGAGGCCGACACTCAGTCGAACCAGATCCTCCGGAACTTCGAGAGGTGAGCCCGCAGCAGACGCGTGGGTCATGGCCCCCGGATGTTCGATCAAAGACTCGACCGCACCGAGTGATTCGGCAAGAGTGAACACCTTGGTGGAAGCGGCGAACCGCATCGCGGCGTCGCGTCCTCCACTCAACCGAAGCGAGACCATTCCACCAAAGCCGGACATCTGTCGTGCCGCCACGTCGTGTCCCGGATGGGTGGGCAATCCCGGCCAGAGCACCTCGACCACCCGCGGATGGTCGATCAGCAACTCGACCACGGCCGCGGCGTTGTCGCAATGCCGATCCATCCGCACCGGCAAGGTCTTGAGACCGCGCGTTGTGAGGAAGTTGTCGAACGGACTTCCGACCGCCCCGACTGCGTTCTGGAGATAAGCGAGCTTGGCCGCCAACTCGTCGTTGTCGAGAGCCAAGAAACCTCCGACCACGTCGGAGTGGCCGCCGCAGTACTTCGTGGTGGAGTGAACAACGACATCGGCGCCCAAGCTCAACGGCTGCTGGAGGTAGGGGGTTGCGAACGTGTTGTCGACAACGAGCAACGCACCAGAGGCATGCGCCACCTCGGCGACCGCTTCTATGTCGATCACCGTCAACAAGGGGTTGGTGGGGGTCTCGGCCCAGACCATCCGTGTGGATGCGGTCATTGCCGAGGCGAGGGCATCGACATCGGTGAGATCGACCGCAGTCCAGGTGACACCGACGGGAGCCACCACCGCCGACACCAGACGGTATGTGCCGCCGTAGGCGTCGTTGCCCAAGATCACGTGGTCGCCCGGCAACAAGGTTCGCAGCAACGTGTCCTCGGCAGCCATGCCCGACGCGAACGCGAGCCCGTGGGCTGCTCCCTCGAGCGACGAGAGACAGGTCTGCAATGCCGAACGCGTGGGGTTGCCGGTGCGGGAGTATTCGTAACCGCGGTGAACCCCAACCTCCTGCTGGGCGAATGTGGTGGCGGGAGAGATCGGCACCACCACCGCACCGCTGACCGGATCGTGAGGCTGACCGGCGTGGATCGCACGCGTCTCAAACCCCCACGACTCGAAGTCGGAGAAGACGTCGTCAGCCACTTTCTGCCCCTTTCGAGAGGAACGCCAGTACATCGCTGCTGGAAATGACCGACCGGGGACGGCCCCCGTCGAGCACGAGCAGAGCCGAATTGGAATCGAGCATCTCCACGGCCAGCGCCACCGACTGCCCGGCGCCGATAGTGGGCAATGGAGGGCTCATGATCTGCTCCACAGAGGTGTCGAGCAAATCTTCGTCGCCGAATGCCAGATCCATGAGCCGGAGCTCGCTCACCGATCCCATGACCTCGGCCGCTGCCAGAGGCATCTCGCCCTTGGCGACCGGTAGCTGTGAGACGCCGTGTTGATGCATCAGTGCCACAGCGTCTCGGGCCGGATCTCCGGGCTGCACGTAGATCAGATCAGGTACCTGACCGAATCGACTTCCGACCACGTCGGCTACCACCGGCCCGTCGCAGGTGATGAACCCGAACCCGGCCATCCAACTGTCGTTGAACACCTTCGACAGGTAGAGGCGGCCGGAGTCGGGCAGCAACACGACCACGAGATCGTCGGGGCCGCAGTCGGCGGCCACATCAAGCGCCGCCTGCACAGCGGTGCCGCACGAACCCCCGATCAGCAGGCCCTCCTCTTCGGTGACCCTCCGGGCCATAAGGAAGGAATCCCGGTCGGAAACGGCGATGGTGCGGTCGATCACCGTCGAGTCGTATGTCGACGGGAAGAAGTCCTCGCCGACACCTTCCACGAGGTAGGGGCGACCGCTGCCTCCGGAGTAGACCGACCCCTCGGGATCGGCAGCGATGATCTGCACGTCGGGGTTCTGTTCCTTCAGGTACTTTCCTACTCCGCTGATCGAACCACCCGTGCCGGCGCCGGCAACGAAGTGGGTGATTCGGCCGTCGGTCTGCTCCCATATTTCCGGACCGGTCGTGTCGTAGTGCGACTGGGGGTTGACCGGATTGTGGTACTGACTGGGCTGATAGGAACCCGGGGTCTCCTTCACCAACCGCTCTGCCGTCGAGTAGTAGGAATTCGGGTCTTCGGGGGGCACCGCCACGGAGCACACCACCACTTTGGCGCCGTAGGCCCGGAGCAGGTCAACCTTCTCGGGTGCGACCTTGTCGGTCATGACGAATATGCACTTGTACCCGCGCTGGGCCGCGACGATCGCCAAGCCCACACCCGTGTTGCCCGAGGTCGGTTCGATGATCGTTCCACCGGGCAGGAGAAGCCCGTCGCGTTCGGCCGCGTCGATCATGGCGATCGCCGGGCGATCCTTGACACTGCCCCCTGGATTCACCATCTCGACCTTGGCGACGACCGGGCAGGGCAAGCCCTCGCCGACCCTCCTGAGCTTGACCATCGGAGTGTTTCCGACAAGGTCGAGAACCGACTCGGCTATCTGCATGGCGACTCCCTGACCGTAGGTGCCCATCATGCCCGAACCACAGCGGCTTCGTGGCATGTCGGACCTGCGGAGTTCGACGCATCGGGGGCCGGGGGCCTAGCTTCTGACAAGCACCCGAGAACCCGATCGCCTGGACTCCCGCATGCCCCAACAATCTCTCCTGCTCGACGGCCTGCGTGTGATCGAATCGAGCCTGCTCGGACCGGGTCTGGTCTCCACGTTTCTGGCCGATCTCGGGGCCGATGTCATCAAGGTCGAACCCCCGAACGGCGACTACATCCGGCAGATGACCTGGCCGATCGTCGAGGGCACCTCGTTGATGCACCTCCACACTCATCGAGGCAAACGCAGCGTCACTCTCGATCTCAAGACCACCGAGGGAGTCGACCTCTACAAGCGGCTGGTGGAGCGCTCCGACGTGGTTGTCGAGGCGATGCGTCCCGGCTCTCTGGCGAAACTGGGGCTCGGATACGACGAACTCATCGAGGTCAACCCACGAATCGTCTTCTGTACGCTCTCGGGCTACGGCGCCACCGGCCCCTACAAGGACATGCCGAGCCACGGCATTGCCTACGACACGTGGGCCGGGATGGTGCAGCCAACCGTCGCAGATGACGGGTTCTGTCATATCCCACCCGAGATGCCCAATGTCGGTATCAACGTCGGTCCGATGCTCGGGGCCACCGCCATCCTCGCCGGCGTGGTGCACTCTCGTTCGACCGGTCGGGGCTGCCAGATCGAGCTGGCACAGTCTGATGCTGCGGCATACATGGACTGGTATCGGATAGAGACGGAGCGGGCCTATCTCCGTCCCGAGGATGAGGTGACCGGCAACGCCAGCGACAACTACGAGCGTCGCCCGGCGGGCCTCGCCGGCATGTGGGAGGGCGTGCGATATCAGATCTACGAGGCCAGCGACGGACACGTTCTGTTCATGGCCAGCGAGCAGGCATTCTGGAGAAACTTCTGCGAGGGCGTCGGGAGACTCGACCTGTTTGAACGGTGGCCCGGATCGAAGTACGCCGATCATGCTCGCGGCAACTACGAGCTACAGGCCGAACTCCGTGACATCTTTCGAGCGCGCAGCCGTCGTGACTGGATCGATTTCGGCAACGATCACAACACGCCGATCGCTCCCGTGAACACGCCCGCCACCATCAGCGAGGATCCACAATTCCGTCATCGCATGCCATTTCATCCGACCGACGCGGTGGGGGCCGAGCAGCTCCCGCTCCCGATCTTCATCAACGGCGACATGCCGCCAACTCCGTCGATGGCACCGACGGTGGGGCAACACACCGAACAGGTGCTCTCGGAGGTGCTCGACATCGACGACGCCGAGATCGCGTCGCTGCGCGAGTCAGGAACGTTCGGCTGACATGACCGAAGCGCCCGGCGGGATCAACTCTGAAACGGTCAGCCGATGGATGGCCGGGGCCGCACCAGGCCTGAGGCAACCGCTGGAGTTCGTACCCATCACCGGCGGCGCGTCCAACCTGACGTATTTGGTGACCGACGCATCGGGTGCGCGGTTTGTTCTCAGGCGGCCGCCGCTAGGCCATGTGCTGGCCAGCGCCCACGACATGGGCCGAGAGCACCGCATAATCTCAGCTCTGGCCCCGACCTCGGTACCCGTGGCGCCGGCGATCGGGCTGTGCACCGACGATTCCGTCAACGGTGCTCCCTTCTACCTGATGCATTTCGTCGAAGGCTCGATCGTGTTCAATCACGCTGATGGGCTGGCGGTCGAGCCGGATCTGCGCCCGATCATGACTCACTCTCTGATCGACACTCTCGCCGACCTGCACGCAGTCGAGCCCGACGAAGTGGGTTTGGGTGATCTCGGCCGACGAGAGGACTATTGCGCCCGTCAGCTCCGGCGATGGAAACGCCAGGTCGACGACGGATCAGATCGCACCGTCCCTCTCGTTGATGAGCTCCACGATCGCATGACCACGGGGATGCCTCCCCAGCAGGGAGCAGGCATCGTCCACGGCGACTACCGGCTCGACAACTGCATGATGGGCCACGACGGAAGCGTGGCTGCGGTGCTCGACTGGGAGCTCTGCACCCTCGGCGATGTGCTCGCCGACCTCGGCGGAATGGTCATGTGGTGGGGCGACGATCCACGGGCCGTCGGCAGGCTTGCCGACGTACCCACGAGAGTCGAGGGCTTCGGCTCTTCGGCCGACATGGTCGACCAATACGCCCGCCGATCAGATCGCGACATCTCCGACCTGCCTTGGTACGTCGCGTTCCAGCACTGGCGGCTGGCGTGTATCACCGAAGGCGTGCGGGTGCGATATGCCGCTGGAGCGATGGGAGACCAGAACGAGACGGGCGGCGATGAGATCGCCGTGGCCATCGACTATCTCCTCGAAAGAGCCAAGCAGATCCTCGATGAGGCCTGAGCGGGCTGTGAAACGGTTGGGCACGTGACTCCGGCAATCGAGCTACTCAAGGAGCTCGGGATTCCGCACCGGATCATCGAATACGAACACGACACATCGGCTGCCTCCTACGGCGACGAGGCGGTGGCGGCCACCGGTGTCGAGGCCGACTCTGTGTTCAAGACCCTGGTCGTGACCCTCGACGACGGATCGATGGCGGTGGGAGTAGTGCCGGTGTCTGCCCAACTCGACCTCAAGGCGATCGCCGTTGCTGCCGGCTCCAAACGGGCCCGAATGGCTGATCCGTCGACCGCGGAACGGCGTACCGGTTACGTCGCGGGAGGAATCAGCCCATTCGGACAGAAGCTCCCGCTACCGGTCTTCGTCGACGAGTGGGCCACCGCCCTCGACCTCGTCTATTGCAGCGGGGGCCGTCGCGGCTTGGAGATCGCCGTGTCGCCCGATGCGTTCACCATTGCGATCGGCGCCAAGTTCGTACCTATAGCCTCGTGGTGATGAGTCACTCCGTCGAGATCACCTACTGCGTCCCTTGAAACTATTCGAGCCGCGCCGTGCGTGCGGTCGAGGATATTCTCAGCAGCTACCAACACGTGATCGATGATCTGCGAATCGTCACTGGAAGCAAGGGTGTGTTCGACGTCAAGGTCGACGGCCAGTTGATCTACTCCAAGGCACTGACCGGACGGCACGCCGAATCCGGCGAGGTCCTCGCGGCGTTCGCCGAACATGTCGGCCCGATAGCCCGCTACGGCGAATGACGACCGATGCCACAGGGCCCGATGATCAGGCGGTGGCCGACCCATTCGATCTCAACGCCTTTCGTCGCGATGGCCACCAGCTGATCGACTGGATCGCCGGCTATCTCGAGGGGCTCGAATCTCGACCGGTGCGAGAGCCCATTGAGCCCGGTGACGTACGAGCCAAGTTGCCATCCGCTGCTCCGGAGCATCCCGAGCCGTTCGCCGAAACGATGGCCGACCTCGACGAGATCGTCGTCCCGGGCCTTTCGCATTGGCAACATCCGGGATGGTTCGCCTACTTCCCGGCGATGTCCTCGCCGGCCGCGATTCTGGGCGAACTCGCCTCGGCCGGCCTGGGTGTCCAGGGAATGCTGTGGTCGACCTCTCCGGCGGTCACCGAGATGGAGTCCCACGTCCTCGACTGGCTGGTCGACCTCACCGGGGTGCCCCAGCGCTGGAAGTCGACTGGCGAAGGTGGAGGCGTGCTCCAGATGAGCGCGTCCGACTCCACCCACACTGCGCTCGTCATCGCTCGGGAGCAAGCTCGCCAACGCAGCAACGCCAGTGCCGAGAACATGGTTGCGTACGCTTCGGCCGAGGCCCACTCCTCGGTGGAGAAGGGTGCCAGGGTGGCCGGCTACGGCCACGTGAGGCTGGTTCCGGTCGACTCCGAGTTCGCCATCGATCTCGGACAACTCCGGTCCGCCGTGGCCGACGACACAGCGGCCGGCCTCACGCCAGCTTTCGTCTGCGCCGCGGTCGGCACCACGGGCACCACCGCCGTCGATCCTGTTCGCGACGTCGGCGAAATCGCGGGTCGCCACGACATGTGGTTCCACGTCGACGCGGCCTACGCCGGAGCGGCCATGATCTGCCCGGAGTTCCGTCACCACCAGGACGGACTCGAATTGGCCGACAGCTACACCTTCAACGCCCACAAGTGGTTGGCGACGAACTTCGATTGCTCGATCTTCTGGGTCGCCGACCGTCGACCACTGATCGAGACGCTCAGCATCCTTCCGCCCTACCTCCGCGACGCGGCCACCGAGACGGGTGCGGTGATCGACTACCGCGACTGGCACGTTCCCCTCGGTCGAAGGTTCCGGGCCCTCAAGCTGTGGTTCGTGCTGCGGTCGTTCGGAGCGGAGGGTCTTCGCGACATGATTCGCACCAGCGTCGACCAAGCGCAGAACCTGGCCGCCTGGCTCGCCGACGATCCCCGTTTCGAAGTCATCGCACCCACTCCATTCGGGTTGGTGTCATTTCGCCATGTCGACGGCGATGCCGCCACGACGAATCTGGCCGAGGCCGTCAACTCGGACGGCTCGTTCTACGTGACTCCATCGGAGATCGACGGCAGCCCGTTCATCAGAGTCTCAATCGGCTCGACATGGACCCGACAACATCACGTCGATCGGCTACGCGACCTCATCAGCCAACTGGCCTGATCAACTCAATCGGGCGCCCAAACGGTCGACCTGCCAATTCTGTTCGGCCGACTCCGGCCCCGCCGATGGTCTCGCCAACCTCAGATCACGCACCGCATCTTCTATGGTGCAACCGCCTGCCGCCATGACCAGAACGGCGATCACACCGGCCCGCCCCCATCCGGCTCCGCAGTGAATCAGGACGTTGCGGCCGTCCTCCAAATGCTCGAACAGCACCTCGACCAGAGACAGGACATCATCGTCGGGGGAAACCAGATAGTCGGGGGTCGGCAGACGGAGCACCTCATGGGATCGAGACGTACCAAGCCAGTCGATGTAGCTCGGGTGGCGGCGCAAGATCTCCTCGTCGGTCTGCAGGCAGACGAGCACGGACGCCCCGACATGATCCAGGACCGCGTCAGGGTCGGGGCCTACCACCTCGAGTCCGCACAGATGCAAACCACCGGGCACGTCGCCCACCGGGATTCGATGAATCCCTCCCACTGCTGACCAGCGTGCTCCTCCGACCTCCACGAACCGCAGAGTAACGAACCCCAGCCGACGAACCGGCCCTCGTGCCCGCCGTAGCCGAAGATGTGCGACACGGGGGACGTTCGGTGCAGTATGCGGCATGACTTCGGGCCGCCACATGAACCTCGGCGACATCGCCAACGAGGGATTTGCCGAGGACCCACGCCCCCTCGATGGGTTGAGGGTGCTGGCTGCCGAACAGATGGCGGCCCTTCCGTTCGCGACGCAGTTGCTGGCCAGACTCGGGGCCGAGGTCGTCAAGGTCGAACACCCGACACGAGGTGAGAGCGGTCGAGCCTCGACCCCCGGGTTCACCGATCCCTACGGCCGCCACGTCGGAGCAACGTTTCTGCGAAACAATCTCGACAAGCGTTCGGTGGCGATCGACCTGAAGTCGCCCGTAGGCGTTGATCTCTTTCTGCGCATGGCCCCCGGTTTCGACATTGTCGCCGAGAACTTCAAGGCCGGAACGGCCGACCGTCTGGGCATCGGCTACGAATCGGTGCGGGCCGTCCACCCGGAGGTCGTCTATCTGTCGGTGTCGGGGTTCGGCAACGACTCGGCGTCGCCCTACGTGGACCGTGGTGCCTACGCCTCCATCGTCGAGGGAATGTCGGGCATCTACGAATACAAGCGCCGGCCGAGTCGCCGACCCTCGGCCAACCCGGTCGGGGCGCTCGGCGACATCAGTTCGGCGCTGTTCGCGGTGATCGGAATTCTCGCAGCCGTACGCCACCGCGACTCGACCGGGCACGGTCAATACATCGACATCGCCATGCTCGACGCCACCCTCGCCATGACCGACATCGTCACCAACTTCTACTCGATGGGAATTCCGGATGAGGCCTCAAGCGGTGTCGGCATCGTCGAGACATTCGAAGCAGGAGAAGGCTTCTTCGTGATGCAGGTCGTGCGCGAACATCAATTCGAGTGCCTGGCCGAGATCACCGGCAACGACTCATGGATCAGCGATCCACGACTCAGCTCCCGATCGGGATGGCAGGAGCACTTCGACACGATCATCCGGCCGGGGATCGAGACGTGGGCATCCGACATGACGGCCGCCGAGGCATCGGCAGAGCTCTCCTCTGGAGGGGTCGCGGCAGGCGTGTCGCAATCCAGCGAGCAGATCGTCAACGACCCACACGTCGCCGCCCGGCACATGTTGGTGGAGATCCCACGACCCCTCGGAGATGGCCCGCCGGTCCTCGTTCCGGGCAATCCCATCAAGATGTCGCGCATGGCCGATGGCCCCGACACCATGGTTCCCTGGCTCGGGCAGCACACCGACGAGGTTCTGGCCGCGGAACTCGGACTGAGCGCGAGAGAGCTGGCCGCGCTTCGCGATCAGGGTGTGACGTCCTGATCTCGTTTTCGGTCGCTCAGAGGGGTTGACCTAGTATCGAGCCGTCAATCAGAGACACGATGCCGGGCATCCGGTGCCGGTCGGGGGAACCCATGGATTTCGAGTTCACAACCGAACAAGTGGCGTTCGCAGACGAGGTCCAGAGGTTTCTCGATGATCATGACGACCCCGAGGTCTTCGATCTCACCAGGGAGAACATGGCGCAGATCGTCGATACGCCCAAACGACGCGCGTTCATGAAGGAACTCGGGCACAAGGGCTGGTTGGGCATCACCTGGCCCGAGGAATACGGCGGATCCGAAGGCGAGGGCGTGTTCGAATACATCCTCAATGAGGCACTCGCCGGTCGGGGCGGACCGCAGATCGGCAAGGGTGTCGGCATTATCGGCAAGACGCTGATCGCTCACGGCTCCGATGAGCTCAAGGCCGAATTCCTACCGATGATCCTCGAGAACGACGTTGAGTTCGCGGTGGGCTACTCGGAGCCCGACGCCGGCTCCGACGCCGCGGCGATGCGACTCAAGGCCACTCGAATCACCAGTGACGTCGACGAGGACGGCTGGATACTGAACGGCCAAAAGACATGGACGACCTCGGCCCACTTCGCTGAGTGGTATTGGGTGGGCGCCCGCACCGACCCGACCAACAAGCACATGGGCATCACCCTCATGCTGGTGCCCCTCGACCACCCTGGCATCTCGATCAATGGCATTTGGACGATGGGAGACGAACGAACCAACGAGGTGTGGTTCGACGACGTCTTCGTGCCCGACAGTCGCGTGGTTGGTGAAATCAACCACGGCTTCCGCTACATCAGCCAGGCGCTCGATCTCGAGCGGTTCACGTTGTTCACATTTGCTCCCATCAAGCAGCGTCTCGACCTCCTCACCGAGTACGTGCGAACCGCTCAGCGCGACGGAGTCCCGCTGCGGGAGGACCCGGTCATACGGCAACGCCTCGCCCAGTTGCAGACCGACGCCGAGGTGGCGCGGGTGATGGGACTCAAGTTCGTGGCCGAAGCAGTGAAGGTGGAGCTCGCGATGAAGGCGGGGAAGGAAGGGTTTCAGCCCCCGACTGTCGTGTCATCGGAGTACAAGCTGTTCGCGACTGAACTCTCGAAGAGACTCGCCGATGCCGCCATGGACATCGTCGGTCCGGGAAGCCAGTTGCGGGTCCACACCCAGGACGCGCCCATGGAGGGCCGGTCCGAGTCGACCTATCGCTACACGGTGATCGACACGATCGGTGGCGGCTCCTCGGAGATCCAGAAGAACATCATCGCCCGCCGGGGACTCGGCCTACCCAAGAACTTCTGATCCTCGTGTCACCCGCCCTCGCCCTCGAAGGAATCAGCGTTCTCGACCTCGCGTCGGTCGGGCCTGGCGCCCGCGCTTCTCGAATCCTGTCCGACTACGGCGCCGAGGTCGTGAAGATCGGCCCGGTTCCGTCCAGGGAGGGTGTGCAGATCGCGCCCCCGTTGTACGCCTACAGCGGCCACCGGCTGATGCGCCGCGCTCTTTTCGACCTGAAGTCCGAGAATGGTCGGGATGTCTTCATGGCTCTTGCGTCCGATGCCGACGTGATCATCGAGAGTTTCAGGCCCGGCGTGGTCGACCGACTCGGCATTGGTTACGAGGCGGTGTGTAGCGTCAACCCGGCCATCATCTACTGCTCGACCAGCGGATTCGGGCAATCGGGCCCGAAGTCGGCATGGGCCGGACACGACCTCAACTACCTCGCGCTCTCCGGATATCTCCACTGTTCGGGGCGTCAGGCCGACGGCTCGCCGGCGCTGCCGGGGGCAACCGTGGCCGACATCGCCGCGGGAGGAATGCAAGCGGCCATGGCCACCATGGCGGCCCTCGTGGCCCGGCAGAGATCCGGCGAGGGACGTCACCTGGATGTGTCGATCGCCGACGGGGCGTTCGCGATGATGTCGCTCTACATCGATGAGCATCTTGCCACCGGGTCCGAGCCCGGGCCGGGGCACAACATTCTCACCGGCCGCTACGCCTGCTACGGCGTGTACACCTGCGCCGACGGCCGCTTCTTATCTGTCGCCGCAATTGAGGCTCGGTTCTGGCGGAACCTGTGTTCAGCTCTTGATCTGGATCGCTTCGCCGAATCTCAGATGGACGATTCCCGACAACAGGAGATCCGCGATGCGCTGGTTGCGGTGTTCGCCACCCGCTCACGCGACGACTGGTCCGATCTTCTGGGTCCGGCCAACTGCTGTGTGGCTCCGGTCCTGACCGTGGGCGAGGCGGTCGAGGACCCTCACTACATGCACAGGCGTGTGGTGGTGGAGGCTGAACACGCCGACGAAGGCCCGTTTCGCCAAACCAGCTCCGTCTGGGCCGGCACCGGGTCTCCCTCCAGGCCATATGAGGTACGCGACGCCACGGTTACCGACACCCGACAGTTGCTCCAAGACATCGGCTTCGACGAGGAGTCAATCGAGGCTCTCGTCGAGGAAGGAGTTGTGGCATGAACGACGGCGCCGACGACCTCCCGGTCGAGATCATTTCGCTGATCGGGGTGGCTCAGTACTCCTCCACCGCCGACTTCACGGTCGAGTCCGCCTACGCCCACAACACGTTGGCCGCCACCGAAAACGCCAACCCGATCTACTGGGATTCTGCCGTCGCCGACGATCTCACGGGCGGGCCGACCATGCCGTTGGCAACCCTCTCGCTATGGATGCGCCCCCACTACTGGCGGCCCGGAGCCATCGGCGAACAGGTGGCCCTGCAGGTTCACTTCGACCTCAAGGCCCGACTGGGTCTGCCCGAGGCGGTCATGAGCGACAACACCTTGATCTTCCACGATCCGGTCCGTCCCGGTGACCTGATCAGTCACCAGCAGGTGCTCCGTTCGGTGAGCGCCGTGAAGACGACCAAGCTGGGAACCGGTCGGTTCTGGGTCATCGACGTCGAGTACCACAATCAGCACGACTCCCTCGTGGGGGTCGAGTCCTACACGGGCTTCGGCTACCGGCGACATGACGACCCGACTTCCTCCGGGGAGGTCGACCAGTGAGCACGACCTTCGACTCAGTGGCCGTCGGCGACACGATCGCCGAACTCGGATACGACGTGACACCAACGACAGTTGTGCTCGGTGCTCTGGCCAGCCGCGACTGGCGTCCCATGCACCACGACTTCAAGTTCGCCACCGAACGCAACGGAGTTCACGACATCTTCCTCAACACCCCCAACCAGGCGGCGTGGTTCGAGCGCTACATCACCGACTGGACCGGACCCCACGGTCGAATTGGTCGAATGAAGTTCCGGATGCACGACAGCGTCTTCCCGGGCGACCACATGGTGTTCGCGGCATCCATCTCCGACCTCTCGACCGACGACACTGGTCAGGGATGGGCCACCCTCGACATACGCCTCACCGCCGATGGCCGCGTTTGCACATCGTGCACGGCCCGTGTGGCCCTTCCTTCCGATCCCGACGACAACCCGTGGACCCGCCGAGGCGATCGGTGGAAACCGTGAACCCCCGAGCGACAGAGAAAGCGACGCCGACATGCTGAACCTCGACTTCGACGACGAGCAGGACATGCTTCGTGAGATGGTCCGTGGCATCTGCGACCGTCACTCCCCTCTCGAGGAGGTTCGACGATTGGAGGACGATCCGGTCGGTGTCGCCTCCGATTTGTGGGAGCAGATGGGCGAGCTAGGAATATGCGGCCTCATGCTTCCCGACGCCTACGGCGGTTCGGCCATGGGTGCGCTCGAAGGAGTCGTCGTCTACGAGGAACTCGGCCGCTCCCTTGCTTCGGTTCCCCATCTGGTCAGTTGTGTCCTGTCGGCCGAGGCGATCCTCGCCGCTGGAAACGAGACCCAGAAGTCCGAGCTGTTGCCCCAACTGAGCGCCGGCAACACGATTCTCACTCCGGCCTGGCTCGAACCCGGCAACGGGTTCGGCCCGGCAGGCGTTCAGATGCGAGCCGATGACCGAGGATCCGACTTCGTCCTCGACGGCACGAAGATGCACGTGTATTTCGCAACCGCGGCCGAGCGAATGCTCGTCCTGGCCCGCACCGGCGACGCCGAAACCGGAATCGACCTGTTCGTCGTGCCAACAGATGCCGACGGGGTGACGCTCACGCAGAAGATGTCGATCTCGTCCGACACCCAATATCGCGTCGACTTCGACAACGTGACGGTCCCCGCCGCGGACCGGGTCGGAGAGGCGGGCTCCGGATGGTCAACGTGGCAGAGCATCACTCCCAAGGCTGCCGTTCTCGCGGCAGCTCAGGCGATTGGAGGGGCGACCCAGGCTCTCGACCTCACGGTCGACTACTCCAAGAACCGTGAGCAGTTCGACAAGCCGCTGGCCGCCTTCCAGGCGATCTCACACTCGCTGGCCGACGCCAAGACAAGCCTCGACGGCGGCCGACTGCTCGTGCACGAGGCTGCATGGGCGATGAGTTCCGGGAAGAATGTCGACCGACTCGCTCCGATGGCCAAGCTCAACGCCTGCAACATCTACCGAGACATCACCGCCCTGGCTCAGCAGGTATTCGGCGGTGTGGGGTTCACGCTCGACTACGACATCCAGCTCTATTTCCGTCGTGCCAAGCAACTCCAGCTCAGTTGGTGGGACTCGCGGACATGCGAAGAACTCATCGCGGCCGCCGTGCTCGACTGAGCCTCGCCGCTACTCAGCCAGCCGCAGCCCGGTAGGCCTCGCGAACGGCTGCCGAATCACACAGGCCGCTCGGCTCCACCGTGTCTCCCTCACCCAGAGCCCACTCCCCGGCCACCTCTCCGAGGTCGTGGCCGGCCACCACAGCGGCTTGCACACACGCACCGGTGGCGACCGCCTCCGAAGCTGAGGGCACGACAACCGGGGCGCCATGAAGATCGGCCATCACCGTCCTGTAGGCGCTGCTCTTGGCTCCGCCGCCGATCAGGTGGAGATCGCCGTCGACCGTCGACCCGGCGGCCTTCAATGCGTCGACCCCATCGAGGAGTCCACAGACCACACCTTCGTGGGCGCTGAGGGCGAGATCGGCTCGTGTGGTCGTGGATCGGAGCCCTTGCCAGGAGGCGGTGGCATCGGGAAGGTTGGGAGTGCGCTCGCCGTCGAGGTAGGGCACCATCACCACTCCTCCCGACCCCGGGGCCGCGGCCATTGCCTCGGCCGCCAGTTGATCACGTCCGAGCGAAAGCCAATTGGCGGCGGCGTCGGTGACCTTGGTGGCGTTGAGTGTGCACACCAGCGGGAGGTACCGGCCGGCGGCGTCGGCGAACCCGGCTACGTGACCGGTGGGGTCGTTGGCCGGCACCGTCGAGACCGTGTATGCGGTGCCCGATGTGCCCAGCGAAACGACGACATCACCCGATCGCAACCCCAGTCCGAGTGCCGCGGCCATGTTGTCGCCGGTGCCGGGACCCACGACGGTTTCGGCTGGCAGTCCGGTGACCGCGGCCTGAGCGGAAGTGATCTCACCGGCTGCGTCGCTCGGCCCGAGCACGTGGGGAAGCAGGTCGGCCCAGTCGGAGCGATCGGAGATCAGCGACAGGAGATCCGGCCGGTAGGCGCCGGCTACCGGATCCCACCACCCGGTGCCGGACGCATCTCCGCGGTCGGTGACGAAAGCATCGGTCAGGCGCCAGGTGAGATAGTCGTGGGGCAACATGATCCGCGCCACTCGGGCGAACGAATCCGGTTCGTGGGAGGCCAGCCAGGCCAGCTTGGTGATCGTGAACGCCGGTACCGGCACCGAACCACACGCCCGCGCCCAGCCGTCGGGGCCAAGTCGGTCGACCAACTGTTGGGCTTCGGGGGCCGATTCGGTGTCGTTCCAGAGCTTGGCGGGTCGGATCACCCGAGAGTCGCCGTCGAGAACCACCAGTCCGTGCTGTTGGGCGGCCACCGAGATCGAAACCACGTGATCGAGATGTTCGGCCACGTCGGAGAGCGCTTGGATCAGAGCGTCCCACCAGACCTCGGGGTCCTGTTCGCTCCGCGGAGGCGTGGTGGACGGATGGGGGGCCGACGATTCGGCCACGACCCGGCCGGTGTGAAAGTCGCGGAGCTGCACTTTGGTCGACTGGGTCGACGAGTCGACTCCCGCGACGAGTTGCATCAGCTGACTCTCTCGACGTATCGGTTGACCAGGTTCTCGAGGGTCTCCTGGCGGCCCGACCTGGGAGACGGGTCGATCGAGCCGGCGTACGCACGCTGGTGGAGATCGGCGAGAGTCACTCGGCCTTCCAAGATGTCGGCTCCGAGCTCTCCGTCCCATCCGGCATAGCGTTGCGCTCTGGCCGTGGTGAGTGCCCCGTCGACCAACATCTGGTGGGCGGCCAGAAGGGCCCGGGCCATGACATCCATTCCACCGATGTGGGCGTGAAACAGGTCGCTTCGGTCGATGGACTGGCGTCGTAACTTGGCGTCGAAATTGACGCCGCCGGTGGCGAATCCGCCGCCGCGGAGGATTTCGTGCATGGCCAGGCTCATCTCCTCGACGGAGTTGGGGAACTGGTCGGTGTCCCAGCCAAGGCGGCCGTCACCCCGGTTGGCGTCGATGCTGCCGAGCAAGCCATCGTCGACCGCGACTGCTACTTCGTGGACGAAATCGTGGCCGGCGAGAGTGGCGTGGTTGACCTCGATATTGAGTTTGACCTCGTCGGCCAGGTCGTACTTTCGAAGGAATCCGGCGATGGTCTGGCTGTCGTGGTCGTACTGATGCTTGGTGGGCTCATGCGGCTTGGGCTCGATGAGGATTGTGCCTTCGAATCCGATTTGGTGCTTGTATTCGACGACCATTTGCAAAAAGCGGCCGAGCTGATCGAGTTCTCGCCCGATGTCGGTGTTGAGGATGGTGTCGTATCCCTCACGTCCGCCCCAGAGCACGTAGTTGGCGCCGCCGAGTCGGTGGGTGGCGTCCATGCAGTGCTTGACCTGAGCGGCGGCTCTGGCAAACAGTTCGGGGTCGGGGTTGGTGGCGGCTCCCGACGCGAAACGGGGTCGGGAGAACATGTTGGCGGTGCCCCACAGGAGTTTCACTCCGGTTCGTTCCATGTGGATGGCTGCCTCCTCGACCAACGTGTCGAGGTTGGCGCAACTCTCGGCGAAGGTGTCGCCTTCAGGAGCGATGTCGAGATCGTGAAAACAGAAGTAGGGGGCACCCAGCTTCTCGAAGAACTCGAACGCGGCGCTCATCTTCTGGCGGGCCGCGTCGATGGGGTCGGCGCCGGCCTCGAGCCATGGCCGGTCCCATGTTCCGGAGCCGAACTGGTCGGAGCCGTCGGAAGCGAAGGAGTGCCAGTAGGCGACACCGAAGCGCAGATGTTCGGCCATCGTCTTGTCGCCAACCACTCGATTTGCGTCGTACCACCTGAAGGCGAGTGGATTGTCCGAACCCGGACCCTCGTATCGGATCTGATCTGTCACGTCGGTGAAAAACTCGGAGTTCGACATCTTCGGATCGTAGCCCCCCCTCCCAACCGAAATCAGGGGGTCGGGGCGACAATTCTTGTCGCCCCGACCCCCTGATTTCGGGAAGGGGAGGGGTTAGTTGGGTCCGGAGCCTTCTTCGATCACCACGACGTCGCTCCCCGACCGGCCGAACACCTCCGGGGCGTAGATCTCCTCGGCCCGGCTCGGCGGAACGATGAACGTTCCCGGAGTGGTGGCCCGGGCGACGTAGCTGTATTCGTGGGTTCCCGCCCACAAGTACGACGAGAACGCTTCAGCCCGGTCGTCACGGAGGTTCTGGTGGTCGTACCAGGTCCGGTTCCACCACGCGATGGTGTCGCCCGAAGCCGCAAACTCGTCGATTGCGATATCTCCAGTTACGGCGAGCGCCGGATTGAGCGGCTCGAGTCCGGCGGGCAAAGGGTCGATCAGCGCCATATTGGTTCGACGGCTGTCGTTGACCATCGTGACCCGCACACGAACCGTCGCTCCAGCGTTCACATGCCAGACACCGTCGGATCCGAGCCAGACATCACTCGGATCGTCGACACCTTCGTATGCTCGCTGCACGACAAAGCCTCGGTCGAGCGGATCGAGATCGAGGTCATCGGGGGCGTAGCGCAGGCCAAGCCGGTAATAGAGCCGACCTTCACCGTCCTTCGAAACGATGAGGTCGTCGCCACCGCGGGCCACCAGTTCCGACATCGGCACGAGGGTCCGGGCTCGGTCGGTGCTGCGGCCGACGAACTCGTGCTGGGCGGCGAAGAGATCGCCGAGCCACACCCGAGCCACGAAATCGGGATCGACGGACTCGAAGGTGTCGAAGTAGTTGTTGAGGGCGAGGAGTATGAACGCGTTCTCCTGCACATTGTTCCAACGACCCTTCACCTGATTCCCGATGAGCCCGGCCACGACCTTGGGGATCAAATCTGATTCGGGGTCCATCGTGAGGAGAGCATCGAGCACGATTCCATCGGTGCGGCGGTCGGAGTTGAGAACCAGGTAGTCGTCCTCGCCGTAGCTGGTCACAAACGTGGCGGCCTGCGGTGTCTCGGTCACCCGGTTGCTGAAAGCGCGTGCGATGTCGCTCTCGATATCGGCGTCGGAGACGACCGGCCAGATCCATGCGAGAGCATCCAGCCCGAGATCGGACCCTGAGCGGTTCCAGAGTGTCCTGGCCCGGCTGGAGTCGATGTCGCCGTCGAGTCGCCGCACGTGCAAGGAATAGGCAACGAGCATGTCCTTGGTTGCCTGATCCCAATCCTGGGGGATGTGAGATTCGATGTCGCGGAGGTAGCCAAGCCCCATTTGCATGACCTCGGGGCGCACCGCGAATCCGTTGGCCTTGGCCTCCACGAGCGCATGCATGGCCTGCACCGAACGGAATGGCGAGGACATCTGATCGCGCCGCCAGGAACCGAAACCTCCTTCGTAGTTCTGGAGTGCCGACAGAGCCGTGATGTCCGATCGAACGGACGACTCCAGAGCGGCCTTATCGGGTAGACCATCGGAGTCGAAGGCGTCGAGCACATCTCGAAGCGCGGCGATCGCGAGGATGCGCGATGCGTAGCCGTCGGCGCTTCTGTACTCATAGTTGTTGAGATAGATGACGGCGTCGGTGAGGGCTTGGAGGGCGGTCGAAGAAGTGTCGATCTCGAGCCCCCCGAACTGGGGATACACCCCCTCGGGTGCAAGGAGTGGCTGGATGACGGCGCCTTGATCGATCACGCCATAGGTGGCGAACGCCTCGGTGGTGGCCGGCGTGTAGACCGGCAGCGACTCGACCGCCGCGTCGGCGTCGGAGGCTCCGACGACGACGGCACGGAAGCGGGCGGTTCCGGCCGACTCGGTGCGGATCGGGAACCGGACCTCGATCCGGTTGTTGGCCGGAACGGTGATCCGTCGACCGGCCGAGCCGACGACTTCGAGGTTGGAAGTCTCGATCACCACATCGACCTCGGCGGCGACGTCGGTGAGGTTCTGAACGACGATCGGAAGTTCGAGATCATCGCCGAAGTTGAGGAAGCGAGGCGCCGAGGGCCGTATCTGAAGCGGAAGTTGGGCGGTGATGGTCGACTCGCCCGATCCGAATTGGTCGCTACCGGCGACCGCAACGACCATCACGCGGTATCGGGTGAGATTGTCGGGAAGATCGAACGCCACGTCGGCGGTGCCGTCGGCTGAAGTGGCCACCGTCGGAGCGAAGACCGCCAGCGCATCGAAGTTCTGCCGCACGTCGACTGTTGAACCCGATTGGTCGGAGTCGGCGGCCGCACGGCCGCCGGCAGACTCGGCTAGATCAGCGCTGTCGGTTGCAAACCCATCGTCGCCGTTGTAGAACGCCGCTGCGGTTGTCGCGGTGGCCTCACCGGCCTTCGCCTGTATCAGATCGATGAGCTCCTGTGGATCCTCAAGCAGGATCGAGTCGCGCCCGCGCTCCGTCCCGATGTAGCCCGGATGTGAGCGATAGAAGACATCGAGCGGGTCGAGCAGCTCGTACCCCGAGAGCGCGAGGATCGCTTCGTCGACGACCACCACGAGCATCTGCGCTCCCTCCACCGGAGCACCCGAAGCATCCCTGACGGCGACATTCACACTGGTGGACGATCCTGGCGCGAGGGTGTCCTCGCTCGGTGTAGCCGTCACTTCGAGAGTACGAGTGACCGGGGGAACGCGAAGGTCGAGTGATCCACTCGCGTAGGCCGGCCGGGGCGGCACTTCCGGAAGAGTTGTTCCGTCGTCGGCGGCCCTCAGTGCGGTGCCCACCAACTCGACCTGAACACGAATACCGGGGACGCTCGATTCATTGATGGGTATCCGAACCACAGTGCTGCCGGAGTCGATGGCAAACACCTCGGTGGCGTCGATGCCTCCCACTCCGTAGCTGAGCAGCCCGGTGGCGGGCCCGAACGGAGACTCCACCAGGATCTCGGCGGTGTCGCCCACGGCGTAGGTCGGCCGGTCGGGCACGAGAGTGACAGCCTGCAGATCGAGCGCTCGGCTCGCCACGGCATCGCCGCCGGTGACCCAACGGATCATCTCGCTTCGGCTCGATCGGCCGGTGTCGTCGACCACCTCGGCGCTGATCCGGTAGCGGCCACCGTTGGCCATGGCGAACGTGCAACTGACGGCTTCATCGGCTGAGGCCGAGTCGCACGTCTCGGTCTCGACCGCCACATCGGTCCATTCTCCGTCGACGTATTGGTTGACCAGACGCTCGGCGAGCATGGTGAAGCCGCGGTTGGCCACGGCATCACCGTCGACATTGGTGACTATCGCCTCGACATCGAGAGGATCTCCGGCGCGAACGAAGGTACGGGTGGCTCTCAACCCGACGTAGAGCGAAGCCGGGTGGACCAGCACGTCGGTGCGGTCGGTCCACACCTGTCGGTTCACATCGGTGACGCTGGCCTCGGCAGTGACACTGGTCGGGAGTCCGTCACCGTCGCCGGCGAAATCCATTCTGAGGTAGTGATTGCCACCGAAGTCCGTGACTCCGGAGAACTCCTCGACACTCGATTCGTTCTGCGGCCCGAAACCGAACTCCTCGGAGAAGCCGCGATCGAATGAGGCCTCTCCCCCGCGGAACCCGCCGATGTCGCCGAAGATCCACCAAGGAGTCCAGACACCAAATGTGAACTCCCCCCAGTTGGGTGGTGAGTAGGAGGCCGATTGGGTGGTCACCCGCCACTGGACGGGGGCGTCCGGCAGCGGTCCGCCCGAGAAGTACTCGGCAGAAACGGCGACCGTGGCGGGCTCGTCGACGTAGTACGGACCGGGCGACTCGGCCCTGGTCGTCACCTCGAACTCAGGGCGACGGAACTCCTGGATCTGGAAAGAATGGCTGTGGAAACCGCCGTTGCGATCAGCGAGCCGCTGGAACTCCACCCAGCCATATCCCAGGTTGGCCCCCAGTGGCAGATCCAACTCCAGGTCGAACCCTCCGGACGCGTCCGGACTCAGTCCGCCCCGGTCGAGCTCGTTGCCGAACGAGTCGCGCGCCACATACGTGATGGTCTCGGCCGATCCCAGATACTCGAGAACACCGTCGCTGAGATCGAGCTCGCGAACCCAGCCCTTGACCCGTACGGTCTCGCCCGGCCGGTACATGCCACGGTCGTCGACCACATACCAGATGGTCTGATCGGCGCTTTCATTGCGCTGGATCCATGTGGTGTTGATGGCTGAGTCGTCGCCCAGCCGGGCCACGAGAGCTCGTATCGCCAGCGAGCCCAGTGGGATCTCGGCCAAGCCATCGGTGTCGGTGGTGGCAGCCACCGACTGGGTGGCCGTCTGGTCGGTGGCCTCAACCTCGACGCCCGACAAGGGTTCGCCGGTGCGGAGATCGGTGGTCCACGCCACGCCCGTGGTGCCGTCGTAAATCATGTCGAGACCGATTGACGTGTCCTGCACCCACACCTCTTGCGGTGCGTTCTGCCAGAAATCCTCGTCACGTGGGCCAAGGTTGGCGAATCGGCCGGTGCCGTCGATCCGCACCACTACGTGGCCGTGGCCACCGTTGAGCACCGCGCCGAGGTCGATTCTCACCTCGCTCCGGATGTTGGCTGTCGTGTCCGTCGAGATGACCTCATCGGACAGCAGCGGGAAGTCCGGAGGAGGCACCGGCCCATCGCTGTCGTAGCGCCTCTCGAGATGATCCTGGAATGTCTGCCAGTCCTCAGGGCCGACGCTATAGATCCGGACGCGCAGCTCGTCGTGGTTGCGTACCACCACTGGGAACGTCTGCCCTTCGGCCAACGGGTCGAGGGTCAGGAACTGTCGTTCGGCCTCCTGAATCAGGGGCGTGGCCGGACCCACCTTGAAGTCGAGCGTGGTGTCTTGTCCGAGCGTCTGCTCGTAGACATCAGCGAGTGTCCCCGGAACAGTGACGTGATAGGTGGTATCGCCCGCTGTCTCGCCCTGGATGTAGACGTCGTTCCACTGGACCGTGACCGATACCCCGGGGATCGCCGGCTCGATTGTCAGCGTCGAGAGGTCGAGTGATTCGGGGTCGAGGGGGTTGTTGAAGCTGACCGAGAGGCCCCGGCCCGGTTCGCAGCGTTCGCTTCCTTGGCACGACTGTCGCTCAACCCGCAGCGGGGCGAAGGTTCGGGCATCGAATCGGCCGATGTCGCCGGTGGTGTTGGGGCCTTCCACCGACGGGATGTTCGGCCCGATCTCGATGCGCAACTGTTGGTCCGGGGCGAACGGCTCAACCGCCCGGAATGCCACCCACGTGCCGGCTACCGCGCTCTCGGCCCGCGGGCGTGTGATCTCGTCGGCCTCGATCTCATCGGCGGTCGCCAGACGAAGCTCTCGCTCGTCTCCCCCCGCGGTGAGGGTCGTCACCTCGAGCACCGCCTCGGGGTCGACTCGCTGATCGAAGGTGGCGATGAAGACCGGTTCGAGTTCCACCGAGTCGTGTTGGGGGCTGAGCCACTGCACCGACGCAGCGGGAGTCTCGAACGTCCACCTCACCGTTTCGGCGAGGGCGGTACCGGAGACCGAGGTCGTGCCCGCCAGCACCTCCACCTCATAGGAGGTGGCCATCGGCAATCGATCGAAGACCTCAGGGTCGTGTTCGAATCGGAGAGTGCGGGTGCCGATCCATTGCCACCTACCCGGTAACTCTGGGGAGATGGTCACGGGCACGTCGAGCGCACCGACCTGCTCGACCGTGCCGAGCGGCACCATCGGATGGTTGAACGTGAGGCTCATGAAGGGCGCCAGCCCGATGTCTCCTTCCGGCTGCATTCGCAGGACCTCGAGCGGGCCAGAGTCGACCTCGGGCGGGGACGGATCGTCGAGCGCAGGAAAGGCCACGTCGAGCGTGTCGCCCGTTCTGGGTCGGGCAAGGCTCTCGACCGGAAGTCGGAATTCGAACCGGTCGGCCTCGTCGACGAGCCATTCCGGCAGACGGTCGACAACATCAGTGATTGCTTGGGCATCGAGCGGCTGGCCCTCGACCACGGCCACAACGGCCTGGATGGTCTCCGAGGCCTCGCCTTGGCTGAGACTCACCGATAGCTCTCCTTCGCTCCCCTGGGTCTTGGTGCCGGTGTTGACTGAGCCGGGACCTGTCGAGGTCGGAGTCGGGCCGGGCTCCAATGAGGAGTCGCCGTCGTCGCCCGAACACGCTGCCGCCAGCGCTGCGAATGCCGCCACGATCACCACGAACCGGATCGCAGTCATCTTTCGTCCGTCACGACTTCCCGTCATTGGTCAATCCTCCCGCGACCATCCACACGATGGCACATCACCTACGACGTTCCAAGATCGGCTCCAGTTCCCCCTTCTCATCCGAAATCAGGGGGCGTAGGCCACAAACCATGTGGCCTACGCCCCCAGATTTCGGTGTAGGGGAGGGGGTGGGACTAGCGGGTGGCGATGGAGCGGCCCAAAGACGCCAAGTGTTCCTCGCCGGTGCCGAGCATGAGTTCGAGTTCTCGGGCCAGCAAAAAGTGGCGATGGAGCGGATAGTCGCGATCGACACCGACTCCGCCGTGGACGTGGACTGCACCGTGAGCAACGCGAAACCCGGCTTCGGCTGCCCACCATTTCGCAATGTCGATTTGGTCTGCGGCCTCGAGTCCCTGATCGAGTCGCCAGGCGGCTTGGTAGGCGGTGAGCCTGATGGCCTCAGTGTCGACGTAGGTGTCGCCCGCCCGGTTGCTGACCGTCTGGAACGTGGCGATCGCCCGGTCGAACTGGAACCGTTCCTTGGTGTATTCCGCGGCAAGCTCGATGGAGGCCCGGGCCGCCCCGGCCATCATCATGCACATCGCCACCGTGGCCCTCTGAACGATCCATTCGACGATCGCGGCCCCGTCGGCGCCGCTGCCACCGAGCAACGAATCAGGTCCCACGATCACCGAGTCGAGTTCCACGCGGGCCTGAGGTCGGCCCCCGGTGGTGTCGACCCGATATCGGGTCACCCCATCGGCGTCGGGGGCGACCAGAAAGACAGCGCACGATCCGTCAGCCAATTCGGCCGGGATCAACAACAAAGACGCTTCGAGCCCGCCAGCCACCATGGGCTTCACTCCACTGATGACGAAGCCGTCACCGGCCGAGTCGGCGATCGCAACGGTGTTGGGCGCTACAGGGTCGGTGCCCTCTTCGTAGAGGCCGGTCGCGGCCAACAAGACCCCGTCCGATATCGGCGGCAGAAGGGCCGCCCGCTGGGCGCTGGTTCCGAACTCGGCGATCGGCAGGGCCGCCATGACGACGGTCGACAGCAACGGCACTGGCGACGCGTGGTAGCCGGCGCGCTCGATCGACTTGGCTACAGCGAGATATCCGAGACCCGCGCCTCCGCTCTCCTCGGGCAGAGAACACCCCACCACCCCCGAAGAAGCCAGTGCCTTCCAAGAGTCGAGATCCACGTGATCGCCGTCCTCATCGAGCGACTTCAGTCGTTCGTGGGTCGATTTGTCGGCCAGTATCTGATCGGTGAGGTCGTTGATCGCCTGCTCTTCTTCACTGAGATCGAAGTCCATGGCCGCCTCCTCAGCGATCCGCTCGGGGATAGCCGAGCCCGAATTGCGATATGAGATCGCGTTGCATCTCGTTGGTTCCCCCGCCGAACGTGAGGATCACGGTCGATCGATACTGCGCCTCGAGACGGGAGACGTATCCCAGCGATCCGTCGACGATCACGGCCTGCGGACCGTAGACCTCCATGAGGCGGCGGTACGCACGGGTGAAGAACTCGGTGCCGTAGACCTTCACACTCGATGAATCGGCAATGAACCCCTTGATGGCGTCGAAGTCGGGCTCGATGTCGTCGATCTTGGTTGCCACGGTCCAGGCAACCTTCCAGTTGGCGAGCCGCAGAAACTCGAGACCCGCGGTGACCTCGGCCAGATTGCGTTGGACCCACGGCTGATCGATCACGCGGGCGCCGTCGCTGCGAGTCGTGTCACGGGCCCAATCGATGGTCTCCTCGAGTGCCCTGGAGACCATTCCCGACGAGCAGATCGTGACACGCTCCCGGTTGAGCTGACTCGTGATGAGACCCCAGCCGCCGTTCTCCTCACCAACGAGAGACGACGCGGGAATCCGGCAGTCGTCGAAGTAGGTGTGGTTGATGTCGTGGCTCGACAGCAGGTGGAGCGGCTCGATGCTTAGGCCAGGCGTGTCCATCGGGATGCAGAACAGAGATATGCCTTTGTGCTTGCGCACCTCGGTGTTGGTGCGGGCCGCCAGCCAGATGTAGTCGGCGTCGCGGGCGAGCGATGTCCAGGTCTTCTGGCCGTTGATGACGAATTCATCGCCGTCTCGAACCGCCCGGGTGGCGAGCGATGCCAGGTCGGTGCCGGCGTCTGGCTCCGAGTAGCCAATGCAGAACGTGATCTCTCCTTTGGAGATCTTGGGCAGGAAGAACTCCTTTTGCTCCGTAGTGCCGTATTGCATGAGCGTGGGCCCGACCGTGTTGATCGTCAGCATCGGGATCGGGGCACCGCAGGCCACCGACTCGTCGAACATGATGAACTGTTCCACCGCCGAGTATCCACGGCCGCCGTACTCTTCGGGCCAACCGATCGTGAGCCAACCGTCGGAACCCATTCGGCTCACGATCTCTCGGTGGACAGGTCCGGTGCCTGCTTCCACCTTCAGGTCGGCGCGGATCTCCGGCGTGAGCAGCTTGTCGTAGTAGTCGCGAACCTCGGCTCGCAGCGCCTCTTGGTTCTCGTCATAGCCGATGTACACGATGACCCCCGTTTGTGAAGTAGCGGCGACCGGTTCAGGTGTTCTAGTCGGCTACTCGTAGCGCGTGCCAGATTCCTTGAGCAGTTCGATCCACTTGGACGCGGCGTCGGGGGCGAATTCGCCGGGCGTGTAGGTGACCGAATGTAGATCTCCGGAGTACGGGAAGGGTCCGTGACGTTGATAGATCTCCCAGCTCACCGGCGACCTACGGTCGATGCCCACGTCGATTCCCTCGAACGGCGCCATTGCCATCAACACCGGCAGGTTGCTCAGTCCGCCGACCGGATTTCCATCGACGCTCAAGGCGGCGTTCCATATGAGATCTCCGGGCGCCGCCATCGACAGGTTTACCTCGCGGGCTCCGTCGGGCATCGCCCCACAGTCGAGCTTGGTCATGTCGCCGTAGCCGTTGTGTGCATAGAACAGCCGGTCGTCCTCGATGTAGATCGCGTATCCGCCGCCCTGATCGCCGTGAGCCACCAAGATTCCCTGGTCGCCCTGCTCCCATCGCAGTGCCACCGCCACCTCGAAGGATCTGAAGTTGATGAGCTGCAGTGCCCGGTAGCGCTCGAGTGTCGGGGTACCGGGCACGATTGTGGTCTCATGCTGCAGTTCAGCGTCCCATTCGGGTCGCATGATCATCTTCACTGCGTTGCCCTCGTCGAGGGGGTAAACCTGATTGGCCCAGGCCGCCTCCTCCCAGGCCTCCTGTAACTCGGCAACCTTGTCGGGATGATCCGACGCAAGATCGTGTGACTCGGTCGGGTCGTTGGTGAGGTCGTGTAGTTCCCAGGTCTCGCCGGTGAACGGAGTCTGGGGCTGGTGACACGTGACCGCCGACCATCCGTCGCGGTAGAAGCCCCGGTGGCCGATCATCTCGTAGTACTGCTCGAGGTGGGTCGACTCGGCCGCCGGGTCGTTGAGGCTGTCGACGAAACTGGAGCCGGCCGGATCGGGGACGTTCAGGCCGTTCTTGATGGATGGGATCTCAATTCCGGTCATTTCGGCGAGGGTGGGCAGCAGGTCGGTGACGTGTTGGTACTGCGTACGGATCTCGCCGTCGGCTTGCAGTCCAGCCGGCCAATGGGCAATCAGCGGAACTTGTTGGCCCCCTTGATGGGTGTTGATCTTGTAGAGCCGGAATGGCGTGTTGGATACCATCGCCCAACCCATCGGGTAGTGGGGCAGCGTGGTCGGTCCTCCCATCTCGTCGATCCGGGCCAGGTCGGTCGCCACGGAGTCCCAGCCGGTGTGGCGGGTCTGACCGACCAGTGTCCGGAAGTAGGCCGACGTGCCGATCTGCTGTCCTTCACGCGAGCCGCCGTTGTCGGATGTGAACACCACGATCGTGTTGTCCCACTCCCCCATCTCTTCGAGTTCGGAGCGCAGCCGACCCATGCTCTGGTCGATGCTGTCGACCATGCCGGCGAATATCTCCTGGTATCGAGCGAACACCTGCTTGGCGTCGTCGGAGAGTTGATCCCATGCCTCCACCTCGTGGCCGGGCTCACTGTTTCGAGGAGGCAACTCGGCGTCGGCCGGAATCACCCCAATCTGTTGTTGACGCTCGAACCGTCGCCGACGCACATCGTCCCAGCCGGCCTCGTACATACCTCGGTACTTCTCGATGTCGGCGGCTTTCGCCTGCAGCGGCGCGTGAACCGCTCCGTGTGAGAAGTAGAGGAAGAACGGCTTGGTGGGATGAGACGATCTCACCTCGCGGATCATGTCGATGGCCCGGTCGGTGATGTCGTCGGTGAAGTAGTAGTCGTCGGCGTACTGATCGACCTGGACGTGGTGGTTGTCTTCGTAGAGCCGGTGGGGGTGATGGAAGTTGGTGAAGCCATCGAGGATTCCGTAGAAGCGCTCGAACCCCTTCTGCAGGGGCCAACTGTGGCGAGGCCCGGCTTCGGAGAGGTTGGAGTCCTTGCACAGATGCCATTTGCCGACCATGAGGCTCGCCCAACCGTTGTCTCGGAAGAGTTCGGCCATGGTGACGGCATCGTCGCGGATCTCGTGGGCGTAGCCCGGAAACCCGGGATCGCTGTGGGCGACGTGACCCATGCCGGCCATGTGATGGTTGAGCCCGGTGAGCATCGACGCCCGAGTGGGTGAGCACATCGGGTTGACGTGGAAGTTCGCGTAGCGCACACCGTCGGCGGCGAGCCGGTCGAGTTCGGGCGTGTCGATCTCGGACCCGTAGCAACCAAGGTCGGAGAATCCGAGATCATCGGCGAGTACGACGATCACATTGGGGGCGCCTGTTGGCGCGGTGGGTGGACGCGGCCAGTCGGGCTCCGAGGTCGAGAAGACCCTCCCGGCCTTGCCACCGAATCCGTCGTAGGGCCCGATGGGATCGCTCATCGCGGCGATGTTAGACGCCGATCACTCACCCCTTGAAGAACGCCGGACTCGTCGCCTCGCTCGGGATCGCGTCCAGCGGTGTAGCGACCTGCTCTACGGTCGGGCCGTGCACGGCCGCCAGGGATGCCAGCTTGTCGAGGTCGAACCCGTAGAGATCAGCGGCGTTGCCGGCCAGAACCTTGCGGAGGTCGGCCTCGTTCCAGTCATGAAATGATCGCTGCAACGACTCGACCGAGAATGGGTAGGTGCCTTCGTGGTGCGGGTAGTCGCTTCCCCACATGACCTTGTGTACGCCAAGATCCTTGATGGCTGCGGCCTCTCCCGGCGACGGGAAGCTCGCCCCAATCCAGACGTTTCGCTCGAAGTATTCGCTGGGCTTCATCGGCACCACGACATCGGCGGAGAAACCGAGTTCGCCCACCCGACCCGAGGCCATCTGCCGGTGGTAGGCATCCATCCGGCGGAGGTCCTCGGTGGCCCAGGCCACGCCCTGTTCGGTCATTACGTACTTGAGGGCGGGGAATCGCTCGAAGACGCCGGACATGATCAGGTGGGAGAGGTTTCGGTGAGCGAAGAACGGAACTTCCAGCAGGAAGATCAGGCCTGACGCCGGGTCCTTGCCGTAGTTGGGCGTGCCGTTTCCGCCGTGTTGGGTCATCACCAGGTCGAGGTCTTGGATCGCAGCCCACAGCCGGTCCCAGTGGGGCGACCACAGCCCCGGCAGGTCGACGTCGGGGGCGATGTGGGGAAGCATGAAGCTGTGGAACCCCTCGGCGGCGGTCCATTCGAGGGTGGCGATGGCATCGTCGATGTCGTCGAGGAAGATCTGTGGCAACCCGCAGCGTTGGTAGGGGTATTGGGCGCACCAGTCTCGCAGCCACCGGTTGTGGGCGGTGATGCCGGCGACCCTGCGTTCGTAATCTTTCTGGTCCTTCGGCGGATAGGCGATGAGCATGCCGGTCGGATAAAAGGGTGGAACGGTGTTGGGGAAGGTGATCTCGGCCACCACTCCATCGGCGTACTGTTCGCCCACGCGGCGATCGTTGTCCCAGTTGCGCGTTCGGCCGTCGTCTTGGAGATCGCGGTAGGGATTTCGGTACGCGCCGCGCCACTCGGCGAACTCCGCCTTCCATTCCGGGTCGAGGTAGTCCTCGTACATCTTCATGCTTCCGCCAGCGTGGCTGTCGGAGGAAATGATGGTGTAGCGATCGGTCATTGGTGCGGCTCCTGATGTCGGGGGATGTCGCCCGGGGATCTTTGCCTAAGCATCATAGGCATGCGACAATCGTCGTTCAAGACTGCCACTGGAGAGGAAGCATGGCGAGGCGCTTGGGCATAACCCACGACGACGTACTCGTTGCTGCATTCGCCATCGTCGATTCCGATGGGCTCGATGCACTGAGCATCACCGCGGCGGCCGACGCACTCGGTGTGAGGCCGCCGTCGCTCTACAGCCATGTCGACGGGCTCCCTGGACTGCTCGACGATCTCGCCACGAAAGCCACCGCCGAGTTCGGAGATGCCCTGCGGGATTCGGTCGATCAGCGGAGCGGCGACGACGCCATCGTGGCCTTTGCCGATGCCTATCGGTCGTGGGCCACCCGCGTCCCAGGACGCTATGAGCTGACCTTGCGAGCCGCAGCCGACTCCGATGCCCGCCGAATCGCCGGCCAAGGGGCTCTCGACACGATGAACAAGCTGTTGGCCGGATACGGGCTCACCGGAAGCAGATCGGTCGGGGCCGGCCGCAGCCTTCGAGCTGCTCTGCACGGGTTTGTCACTCTCGAGGCCGCCGACAACCTGGGCCGCGGTTCCCACGACGCCAGCTTCAGCTATCTGATCGGACTTATTCTCGACGGAATCCGCTCCCCCATCCGAAATCAGGGGGCGTAAGCCACAATCCTTGTGGCTTACGCCCCCTGATTTCGGAGTTCTTTGGGGTCAGTCGTCTACCAGGAGCTCTATCAGGGCTGACGAGTCCCAGTTGCCGTGGCCTTGGCGTTGCAGCGCTGAGTAGAAGCGGTCGACCAGAGCGGTGACGGGCAGTGTTGCGCCCAACCGATCGGCCTCGGTGAGGCAGATGCCGAGATCCTTACGCATCAAATCGAGAGCGAACCCGAAGTCGAACTCGCGGCGAGCCATCGTGGAACCGCGATTCTCGAGCTGCCATGAACCGGCCGCCCCCTTGGAGATCACGTCGACCACTTGATCGGGGTCGAGTCCGGCCCGACGAGCGAAGTCGATCCCCTCGCTCACACCCTGGACCACGCCGGCGATGCAGATCTGGTTGACCATCTTGGTGAGCTGGCCAGCTCCGGGAGGCCCGAGCAGAGTCACGGCTCTGGCGTAGGCATCCATCACGGGGGCGGCAACATCAAAATCAGCTTGATTTCCGCCGCACATCACGGTGACGACGCCGTTCTCGGCGCCGGCCTGACCTCCCGAAACTGGTGCATCGACGAAGCCAACACCCTGGTCGGCGGCCGCGGCGTGGATCTCTCTGGCGACTTCCGCCGAGGTGGTGGTGTTGTCGACCAGGATCGACCCCGAAGTCATCGCCGACAGCGCTCCGTCCGGTCCGGTTGCGACCTCCCGTAGGTCGTCGTCGTTGCCCACACAGATGAAGACGACTTCGGCGTCTGCGGCTGCGCCCGACGGGGTTGGTGCGGCGGTTCCGCCATGCTCGGCCACCCAGGCATCGGCTTTCGAGCCGGTGCGGTTGTAGACCGTGACCTGGTGCCCGGCCGAGGCCAAGTGACCGGCCATCGGATAGCCCATGACCCCGAGTCCGATGAATGCGACGTCCACAGTAGTTCCCCTTGGATAGGCGCCCGAGAAAGGCGTGGGTCCTCATGGTAGATCCGGTCGACTCGTCAACTACGGTTCCGAGGCGCGTTAGCGTCTGGCCATGGACGAGCCGATTCGACTCACCTTCTGGACCGACTTCCTTTGACCGTGGTGCTACGTCGGAACCGTGCGTCTCGACGAACTCTCCCGCCGAATGGGCGACGCAATCACTATCGAACCACGGGCGTTTCTGCTCCGGCCTGAGACGACTCAGCGAGAGCGCGACAAGTTCGTCGACTACACCCAGTCGTGGATGCGGCCGGCCGCGATGGAACCCCGGGCCAAGTTCAACGTGTGGCGCTCGGATGCGCCCGCTCCGTCGGGAAGCATTCCGGCCCAGGTTGCCGCCAAGGCCATGACCAGTTTCGATTCCACTCTCACCGAAGGTTTCGAACGGGCGCTTCTCGCGGCCTACTTCACCGACAATCGCGACATCTCCGACTGGCAGGTGCTGGCCGACATCGCCGGCGAGACCGGCGCCTCCGGGTCGCAATTCGCCGACTACTTGGCCGCCAACACCACCGATCTCACCCAGAACGTGATCGACGAGCACAACGAAGCGGTCAGCCTGGGAATCACGGCCGTGCCAACTGTCGTGATCAACGACGTATTCCCGGTTCAGGGGGCTCAGGATGTGGAGCTCTACGAGCAGTGGATTCGGAAGCTGATCGATCGTCGAACCGAAGCCTGAACGTCAGGCCGTCGAACGTCGAGTGGTGCGGGTGGCCACCACAGCGTCGATCCTCGCGGCCCCGGCACGGGTGAGTATCTCGGCGAGATGGCCGAGTGTGGTGCCGGTCATCACGACATCGTCGACGAGGACGACATTGGCCCCTTCCATAGGGCGGGTCACCTCGTAGCCGGCCCGCTCAGCGGTGACCTGCCGTTGCGAGACTTCGGTGTCTCGCAAACGCCGAGTCGGGTGACGACGAATCGCCAGTTCGTGATCCACCGGCAGGTCGAGTGCGGTCGCGACCGCCGTTGCCAGTCTCGGAGCGAGGTGATCGCGGGCCGTGGGGTTGGGTGGGACGGGCACAACTATCGTCGCGTCCCCGCTCCTGGAGGGGTGACCCGCCAGCAACGGCTCGTGGCGTGCGAACTCTCCGAGCATCTCGCACAGTTCGTCGGCGGCGTCGGCGTCGGCTAGGTCCTTCGCTCGATTCACGAGATGTCCGATGGCACTCAGATCTGAGAGATCCGGCAGCCAGTGCGCGCCCATCACATGAAGGCCCGCCAATGCGTCAGTGGTCAAGAGTGCGTGTCGCTAACAAAAGTTTGCATATTTGCGAGAAAATGGTTGTGCTTGCCATGGGTGCTAACTATAGTTAGCAGAGCGACGAGGCGTCAGCCCGTCCGAATCCCTCCAGAAACCCCCCAGAACAATAGCCAGGAGTCATCCCATGACCGCAGCAATCGATCAGGTCAAGAACGTTGCCTACACCTCACTCGGAGTCAATCTCATCGTCTCCGATGCCGTCGTCAACAGCATCCGCGAACAGCGTCCCGAGCTCACCGAGCGCCTCGAGCAGAGGGCCGAGAAGCTGTTCTCGTCCGTCAACATCAACATGCCCGACTTCGTCGAAGAGCAGGCCGAGATCGCCCGCAAGCACGGTGCCGACGCTCTGATCAAGTTCCACGAGACCAACGATGTCAGGGCCTCGAAGCTCGAAGAGCGTCTTCCCGCTCGTGCCGGCGAGGTCTTCAGTGACCGTCGCCAGGCCGCCTGGGAGTTCCTCAACGTCGAGGTGCCCGTCAAGAAGTCCTCCAAGAAGTCCTCGGGTAAGAAGGCTGCGGCCAAGGCCAAGGCAACCGAGACCGAAGAGATCTGATCGGGTCTTCCCCCAGACCGATCAACGACCGGGCCGGCATCGCCGGCCCGGTCGAGTCGCGTAAATAGGGTGATACCGATGAATCGACCAATCGACCCCCGCGACACTTGGCGAGAGCTCGGTGGGTACATCCGCGATCAGCGCCACCAAGCCGAGCTGAGCGTGAGAAAGCTGGCCGACATGGCCGGTGTGTCCAACCCCTATCTGAGCCAAATCGAGCGAGGCCTCAAGCGGCCGTCGGCCGAGATCCTCCAACAGATCGCCCGAGCCCTGCAGCTGTCGTCCGAGTCGCTGTATGTGCGGGCCGGGATCCTCGATTCGGAGCGCGAATCCGATCTCGTCGACTCCATACGCTCGCAGAGCGACCTCACCGGCGAGCAGAAGCAGGTGCTGATTCGGGTCTACGAGTCGTTCATCTCCGAGCAGTCCGACCAGGAGACCCCAGGACCCTGACGACAGATCGTGTGCCCTCCACACCGACATCTGTGATCAATCGAGGCAAATCCACGGCGAGATCCAGATCCCGGGCGGTCATGCGCACCTCCACTCGGTCGGCGTCGATGGTGCTCATCCCGACGAGTTCGACACCCGGCGGCAACTGATCCAGCTCGTGAGATCGCGATCGAGCCAGAAGCGACGGCACCGGCACGAGCCATCGGGCCAGCTTCACACCAGTCGGCCGCATGACGGCCCGTCTGCCGACAAGGGTCGGCTCCACCACCACACTCAGCCAGCGTCCCAAGATCGCCGGCCTCACGGCGAAGGTTTCCGTCTCGAAGTCAAACTCGGCGTCGACATCCATCTCGCCGAGCCACTGAGCCACCTGCCCTGACGTGAGCGTCACCACGAGACCCACGGTCCGTACCGAGACCCGCTGAGCCGTCGCATCAGTCACACGCACATCCTCGGCAGAGACTTCGATCTTGTCGACTCGACCGGCCCCGATGGTGAGGTCATCGACCGTGAGACGGGCGCGATCCCATAGTGCGATCGACGAACTCAGCCCCGGAAGCGGAATCGATGTGGCGGGAACTACCTCATGGATCATCGCCACTCGTCCCGCGATCACAGGATCGCGCCGGATCTCGAATCGCCGACCCTCGAGCCGCTTGGCGACGGTCGTAACCATCCAGGCGAACGACTGCGACGGTGGCCCCATCAGCCGGGCGGCCTCACCCATGAGCGCGAACGGATCCAACTTCGAACCGCGCAGGCCCAACGGGTCGAACCAGTCAGGCGCCTTCTTGTTGCCGTCGGCCATGCAGGAGAAGGTAGGCGGCAATGCCGCAGGCCACCACCACATTGAGAGATCGCTTGGTGCCGACCATCGGAATCGACACGACCCGATCGCATATGTCGAGAATCTCGGGATCGACGCCGACCACTTCGTTGCCGACCACCAGCACCGTTGGCTGACCCACCGGGAGGGTACCGACGGCGAAGATATCGTCGGCCTCGTGGTGCTCCTCGAGCGCCCACAACGCATACCCCTGGCCCTTTAGATCGCGAGCCAGATCGACCCCATTGAGATTGTGGGCCCAAGGCAGGGGCGTTCCCAACGCCGACTTCGCGAAACGTTGATGTTCGGGAGTCGCGGTGATTCCTCCGAGGTGCATGGCGCGAACCCCGACCCCGTCAGCGGTGCGAAACAGAGAACCCACGTTGCCGACTGATCTGATGTTGTCGAGCATCAATTCGAGGTGCAGATTCGAGTCTGCGCCCTGTGGCGCAGACTCCCGATCGCTCGGTGTCACCGCCGTCGCCTCCGCCGCGGCGACCCCCGACTCACAATGAGGGCACCGGTAGCCTTCGACGGGCTCGTTGTCGAGCGCCGCCGGAAACCGGAAGCGGCACCCTTCGTTCAGACACTGATGGATGGCATAGGTCACCGATTGAGTATCGACGACCGGCCGGCTTCGAGTCGTGCAATCGGAACCCGGAACGGCGAACACGACACGTAGTCGAGCCCGACCTCGTCGAAAAAGTGGATCGACTCGGGGTCTCCACCGTGCTCGCCGCACACACCCAAGTGGAGTCCGGGATGGGTCTCTCGGCCTCGCTCCGACGCCAATCTCACCAGCTCTCCGACACCGTCGATGTCGATCGTTTCGAATGGTGAAACGCTGAAGACACCCTTCTCCAGGTAGTCGTTGAAGAAGGCCGCCTCGACGTCGTCGCGCGAGAAACCCCAGGTTGTCTGGGTGAGGTCATTGGTGCCGAACGAGAAGAAGTCGGCGGTCTCGGCAATACGTCCCGCCGTGAGGGCGGCCCGGGGCAGTTCGATCATCGTGCCGATCGGGATCTCGAGGGGAACTCCGGTGTCGGCGGCGATCTCGGCGATCAGGGCCTCGGCCTCATCGCGGATCAACTGAAGTTCGACCACCGAACCAACCAGCGGAACCATGATCTCGGCACGAGCATCCCCTCCGGCCTTGATGCGTTGTGTACAGGCCTCGGCGATGGCTCTGACCTGCAACGGGAAGAGGCCCGGCACCACCAGACCGAGCCGCACGCCGCGCAGGCCCAGCATCGGGTTGGCCTCATGGAGACGCTCGACCGCGGCCAGCAGCTTCTCGCCTTCGTGATCGGCTTCGCCTCTGGCCTCGGCCACCGCAACCCGGACCCGCAGGTCGGCGTGGTCCGGCAAGAACTCGTGGAGCGGCGGATCGAGAAGCCTGATTGTGCAGGGCAGGCCGTCCATCTCCGAGAGGAGGTCGACGAAGTCGGATCTCTGCAACGGCAGAAGCGCTTTCAGTGCCTCATCTCGTTCGTCGGGATTGTCGGCCAATATGACTCTCTCGACCAGCACGCGGCGATCGCCGAGGAACATGTGCTCGGTGCGGCACAGACCGACCCCTTCAGCGCCGAGGGCTCTGGCCCGCTCGGCATCGGGGGCCTTGTCGGCATTGGCGCGCACCCCCAGACGTCGGGCCCCGTCGGCTCGGGCCAGGACTCGATCAACAGCAAGAATGAGCTCACGCGTTTCAGTGTCAGCATCGGCATCGGCATGAGCCAGGGCGACGTGGAGACCCTCTTCCAGGTAGCAGAAAACCGGCGAGGATCCGACCGGCAACTCCCCCTTGTAGACCTCGCCGGTGCTGCCGTTGACCGATAGGACGTCTCCCTCACAGATCGTGACTCCGTTGGCGGTGGCGCAGCGTCCTTCCGCGTCGACGTGCATATCGGCGGCCCCGCACACGCACGTCTTGCCCAGACCTCTCGCCACGACCGCCGCGTGCGAGGTCTTGCCTCCACGCGAGGTGAGGATGCCTTCGGAGGCGACCATGCCGCCGAGATCATCGGGGTTGGTTTCCTTGCGGAGCAGTACGACCTTCTCGCCGCGTCCGACCCACTCCACCGCGGTGGCGGAGTCGAACACGGCGCGGCCAACCGCCGCTCCGGGAGATGCCGCCATGCCGTGGGTGAATGTGGTCCGCGGGGTGTGGAGATCGAACTGAGGGAACATGAGTTGGGCCAGCTGTGCGCCGGTGACCCGACCTAGGGCCTCGTCGATCGTGATCAAACCCTCGTCGACCAGCTGAACCGCTATTCGGAACGCGGCTGAGGCGGTTCGCTTGCCGACCCGGGTCTGAAGCATCCAGAGCTTGCCTCGCTCGACCGTGAACTCGATGTCGCACAGGTCGCGATAGTGGGATTCGAGCAGCTCCATGTTGACCAGCAGCTGGTCGTAGGAATCAGAGTCGAGCTGCCTGAACTCGTCGAGCGACAGCGTGTTGCGGATCCCGGCAACCACGTCTTCGCCTTGGGCGTTGGAGAGGTAGTCGCCGTAAGCGCCGGTTGTGCCAGTGGCCGGATCGCGGGTGAAACACACCCCCGACCCCGAGGTGTCGCCGAGATTGCCGAACACCATGGTGCACACGTTGACGGCGGTGCCGAGATCGTCGGAGATGTGTTCACGTCGGCGGTAGAGCTTGGCCCGATCGGTATTCCAGGACGAGAACACGGCGAGCACCGTCATATCGATCTGCCGACGCGGGTCTTGGGGGAAATCCTCTCCCGACTCCTCGACCACGATCCTCTTGAAACGCTCGACCAGTTCACGTAGCGACGTCTCGTCGAGCTCGACATCGCCGCTCACACCGGCGGTTTCGACGGCCTCGTCGAGAGCGTCGGAGAAGAGATCACCATCGACTCCCATGACCGTCTTGGCGAACATCTGGATGAGGCGCCGATAGGAATCCCAGGCAAAGCGTGGGTTGGCGGACACAGCAGCCAGCCCCATCACCGACTGGTCGTTGAGACCGACGTTGAGCACGGTGTCCATCATTCCGGGCATCGAGAACTTGGCTCCCGAACGGACGCTGACCAGAAGCGGGTCCGACGCTTCGCCCAGGGCGCGACCGGCGACGGCCTCGAGACGGTCCAGCGCCTCGGTGACCTCGCCGGCCAGCGTCGGCGGCTCCGATCCAGTGGCCAGATACTCGCGGCAGGCTTCGGTCGTGACCGTGAATCCAGGTGGCACCGGCAACCCCAACCGGGTCATCTCTGCCAGGTTCGCCCCTTTGCCGCCAAGGAGATCCTTCTGGGTCCTGTCACCTTCGGAGAAGTCGTAGACGTACGTCCTCACGGTTGTGCTCCCGGTCGTCGGATTCACCAAGAACTTAATACCGCAGTTCGCAATCTCGGACCCAACTCTGCGGTTGGACGAAGACGGTGGTTGTCAGCCGCTGATTCCGCGACGCTCGAGCTCAGCGTCGATCTCGCTCATGCGCTTCCTCATCTCGCCTGCACCGCCTGCGTCGAGAATCGCGTCGTTGAGAGCCTTGACTCCCGAGCGGACCGTCGAGTCGTGACGGATCGACGAGGTCAGACCGTGAGAGAAACCGGACTGTCGGATCGTCTGGTCCTGCAGTTCGATGATCTGGCGCTCGTACTCCTCGAGTTCGGCGCGTAGCTGATGGACGGAGCGATTTCTGTCGCCCCGTTCGGGAAATGTCTCGACTCGCCGGCGAAGCGATTCGCGTTCTGACTCAAGGCGCCGGCGAATACTCGGATCGTCGGCGGGGTAGGTCTCCAACTGCAGGAAGATCTCCGACAGGCGGCTGAATATCTGGTCGAGATCAGACGGCTCGTTGCTCACGCGAGAAAGAGTAGCCCCGCCACCTGTCAAGAGGGATCGGGCACTTCGATTCCGCGGTCTAGAAATTCCCGGCGAACGACATCGAGACGATCGTCGGAGTAACGGCCGAGCCCGAGCTTGGGTTGGCAACCTTGGATGATGTCGATCTTGGCCTCGCCCATGTTGTGGTACTCGAGCAGGTGGATCGAAGGCCGATCGATGTCGTGGAGGAAGCCGATGACAGAGTCGATGTTCTGGGGCGTGTCGGTGAGTCCCGGCACCAGCGGCATCCGAAACTCGACCGGAAATCCCCCGGCGACCAGTCGCCTGGCGTTGTCGACGATTCCAGTGAAACCGGGGCCGATATTCTGTCGGTGGCCGGCCACGTCGAGGATCTTGAGATCGAAGTAGATCAGGTCGAGCAGCCGGAGGATCGGCTCCCACGTGGTCCACACGAACTTCCCGGCCGTCTCCAGATTGGTGTGGATTCCCGATTCCCCACAAAGCTCGAGCACCCGCTTCACGAACCGGGGATGCAAGGTCGGCTCACCACCGGTGAACGTGATTCCCCCACCCGAGTTCTCGTAGTAGGGAAGGTCGGCCATCAGCCGTTCCATCAGCTCTTCGGGCGTCAGTTCCTCCCCGATGAGACGCAGCGCACCGTTGGCGCACGCCTCCACACACAACCCGCATCGGTTGCACTTCTCCTGATCGATCCGGTAGTCGCCACGAAGAATCGCATCGTTGGGGCATACAGCCGCGCAATCGAAGCTTCCGAGACAGCGATCGCCGTAGAAGGCGATCACCGGACGAGTCGATTGAGATTCCGGGTTCTGGCACCATGCGCAGTGCAGGCCGCATCCCTTCAGGAAGACGAGCGACCGGATTCCGGGCCCGTCGTGAAGCGAGAATCGCTGAACATCGAATACGGGCGCGCTTACCGGCATCAGGCCCTTTGCCGAGTGCGGTCGATCAGCTCCTGCTGCATAGCCGGTGTCAGATCGACGAAGTAGGCGCAGTAGCCCGAGACCCTCACGAGGAGGTTGCGATGGCTCTCGGGGTCGAGCATGGCCTCTTCGAGCACTTCGGGGTCGAGGACGTTGATCTGCACCTGCATTCCGCCTTGAGCAAAATAGCCGAGAATCAGGGCTCGAAGTGCGGCTCGCCCGGTGTCGCCTTTCACCGTGGCGGAGTCGAACTTGATGTTGACGTTGATGCCGTTGCCAAAACGCTGGTGGTCGAGCTTCGCCACTGAGTTGAGCGATGCCGTGGGGCCGACAATGTCGGAGCCGTCGACGGGAGCCAGGCCGTCGGCAAGTGGCCGCCCCGCCCGCCGGCCGCTCGGCATCGCCGCCATCTTCTTCCCGAATCCCTGATGGCAGGTCATTGAGTAGTAGCCGGGCATCCAGCGCCCGCCTCGAGTGTTGGTGTGTAGCGAGATGCACCGATCGAACATCGACACGACCTGCTCGGCGAGTTGGTCGGCGAGTGGATTGTCGTTCCCGAAGCCTTCAACTCTTCGGGCCCGTGCCCGCAGCAGGTCTTGTCCTTCGAAATCGGTGGCGCAGGCGTTGGCCATCTCTTCCAGCGAGCAGTGCTTGTCGCGGAACACAAGCTTCTCGATTACGGCCAATGAGTTGGCCAGATCGGCTACCCCGACGGCCTGTATCCCGGATGCGTTGTATCGGGCACCGCCCTGGGTCGAGTCGGTGGCGTTCTCGATGCATCCCCCGATGGTCAGCGACGACAACGGGGTCGGAAAGTTGATCGCACCCGAGCGCTCCACCGCGTCGAGCGAGTGCTTGAGGCCGGCGATACGGCTCTTGGTGGTTGTCTCGATCCGTTCGATCAGTTGGGTCGTCGATCCGATGTCTTGGAGCCAGGGTCGTTCGATGGACTGGCCGGGTTTCATCTTCTGGCCGTCGCCGAACACGAGCTCGAGACTCAACGCGAGGTTGAATATGGCGGCGTCCGACGATGTGAAGCTCTCGCCGGAAAGGGCCGGTTCGACACAACCCACGGTGGCGTAGTTCCAGACCTTCGACGACTCGACTCCCCTGTCGGCCATCGCCGGCATGATCACGTCGTCGTTGTAGAGAGCGGGTGATCCGCCGCCACCGGACACCACCTCGACGACCCGTTTCACGTAGTCGTCGTCCGACTGTGCGCTGATTCTGGCGTGCCAGTTCGGCTGTCTTGTCTTGAATCCCTCGATTACGTCGAGCAGCAGGAACGTGAGTTCGTTGCTGGCGTCGTCGCCCGACGCGTCGACTCCTCCGATCGAGGCGGCCTGACCACTGGGAAGACCGGCGAAATAGTTGGTGACACGCTCGGAGAACAGCGGTACGACCTCCGACAGTTTCAGACAGAACGCCGCGAAAAGGTTGCGCACGTCGTCAGGGTCGAAATCGGCTCTCTTGGCCTCCTCGCGGTAGAGCGGATGGAGGTATTGGTCGATACGGCCGAGGCTCACGCCTTGGTCGAGCGACTCGATCTGGATCAGCATCTGGAAGAGCCAGATCAACTGGAGGGCTTCTCGAAGGTTGCGGGGAGGCCGTCTGGGAACCTGGTTGAAGACTTCGACCAAATCGTGGCGGCCCATGCGGATGGATTCGTCGCGGTAGCGGTCGGCGAATCTCTCCACGGCCTCGATGCTCACGAGACTGGCTCGGAGATAGTCGCGCTGGTTGTCGTCAAGGTCGTGATCGAGCATTCGTGCTTCGACTTCGGCTCTCAAACCGTCGGTGCCGAGCGAGATCAGTTGACCGTGGTCGGGTAGGAAATGCGCCACCCCACCTACCTCGTTGATCACGTAGTCGACCGCGCCGAGCTGATCCTTCGCGTACTTGACGCGTTCGCGCAGAGGAAACGCCTGCATGGCGAGACTGCGGTTGAGCCAGTAGGGAATCGCCGAACGGAGCAATGCCCACTTGGCGCTGGGTTCCACTCGAAGCTGGTTGACGTCGCGCTTCTCGAACCGGAAGAGGTCTTCCAGCATCGCCGATCCGGCCTTTTCGATGTGGCAGATGGCGCCGATGCGATGCTCGGTATGGGTTCCCACGATCAACTCACCCGGATAGATCCGAATGGTTCGTCGCTCTAGGTGGTCGGCGAGCGCACCGGCGTTGAGCATGCAGGCCGATTTGCCGTTACCCGACTCGCGCTTCCAGTAGTCGGTGTAGTGAAGGGCGCGTTCTGCCCCTAACGCCGCCCGGCTCTCTTGATGGTCGGCGTGGAGTTTCGCGATCTCCGGCGATGGTCGCCATTTCGTCATGATTTCGGCTCCCGTGGACGAGAGAAGCTCCCAGCAGAGTACCCCCACGAGCCACCTCGACTCCCCCTCCATTCCGAAATCAGGGTGCTGCGGCCACAATCCTTGTGGCCACAGCACCCTGATTTCGGGGGTATCGCCTCAATCTCCAGCGACGAGGTCGTCAATCTCATCGCCGCTGGCTGACCGCCCGTCGGCCGAGACGCTATAGGTCGTCGCCCGCCTCGCAGGGGCTGTCGGCCGACGCGCGACTCGCGATATCGGCGCCCGAGGTCGAGACGAATTCGATCTTGCCCGGACCGCCCGCGGCGTCGACGAAGTCGGCAATCGCCTCACACAGGGCGACCGCCTCCTCCGGTTCGAAGAAGCTGGTCTGGAGATTGACGAGCACCTGATCCTCAGCCACGAACAGCAAGGAGATCTCCGACGAGAACCCGGTCTCCGGTAGGGAGCTGTCGAGGTAGTCGACCAGTCCACCCGTGTCGAAATCGAAAGAGTTGGCTGCCGGATCAGGCGGATCAGTGCCGGGCGGGTCTGTGTCGACGCTGGCGGGCGTCGCGTCGGTGGTCTCGGGAGCGGCCGGCAGCGAGCCATCCACCTCTTCACCGCCTGAGCACGCCGACAACAGGACGCCGAGGGCCAACGCTACGACCACCAGCCGCGGTGATCGCCACGGACGCCGACCCCGCTCGCCGCCGGCTCGATTGATGGTGTCCATCACTTCTGGCCCCCACATCTGCAGTTGGCCTTGAACTGATCGCGCTGCGCCTCATTCGCCTGCAGCTGCTGCGCCTTCTCGGCAACGTTCGCAAGGAACTTCTGGAGGGCGGGCTCGCCGGCGATCATGGGATCGTCGAAGGTGTCCTTGCCCGTCTCCTCCGCCTCGGCGTATTCACATCCGCTGCAGAACCAGACACCGCCCTTGCAAGTGAGTGTGCACGTGCAAGTGGCCGTCACCCGCTTGAAGGGGAGAACGGCGTGTGCGGAGAAGCCGGCGTTGCTGTGGGTGCCGGTCTTGCTCTTCTCCTTGATGCCCTCGCCGCCGGTGAGAATCGCCGACGACACGTCAGCAATGAAGTCCATGTAGTCGACGACGAGCACCGCTGGCCCTATCACCGCGTCCTCCACATGTCCGAGCAGATCACTCACGGCGTTAACGGTGGCCTTCAAGCCCTTCGCCCCCTCGGCCCCGCGGTCATTCGCCATGATGTTGGTGACCTGAATCTGGACCTTCCCGTCCGGGATCTTGAACTTGGCTTCCCTCGAGACCGTCTTCGTCTCGCCGTCGCACGGCCCGCCGACTCCGGCGGTGTTGATCAGCCAGTCGACGGTTTCGGGGTCGAGACCGGCCGAGGTTATTTCCGCCAGGGCGGTCGTCTTGAGGCACTTCTCGCACTCCTTGCGCAAGCGTTCGGCCTCGGCCTCCGCATCCTTGGCGGCCTGATCCGCCTTCTCGGCCGCTTCCTTTGCTGCTTCAGCAGCCGCTTTGGCATCGGCCAACGCCGTGTTGGCCTTCTCGGCCGCGGCCTCGGCGGCAGCCTTCGCCTCGGCATGCTTGTTGCGAAGTTCCTCCCACTTCTTGGGGTCGCGTAGTTCGGCCTTGCGCTCCTGTTTCTCTCCTTCCGAGATCGGCATCGCGTCGATTGCCGCCGACTCGGCTTCCACATTGGCGTGATCCTCGCCGGTGTAGGTTCGATCCCCGCTCGACGCCGACCCTTGCACACGCGGCGGCTTCGAAGCCGCCGCTAGATCCTTGGCTGCCTGATCGGCCGCCTTCTGCGCTGGGTCAACAGCACCATCCGCCGCCTTGGAATCGGCCGCGGCCTTCGCCGCCGCATTCTTGGCTGCCTCGGCGGCCTGCTTCGCCTTCAGATACTCCTCACACGGCCCCTTGCACGGGCCGGGAAAGGTGGAGACGGGAACCACCGAGGGACCCTGCTCGCTCGGTTGCGGATCCGACGGAGGCAGCTCTGTCGACCCGGGTGTCTTGCGAATCCGAATTGCCGTGAATCCGAGCACACCGACCGCCACCGCGGCGATTCCAGCGATCAGCCCCACCGGCACACCGCCATCGTCGGAGCCCGAGCTGGTGTCGGCTGGAGGAGCTACCGATGTCTCCGGCGGCGGGCTCGCTTCCTCCACTACCGGCGCCTCGGTGGTCGTGGTCGTGGTTGTGGATGTCGTCGTGGTCGTGGTGGTAGTGGTCGTGGTGATCGCGGTGATGTCGGCTCCGAGGATCACCACTTCGCTTTCGGCCAGGGCCTTGAAGGGGTCGGCCAGTGGGATCGGCACGAACGGGCCGCCGGTGTTGAGGTCGGGAAATGTCTGGATCGGATCGCCGCTCACTGGATTGAAGGCGACCAACCCGTCGGCCCCCATCCCCCAGAGCGATCCTTCCGCGAAGGCCACACCCATCACGCCGGGCAAAGGAATGCCGAACGGTTCGCTGTCGTCACCGGGGATCACCACGATCTGATCCTGCATTGCAATGTAGATGGTGCCGTCGGGGCCAGTGGCTACCTGCCCCGGGTCGACGGTGAGCGGACCGACCGGCGTCAGTTCGAGCGTTACCAGATCGATGGCCTGAGGCCTGGCTCCGTCGCTGACGACAGCCAACAGGTTCTCTCCGATGAGACTCATCGACACGATTTCGGTCTCGAATACCTCGACGCGATCGACGGCGAGGACGGACAGATCGATGGCCATCAGCTCGGTCCCGCTGTTGAACAGAATCTGATCCCCGGTGTCGACGATGGCGCGAACGTCGGGTAGCTCGAGGTTGATCCGCTGCACCACAGAATCTCTGGTGTCGAACCGGATCAAGGATCCCTCGGCCAGCGCGGTGACCACAGCCTCGTCGGGGGACACCGTCAACGACTCGACAACCAGAGGCCCCACCGTTCCCGAGATCGGATGTGGGAGTTCGGGTGGGCAACTCACCACGAGCTGTTGGTTGTTCCAGTCGTCGAACAAAAAGATTGGAGGTGTGAACGCAGGCGCACCCCCACCACTACCGTCGCCGCCTGGGGCCGGAGGATTGCCAAAATCGACCGGAGGAGGTTCTTGAGCCGCGGCCGTGCCGGCCGCGAGCGGCAGCGCCGACGCCAGCAAGGCGGCAATCAGGACCCTCAAGGCCTGGCCCATCCGCGATCTGACTGAGTATCGCGCCCCAAATGGTCGCCACTGAGAAGGGTGGTTCGAACGCACGGATCTCGCCTCCTTGATCGGCAATCCCTTCCCCGAGGGAGCGCCGGGAGATCATGATCTCACATCTTTCCGCGCGATTCCCGAGAACTGAGCGCACGACCAGTGAGATCGGATCGTCACGACTGGATCGGTCTGCCACCAACACCGGATGTCGCGATTGTGTCCCACGGGGGTTTGCCAACACTCGTCGATGTCGGGGCGCCTGGCGATCGTGCCGCCGACAAGGGCTACTCTCTCGGCATGTCGACCGGCCCCGGTCAGCTAGGCGAACAACCCAAGCGGCTCAGTCTCGGCCGATCCGTGGCCATCGGCGTTGTGCTCGGTGCCGTTCTACTGATCGCTGTCGTGGTCGGGGTGCACTGGTGGGAAACGACCGGGAGGTGGAGCTCAACTCCCATCCAATCCATCAACCAGTCTGGCGACGACGGCGAATACGAGTTGACCATCGGCTGTGAGGTCGGCGACGCACGTGCATCGGTGTTGGAGTTCGATGATCGGGTCATGGTGTCAGTCGAGATCACCGGAAGCGCTAGCCAACTCACCTGCGCGACGATCCTCTATGTGACACTCGCCGACCCGATCGGAGATCGATCCGTGATCGATGAGGCCACCGGCGATGACATCAAAGCGCTCGACCGCGGCTGAGATCGACACAACCACTCCGTCGACGACTGCCGCATCCAATCCTCCCAGCCCTTTCGACGCCTAGTAGGGCTAGGAGCCCGGCTCGGGAGCGCATGCGCAGTCTTGCGGCCAGGGCTCGGAGTTGGCGGGCTGGTAGTCGACGACATGTTGGCGCCGGTCGAGTTCGATGTGGCAGCAGTCGAGGAGTTGATCGCGGACCATGGCTCGGCCCCGCTGGACGCGGGACTTGGCGCCGCTGGTGGACAGTCCAAGTTGGTGTCCCATCTCCTGTTGGGTGAGTCCGTCGAGCTCGGTGAGGGCGAGCGCGTCGCGGTAGGGGGTGGGGAGGGCGGCGATGAGATCGTGCAAGAAGGGGGCCAGCGTCTGCTCCGCGGCGGAGGTGTCGGTCTCGACTACGACCACTGGCTCTTGGGCGGTCGGCGACGGTTGTTTCTTGCGGTAATGGTCGACGATCGTGTTGTGGGTGACGCGGTAGATCCAGGAGGTGAGATTCGCGGTGTCCTCCAGCGTGCCGACGCTTCGATGGACCTTTTCGAAGACGTCTTGAAGGATGTCCTCGGCGTCCTCGCTGGATCGGGAGCGGGCCCGGATGTAGTCGTAGAGCCGCTGACGGAACGCTGTCCAGACGTCTTCGGTCGCCTCGGTCATGCCGTACTCCCATGCTCGGCGGGCACGTCCTTCATTTGATCATACGCGCCTGGTTGCGTCCTTTCTGCTGCGGCTACGTCCTATGGGGCGAGCAGCAGACAAGAGAGCAAGCAGACGAGGAATGAGGAGCAACTGCAATGACAGCGATAACAACCAGCATCACAGGAACAATCGACAACCACCCCAGAGTCATCGCCGGGATACTCGGTGCGATGATCCTGTTCTTTTTGGCCGCCTGTCTGGCCCACGACGCCATACCGGTCTGCCACTGGATCTTCCGGTGCGACCACCGGTACCACTGACGTCCTTGGCCGGCTGCGTCCTTTTTGGTCTGCCCACGTCTTAATGACATATCGATAACTATCAATTTGAGGGAGTGTGTGAGATGAACGAATCCGCTGATCAGATCAAGGCTCAGGTCCGTGAGCAGTACCGCGACGCGGCCCTGAACATGCAACAGTCAGACGGCTGCGGGCCGGCGTGTGGCACCGATACCGGTTTCGGCTCGGAGCTCTATCACGCCCTGGACTCCGAAAGCCTTCCCGATACGGCCAGACTCACGTCGCTGGGTTGTGGCAACCCCACCGCAGTGGCGGAGCTTCGTGCCGGTCAGACTGTGTTGGATCTCGGGTCCGGAGCGGGCCTCGACGTGTTCTTGTCGGCCAAACGGGTGGGTCCGACCGGCAAGGTGTACGGACTGGACATGACCGACGAGATGCTCGATCTGGCCCGCCGAAATCAGAACGACGCGGGCATCGCCAACGTCGAGTTCGTCAAGGGCGACATCGAGAACATCCCGCTGCCGGACCATTCGGTTGATGTGGTCATCTCCAACTGTGTCATCAACTTGTCCCCGGACAAACCGCAGGTCTTTGTCGAATCGCATCGTGTGTTGGCCCCGGGAGGGCGGTTCGCGGTCAGCGACATCATCACGACACGTGCCTTCAGCACCGCCGAGAAGGCCGACATGGCGGCATGGGCCGGCTGTGTATCGGGCGCGCTCAGCTCCGACGAATACCGCCAAGGACTCGAAGAAGCCGGCTTTGGCGACATCGAAATCGACATCACCCACGAAATCAGCCCCGACATCGTAAGCGCCATCATCCGAGCCACGGCCTAACAGCCCCAGCACCACAACCCAGCGAAGACTGAAGGAGCGAACCATGGAATTCTTGTGGCTGATCATCCCCATCGGCTGCATCGTGATGATGCTGGCCGGCCGGCATGGCAACGAAAGCGACTGGAGCTGTTTCGGACACAACAACACCGCCCAAGGCCTCGATGCGACCGGCGATGACGCAGGACGATTCGACCAAGCCCTGCAAACTCGCGCTACCGCAGCCGGTCTATCGGCCGACGACACCGAGCGGTTGAGGCGCATCTTGAACGGCACCACCGACCAAGGCACGGATGGGCATTGATCGCGAGTGCTGCACCAGGGCCACGGGAGAATCCAATGATCGGGTCGAGTGAGATTCGAGTCCTCACCAACCCGCACCACTCTCGGCAGCCTGTCGCTGGACCAAATTCGGACTTTTCCAGACCGGTGGGGATCGCGTATTGGTCGGACGGCGGGGCTATCGACCAAATTTCCTGAGGTAGGCCGTCGCTGCATTCTCGACTGTCTCAGACATGGGAACGCTCCCCAGCTCGAAATGCTTGGCGGTCAGCGACCCGTTGTTGGCGAGTTCCTCTAGGCCCCAGCGGAGCAAGTGCTCAGGTAAGGCAGCGGGGGGATCGAGAGTTTGCTCAATGTCCCAGGTGTGGATGATCAGATCGTGAAGTCGTAGACGCAGGATCTGACGGCCTGTGAGATCGCCGACCACATGGCTCCAGGTCCGATCGAGGACGCCGGGCCGTCCGAAGACCGCGAGCTGGTCGGTCACCGATGACGTGGCTTGCTCGCTGGTCACACTGCCGCCTCTGAACTGCTTCACGGTGTGGGTCATCGCCTCATCGCTGGAGAGGCCACCGAAGATCCTGCTGGTGAACCAGTTGCCGCCAGTCACATGGTCGACCAATGCGCTGAGATCCCATTCGACGCAGGGTGTCGCCAACCCCCATTGATCATCCGCAATCGAGCGAAGAGCGTCGGAAAGCTTGTCGGACACGATCTCGACGGCAGCGAGCTCCAGATCGCCCTCGGTGGTCATCGGTCGAGCCTCGCACACATCGGCACGCAGCGAAGTCATCACGTTCAGCGGACTGCCGAGGCGTGTCGGTTACGGGACTGAGGACGAGCAGAGGCCGTTTCAGACGCCACTCTTGTTGAGGGGCAGGGTGATGGTCACGGTGGTACCGGAGCCTGGGGTGCTATCGATGTGGAGGGTGCCGTGGTGGGCGTTGATGACAGTGTCGACGATGGCGAGTCCGAGACCGCTGCCGCCCTTGTGGCGGCTGCGTGAGGGGTCGGCGCGGTAGAAGCGTTCGGTGGTTTGGGCGATGACGTCGGGGGTCATGCCGTCGCCGTCGTCGACGACCACGATGACGGCGTCGGGTCCGTATATCTGGGCGGCGACGTGGACGGTGGCGTCAGTGTCGGTGTGGACGATGGCGTTGCCGACGAGGTTGGCGAGGGCTTGTCGGAGAAGGTCATCGACTCCGTCGACGATGAGGGCACCGTCGGGGACCGTGGTGGTGATGGTCCGCTCGGGGTGGGTGGCTTGGGCGTCGGCTGCGGTGTCTCGGGCGAGGGTCGTGAGGTCGACTGGGCGTGTTGTGAGTGTGGGGTCGCGGTCGAGTTTGGCGAGGCCCAGCATGTCGGCGATGAGCCTCGACATGCGTTGGCTTTCTTGTTCGGTGCGGCGCATGGCGTCGTCGAGTTCGGCCCGGTCGTCGAGGCCGCCGGCGTGGTAGAGCTCGGCGTAGCCGCGGATGGTGGCGACGGGGGTGCGGAGCTCGTGGGACGCGTCGGCGATGAACTGTCGGAGATTGTCTTCGGCTCGGGCGCGTTCGTCGAAGGAGGTCTCGATCCGACTGAGCATGGTGTTGAGTGCGTCGCCGAGCTGGCCCGCTTCGGTGCCCTGGTCGACATCTCTGATGCGTTCGGACAGGTCGCCGGCGGCGATGGCTTCGGCCGTGGTGGTCATGCGTTTGATGGGGGCGATCCCGAGACGCAACACCCACCAGGTGACCAGGGCGAAGGCCAGGCTGATGACGGCGGCCGTGGACGCTACGACGGCAGTTAGCCGGGACATGGAGGCGGCGACCCCGTCGAGTGGGATCGCGGTGATGACGAAGTCGCCATTGGCACCGCGCGCGGTGAGGCGGTAATCGAGGTCGCCTTCGGTGGCGTCAACGGTGATCGGACGCCCATGTGACGATACGGCTCGGTCGAGGTCGATGTCGGGTGGCGGCAGTTCGGTGCCGGTCGTGTTTGGCGCGAAGACAGTGAAGAGTGAGTGGTCGGAAGCGAGAACACCTTCGTAGGTGTCGCCGAGTCGTTCGGGCTGCGGCCGGTCATCGTCTTCGCCCGGATGCTCGGAGCGGCCGGACTCTCGGACAGGGGACGTGGCGATGGCCAGCCGGTCGTCGATCTGGTCGACGAGGTGGCTGCGGGTGACCGAGATGATAAGGAACGCGACCGCGATCTGCAGAACGGCCACGAGGCCGACGGCGATCAGCAGCCGGGTACGAAGATCGAGCCTCTTCACGAGATCGCCGATCTCAATGTAGCCACCGACCCGGTCGTCTCATGGCTGGACACGCAGCGTGTAGCCGGCTCCGCGGATGGTGTGGATGAGTTTGGGTTCGGTGGTGTCGAGTTTGCGGCGCAGGTACCCGATGTAGGTTTCGACCACGCCGCCGTCGCCGTCGAAGTCGTACTCCCACACGTGGTCGAGGATCTGGGCTTTCGAGAGAACCCGGCCCTGATTGATGAGCAGGAAGCGCAACAGCTTGTACTCGGTGGGTGACAAGTGAACGTGTTCGCCGACTTTGAGAACGATGTGGGCGTCGTCGTCGAGGCTGAGGTCTTCGAGTTCCAGCACCGAGGCGTCGTTGTTCGCGACGCCGGCACGGCGGAGAATGGCGGCGGTGCGGGCGACAAGCTCTTCGAGGCTGAAGGGCTTCTCGAGGTAGTCGTCGCCGCCGAGGGTGAGGCCGCGGACCTTGTCTTCAGTGGCGTCGCGGGCGGTGAGGAACAGGACCGGGGTGTGGTTGTTGTCGGTGCGGAGTCGCCGGCACACCTCGAACCCGTCGAGGTCGGGCATCATCACATCCAAGACCACCAGATCGGGCTTGGTTTCAGCGACCGCCTTCAGCGCCTCGCGGCCGTTGGCGACAGCGCTGATCTCGAAGCCGTTGTGGCGAAGTGCCGCGCACAGCATGGAGCGAAGGTTGTCCTCGTCGTCGACGACGAGCAGGCGTTCACCAGCCATGGCGTCGGCCTCCGGTCACATGGGTGGTGTTCGTCATGCTCGTAGCACAACAGCTGAAACCGTGAACTTGCTGTGAATGAGCTGGGAACTGTCGGCCGACCGTCGACGAGGTCCGTGCATGGGCTTCGGGCTGTCACACTTGGTGCCGATGCCGGACCCACGACCATGACCGATCACCACACCTCCGCGCCGTTCCGTTACGAACATCAGGGCTTGTTGGGAACGGTCATCGACGTACGCGTCGTAGCCGACGACGAAACGACGGCCGACGCAGCGGATGCCGTGGCTGTGGCTGAGATTCTGCGGCTCGAGCGAGTATTCAGCGCATTCGATGACCACAGTGAGTTGTGTCGCTGGCGAAACGGGGAGCGCTTTGTCGCATCGCCGGAGTTCACCGAACTCATGGGCCGTGCCCTTGACTGGCAGATCCGGTCCGATGGCGGATTCAACCCCTTGACCGGCGAGCTGAGTGGGTTGTGGCGCCAGGCCGAAGCCGACGGCGAGCCCCCCAACAGATCGGAGTTGGCTGCCGCCGCGGCTTCGATCAGAGCACCGCGCTACGAGATGGTCGACGGGATGCCGGTCGCCGCCGGTGACTGCTCGGCGCTCAACCTCAACGCCATCGCCAAGGGATATGTCGTCGACGCGGCCCTCGACGCAGCATGCGGACCCGGCGTGGCCTGGGTGTGTGTGAATGCCGGCGGCGATCTGGCCCACCGCGGGTCGGGTTCGGTGCGGGCTGGAATCGAGAACCCCCACCGCCCCTATGACAACGAACCACCGCTTCTGGTCATCGAGGTGGCCAATGCTGCGTTGGCGACCAGCGGTGATGCCCGGCGCGGATTCCGGGTTGGTGGTCGGTGGTTTGGTCATGTGCTCGACCCGTCGACGGGTTGGCCGGTGGAGGAGATCGCATCGATCAGCGTGGTTGCGGGCAATGCAATCACCGCCGATTCGTTGGCGACTGTGGCCGGGGTGATGGCTCCAGCCGATGCGGTCGACTTCTTGGACGGTCTTGACGATGTTCAGGGGTTGGTCATCCGCCGGGACCGCCGGCAGTTGGCCACCGCCGGGTGGACGGATCTCGTGGTCAGCTGATGGTGATCCAGATCAGCACGATCGAGATCACGCCGCCGACGATGGCGGTGATGAGGGCCGGACGGCGGCGCTTGCGCAGGAAGAATTGCATGACGAGCCCGGTCAGCGAGATGGCGACCAAGATCCCAGCGGCCACGTCGATGACCCAGCTCCAGGCCGAACCGCTGTCGCGGCCTTTGTGGAGGTCGTTCATGACGGCGACGAAACCTTGTTCCTCGACAGTGAGGTCGAAGCTGTCGTCGGTCGTGTCGAAGAAGAGGTCGGCGGAGTAGCCAGGGTTGACGAAGGTGATGGTGCCCTCGGTGCCCGTGATGCCGAAGTCCGACACACTGCCTTTGATGTCGTAGTCCGCTCGGATCTCCTCGGCGATGGTCAACCAGTCGATGGTGCCGTCACCCAGGGTCGGATCGGCGGCGAGGACGCCGCTGGTGGTGGACCGGCTGGTGGCGTCGCCGAACGTCCAGTCGGGATGGTTCAGGGTGATGCCGGTGATCCCGAAGAACAGCACGATCACCAGGGCGATCATCGAGGTGTAGACGTGCAGCCAACGGGCCCAGCGATGCGTTGCCAGCTTCGCGGCACTCGAACCGTTGCTGCTGCCGTTGGCCTTTCGGTCCGGGATTCGCGGCGCATTGAACTCTGCGGCGCCGCGGGAAGGAGCAGCCGCCTCGCCCATGGTGGGAGGCGACGTGGGCCAGGTGGTGCTCGGCATCTGCTGAGGCAGGTTGTCGGTGTCGGTGGGCATGGATGGTCCTCTCAGGCGATGAGGACGGCGCTGGCGTTGCTTAGCTCACCGTCGTCGTCGAGGCTGATGGTGAAGCCGTCGTCGCTGACGACGATGGTCCCGGTGGTGAAGCTGGTGGGACCGCGCTCGCGAGCCGATTCGATGTTGAGCACGTATTCGCCGGCGGCAACGGGGGCTCCGGCGGCGTTGGTGCCATCCCACGCAACCGTGTAGTCGCCCGCGACCCGGGTGGCGCCCGACGTCGTGGTGTCCTGACCTCCGGATGCCTGGTACCACTGGCTGAGGTCCCTGAGCCACTTGGTACCCGAGCGGCCCTGATCGAACCAGAGACTGACCGTGTCGACTAGGCCCCCATCGGTGTCTTCCACCCACACCGCCACATAGGGGCGTTTGGCCTGGGCCGATG
>JAJCXX010000055.1 GCA_029263195.1 Acidimicrobiales bacterium
GGAGTTCAAGTCCCCCCTCCGACACAACAAAAACGCCTGGTCAGAGTGTTGCAAAAGCTCCCAGGTGTGTCGTTTGCAAATGGATTCGCGAATGCGCTCAACGTTCGCCAGAGAGACCAGCCAAGAATTGGCAGAGGATGCGAGACACGAGTTGCCAGGATGGCGGGTATCGGGCCTGGTCAGCACCCACGCGCGCGTTTTTGAGCCCCACAGGTGCGGACAATCGGGACCGTGTGGAGCCGATGGTGCGCGAGTTGCTCGAAAATCATCAGTTACGGCTGCGATTCGGTGAGCTTGTGGTGCATGTGGAGGGCCAGACGCTTGTCGAGATTCGCCCGAACGCTGGTTCCTGAGGTTGGATTCAGGCGCCTGCGGTGTGGCGGGACCGCCAGCTCTCAGGGTTCTCGCCTGTCATGCGGAAAAAGTATTTCGTGAAGTTGGACGCTTCGGAGAACGACAGCTGTCGGGCGACCGCGTCGACGGTGTTGCCGGGGTGGACGAGCAGGCGGCGTGCTTCGAGCATGACGCGGGCGTTGATCACCTCCTTGGCGGTGAGGCCAACTGCGGTCTGGCAGGCCCTTGTCAATGTCCGGCTCGAGTAGCCGAGCCGGTCGGCTCGATCCTTGACCGACCTCGACCAACCACGGTCAGCTTCGAGCTGGTCCATGAGCTCGACATAGGGCTTGGGATAGTGCGTCGTGACATTTTGGCGTTTCTGATCGAGCCCCAAATTGACCATGAGCAATTGGAGTGCTCCCTTGAGTGCACGGCTTCGGCTTTCCATTGTTCTTTCGATGGTGTACTCGTCGAGCATGAGACCTATGAGGTCACCGCTTCGCTCTCGTTCGGCATTGGTGAGGTCGAACGAGCGGGGCCCGATTGGCCACCCGTCGCTCCCGATGTGGGGACAGTCGTCATCGCGGAAGAACAGGATTGTGGCTTCGTAGCTTCGAGCGAGTCGCCACCGGTGCACCTGGCCGGGTTGCACGTGTACAACCCGGCCGGACTGCAAGGCCACTGGCGTGAAGTCCACTTCGTGGAGACCTTCACCCGCAGTGCAAATGATCACAACATGGAAGTAGACCCGGCCGGGGAGTTGCATGAGCTGTTCGTTCTGGACCCTGGCCCGGAGTTCGTCGAGTGTTGCGATGTCGACGGGAAGACGTGGGTCGGTCGGGTCAAATTCGCGGTCGTGCATTTCGAGCGAGCCGCGCTGGTTCACAGAGACAACAACACGAACACCGTAGACCCGACCAGCACCATCAGTGCGGGCGCCATTGCTTGGGGAGGATGGTTCACCTGACGGTGGTTGTAGATCGCCCCGAGCACCATTGCCACCATGCCGGCGGCGGCCCAGGTGTCGAGCCGGTCGATCTGGAGACCGATTCCAGCGGCGACTTCGAGAACACCTACTGCCCGCATGCCGGTAGTGCCGAGGCCGAACTCGTCGAACTGGTCCGCTAGTGGCTTGGCGCCAGCCAGTTTGGCCGCGCCAACTATGAAGTAGAAGGCGCCCAGGAGGATTGCGAACACAGTCATGGTGAAACTCTCTTTGGTTCTAGAACTTGCCGCTGTTGGGCTGTGGGCCGTCGGGCAGCGGTTCCATATTGTCCCAGTGCTCGACGATCTTGCCGTCCTCGACCCGCAGAAGATCAAATACGGCCAGCTCTTGACCGAAGAAGACGTGGCTGTAGACCATCACGAGGTTGCCCTGGCCAATGATCTTGAACACGTTGCGGTAGATCATTTCCTTGCCGGAACCGGCCACAAAGTTCTGGAACGCTTCGATGCCATCTGGGACCAGCGGATTGTGCTGGATGTAGCCCTCGCCGACGTAATCGACAATCCGTTCGGCACGATGGTGGACGAGCACGTCATCGACGAAAGACGCAACAAGCGCCTTGTTGGCTTCGGTCTTGTCCTCGTCCACAATCTCGGTCGGGCCGTCGACCTGCGTGTGATCATTCACTGAGGGTTCGTCGCTGTACGCGGCGATGACGTCCCAATGCTCGACGATCTTGTCGTCCTCATCGGTGTCGAACATGTCGGTGGTCACCCATTTGGCCTCACCGTTGCCGATGTCTTGGTACACGTGCACGAACACGAAGCTGCCGTCAACGATCGATCGCACCACCTGAATGTCTCGGACCGGGTTGTTCTCAACGAAGGGATTGAAGAACTCGACAAACCCCTCCACTCCGTCGGCGACGCCGGTGCTGTGCTGGGTATAGCGGTCACCGGTGTAGGCCTCGACCGCAGCGCGAACGTTGCCATCACGAATCCCCTCCATGTAGAGGCCGGTTGCGTTGGCAAGTTTCTGACTCATTGGTTCTCGGTTCTGTTCGTGCCGAATGCGGTTGGTCGATCCTTCGCCTCATTCAACGTTCGTATCGCCCAGAACCGACTACCAATAGCCGACACCAACAGTCATAGCCCGAACAGGTCGAGAACGGACACCCCACCGTCAAAAGTGGACAGCATCCGTTGCCAAGTCCGCCGGAGCCCTCATGTGACGCCCCGATTCCACAAGCACGTCGACAACACTCCCCTCACGCTCTCGAGAACCGAGTGGTTGCGGAGAGTGGATGGCGTAGGCGGCAGATGATGGAGTCCCGGACCCGCAAAAACTGCAGTGGTGCGGCTTCTAGCGAAGGTTGCGAACCGGTACGGGACTGGAACGGCGCTGAGGACGGATGTCTTGGCCGAATGGCCTGCCCGGACCGAGGCGATCAGGCCGCCTTGAGGGTCACGCAGCCGGATCGGCTGCGGTGTGGGTTGAGGGTTGTAATCCCCCCTCCGACACGTAAAGTGCCTGGTCAGCGGCCTGAGGCTGGTTGATTTGGGCCGGATTGCGAACTGATCGCAAACCGCGGGTCTTCGGCGCTGTCGTCGATGATGCGGTAGTGAGGGTGAGGCACGTCGCCGCGACGAGGAAGTCGGCTCCCAAGGGCGCGCCCTGAGCTGCGGTGATGGCGCCGATGCCAGCGAAGCAGTGTGTCGGGGGTATAAGCCAGCCGAGGCTTGGCGGGCGGAGGAGCGCCGCTGCATTTGCTCCGACCAAGGTCCGATCGTGATCGTTGAGCGCGGGCGGCTCGGTCTGGCGGAGAGCGATGACTCCGAGCTCCTCGGAGCGACCGGCGCGGACTGCCAAGCGGGCTAGCGCGGCGATGAGACGGTAGAGAACGCAAGACACAGGCGACCAGCATCGGCCCCGTCAGGCTCGCTGCTGAGCGAGCAGTCATCGATCTCATTCCCCATCGCGCCTGAAGCACGGTCGATGGCCCACATTGGGTTCTCAACCCGACGCGATAGTGCCGAAGAAGATGTCTGCGGCACCGGGGTCGCCGACGATCTCGGCAACCGACAATGGCGCTCGTCCGTACAGCATCAGAACAAGGTCGGATGCTTTGGCTCTGACCGTTGCAGCTGGTTGAGAACCGGCGGGCCCGACCACCCAGGCCGACGCGGTGTTGGATGAGACAAGACGAATTGGATGTTCCAAAACCTCGGCGCCACGTCCAACCATGATCGACAGGAACTCGCCTACACCGTCGTCGGCGACGGCGCTGTCAATCGGCTGAGCGGCACCGACGCTCGATTCTGCATCCCAACGGTGGACGGCGGCTTCCTGGACTTGATGCCTCGCAACCGCTCCCGCAGTCCGAGGAGAATCCCACCATGTCCAGCATGGTGCGTCTGATTTGGCATTGCCGAGGGCGTCGAGAAGGAGGGCGGAACCACCGCGAAACCACTCTTCGAGTTCCTCGTCGGAGGTAGGGGCCGTGCGCTCGCCACTCCACGGTTCTGACTCGTCTGCTGCCAGCACGTTCTCTGCCCAGAACCGCTGCACCTCGCCGAGGTGGAGAACCAGGTCGCGAAGCAACCAATCAGGGCATGACGGCACTCGTTGTTCAAGGTCGCTACAGGGAATCAGTTCTGCGACTCGATCGCTCTCAAGCGAGATCGCTTCGAGATGGCCATACATGAGGGCACTACAGTAGCTCCCGCCCGTACCGCGCCTCCCAACACCGACTCTCAACCGCCAATAGCCGGCCCACCGATCGGTTCGGCGGCCATGTCGGCCCGGCCTTTGTCAGCTCACCCTCACGATCGCCACTCCAGGCAGCGCTCCCTACCTGCCGCTCGTGACTGTGTAAGCATCCGTCTACCCCTTGGAGGAAGATCACAATGACGGGCAAGCCACGTCGCTCGGTTGCCAGCGAGGCAGAGTCATGAGTCTGGTTCAGGGACTGTCCCGAGTCGCAAAAGTCACCGGGCTTGCGTTTCTCGTAATCGTCGTGATCGCCGTCGGAGCACTGCTAGCGCTTGACTGGCAAGCACGCGAGTCAGACCAGGTCCGGTTGATAGAGGTGCCCTTCACCGTTCCGGGTTCAAGCGCGTTGACCACAGGGCGCATCATCTTCATCGACCGCGATCGAGCTGACGACACAGACCTGTTGGCCCACGAACTCGTGCACGTTTGCCAGTGGGAGGAACGGGGCATCGAGTTCTTGTGGGAGTACTCGACGGAGTACCTCGACAACCTGGTTGAACTCCGTGATCTGGATGCCGCGTATGTCGAGATCAGCTTCGAGGAGGAAGCCCGACTGGGCGAGATCGACTGCGACCTCGATCACTATCTGGCGCCTGGGCAATAGCAACCCGACACTCTGGTCAGCAGTAGCCTTCGGGCCTGTGGGGGCCGGGTACTCGGCTGCGTACGTTGATATGGGGTCTTGCGCGCGTCGATGTTGGACTTCAGCCTGGTTGTGGGTGCCCTGATTAAGACTTTGGGGTGCGTTGCGATGGTTTCGTAGCGTCTGGGAGGTCCGGTTGGTGGGCTCTGTGGGTGCCTGTCGCCTTTGGGTTGGCTTGTTTTCGAGTTGTCTGCCGGCCGGGTCTTTCTGCCGTGGTGTGG
>JAJCXX010000056.1 GCA_029263195.1 Acidimicrobiales bacterium
CACACTCGGACTACCCCTGATCATGCTGGTGCTGTTCGTGGCCCTGTTCGGAAACGACACCATCGACACCACCTACGGCAGCGTGAAGACGGCTCAGTTCTACGCCCCCGGCCTGGCTGTGTTCGCGGCGGCTTCCGCGACTTACACCAACATCGGAATGAACCTTTCGATGCGCCGCGACGAAGGGATCCTGAAGAGAGTGCGTGGCACGCCGCTGCCGCCGTGGATGTATCTCGCCGGAGTGGTCCTGTCGGGGGTGTCGATCGCTCTCGTCTCAACCGTGGTCATGATCGGACTCGGAGTCCTGGTTTACGACGTCAACATCGAGGCGGCGAAGATGCCGGCCGCTGCCCTCTCCTTCGTGGTCGGAACCATTTGCTTCGCCCTTCTCGGAGTGGCGCTGGCGGCCGTGGCCAAGTCGGCCGCAGCCGCTCCCGGCATCGCCAACTCCACGATCCTTCCGCTGGCGTTCGTGTCGCAGGTGTTCGTCAGCCTGGGCGAATCGCGCGACGTGCCCGACTGGCTCGAGTTGCTGGGAAACATCTTCCCGCTCAAACACTTCGCACTGTCGTTCGGTGAGGCCATGAGCCCGTTCAGTGAGACGCCGGCCGTCGAGTGGGGGCATCTCGGGGTGACGGTGATCTGGGCCGCGATCGGGGCGGTTGTGGCATGGAGGAAGTTCGGCTGGGACCCGGTGGCCGGTGCCGCCACCCGTCGGGTCAGGCGCAGCAGCCGAGCCGCTGCCGGCTGAGAGCCTCAGGGGGCTTGATCCCCTTCGGCTGACGGATCGAGGGGATCCCCGTCGGCTGACGGATCGAGGGGATCGGGTTTGGCTGACGGATCGAGGGGGTTGATGCTTGTCGGAGCCGGATGGGCGGCGAGCAGTTCCTCGAATCGAGTCCTGCTGATCCGCTGGAGCGAGTTGGCGACGTCCACCGGATCACCGGTTCCATCAATGGCGAGGAACATTGCTTGACCTTCCTCCATCCAGAGAATGGCGGACGATTCCTGTCCGCTCTCGTCGGGAATGCCTCGGCCCAGCACGCCCCTCGTGCCTCGCACGGCGATCTCGACCGTACTTAAAGATGGATCTGGGTGGTCGTCGAGCTCGAGCAGCCCAGAATACGTATGAATCGAGGACAGGAGGATGCTCGTCCGAGAGTCGGGATCGGTGATGGAGATGGCCCAGAGATCAGCGAGACTTGACTCGTCGGGATCCGACCATCCGATCGAGGCGACGAGCGCCAGGTTGTCGGGCGGATCTGGGAGTGTCACGCTGAAGCCATCGACTGAGATGCCGTCGGCGATCCCGATCAACTGGTTGGCGTCGTACTGGTGCGACCGCAACGTGAGTAGAAGACTCCCACGCTCGCGCCAACTGATCGACTCGAAACCTCCGGCTTCGCTGGAGGACTCGCCCGGGCGGCCGCGGACGATGATGTCGCCATCAACTATCTCGTCCTGGCCAATTCCTTCGGGAAGCTCGAAGATCTTGATCATCAGGTCGGCGTCGCTGAATGGAAGATCCCCGGAGCCGGCTCCGTAGAACTGGGCGGCGTTCACTCTCGCCATCCCCTCTGGATCGTCGCTAGCGGAGCGGACCGTAAGAGTCCAGCCCTCCGGTACGTCGAACTCGAAATAGGGACCTCCATCGGCGGCGCGGGGTGTGCTGGTGGTGTTCCCGGGAAGCGATGTCGGCGAGCCGGCAACGTCCACCGGGGTCTGACCGCCACCCGAAGAGACGACCAGTGCGATAATTGCGGCTGCGCCGGCGAGGGCCACCGCAGCTGCCGCCACGCGGCGCGATTTGCCTCGGCCGGGAGCCGAGGGAATGGGCAGGTCCGCCACGCTGTCGCGGGCCGATCCGGCGGAATGGTGGGCGAGATCTTCCAAGCGAGTCATATCTCCTCCGAGCAGTCGAGGCGAGTGGCGAGAGTGGCGCGGGCGCGGTGTAGGTGGGTCTTGACGGTTCCTGGCGAGATGCCGAGAATCGCCGCGATTTCGGCGACCGGGCGGTCGTCGAGATAGTGGAGGGCCACGGCTGCCGCCTGCTGGCGGGGGAGTGCCCTTACCTCGTTCCAGAATTCGGTGGCAGGGTCGGTCATCTCGTGAGGGAACTGGCGGTGCCTGCCGGCGTGGCGGGCGTAGGCGCGGACCTCGGCGGCCCGGCGGCGGAGTCTTGAGCGGGCCTTGTTCATGGCCACTTTGCGGACCCATGCACCGGGGTCCTCGTAGCCGGAGATCGAGCTCCAGCGTCGGTGTGCTTCGATGAAGGCGTCTTGGGCAAGCTCTTCGGCGGCGCCCCGGCTACCGGACAGCGTGATTACCAGTGCGACCACCGGGCGAAACTCGCGGCGGTACCAGTCGTCGAACCCGACCACATCGACAGGCTCGGTCAACAGCGCCCGCTCGCTCTGATCAAGTTCGGTCTGATCCGCATCCACGGGAGTATCACGCAGAGCCATGGTTGCTGGGTTGACATACCTCAAGATATTTCGGCCCGGCAGCCGAGAATGTCACACCTCTTCTCTAGTGTCGAACGTATGTTCGACGAAGTGTTTGATCGGGTTGCCGCGGAGGTACGTGCCATGTCTCCGGCCGGGCTGTCTCGTGGTGGGCTGGTCGATGGACTGTCGGCGCTCGGCCGATTGCGTGGCACGCTCGATGCCGCCGAGGCCCGGTTCGCTGGTGCGATCTCCCAGCTCGGCGATCGTGGCGCCGATGCCGCTGTCGTCTTGAGGTCCGCCACCCATTGCAGCGACCGCGAGGCAAAGAAGAGGAGTCGCCGGGCCGAGACACTGGCGGCGATGCCCAACGTGTCCGAGGGGCTCGAGGCCGGGCTCATCCCGGTCGAAGCGGTCGACGCTCTCGTTCGTGCCGCTGAGTCCACCGGTGCTGAGGCCATCGATGCCGACACCAAGCTGCTCGATCTTGTCGGCTCACGGCCTGCCGACATGGCGGCGCGCGAGATTCGCAACTGGACTCGTGGCCGACAGAGCTCCGCTGATCTCGAGAAGGTTCTGCAGGGTCAGATTCAGAACCGTCGAGGATGCTGGTTCACCGGCGACGGCGGAATGGTCGTCGTGCACGCCGAGTTCGACCCGGTCGCCGGGGCCGGTGTCTGCGCTCGCCTCGATGCCGAGACCGATGCGCTGTGGCGAAGCGACGGGGGCCGCGACGGTTGCCCAGACGACATCCGGACGCCTGCACAACGCCGGTGCGACGCGGTGGCGAGGCTCCTCGGTGCGGCCAGTTCACATTCGCCCGACAAC
>JAJCXX010000057.1 GCA_029263195.1 Acidimicrobiales bacterium
CCAGCCGGGGTACACGAATGGCACTGCGCCCCGTCGCCCGAACCGGCCCATCGAACCGATCACGAGAACGATGCCGAGCGCGATCGGGATCAAGATCAGTAGTAGGGCCATCGCAGCAAATGGTGCGTCCTTCCAGCCCAGTGCAGTGAGCACGACAGCGCCGACGAGGGTGATCAGGCCCCCGGCCGCGCCTCGCCGCCCGCACGCCGCTGGCCACGGGCAGCAGTTGTCGTCGGGAGGCTCGAGCTTGGACGGGCACGGGCACATGCTGTCGCAAGGGCAGTCTCTCAGCGCGCACTTCTCCGGGCCGGAAGGGCACTGGCACAGCTCTCGGGTGGCGCAGTGCTTGCAGCCGACCGCCGACTGTGCCGCTGGTTCGCTATCGGTCAACTGGTCCACCCTACGTTGAGGTCCCACCGGAGCGAGACGCCAGAACACTAGCCGCGGCGACGCGGCCGAGCTGCGATGAGTGTGAGTGATCCAAATCAGCGGCGAACCCCCTGAGGGCGCCCGAAACGGCACTGATGCCTTGACGGATCTGGTGTGGCCCGGCCAGCGTGTGCGGGTGAATCGCTACCGTCGTGTTGGGTCCGCTTCGTTTGTCGAGTACCGGTTTCTGCCCGAGGTGATCCTGGTGGCGGTGCGCTGGTACCTCCGCTAGGGGCTGTCCTATCACGACGTCGAAGAACTGGTAGGGAGCGAACCGTGATGGGCACTCCTGATTCGGGTTGATGATGCCGCGCCTCTTTCGAGCCACACCACATTGGGAAACCCAGCAGGCAGACAGTCCGAGGAATAGCCAACCCCTTCCGGAGCGACAGGCACCCTCAGACCCAACCAGCCGGACCTCTCCAACGCTACGGAAACACCGCAACGCACCCGCCGGTCTGAATCAGGCACCCACAGGCCCGCATCTCGGCCTTCCACTGCGCTTCTCGCGGCTGGCACTAGCAAATCCATTTGCAAACGACACCACTACCGGCGGGCACCCCTGCTGACCAGGGATTTCGCACCTACTCAGCCATGGACGGAACTCTGAAGGTCCACCCCTCCGACACACCACAGAACCCCACGTCACAGACCTGACCAGACCTACCCCGTGACCCAACAAAGCCCCGGCCGCAGCGTCGAAAACACTCTCACTAGGGCTTATGCGAAACGTGGTGTCGGAGGGGGACTTGAACGAACCTCCCCAATCGGGCATCTGGCGTCGTCCTGCGGTAACCAACGTCCCTGAGCGGCATCTGGCGACGGCCGAAACCGCTCCCTACCGCTAGATACCGCTCCAGGGTGCTGGATGCCACTAGCAAACCAATAGCAACGCGACACCCCTCTCAAGCCAAAGCCGGCACGGGACTCTTGTGGTTGGGGTCAGGACTTGGCGATGAGGAGGTCGTCGCGCTCCTCGGGATCGATCGCTCGGGTGAGCAGAGTGCCGAACAGTTTGCTCGGCCACTTTCGCGGGATGAGCCGGTTCTGCCACGCATAGAGCTTATTCACGCTGCCCGGAACGACGGTCGCCTTTCTACCGAGGGACCCCAACGCCGTTCTCACAACCTTCCGGGGAGTGGAAGTCGTGATCGGCATCTTCGAGAAGTCGACTGGCATGGTTTCAGGCATTGCTGTGTCGGTCAGCCCCGGGGAAACGACCAACACGTCGACTCCGTGAGGTTTGAGTTCGACGCTCAGAGCTTCACCAAGCGACAAGATGTACGCCTTGGACGCGGCATAGTTTGCCACCACAGGCACTCCCTGGTAGCCGAACAGGCTCGACACGAACACAACTGCACCGTTGCGTCTGGCAACCATCGATTGGCTGAAGTGTCGCGCCAGGCGCATGGGTGCCTCGATGTTGAGTCGTGTCAGGCGGACATGGTCATCGATGTCGACCTTGGTGAAGTGTCCGCTGTCGACCGTTCCGGCGGCCAACACGATCAACCCCACATCGATGCCCTCAGTTCGCGACACGAGGGTCTCGATGGCATCGTCGGCGGTGATGTCGAGTGCGACTGTCTCGGTACGGATTCCGTGTTCGTCGCTGAGTGAGCGAGCGTGCTGTTCGAGGAGTTCGCCGCGGCGTGCCACCAGTACGAGATTCAGTCCTCCGGCGGCGAGTTGGTGGGCGAACTCCAGGCCGATGCCTGAGGATGCGCCGGTTACCAACGCCCAGTCGCCGTATCGTTTCAGTTTGTCGAGTCGCATATCACTTCTGGGCCTTGGCGAGGGCCTTGGTCTTCGCGGCGGAGACATCGCCGCTCTCGGCGTAGACACGCAGGTCATCGAACACCTGCTTCATGGTGGAGCGAAGCTTCATTCGCATCATGGGTGCGGCCATGGCTCCCATGATCCCTGTGGCGTCTGCGGTTATCCGGGCGCTCACTTGGGTATGGCCTTCACCTTGTTGGTTCACGGTCCATTCGTTGCGCATGTTCTTGACGAACGATGGGAGCTTCTTGGCGGTGACGGTGTAGGCGAGGTTCATTGTGGTGGGGTCAAAGGCGACCAAGTGTTCGTCGGTCTCCCCGAAGCCGGGGATCTCGCAGGTCCGGCCGGCACATGGGGCACCTTCGAGGCCTGGCTTGGTGCCGATGCTTGCTTTCGAGTGAGGTATGTCGCTTGCCCACTGGTTGATGGTGGCGAACTCGTCGCCGAGGATTCGCCAGAGTTCGTCGGCTTCGGCGTGAATGGTCTCAGAACGGTGAATGTTGATGGATGCCATCTCGGGTCTCTTTCGTGTTGGTCTATTCGGTACTTGACGTTTGCGTTCAGGTAGTCGGCTCGAGCTCAGCGGAAGTCCAAGAGCGCGACGCGAATGCAGGGTCGACGTCGGTGTCGAAGAAGTGGTTGGTGTAGTTGCTCAAGGTCTTGACTGCGATCGCCAAGATCACCGACAGCACGTGGCGTTCCTCGTACCCAGCATCAAGGAATGCTGCGACCTCGCCAGCCGATGGCCGGCCTCTGGTGTCGAGCATGGCCGCGGTGAACTGAGCTAGAGCCGCGAGCCGTTGATCCGGGATCAGCTCGCCGGCGCGGATGGCGTCGGTGACGTTCTTGGGGACTTTCGACATGGCATCGGCGACGAAGCTGTGCGCAGCGACGCAGTACGAGCATTGGTTGTCGACGCTGATGGCCAGCAACACGACCTCTTGTTCGACCGGGGTCAGCGCAGACCCTTGTCGGAACTGGCCGTAGCCGTGCACGTAGGAGTCGAGTAGTGCCGGCGAGTTCGCCATGGCGGCATACATGTTGGGCACGAAACCGAGCGCCTCGCGAGTTGCCTCGAGCACTTCACGGGCGGCCGGTTCAGCGGCCTCGGTTTCGAGGAGGGTGAGTGTGAGTTGGTGGCTTGTCATGAGTCCTTCCAAACACGCTTTCTTGAACATTCATTCCAGAATCTAGGCACTAACGGACCATCAACCGAGCAGGTCACCATCGCAGCTAGGCGAGAGCCTTGATCGCGAGGTCGACCGTGGCCACCATCGCGGCACGGTCAGACGTTCCCTTCGCCATCACCCGCAGGCCCTGCAGGGTGGTGACCAGAAACGATGCGCCGGCTCGTGCATCGAGCGAGGACGGGAGTTCGCCATCGAGTTGTGCGCGCCGGATCGCCGCTTCGAAGCCGGTCCGGATCGTTTCGATGGTCCGTTCGAACAATGCTGCGGTGTCATCATCATCAGGAAGCGCCTCCATCGCAGAGTTCACCAAGAGGCAACCCTTGCGATCAGGGTCGGCCAGATCGGTATCGACGAGCTGGATAAGCGCGGCGCGCAGCCGTGGAAGTAGGGGCCCGTTCGTTTCCAGCGCTTCCAGCAACACGGCCGGCGCTTCCGCGCAGTACCTGCTGAGAGCCGACACGAATAGCTCGTGCTTGGAGCCGAACGTGTCGTAGAGGCTGCCTCGATTCAGCCCGAGTCGATCGACCAGGTCCTGCATCGACGTGTTCGCATAGCCCTGCTCCCAAAAGACCTCGATCGCGGAAGCAACCGCTACGTCAGGATCGAACTCCTTGGTGCGGGCCATGAGTAACTCTACCGGTTTCTGGAACGGTCGGTCAAGTATCGCCGCCGCCGACCTCGGCCAATCCGAACTCAGCGGGGACGTCTGGGCGAGAGAGCACGTAGATGATGAACAAGTGCATGCTGTCGGCAAGGAAGAACATCGACCGGCCGAAGATCTCGAATATGGAGAACTCCGGCCAGGGCGCAGAGACCTCCACGATCCATGCGGCCAGAGCATCGAATGCACCGATTGCACTCCACACCACGGCCGCCACCCTGTGCGTGCCAGAAACTCGGTCGTGTGCGTTGACCAGGCACGATGCTGTCCGATCAGGGAAGCTTCATGCTTCGAATCTTGTACCGTCTTCTCGCGTCGGTGACAGTGTTGGCCGTTCGTTCGGGCCGCTCCAAGGATCTCGAGATCATCGTGTTGCGCCACAAGGTCGCCGTGCTCGGCCGGAGCGATACCCGGCCCGTGATCACCGATGATGATCGGACTCTGCTCGGCGTGATCGCTCAGGCCCTGCCCCGCTGCCTGCGTACGGGCTGGCTGGTGACTCCTGACACGCTGTTGCGTTGGCATCGCCGTCGAGTCGCGAAGCACTGGACCCAGCCCCGCCGCCGACCAGGACGGCCATCCACCGCTCTGGCGGTGCGCCGGCTTGTGATTGAGATGGCGACCAACAACCCGACGTGGGGATATCGCCGGATCCACGGCGAACTTGTCGGCCTCGGTCATCGTGTTGGAGCGTCCACGATCTGGAGAATCCTCAAGACCCACGACCTCGATCCAGCACCGCAACGGTCCACTGTGACATGGACTCAGTTCCTGCGGTCCCAGGCCGCGGTGGCGTGCGATTTCGCCAGCATCGACACCATGGTGTTGCGCCGCTACTACCTGCTGTTCTTCATCGATGTGACCGGCCGCGAAGTACTCTTCGCCGGAGTCACCGCCAACCCCACCGGACCCTGGACGACCCAAGCCGCCCGCAACCTGTTCCTTCGCCACTCCGACCGGCTCACCGGAGCCAGGGCGCTGGTGCGTGACCGTAGTAGTCAGTTCATCGACAGCTTCGACGACGTCTTCCGAACCGAAGGCTTCAAGATCCTCAAAACCCCGGTCCGAACGCCCGTCGCGAACACGTTCGCCGAACGCTGGATCGGTTCGCTTCGACGTGAACTACTGGACCGCACAATCATCTGGAACCGATCTCAGCTCGAACAACTCATCGTCGACCACATCGACCACTACAACGAGCACTGACCTCACCGCTCGCTCCATCAACGGCCCCCCAGGCAGACGAGAACGGCACCGCAGACACTCCCCCGCGACCGATACGAGTCACCAGAACAACCCGCTGCAACGGACTCATCAACGAGTACCGAAACGCTGCATGACCTGCGACGAC
>JAJCXX010000058.1 GCA_029263195.1 Acidimicrobiales bacterium
AGACGATCTGGAGGCGAGGCGCGTCTGGTTGTGACTGGCGGCGCCGAACTGTCGCACAGTGATGTGTGGGCGTCGGCAGCGGTTCCGGGGTCTGTGCCGCGAGATTCGCGCAGACACGTCGCCGTGTCGTCATATCGCAGGGCCACGATCTCAACATGGTCGGATCCAACCTCGGTGTGCGAAGGCGAACCGACACCGTCAGGCGACGCCACACCGGCGTGGCGTCGCATCACCGCGAACGAGGCCATGCCCTTGATGAAGAACGAGGCCTCATCATCGTTGGTATCGACGGTTCGGTTGGGTCGATCGCCGCGCTCGACTTTGCGCTGCATTTCGTTGACGTCACCGACCTAACGGTCAAGGCCGTGACGGTCTACGACCCGTGCCCCGACGCCACGCCAGCGGAATTGGGGCCATCGATCCCCGCAACCGCCAACCTGCGCCGCGAAGATTCGGAGCGGCGCCTTGACCAAGTCGTCACGAACGCATCGGCCGGTGACCATGTCGTCCGGTCGCGGCGGGTCCTCGCAGGTCAACCAACCGAGGTGCTGGTCGACCTGAGCGGTTCAGTCTCGTCAAGCACGTTGCCCGTTGGTTGGCGTTTCGGAGGCCTGGCGCTGGCCCAAGACTGGCAGCGCAGATGCGATCAGCGACCTCCAACCAAGAACTGCCTTGGAGTCACTTTTGGGCGACGTCGCCACCGCTGCGTCCCGCTTGTCATCAAACTCGTCACGGTGAGCTGCAGCGTGACGGAGGTCGTCGACCAGGTCGCCTCGCCTCTGCCTGGGGGCCGTCTCCGCGAAACGGTGGATGACGTCGCCGGCCTTGTCGCCCGCTTGAGGCGCCTGACCGCTCGCCGGGTGACGCCGCATCGTCACTCGCCGACTCTCGTAGGCAATCGTGCACCGGATTACGAGCGGTCTCTTCACGGCGCTCTCCGACCTCAGCAGTTCGCCCCGCCCCCGAAGTGGGTTCGAAGCTGGTGTCTCACCAGGCGCCGCCACAGGCACTGCGAAGCCCCCACGCCCGAACCGCTGAAGTGATGGGCGGCGATCCCATCCATTCCACCCGAGAAGGCAACCATGACTGAGATCAACGAAACGAGACTTCCCGGAGTGGGGACCCTCCACGCCTTCGGGTGTCACAGCGGCGACCGGATAGGTGTCATCTCGCACCATGCCGGCCGACGCGAGGTCGTCATCTATGACCCAGACGACCCAGACCGGGTGAGCGAGACGGCAACCTTGACCCCCGACGAAGCCCGAGTCCTCGCCGATCTCTTGGGCGGTACCAGCGTCACCGAACGCCTCGACGACCTTCGCCAAGAGATCCACGGGTTGGCAATCGATTGGCTCCCGATCTCACGCCACAGCCCCTACGCGGGTCGCACGATCGGCGACACCGCGCTTCGCACTCGAACCGGAGTGTCGATCGTGGCGCTTGTCCGCGGCGGCAAGCCGCTTCCTGCTCCCGGACCCGCCCAGGCGCTCCTTGTTGATGACACAGCGGTCGTCGTCGGCACCGCCGACGGGATCAACGCTGCCGCACTACTGCTCGCCGGCGGCCCATGATCCTTGCCGTCGGGCCCGGCACGGCTACCCTGCTCGTCGAGCTGGGTGCCGTCCTCGTCGCACTCGCGCTTCTCGGCCGCCTCGCCGCCCGGTTCGGCATCTCCTCCATCCCCCTCTACCTGCTCGCTGGTCTGGCCGTCGGTGAAGGCGGCATCGTCGAACTCGTCACCGCCCGAGAGTTCATCGAAAGCGGCGCCCAGATCGGTGTCATCCTCCTACTGCTTCTTCTCGGACTCGAATACACCGGCACTGAACTGACCACAGCCCTTCGAGGCCACGCCCCGGCAGGCGCCGTGGACCTCGCGCTGAACTTCACGCCCGGTCTGATGCTCGGAGTGATCTTGGGCTGGGACATGCGAGCCGCGCTACTCCTTGGTGGCATCACCTACATCTCCTCGTCAGGGATCATCGCCAAGGTCCTTTCCGACCTCGGCAATACCGGCAACAGAGAAACTCCCGTCGTGCTCGCCATTCTCGTTACCGAGGACCTCGTCATGGCGCTCTATCTGCCCCTGATGGCCGGCCTGCTGATAGGCGGCAGCGCCGTCGGCATCAGCCTCGAGATCGCTGTTGCCATCGCCGTGGTTGTGACAGCGCTCGGCATAGCGATCAAGTTCGGTCACCGCATCAGCGCCGTCGTATTCGACCGATCCGACGAGAACTTGCTTCTGAGCCTCCTCGGTGTGGCCCTACTTGTTGCCGGCATCGCCGAGCACCTACAGGCCTCTGCGGCGGTCGGGGCGTTCCTCGTCGGAATCGCGCTCAACGGGCCCGCCGAACACGGTGCCCGCCAAGTCCTCGGTCCGCTTAGAGACCTCTTTGCCGCCCTGTTCTTCGCATTTTTCGGGCTGCAGATCAACCCTGCCGACCTCCCCCCGGCGTTGGCGATCGCTCTCGGACTCGCCGTGGTGACCGCGGCCACCAAGCTTGCTACGGGATGGTGGAGCGCCCGACGAGCCGGCATCGATCCGCCCGGCCGGCTCCGAGCCGGCACGACGTTGATCGCAAGAGGCGAGTTCTCGATCGTCATCGCCGGCATCGCGGTCGCCGAAGGCATCGAGAGCGATCTCGGCCCGCTCGCCGCCGCCTACGTCCTGATACTGGCCATCGGGGGGCCGCTCTTGGTCCGAGTAGCTGATCCCATCGCTCACAGGCTCAGTCGACGAAGCAGAGCTACCGCCGCCGTCTGACCCCAACGGAAGCGCCCAGTCCTTCAACGATGTCATCAAGACAGCGCGCTGTTATCGCCACCGCGTCACACACGACATCGAGAATATGGCCAAGCAAAGCTTCCCCTGTCGCCAACGGTCCCGGAAGTGGCCTCCCATGCTTGTGGACAAACCAAGACAACGCCGCCAGCGCAGACGCCCGCCCACATCCGGTCGGCTTGGCCATCGTCGGCCTCAACCTCATCCTCACCGAACGTCTGGCCTTCGGGCTCATTCTCACCGTGATCGCAGCCGCAGGCGCCATCATGCTGCGATCCCGAACCGAACTCAGTTCGGTGCTGCGCCGACCTCCCCAACACCGAAAGGACGCACGATGATAACCGACACCTACCCTGATATTCCCGTCGCCACATCGCGGCCGTCGCTCCCACTGACGTGTTCGACTCGCAACACATCTCCGATCCCAGCCAGCTCAATATTGGACAGTCATCGAGTTTGGCCAGGCTCATGATCTACGCGGTCGCGGCCATCGCAGCAAGGCGCGCAGCTCAGCGTCGCCGGCAGCTCACGAGGCGCGGCCCGGCGCCGCGCCAGCCGCATCCCGCACAGCGGGTTCTCCATGGCCCGAAACGACGGGTTCGTGATCGAAGCCCGGTACCCGATACCGGGGACGGACAGTGAAGCGGTTCCGGCGGAGCCTCGCGCCCGAAATAGGGACCCGAAACCGCCCCTCACCCCACGTTCACGCGCAGGCTCAGAACATTCATCAGCTGGCGAGTTCGAGATAGTCCTGCGCGGTGAGCGGCCCCGAATCGAGCACACCGTCAGGCCTGGGGACGCTGGCGACGGCGCCATCGAGGAGGAACATTACTGCGTTCACGTCGGGCAGCGCAGTGACGCTGTGCACGATCTGAGCGACCGCGAGGATCTCGTCTCGTCCTCCGATCGCAGCTAGGTCTGAGGACAGGTCGATTGTCGCAATACTGTCGTGGAGTTCGACGCTGCGCACTGACGTCGCTGGCGGAATAGCGCTCCACAAGCCGGCGCGGGCCTCCGGCGCCGTGGGTCCGGCCACCGCCGCCTTGACCACCGCCTCCACATCGGATTGGTCCGGTGAGGTCTCCCGGGTGACGTGGACAAGGCGGTTCTCGCGAACCAGGTACACAGAGAGCGCCACCGCGTCTGCCCCTGGCGGTTCGGGGGCGCCGATGGGGCCATCGAGCACACCAGCCGCGATCGTCAGGTCGATTTGGTGAGCATCACCTTCGGCATCGACCGCGCAACCAGCCGCCGCGACCACGACCAGCAGTCCCGAAAGGAGACGTCTCATGGCTCAACTCGGGGCAGCTCGACTACGAAGCGAGCGCCGCCGCCGTCGTGATCTTCGACCCAGATGCGACCGCCCAGAATCGAGAGGTTCTCAGCGGCCAGCGCAAGCCCCAGCCCGCTCCCATCGAGATTCGCGCGGCGCCGGCCGTGGATCCCCCGTGCGAAACGGTCGAATATCAGTACGCGGTCCTCTTCGAGTATCCCTGGCCCTCGATCCTCCACCGCGATCCACACATGTTCATCGCTGGCGTCAACCGTCACGCTCGTTGCGTCGTCGCCGTAGAGAGCGGCGTTCTCGATCAGATTCGCGAGTGTCCGTTCGACGCGCCGCTCATCGATGCGGATCACCGCGGTTTCGGCGTGCTCGGCCACGTCGATGAGCAGCTCATCTACTCGCAGCCGGCGCAGAACGCTGAGAACGTACTCGCCGGCTTGTACGTAGGACCACGATGGTTGTGCCATCCCGGCATCGTGCTTGGCGATCTCTATGAGATCGCTCACCATGCGCTGGAAACGCTCCACGTCGGCGGTGAGGAGATCGAGGGCCTCCTGGCCGTCGGCGGAGAGTTCGTGACGCCGGTTCTCGAGCACCGCGATCGACGTCAGTAGCGTGGTCAGAGGCGACCGCAACTCATGGCTGACGTCGGAGGTGAAACGGCGCTCACGGTCAATGCGTTCCTTCAGGGCGCGCGCCATCTGATTGAAGGATGCGGTCAGCTGGTGCAGGTCGCGGTCAGCGGCGGCATCGAGGCGGGTTTCGAGGTGCCCGTCGGCGATCAGCTGGGCGGCCTCGCTGACGGCCCGCAGTGGGGCTGTCGCCCGGCGAGCGATCAACAAGCCGAGGCCCATACCCGCAGCGGTGGCCGCGGCGCCTGCGAGCACCAACGTGTTGCGCAACGTGGTCAGGGTCTTGTTCAAGTCGGCCAGGCTGAATACCTCGACATAGATGCCCTCGTCGTTGGGGAGCGCAGCCCCCGCGGCCAGGAGCAGTTCATCGCCGTTCCAGAACCGTTGGCGCGCCGCTTGTCCACTCATGAGCTGGTCCAGCAGCGGCGCGGGTAACGCGCTTGGCTCGAACTGGAGCGACGCGGTGAACCATTGGCCGTTGCGGTGCAGCAGCGGACGAGATCTCTCGCGGGGTCGTAGTGATCCGAGGAGCTGGGTCTCGTCGACTCCCGTCGTGCCGAGAGCGGCAGAAAGAAGCTGTGCGTTGGCGTCGAGCTGATTGACGGCGCTGCTCTGGCGTTCATCAAGGAGGTTCGACCGTACGGTGAGGAAGGTGATGAGCCCCAACCCGGTCGACAACAACATTCCTACTGCGCCAACTCCCACAACGATCCTCGTTCGAAGTCGCAGTCCACGTCGACGCGGGGTGGACGCGACGGTCGCAGCTGGATCGTCGATCACAGGGGTCGCGGTCCCGGTCAGGTCGGGCGGTCCGGGTCGAACTTGTAACCGAGCCCACGAACAGTCAACACGTAGTCAGGATTGGCCGGGTCGACCTCCAGCTTCTTACGAAGCCGACGCACATGGGCGTCGACGATGCGGGGGTCGCCGTAGTAGTCATAGCCCCACACGTTCTCCAGCAGCTGGTCACGCGACAGGATACGACGCTGATTTTCCACCAGCGCACACAGCAGCAAGAATTCCGTACGGGTGAGATCGAGTACCTCTTCTGAGCGTTTGACGGTTCCCTCCTCAACGTTGATCGACAACTCGCCGAACTCCAGCGGCCCGCCATCGGCATCGGCCAGGAGTCCTTGTGTGCGACGCAGAAGGGCCCGAACCCGGGCCGCGAGTTCCTTGAATACGAACGGCTTGGTCACGTAGTCGTCGGCACCTGCCTCGAGCCCTGCGACGACATCATGGGAGTCGTCTCGAGCCGTGACCACTACAATGGGTATGGCGCTGGTTTGGCGGATCCGACGGCAAAGGTCAAGGCCGTTCATGCCAGGCAGCATCACATCGACCAGAATGAGATCGGGCGGCTCGGCCTTGAATCGTTCGAACCCTTGTTCGGCGTCCTCGACGACGTCGACCATGTAGCCCTCGTCGCCGAGCGCGAGCCGCAACGACGACCGGATCCGGTCGTCGTCCTCAACAATCAAAAGCCGCGACTTCGTCATGTCATCGTTCGGTCGCGCTGCCGATGGCGTTTCATTGCTGACATCGTAGGCGGCGGGGCCGCCATGAGACGCCGCTTTGAGCAGCGAGGAGGATGCGATTTCCGCGGCTCTACTCATTCGACGAGCGGCGCTGCGCCGCGTCGCCAAGAAGCGATGGCCAACGATGCACGCGACCCCGGTAGTCGAGCGTCCAACTGGCCACGACCGCCGCTGCCACCCACGCCAAGCCGGCATCCGCCAAGGCTCCCGACGTCGCCAGAATGGCGCCACCGACACTCATCACCCCGACCCCAGCCCAGCCCACCGCGTGCCAACGTCTGCGCGATGGTGCCGCGACCTCGTCGTTGAGATCCGCTAGGACGTCCTCACCATCGGCTGCGACGTCGACGTCCTTGGACATGTCGTCGCCGCTGCGTGCTCGACCATCGATCAGCTGATGCATAAGTTGCTCCCTCGTCATGAGTCTTGCGTCATGACGTTCTGTGCTCAGCGTCCATCGTGGGGCCGGACTGTGACGACGCTGTGACGGCGCGGCGCGCTTTCGTTGCCTTCACCGTCGTCTCGCTGGTGGCAGGGAATGCCGCCAGATCCGCGCACCAGGGGCGCAGGCTCGTCACCCAGGATCACGTCCGTCTCATGAGACTCGTGGAAACCTGGGTAAGGCGGACCAACGTTGGTTTCGATCCAACACAACTTGACCGGAGCGGTTTGTCGACCCGACGGTGAGCTCGACGCCTCCAACGTGGACCGACGCTGCAGTCATGCTCAGGTCGTCGCACCTCGACCAACCACGGGCCCCCTGTGACTGACGCGGGTCGCTGCCACCCCGCCTGCGAGCGCCATCTGGCTCGATCTCGCGCTTGTTGGTGCTCGGCACCGTTGCGTTGATCGATCGGCTGGCGCGGTACAGCGATCTTTGTGCGTGTGTTCTGTCAAGTCACCTCAGCGAGTTCATCGAAAGCTGCCGTCAGGTGTAGACGCTCGCGGCGCTCTTCGACACCGAGTTCGTAGTGGCCGCGTCGAATGTTCTGCATGAACGCGTGGCCCATGGGCTGTCAACGCGGTGGCGAAGAAGTGCCTGGCGGCAGGGTCTGGCGGCCTCGATGAGTAGCGGGGTGAAGCGTCGGATCCATCGGTAGCCCGCATCAGAGGTGCCAGCGGACAGCGAGCATGATTACCTCGGGCGGAAACCGGTATCCGGCGAAGAAATCCGACTGGACGGCGCTGGTACGTTTCACCCGAGCACGCTCGTCGCTGGGCACCCAGTCCGTCAACGCAATGGTGCCATTCAAAGCGCTTTCAACGCTTGTCGCGGATTTGTTCGACGGTGCCGATGGCTTCTTGAAGTTCGGCGAGCCACTCGGCCTCGTGTTCGGCCACGAGGCGGACGCACCACCCGAGGGCATCGCTTCGGCTGCGGGCCACGCCTGCAGCGACGAGGGTGTCGAGCGTGGAACGTTCGGTGATACGGAGACGCGTCATGACGGGCACGCTCAGATGGGTGAACATCACACGGGTCTCGGCGCACTGCGCGGCCCAGCTGACCTCGCGGCCATAACGGGACTCGGCTTCTTTGGCTACGCCGACCCGGTGGTCGCGGGTTGCCTCGCGGAACTCGGCGATGGCATCGACCGCCGCGACCCCGGTTGGGCAGGGCAGATGGCCCAAGATGAGGATCTCGTCGCGATCAGCAATCACCTGCACTGCGCTGAACCAGGTCTCTGGGAGGCGACCGACGACCCAGGCCTGGGCCTCCTTGACGGAAAAGGCGGGAACGTCAGACACGATCGATCTCCTGGGAATGAATTGGCCGCGGCATAGGTTGCTGCCGGTAGTGTAATGATGTAATCAGTGATGCGCAAGCATTCATGATGACAATGGAGGGCCCAGTGAGCGGTCATACAGATTCCCCCAGCCGAGCCAACGACCAATCAGCCGCCGCGGAGCCGCTGCCCCTAATGCCCATCCCTTCGGGTGTCGTGTTTCCCGAGATGGTCGTGACCATCGTCCTCGAGAGCGACGAAGCCGCAGCCGCAGCCGACGCCGCGACCAGCGGCGAACTCGTGCTCGTGCCCAGAATCGATGGCCGCTATGCCACGGTCGGTACTGTGGCTCGAATCGAGGATCGGGGCACACTGGGCTCTGGAGCGCCAGCGCTCACCATTCGGGCGACTCATCGGGCCGTCATCGGGGCGGGCGTGGCCGGGGCTGGCGATGCCCTGTGGGTCGAGATCACCCCGGTCAAGACCATCGCCACCGACCGCACGCCCGTGTTGGCCAAGCAGTACCGCGACACCGCCAAGGCTCTGCTGGCCAGTGTCGGAGGGCGCTCCAATCTCTCCTTGCCGCCAATCGACGACCCCGGCCAGCTGGCCGACACCGTGGCCTACTGGCCGGACCTTTCTGTCGACCAGCGCGTGGAGCTTCTCGAAACGATCGACATCGACGACCGCCTCGCCCTCGCCACCCGCTGGGCCGCCGAGGCGCTGGCCGACCTGGAAGTGGCGTCCTCGATACAGAGGGAGGTCGCCGACGGCATGGAGAAGGACCAGAGGGAGGCGGTGCTACGGCGTCAGCTGGCCGCCATCCAAGCCGAGCTCGGTGAAGACGAGACCAATGTCGTGGCCGAGTTCAGGGCCAGACTTGCCGCTCTCGAAGAGAGCGTGACCACCAAGGCGCGCGACGCTATTGCCGCAGAGATCGATCGTCTTGAACGAGCCGGCGAACAGAGCCAGGAAGGCAGCTGGATTCGAGGGTGGCTCGACACCGCGTTCGAGGTCCCATTCGGCGAGATCTCTGAGGAGCGAATCGATCTCGACCAGGCCCGCTCCATTCTTGACCGCGACCACACTGGCCTCGAGGACGTCAAAGAGCGGATCGTCGAGCACCTCGCGTTGCGTAAGCTCCGTCTCGACCGTGGCGTCGAGACGCCGGGCGCCGCCGCCATTCTCACTCTCGTCGGGCCGCCGGGGGTAGGCAAAACCAGCCTCGGTGAGTCGGTGGCCGAAGCCCTCGGGCGGAGCTTCGTGCGGCTGGCCCTGGGGGGCATTCGCGACGAGGCCGAAATCCGGGGCCATCGCCGCACTTACGTCGGCGCCCGACCCGGGCGCCTGGTCAAAGCCCTGACCGAGGCCGGAACCATGAACCCCGTGGTGTTGCTCGACGAGCTCGACAAGGTCGGTGCGGACTACCGCGGCGATCCATCAGCCGCCTTGCTCGAGGTGCTCGACCCCGCCCAGAACCACAGCTTCCGCGACCACTACCTCGAGTTCGAGCTCGACCTGTCTCAAGTGGTCTTCATCGCCACCGCCAACCGCGTCGACACCATCCCCGGGCCGCTACTCGACCGTGTCGAGCTGATCGAGATCGACGGCTACACCGACGACGAGAAGACGGTCATCGGTCGCCGCCACGTCCTGCCGCGCGTCCTGCGCGAGACGGGACTCGCGGACGGCGACATCGAGATCGACGACGAGGTGCTCGAAGCCATCGTGGCCGACTGGACCCGCGACGCCGGCATGCGCACCCTCGAACGTCATCTGGCGAAAGTGGCCCGCAAGGCCGCCACCCGCCTGGTGGCCGACCCGGACACCTCCCCTATCGTCATCGACATCGACGAAGTGCGCGAGGCCCTGGGGCGACCGATCCCCCGTGAGGATCTCGCCGGGCGCTCGCTCGCACCCGGTGTGGCCACCGGTTTAGCCGTGACGGGGGCCGGCGGCGACGTATTGTTCGTCGAGGCCACCCACATGCCCGGCGAGCCCGGGCTCACGCTCACAGGCCAACTCGGCGACGTCATGAAGGAATCGGGTGAGCTCGCCCGCTCGTATCTCCGCTCTCACGCAACCGACTTGGGAATCGACAACGCAGACCGCCGGTTCCACGTCCATTTCCCCGCTGGGGCGGTGCCCAAGGACGGCCCATCGGCCGGGGTGACTATGACCACGGCATTGGTCAGCCTCCTCACCGGCCGTGCGGTACGACCCAAGGTGGCCATGACAGGCGAGATCAGCCTCCATGGCCAAGTACTGCCCATCGGTGGCGTGAAACAGAAACTGCTCGCCGCCCATCGAGCCGGCATCACCGAAGTGATCCTGCCCGCCAAGAACGGTGACGAACTCGAAGACGTGCCCACGCCGGTGCGCGACGCGCTCACCGTCCATCTCGTCGACAACGTCGACCAAGTGCTGGCGATCGCCCTCGAGCCTGCAACCCCAGGCCCAACCGCCCCCTGACCGACATCTTGGCCGTGTGCGGGCGGCCGCCTCAGACGACTGCCGCGCGTCGCGACGACGGCACATTCTCAATGGAGGTGCGAATCCCTGAACCGGCCAGGATCACCACCTGGGCCGACAACGCCCCTATCCGCTGCGAGTCGACCTGCTGGATCATCATCGGCCCCGACCCCCGCGCCCGAACCGACGGCCTCGAAATCCACATCAGCGACTAGATCGACCCCGACACCGAGGTATCTGGTCGACGAACAGGGCGGGCCGGTCACAAGCATCGAGGTCACCGCGCTGCCGACGCTTCATCGGTGAGGGCGGCGGGCGACTGCGAGCGCAAGCGCTGTGACCTAACGTGTGCCGATGGGTTGGCGGACGATCGGCGTGCTGGCGGTGGTGACGTTGTCTGCGTGTTCCGATGGCGGCGAGGCGCTGCCGGCGGAGCCACCACCCGAGTGCGGCTCTGAGGTCGACTTCTTCGGTTTGCCCGCACGTGCCCATCTCGGAGCGGACGAACAGATCGACTGGATCGTCGAGACCGGCGTGATCGGTACTTCGGACCTTGCGAACTACAGGGTCTGCGATTCCGAAGCGGACGAGCCATGGGCGTTCGAGGCGACGCGGCTCCATGAGGGAATCATTACCATCGACATCGACCGCGATGGGATCGACGATCTGTTCCTCTTCGGCGGTACGTGGGCCACCGGCGTGCCGTCCGAGGTCTTCGTGCGGCCTCCCGGATTGGACACGTTGGTTCCTCTCGTGGACCCCGAAGGGCGCCTGGTGGACTTGAGCAGCACTGCGTGGGTCCCGGAGTCTGGGGAGGCGTCGTCGCGGTGGTATGGGTGCGGGGACCTCGACGGTGACGGCCGTCGAGGTGTCGCTCGCGGCACCTACGTCGTGGAGGGCGACACCGTCACATGGAAGGGCGACGAGCTGACCATCGAGGATGGCCGCGTGAACGCCTCAGCGCCGGTGGCGGGTACGGAACGGTTCGACGAGGACGACCCGTGGTCCACGCCAGGCGACTTCTGTGTCTCGGCCGAGACGGCCCGGAGTTCGCCGGCCCCGCCCGAGAACCTGTGGCCGCTTGCGGTCTTCGACTTCATGGACTGGGACGCGCAGCCTGGCTGGGAGCTCCAGGAAGCGGTGTACCCGTTGGAGGGAGGTTGGCCCGGCCCGCTCATGGAAACGGTGGAGTGGTTCAATGAATACGACCGCCTCGTCGACATCGGCAACGGCGTCCGGCAGGGGTTCTACCTCACGGTCGCGGGGCACTCGGCGGGTTTCGACGACTTTCGTATGCGGTCGATCTACGAAGACCTTGTCGCGATCGAATCGATCAACGATCGCGAGTCCCTTGCATGGGTCAGCACCGAAGGCGAGGGCTACGTGACGATCATGTTGAAGATCAACGAGGAGTTCACCGTTGCGGTCGGCGCCGGAGCGATGGCACTCGACGAGGTCCGAGAGATCGCCGGTCGAGTGCGGCTGGTCGACGCCGACGATTGGGTCGCCAACGGCGGCAGGTTCATCGAGTGCGTCTGGCTGACGCCCGGCTGCTCGGCTATCCCGCCGAAGTATCAGCCGACCACAACCACGACTCGCCCCACCCCAGAACTATCGACCACAACCCTCGACCCCGGGTAGCCCGCTCCGTCGAGCCGGATCGCCGTCACGAGGAACCTACAAAAGCCCTGGAAAACAGCATTTTCCGACACGTGTCGACACTCGCCGATATGGGCTTTGACGAACTCATAACCAGAAGGCCGCAGGTTCAAATCCTGCCCCCGCCACCAAGCGAAAGGTCCGGAGACTCAGCGATTCAGGTCAGACCAGCTACACCGGGGATCCGACAGTCCCGCGCATCATCCGGTGAAGCTTTCGGGGGGAAGTTGTGCCTTGAGGGTGTCGGAGCAGTGTTCGAGCACGGTTGGGTCGGCGAAGAATTGGTATTCGACGCTGGTGGCTTGCGCGAGGGCAACGATTTCGTAGGCGAGGCGGGCCACGGGGGTTTGGGCCGGCATTTCACCTGCGGTCACGGCTGCGCGTAGTTCGTTGGCTGTGAGGTCGTGCAAGGAGCGGAGCACCTCGGCTAGCCGATCGTGTATGGGTCCGGGGCGGCCTGCGTACGCGGCTTGGGCTGTGGTGAAGAAACAGCCGCCGGGCGTGTCGCTGCATGAGATGTCGCGGAGGTAGCGGTCGAGGAAGTCGCGGATGCGGACCAGCCCGGGTGGGGCTTCGAGGGCAGGGCTGACGACACGTCGGGAAAAGGAGTCGACGGCATGGTCGATGACGGCCAGCTGGATTGCTTCTTTGGAGCCGTAGTGGGCAAAGACTCCGGCCTTGCTCATTGAGGTTGCTACGGCGAGCCGGCCGATGGTGAGAGCATCCAGCCCGTCCACAGCAGCGATCTCGAAGGCGGCCCCCATGATCTTGTTCCGGGTTTCATTGCCATGAACGCGTCTCATGTCGGTCAATGTTGCTCTCCCGTGTTCTGGCGCCGGGGCAGCCCAGTCGAGTGTAGTCATACGAACGATCGTCTGTATAGTATGCGATCGTTCGTTTAGCTTACATAATCGGAGACGCGGAATGAGTGCAGAACTAGAAGCGGACACGTTTGTTGCTGGAGCGACCGGACTGATCGGCCGGTGGCTTCTCTGTGAGTTGACCCGGCGGGGGCGAGTCGTGGCGGCGTTGGTCCGCGAAGCGACTGAGCGCGCGCCCGAACTCCGTGCCTGGGTTGCCGCTCACGACGGTGTGAGCGAGCGACTCATCGTGATGCAAGGCGACCTGACCGAACCCGAGCTCGGTCTTTCGTCGGCTGATGAGGATCGTCTGAATCAGGTTTGTGACGTGTACAACGTGGCCGGCCAGATGGCCTTCGGTCTCAGCCTCGAAGAGGCCCGCATCGTCAACGTGGATGGCGCTCTGGGATTGGCGGAATGGGCCGAGAAACGTCCACACCTGCGGCGCCTCGTTCATGTAAGTGGTTACCGGGTGGGCGCCGACGGTTCCCGAATCGCCGACGTCCCGTCCCCAGAGGAGATGCTCGAGCTGGTGGCGGCTTCCGGCGCATACGAGGCGACAAAGCTCGAAGCCGATCGTCGCCTACAGGCCTTGTCCTTGGAACGTGGTCTCCCGCTCACCATCGTGAATCCGGCCACTGTGATCGGTGACTCCGTCACGGGCGAGATCACCCAGGTGTTCGGCTTGGGCGATGTGATCGAGCAACTCTGGTTGGGGAAACTCCCCGCCCTGGTCGGCTCCCCAGATACTTTCGTCCCGGTCGTGGCGGTTGATGAGTTGGCCGCCGTTCTCGCTGAGGTCGTCCAGCACGACGAGGCGGCATCACGGTCGTACTGGGCGCTCGACCCAACGACCCCACCACTGCCGGCGCTCATCGAACAGGTGGGAAAGCGGATCGGCGTCTCGGTGCCCAAGGTCAGGCTCCCCGTCGGGCTGGTACGGCGCCTGCCTCGGGTCCTGACTGGCGTAGAGCCGGAATCGCTGAGCTTTCTCAGCGAGGACCGCTACGACACCGACAGCTACCGGGCCATTCGAGAACAGGCGAATCTGTCAAACACGCCGGCCACCGATGTCGTCAATCGCTGGACCGACTACCTCATCGCCAGTCGATTCTGCAGGCAGAAACCCCACGGGCGGTTCGAGTTCACCGACTTGGCAGGATCGCGCACCCTCCTGCAATCACAAGACAACCCCGAGGCGCTGCTCCTGCATGGGCTACCCCTGGACGCCACCTGTTGGGCGAGCGTGACCGAGTTGGTCTCGGCACCCACGGCGCTCGCCGACCTACCCGGGGTCGGACGATCATCACCACTGCCCGGTCGCCGGTTCAGCTGGGAGACGTGGGACGACTGGATGGACCTGCTCCTCGATCGGATCGCCGACTCGCAACCCATAACGTTGGTCGGGCACTCGTTCGGTTGTGCCCTAGCCGTGAGAGCCGCTCACCGTTTACCGGAGCGCATAAGCGGCGTCGTCGCAGTCTCACCATTCTTTCTTCAGCCCAGACCCCCCTGGGTTGTGCGCTCCTCATCGCTGCCGGTCGCCGTGCTACGTCGCGCCTCGGCCCAGCGTCTCGAGAAGATGTCCACCCCTGTCAACAGTCCCCAGCCTGCTGACGCCTATTACGCCGCTGCTCAGAACCTCCGCCGGCGCGGTGTCGCCCGACATGTCAGCGCTGCGCTGCGTGCCGTGTCCAGCAGCGAGTCTCGAGCTCTCCTGCAAGCCCAGCTCGAAGACCTCCAGGTTCCGGTCCGCCTCGTCGTCGGCCAACACGATCCGATCCAACAACCCAGCTCTCACCCGACATTCATCATCGCCGGCGCCGGACACAACCCCCACATCTCCCACCCCGCGGCAGTCGCCGAACAGATCCAGCGACCTGTCATGGCGTGTTGGTGACCGCCTGGATGCTCTCGTCTAGTAGCTCGGTCAGGTGGATCCGTCCGGCGTCTCGCTGCCAGTGTTCGAGGGCGATATCCAGGGCGATGAGGCAGACCGCGGCGGTCGCGTCATCGGCGACGCTGGGGTGCTTGCGTCCCGCGACCGAAGCGATCGCAACGGCCAGCTCTACGCGAGCTTCGCGATCTTGGTGCGCAGCAGTCGCCCAGATCGACGGTTCGGAGTAGACGAGTCGGAGGCGGCGCAGGAACAGCTCACGGTCGTCGCGCTCGGCGAGCCCGACGACGACAGCGTCTCTGAACGCTTCGACTACTGGCTGTCGGCCGAGCCGCTCGTCGAGCTCGGCGTCGATGATCAAGTCCCGCTCATCCCACAGCACAACGTTCTCTTTGGTACTGAAGTGCCGGTAGATCGTCGAAGGAGAAACACCACAGGCGTCGGCGATGGCTTCGATGGTGGTTGCGTCGAACCCGTCCGCCTCGAACAGGTCCACCGCTGTCGCCTGCACGAGGCGCATTGCCTGGAGCCGGTTGCGTTGACGAAGCGACAGCTTTGGCACCATTCAACCAGCTTACCACCGATCGAGTGTCACTGTTGAAGTGACAGTGACTTCCAGTATAATGATCGAGTGACCTCCACCGAAGAACGCATCTCGATCCAGCCCACCAGCCCCAAGAGTCGGGGTGAGGTGTTCATCGAAAAACTAATCGTGGACGCTCTAATCACCACCGCAATCGTTTGGGGTCTCGTCCTGCTGGGCGAACCGGTACTGCACGTCCTGGCGAGCCCTCTGTTCATCATCCTCACGCTCGCCGGAATGGCACACCTGACCTTCAAGGCCCTTCGCCACGACCCGAACACCGCCACATGACCGACCAGACAGCGGACCCCCGCCCAACGACGCGTGTCGGTGGGCGGATCGTGGGACTCGACATTGCTCGCGCGTTCGCCATTGTCGGAATGGTGATCGTGAACTTCAAGGTCACCATGAGCGCCGAAGACAGCGGCCCCCAGTGGCTCCGAACCTTTGCCGCTCTGTTCGACGGCCGAGCTGCTGCGACCTTCGTTGTCCTCGCCGGCATCGGCGCCAGCCTCGGTTCACGCCGCGCCCGCCACAACGAAGATCCCACTCAACAGCGTGCCGCCCAGATGACGCTGGCCAAACGGGCACTGTTTCTGTTCGTGCTCGGTTGGGCGTTCTTCCCGGTCTGGCCAGCCGACATCCTGCACTACTACGGCCTCTACCTCGCCGTCGGAGCCATCGTCCTGTTCGCGCCCAGCCGCCGCCTCATCACCCTTGCGGGAGCCGCGATCGGGGTGGCGTTGCTGTTCATCGTCAGCTTCGACCCGTTCGCCAACTGGAACCTCGATGACTACTCCTACCAAGGCATCACTACCCCGACAGGCTTCTTCCGCAACCTTTTCTTCGACGGCTTTCACCCCGTCTTCCCATGGGTTGCCTTCTACCTGTTCGGCATGTGGTTGGGCCGCACCGACCTGCGCGACGCCGCGTGGCGGCGCACCCTCGCGATCCGAGCCGCGGTCGTCGTTGCCGTCACGGAAGCCGCGGCCTGGTTCATGTTGGGCCCGAAAGGCTCCAGCCTCGACGAACTCGACGACGAGAGCTGGCGCTGGCTGTTCACCGTCGAACCCATCCCCCCGCTGCCGCTCTACCTCGCCGCAGGCGCCGGCACCGCCGTCCTGGTGATCCTCGGCTCGATCTGGCTCGGCCAACGGCTGTCGGCGCGGGCCGCCGAGCCGCTGGTGTCTACCGGTCAGCTCGCTCTCACCGTCTACCTCGCCCACGTCTTCGTGGGCATGGGCATCCTCGAATTGGTGGGCCGCCTCGATAACCAATCCCTCGAATGGGCCGTTGCCACCAGCGTCATCTTCTCGCTGGCTGCCATCCCTTTCTGCTGGGCGTGGCGGCGCCGCTTCGACCGAGGACCGCTCGAATGGGTCATGCGCCGAGTCGCCGGATGACCCGCCCCGCTCGCCACGGATCAGCTGTGAGGCCGTTCGTCCGGAAACCCAAACTGGCAGAAACGCCCGACGCCAGGGCCTACCGGATCAGACTCATCCGAAATCTCACCTTCGAGATAGTCCCCCTCACGACCACAACCGAGGCCATCGCTGCCTTGCCCGAAAGCGCAGAAGTATCTGTCGTTTGCTCGCCAATCAAGGGCTGGAAGTCCCCCGGTCTGCCGGACGGGGTTGGTGTGGGGATTGTGCCGCAGTTGTGGTTTTGTAGTCGATGGGGCTGAGGCCGTCGTTGTAGCTATGGCGGCGGGTGGGGTTGTACCAGGCTTCGATCTATTCGAGTATCGCGCCGGCGACCTGATCACTGCCCCCACCGACCCGACCTAGCGGCCGTGCTCGTGGCCGACGAACCCAGCAGGGCGTCGCGCGTCACCCATCGCAGGTGAAGTAGTTCCAGTAGACCGCCTGGGGTCGCTCCGCGAGGTCTTCGCCGGAAGCCGAGTACAACCAAGACGACCCGTCGCCGACCACGGTCTGGAATCCCAGCTCTGAAAACACGGCCTCCGTCCCCGTCGAGGCGGCGATCTCCCCGATGCCGGAATCCATCGTGACGCCGGGATGCAGCACCACTTCCCCGGGAGGTGGACCGCTGACCCCCGGCCGGTACCTCCAGCTGTCCAACCGGTCGCTCTCTCCTCGGAGACCGGTGATCATGAAGTCGCCCCACATGACGTTTCGGCCGCCATCGGGAGGGCCGTCGGCCAGCTCGCAGAGCTTGCTCCAGCCCGTGTCGCTGTCGGGAGGGCCGTACCGGGCGATCATCTCGTCGACCACGTCGTCGAAGGGTGCACCGATCGGGAATCCCACCACCTCGCCCGACGCAAGGTCGGCCATGGGGGCAGGTGGCAGAGTCGTTGTCGTTGTCGTGGTTGTCGGCGTCGTGGTTGTGGTCGTGGTGCTTGTAGACGTGGTCGACGACGCAGGGGCCTCGGTGGTTGAGGTGGTGGCGGTCGAGGTCGTGGTGATCGAAGTCGTGGTGGTCGACTCGCCGGCGGACGAATCGGATTCGCCGTCGTCGCCAACCTGGGCCAAGGCGTACCCACCCAAGAGTCCCACCAACAACACGATCCCCACGACCAAGACGAACTCACGCCTACTCATCAGCCGAGTGTGTCACGCTGCCCCTCGACGACCCGTAGCGGGCGCCCTGCTCATCCGAGCCCGGCTCATGCTGGACATTGCAGCTTCGGAGCATCTCATGGTTCGCTGGCCGTGCGGAAGGATATCTCGGTGCAGCGTTGGGGCCCGTGACGTGGACAATCTCAAGTGGATTCACACCTGAGCGCCGCCTCACCCAGCTCGGATCCAAGAGTCCGTATTGTCGAGACACGATTATCCACGCCAAGGAGCCAAGTCATCGTGCGGAGACTTCTCGGAATGTCACTCATCGCTGGGACCTTGTTGGCGTCTAGCTGTGCGAGCTCAACAGACAGTCCGCTGCCGTCGGAGCCCCAGACACAGCAGGAGTTCCCGCAAGAGTTCCACGCTGAGGGCAATCGCATTGTCGATGGTCAGGGCAATGCAACCGTGCTTCGTGGCGTAAACGCGATCGATCCTCTGGCACAGGCGACCTTCGGGGAGCCTTCTCTCGGCACCTGGGACAAGGCCTACTACGCCGCGATGGCCGGGTGGGGAGTCGAGCTGGTGCGTCTCCCGATTCATCCGCCGCTGTGGTTTGACAACCCGGAACAGTCATTGGAGATCCTTGACCAATCCGTGAAATGGATTGGCGAATTGGGCATGTACGCAGTGATCGACTCGCACTCCATCGGCATGGCGACGACCGGGATATTCGAGGCTCCCGAGTACGAGGTCACCATCCAACAGCTGAAGGACTACTGGCGGGCCATTTCGTCGCACTTCCAGGGCAACGACGTCGTGGCGTTCTACGACCTCTTCAACGAACCAGTGAATCTCGACCGAGTCGACGCAGAGGGGCGGGACAATGCCGATGATTGGCATGAATGGAAGCTGCTGGCCGAGGAACTGATCGACGTCATCCGCAACAAGGATCCCGACTCGATCGCAATCGTCGGCGGCATGTACTGGGCGGCCGATCTCTCGTATGTGAGTGACGACCCGGTCAATCGGAGCAATGTCGTCTACGGAGTGCACCCTTATCCAGGCTCGATCGACAACCGACCTTGGCAGGAGGCATTCGGAGACGCATCCGACGCCTACCCGGTTCTCGCAACCGAGATCGGATTCACCGATGAGACAACCCGGGCGAACATCTTGGTCAACTTCCCGGACGTGTCGGACACCGACGACCCTGACGCCTTCAACCCCAACTACCTCGAGTCGACGTATTCCGACGGCGTCTACCGCGATGACATCGCGGCATTTCTCGATGACCGCGGCATCGGGTGGACCGCGTGGTCCTTCTCGCCGGTGTGGGTTCCCATTCTGTTCGAAAACTGGGACTACAAGCCGACCGAGGCCGGTGAGTTCTTCAAGTCCCAGCTGTGACTCAGCCAATTGGTCGAGATTGGCTAGATCACCATGTCGCGATGGCTAATCAAACGAGGCCGACGGGCTCGACGCCGTAAGGATCTGGGATCGGGTCGCGGCGTTTGGCTGATGGATCGACAGCAGTTCCTGCACATCTGCGATGGCGGCAGCCACGTCTACTTCCGACTCGCCATGCTGGGCCTCGACGGTGATGAGCGCGGTGGTCGTGTCCGGACCGGTCGCGCTCTGTGCACTCTGACGCCAGCACCAGCGGCGAGCGCTGACGACGCCTGCGTCGTCGACGAAGATCACCTCGTCTGGTTCGGGGTGGGCAATCTCGACCGCACCGAGGTCGGTGAACTGCTCGGTGCCATCCGCAAATCGAACCGTCGTCGACCCCGTCACAGCGGCCTGGTCGAAGACGGCCACCGGAAGGCCGTAGCGGATCGATACGAGGTTGCCGATGTCGACCAGGGTGCTGATGCTCGGGATGTCACCGGCCTTGCTGAGTCTTCGAAGTAGAGCCTCGGCCGCGACCCGGTGTCGGGTGGGCTTCACACCAAATGCCGTGAACGAGCGTCGCCAGGCCGCGATCGACGCGGTCTCGGCGATAGGAGTCTCGTCGAGCCGCTTCGTCGCCGCCTCTTGCTCCGCGGAGTAGGCCTCGAGCAGTGAGACAGAACTGGGACCATTGCTGAGGCCGACCGCGTGAACGACTCCACCACGGATGGCAGGAAATCGTTCGGTGACTGCCGGGTCGTATCCGAATCTGACTGGCATCGATCCATCCTCTCGTCGGCACTTCCTGTCGCAGGAGACGATTGCTCCCTACCGCTCGGCCTACTGGGCCGTCCAACCACCATCGAGTGTCAAGATGCTGCCATTGACCATCGCTCCGGCTTCGGAGGCCAGATAAACCACTGCTCCGGCGACATCCTTGATCTGGCCTACGTGGCCCACGGGAATGCGGTCGACGACCGAGGCTAGGAAGTCGGGATCGTCCAGGCGCTCAGCGGTCCCCGGCGTGTATATGAATGTGGGGGCGACGGCGTTGACGTTGACGCCCAGCGGTCCCCACTCAAGAGCCAGAACTCGAACCATCTGGTTCACGCCGCCCTTCGATGACGAATAGGCGACGTGATCGCGGATGCCCACCAGCGAGGCCTGTGAGCTCATCGCGATCACCCGACCGCGACCCGCCGCGACCATGTGATGGGCGCATGCCTGAGCGGTGAAGAACAAACCCTTGAGGTTGACGTCCATCATCGAATCCCAATGACCTTCGGTGACCTCTAGCGCTGGCGCGTTCTCGCCAATACCGGCGTTCGCCACCAGAACATCAATTCGTCCGTGTGCCGCGATCACCCCATCCACCCCGCCTCGAATCGATGCGAGGTCGACCACATCGAGTGGGTGCGCGGTGGCCGATCCCCCGGCCGCCGAGATCGAAGCCGCGACCGCCTCGGCATCACCCAGCCGCCGAGCTGTCACCGCAACGATCGCCCCCGCCGCGGCGAGGGCTTCACAGAGACCTTCTCCAATGCCTCGAGAACCGCCGGTGACCAGGATGACCTGCCCCTCGAGTCGTAGCGATGGCAGGTGAGCGGACTCCATGATCAGTTTCCCTCCGAGTATCGATTGCCGGCGATCCGGCATGGCCTCGTCAATTGCGACAGCAGTTCAGGGGGTGTCGGCGGCTACGAGGGCGGCACCGATTGCGCCGGCGTCGTCACCGAGCTCGGCCATCACCACCAGCACCTTGGGCCGGTGTGACGAACCCACCAGCAGCTCATCGAACCATTGGTCGACTCCTGCTCGCAGCGGCTCGCCGATGTCGGTGAGTCCGCCGCCGATAACGATCCGTTCGGGGTCGAAGATCAGAGCGAGGTTTACGAGACCACGCGCGACATGACGGCAGAAGCCGTCGAAGATTCGTGCGGCCTCGGCATCACCCGCGCCGAGCGCGGCGACCACGGTGAAACCATCGATGGCCGCCACACTTCCGGCGATGCGTAGCGCCGCGGGGAAATGGCCGGCTTCCGCCTGGGCCTGGCCGGTCCGCCCCAGCGCCGAGCCTGACGCGTAGTACTCCCAAGGCCCTTGCTGTCCGGTGTGGTGGGTGGGCCCATTGGCGTCGACCACCATGTGGCCGGACTCGCCCGCGAATCCGTTGGTGCCGTGGATCAGCCGGCCGCCACACACGAACCCGGTGCCGATACCCGTGCCTAGGGCGGCGTGGATGAAGTCGTTGCTACCCCGCCCGGCCCCGAGCTTCGCTTCGGCCCAGGTGCCCGCAGTGGCGTCGTTCATGACGGTGACGGGCACGCCGAGCACCGCACCGAGCTCGCTGCCGAGGGGATACTCGACGAGGTCGGGCAAGTTGGGGGAGTAGCGGATGACGCCGGATCGGTGTGCGAGACCGGCGACGCCGAGTCCGACTGCCTCCAACGAAGCCTCGTTGCGATCGAGCAGGCGTTGGATCATGCGTAGGAGAGTTGCGAGTAACACCGGGCCGGCCCCCGCGCTCGACTCCCGATCGCGATCGATCACCTCACCCGAGGTCGGGTCGATGAGCAGTGCCCTGGCGTTCGTGCCCCCCACATCGAAACCGACGATCATGGCGGCCAGACTAGGTGGTCGGCCGGCGAACGGCTCAGGGGTCAGAGACACCGCCCGTTGGCGACGGTTGCTGCCGTGGTGCGGTCGAGCAGAGCGTCGATCTCGATCGCGTCGAGCACAAAGCCGACGTCGGCTCTGTCTCGTGCGCGTGCGTAGATGATGCCGGCGACGTCGCCGTCATCGTTGAACACCGGTCCTCCGGAATCGCCGGCCACCACATCGGCGGCGATTTCGAAGGCTCGCCTCTCGGAGATCTCGTCGACATAGATGTCCTCGATGGTGACGTTGAGGAGGCGAGTGACCACCACATTGGCCTCTTCAAAACCGCGGTCGGGGTGCCATGTTGCGAGGAGACCATCGCTGCCCTTGTCGACCTGGCCCAATGGTGAAAACGGAAGCGAGACATCGACGCGCAGAATGGCGACGTCCTTGGATGGATCGAAGCCGACCACCTGTGCTGGGTGCTCGCTGCCGCTCCGGTCGACCACCACCACCGCTGACGCACCCGCAACCGTGTGCGCCGACGTGGCGATCAGGTCGGCACGGATTGCCACGCCGGTGCCGAAGTTGGCGATCAAGCTGCAGCCGGTTGCTCGGACCCCCACGGTGGCCTCCGTGGCAGGGGGCCTGATGGTGGAGGCACAGCCGCTGATGATCACCGCGAGGGCGAGCAGGATGACCGGGCGGGTGGAGAGACTCACACTGTGATCATGGTGCCATCGGCGGCGGCACTGGCGACAGCTGCATCGCACAGCTGTTGGATACGCAGCCCGTCGTTGAAGTCGGGTGAGCAGGGCACTCTCGTGCGCACGGCCTCGACGAAGTCGCCGATCATGGCACCACTTCCTCGGAAGACGTCTCGGTAGGTGTCGTGCACCGATTCGCGGCGCGCTTCGCCCCAGATGTGGTCGGGGATGGGAAGCACTGCCGCGGGGCCGGGTTCGCCGGCCCGCACGCCTCGTACTTCCTGCACCGTGTCCCAGTCGCACGAGGCGTAGATCGTGCCGCCCGACCCGTGCGCGTCGAGCAGGTGGGTCTGGTTGAACTCGGTACCTTCCCAGCACACGGCACTCACCTGGAGCACCGCGTAGGCCCCTGATGTGAACCGCGCGGTGATGACCGCGGAGTCCTCGCCTCGGGTGTACGGCACCCCGTCGGGCCGCTCATCGCGGTCGACGAAACGGCTCGACGTCGCGCTGATCGACTGGATCTCGCCGAGCAACCAACGGGCCAAATACAGCCAATGCGAGCCGATGTCGCCGATCACGCCGGAGCTGGTTTCGGAGGTGTCGAATCGCCAGGCATATTCGCCGTCGCGGGCAAAGCCGGTGAAATACCTGAGGCCCAAGTGCCGCACGGTGCCGAGGTAGTCGCCGTCGATGAGCTCCTTGACCCACTGGTTGACCGGCATGTAGCGGTAGGTGAAGGGCACCATGGTGACCGCCTCATTGGCGGCCGCAGCCGCGGCCATCTCAACGGCCTGAGCGGTGGAGTGCCCGAGGGGTTTCTCGCACAGCACGTCGAGGCCCCGGTCGAGGGCGGCCATGGTCAACGGGTGGTGGCTGTCGTTGGCCGAGGCGATGATCACGGCGTCGAGCGGCTGATCGAGCAGATCGTGTGCGTCGGTGAACGAGGCGGGAATCTCCCAACGCTCGGCGAATGCTCGGGTGCGACTCGGATCGCGGCCAGCGACTCCGACGATTTGTACGTCGTCGAGAGCTCGTAGCGCGGGAAGATACATCGCGTCGGCCCACCAGGATGTGCCGACCACACCAACTCGAACGGTCATCCGCTGACGTCCAGCCCGATCTTCACGCCGCCATCGACCTGATCGAGAATCTCGGGATAGGGATAGTCGAGGGCCATGAGTCGGCGAAGGGTCGGGGTGGCGCGCTCGACGACGTCGGCGCGAACGCCTCGGCGCAGGTCTTCGATGGGCGCTACGAACTTTGGTAGGTACTCGATCAGGATGCCGGTGCGGTTGTGATCGCTTTCGTTGGGCATGGCGCAGTGCCAGCACATGCCGTTGAAGATCACGCAGTCGCCGGGGTCGCCGGTCATGCGAGTTGCATTGGCGTGGAAGTGCTCCCGGTCGGCTTCGGTCGGGTAGCGGAGCGTGTCTTGGCTGTTGGGAAGGAAGGCGGTTGCACCCGATTCGGGCGTGAACGGATCGAGCAGCACTGTGGCCTGGGCGTTGAGGGGATAGCTCGAGTTGAAGTTGGTGGGGAATTCGTCTCGCTTGTACATGTCCCAGTAGGGATAGTCGACGTGCGGCTCCTGACCGGGGCCGCCGGGCAGCAGCCGATTGGCGGCCACCGAGCCCATGATGAACGCGCTACCGAGGAACTCGCTGATGATTCGCATCACCGTGTCGTGTTGCACCATTCGTTCGAACACGTTGCCCTTGTTGAGCAGATTCCACACCCGCCGTTGGCGGTCGAGCTTGTCGGTGCTGGCTCCCTGGAAGTGGGTCTCCTTGTTGCCCTCGACCTCGCTGAAGTGCATGACCCTCTCGCGGGCATCGGCAACATCCTCGGCAGAAAATGCCTGCCGGATGACGATCGCTCCCGCGCCGTTGAGGAGAGTGTCGATGAGGTCAGGAAGCTGGTTGTGAAGATCGTCGACATCGACCTCGAGCATTTCGTGGCTCATAGTGCTGTGTCCTCTCGGCTGGCGATCGCCGTTTTGATCGGGGGTGCGGCTGCTGTGTCGCGCTCGATGAGTTCGGGTTGGAGCACTCGTCGTACCGGCTCGGTGCGGCCGTCCTCGATTCGTTCGAGAACGGTCTCGATGGCGAGTCGGCCCATCTCTACCCGCGGTTGGTTGATGGTGGTTATGGAGAGATGGCCGAGCGCCGCGATGAATGTGTTGTCGTAGCCGATGAGCGACATGTGATCTGGCACCGCGATCTGATGGTCGTTGAGGCAATCGAGCACGCCGGCAGCCAACAAGTCGTTGAAGGCGAAGATGGCGGTTGTCTCTTCACTGATTTCGAGGAGATGATCGCACGCCGGGCGAGCGGCGGCCTCGCTATCGCCGGTGAGAATGATCCGGGGTTCGAGGCCTAGCCTGCGCATCGCATCCACATAGCCCTGTCGGCGAGGCGCCGCCGAGATGTTTTGGGCGCCATCGAAGTGGACGATGGCCTCGTGACCCAGAGACACGAGATGCTCCACCGCCAACGCGGCACCCGCGACCTCATCGGTGGTGACAATGTCGACTCCCGGATGTTCCCAGCCGGCGGCAACTGTCACGAGCGGCACGTTCTCCGCGGCTGCGAGAAGTTGTTGGTCGTCGAGTCGGGTGCCGACCAGGACCATCCCCTCCACCTGGAATTGGAGGTAGGTCTCGATCCCTCGTTCCTCGCGGGCACCGTGATGGCCGCCGTTGAGAATCAACACCTGCATGTTGCGTCGGTCGGCCTCGGCCTCGATGCCGTCGATGACCTCGGAGAAGAACGGGTTGTGCAGGTCGTTGACGAGTACGCCGATGGTCTGCGTGCGTTGTTGGGCGAGATTGCGGGCGTGAAGGTTGGGCCGATAGCCGAGGTCAACCGCGGCCATCTCGACAGCTTGTCGCTTCTCTTCGGAGACCTTCGGCGAGTCATTCATGACCAATGACACGAGGGCGCGGGAAACGCCGGCGCGCAGTGCGACGTCTTCCATTGTTGGTCGGTTCATAGGCTTCCCCGTTGGGCCCGGCAGCGACGTCTCAGAGTGATGGCGCTTGACAAGCTCTCTTCCAACAGTACTATTCCACACTTCAACGCCAACGATTAGAGCGCTCTAATTTCTGCGGCCGTCCACCGAGACACCGCTGATGTTGGAGTGGGCAGTCAATCTAGGGGGAACCGCGTGACACAGGAAGGGGTCGAATGAGTTTTCTCGATCGCCTTGCCGGCGCGCCCATCAGTTGGGGTGTGTGTGAGGTTCCCGGCTGGGGACTTGAGCTGCCCCGCGACCGAGTCCTGCGTGAGATGCGCGAGATCGGACTTCGGGCCACCGAGCTCGGCTCCGACGGATACCTCCCCACCGACCCGGGCGAGCTGCGCGATCTCGTCGCCCAACACGATCTCTCCATGATCGGTGGCTTCGTGCCGCTGGTCCTCCACGATCCCTCCAGGCGCGACGCGACCATCGCGGCAACTCATCGAGCGGCAGCCCTCATGGGCGGTGCCGGAGCGACTGAGTTCATCACTGCGATGGTCGCGTCGTTAGCTTGGGGTCCCCGATTCGAGCTCGACGACGCCGGTTGGGCTCATGCCGCGGAGATGCTCACGGTCATCGAGGGCATCGTCGCTGACTACGGGATGCATCAAGCGATTCATCCGCACCTGGGCACAATGATCGAGCGGCCGGCCGATGTGCGGCAGCTCCTGGATCGCAGTGACGTCGGCTGGTGCTTCGACACCGGGCATCTGTCGATCGGCGGCTACGACCCGCTTCAGTTCCTCGACGATGCACGCGATCGAATCCGCCATGTGCATCTCAAAGACGCATTTTTCGAGCTTGCTCGGCCTGTCTTCGCCGGCGAGCAATCGATCATGCAAGGGGTGCAGAACGGTATGTTCTGCCCCATGGGTCGCGGTGATGTCCCGATCGGAGAGATCGTCATGTCGCTCGAACGCTCGGGCTACGACCGTTGGTACGTGCTCGAACAAGATGTGGCCCTGACTGCGGGTGATCCACCCGCTGATCAGGGTCCAATGGTCGACGTTCAAATGAGCGTCGACTATCTCCGCGGCATCGATGCCGTGCTCAGTACCTCCCGCGAGGTCACATGAGCCGGCGGTGCAACGGTCCGAACCAAACCCTTGAAGGGGGAGTATGAGAAAGCATTTGAAGTGGATGGCGGTACTTGTCGCCATCGTGATGTTGGCTGCAGCATGTGGTGATGACAGTGGCGACGGAGTCGCCGCGCCCGATGACGGCGACGCACCGACCACCACCGCCGGTGGCGACGATGCACCGACCACCACGGTTGAAGACGTTGATCAGACCCAGGGTGGAGATCTCACCTTCTACATGATCACCCACTCCGACGACGGCCCGTTCTGGTCCGTGCTGAAGCGTGGTGCTGAGGCGGCCGCGACCGCCGTCGGCGTCGAGCTGGTGTGGCAGGGCTCCAACAACGATCCTGGTGTGCAGGCATCCGACATCGAGGCTGCTATTGCGGCCGGCGCCGACGGCATTGCCGCTTCGCTGCCGAGCCCTGACCAGCTGATCCCGGTGCTCCAGGACGCGGTTGCCGCTGGCATCCCCGTCTACACGCTCAACTCGGGTGTGAACGACTACCAGACCATCGGTGCCACCTCCCACGTCGGTCAGACCGAAATCATCGCCGGTAACGGTGCTGGTCTTCGGTTCAACGACCTTGGTGCAACCCATGTGCTCTGCGGTATCCAGGAGCAGGACAATGTGGCGCTCACCGAGCGTTGTGACGGTCTCGAGGAGACGTTCGACGGTGATGTCACCGCTTCGTTCATGGACCTCGATGCCGACCAGACCGCTCAGGAAGCAGCAATCAATGCTGCCATGTCGGCCGATCCTTCGATCGACGGCTTCCTCGGTGTTGGTCCGGTCATCGCCATGTCCGGTCTCCGTGCCGCTCAGTCGCTGGGTCGCGACATGGCCGTTGGTGGCTTCGACATCACGCCGGAGATCATCGACGCCATCGAGGCGGGCGATGTTGCGTTCACCGTTGACCAGCAGCAGTACCTCCAGGGCTACATCCCGATCATCTTGATGTTCCTCGAGAGCACGAACGCCAACACCCTTGGTGGTGGTCTCCCGATCCTCACCGGTCCGGGCTTCGTGACTCCTGACAACGCAGGCGCTGTGAAGGCATTGGTCGAGGCGGGTACCCGCTAGATCAAGCAATAGATATGGACTGGCGCCGGGGTTCGCTCTTGGGCGAACCCCGGCACGGTCAACCAATCTGAGTACGGCGCCGCCCTCTATGGGAAGGTGGTGGCGCACAGGTGCCTGTAGGGCACCAATGAATGGGTGCCTGCTGGGCACCAATGATTAGGTGTCAACTCGGCACAATTGAGTAGGGGGAGTTGGAATGAGCGACGCAACTGTCGCAGTGGCGCCGGCCGACGATGAACGGCTGGCGTATCGGGGCGTGTTTCAACGTCTTCTTGTACGACCGGAGATCGGTGCCATCATTGGCGCCGCCGCGATCTGGGCATTTTTCTGGGCGGTAGCCAGAGAGTTTGGCAAGGCGGGCGGGATTCTCCCCGTCCTTGCGGTTGCCTCGACACTCGGCATCATGGCGGTGGCCGTATCTCTACTGATGATCGGCGGCGAGTTCGATCTGTCGTCAGGTGCGGCCACAGGCACGCTCGGCATCGTCACGATCTTGTTGGTGAAAGACGTGGGTGAGCTCGGCGGTGCCGGGTTGAGCCTGTTCATTGCCATTCCGCTGTCGCTGGTCGTTGCGCTCAGCCTCGGTTGGTTCAACGGCACGATGGTGGAGCGCACCGGACTCCCGAGCTTCATCGTCACCCTCGCCACGTTCTTCATGCTGCGTGGGTTCAAGCTCGGCTTCTCGAAGCTGATCATCGACAACATCACCGTCGGGCGTATCGACGAGGGGCACGGCTACGACTTCTGGGTGAAGATCTTCGGCAGCACCTGGGTGCGCAACGACCATCAATTCGAAGCACGCGACGCCGTCTACACCGTCGGCATCCTGGGCGGGATTACCGTGCTGGTGTTGGCGTTCTACGAGTTCAACTATCTCCGCAAGGAGCGGTTCAACTCCGCGGGGCTGGCGAGTTTCGTCGCCGGCCTGGGCGGTGTGATCGCAGGCATAGCGGTGATGCACGGCACCGACGGCACCGGCGGCAATCTGGCTGCCGGCGTGATCATCGGCCTGAGTGGCGTGATCGCAGTATTCGGCCTCGCCGTGTGGCGTTATGAGCCGAGGTCTCTCGGAGCCCTGTCGCTTCCCAGCGACGTCGTGCTCACGGCGGGTGGTGGCCTCGCCTTGATCGCCGCCGGCTTCCTGTGCGCCTGGCAGTTCGACGTCAACTCCCAGGAGTCGGTGCTCGACGTCGCCAGTGCGCTGCGATGGCCCTTGGTCGTGGTTGGGGGTGGATTGGCGGGGCTCATCATGTTCAAAAAGCGCGGGGCGCAGATCAGCGGCGACACCCAGCAACAAATCCAGGGCATCGTACGAATCTCCACCGTCGCCCTGGGCACCGCATTCGGGATCTACGCATTCATGTTCATGACCACCGAGCAGGGTCTGCGGGCAATTCTGTTCGCAGCGTTCGTAATGGCTGGCTTCGTGCTGATGGCAATGGCGTCCACCCACGCTGGTCGATCGTCGGCGACAGCCAAATCGATCGTACAACTGGTGACCTCGGTGGCGGTTGTGGCACTCGCCTTCTTCATCCAAGGGCAGTCGGGCACGCCAAAATTCCGCACCGAGGTGTTCACCATTCTGCTCGTGGTGGCGATGATCATCGCCGGCTGGGCGCTCACCAACGCGTGCTTCACGGCCCGCCGAGCGACCGACGCCCACGCCGACCAGTTGGGGTCCCGTTTGGCTATCGGTGGGTTGGTGGCGATCTTCGTTGGCCTGGGGATCAAGCTGCTGTTCACCACCGACGCCGAGATCCTCGCTGGGATCCCGCGAGCCCAGTTCCGTGTCGAGTTCCTGTGGTTCGCGGGTGTCACTGCGTTGGCCACGTTCGTTCTCGGCCGCACCAAGTTCGGTAGCTGGATCTTCGCGGTTGGTGGCAACAAGGACGCCGCTCGTCAGATCGGTGTGCCCGCTGCCCGCACCAAGACGCAACTGTTCATGATCGTCTCGGTGGCCGCATGGCTGGTGGGTCTGTTGCTGGCGTTCCGCCTCAACACCCTCCAGTCCGGCACTGGCAACGGTCTCGAGTTCGAATACATCATCGCCGCCGTGGTCGGTGGCACCTTCCTCACCGGCGGCTACGGGTCGGCGTTCGGCGCTTCAATCGGGGCGTTCATCATGGCCATGTCTAAACAGGGGATACCTGCCGCCCGTTGGAACAGCGACTGGCGCTTCGCATTTCTCGGCTTGATCCTCTTAGCGGCGGTGATCGCCAACAACTTCATCCGAACCAAGGCGGAGGAATCACGATGAGCTCACTGATCGAACTCGACAATCTCGGCAAGTTCTACGGCAACATCATCGCCCTGCAAGGGGTCACCACCGAGGTGCACGCAGGTGAAGTCACCTGTGTGCTGGGTGACAACGGCGCCGGCAAGTCCACCTTCATCAAGGTCCTGGCCGGCGTGCACCAACACGACGAGGGTGAGATGCGTCTCGAGGGTGAGGCGATGAAGTTCAACTCACCACGTGAGGCACTCGATCGCGGCATCGCCGCGGTCTACCAGGACCTCGCCATGGTGCCCCTGATGTCGGTGTGGCGAAACTTCTTCCTCGGCGCCGAGCCCACCAAGGGTGCGTGGCCGCTGCGCTGGGTCGACAAGAAAGAGGCCAAGAGTGTGGCGAAGGCCGAAATGGCCAAGATGGGCATCGACATCCGCGACACCGAGCAGCCGGTGGGCACTCTGTCGGGTGGTGAGCGCCAATCGGTGGCCATCGCCCGGGCTGTGCATTTCGGGGCGAAGGTGCTGATTCTCGACGAGCCCACGTCGGCGCTCGGCGTGAAGCAGAGCGGTGTCGTGCTGAAGTACACCCTCGCAGCCCGCGACCGTGGGTTGGGCGTGATCTTCATCACCCACAACCCGCATCACGCGTACCCCGTGGGTGATCGGTTCATGATCCTCAACCGCGGCAAGTCGATGGGCAACTTCGCCAAGGACGAACTCCCGCGCGATGAACTCGTGCGAATGATGGCTGGCGGCGCCGAGCTCGATCAGCTCACCCATGAGCTCGAATCGGCCGGCGGCAGCGGGGGCGGTGCATGAGGAACCCCCGACCACCTCTCACTCGAGGGGGTTGATCGGCGATGACGCCGCTCGACCTTCTCTCAATCGGTCGGGTGAGCGTCGATCTCTATGCTGAGCAGGCGGGGGTGTCGATCAGCGAAGTCGCCACGTTCCGAAAGTCCATCGGCGGCACTGCCACAAATGTGGCGGTTGCCGGCGCGCGCTATGGCCACCGGGTTGCGCTGGCCACTCGGGTGGGCGACGACCAGTTCGGTCGATATGTCAGTCACGCGCTCGAGCACACGTTCGGCGTCGACCCGCGCTTTGTTGCCACTCACCCCACGTTGAAGACGCCGCTCGCCTTTGCTGAGCTCGATCCGCCCGAGGATCCGAGCATCATCTTTTACCGCGAGCCCGCGGCACCCGACATGGAAATCGAGGTCACCCCCGAGCTCGAGGCTGCGGTTGATGAGGCCTCGATCTTCTGGCTGCCCGCGAGCCGGTTCGCCTTCGACCAGAGCCGTGAGACGGTTACCACGCTGCTCGAGAGGCGAGGCCGTAGAGCTCATACGGTGCTCGACCTCGACTGGCGCGAAACGTTCTGGGAATCAGAGGCCATCGCCCACGAGCGCATCTCCCCGATGCTCGAACATGTCACCATCGCAATCGGCAACCGCAAGGAATGCGAGATCGCCGTCGGCACCGACGATCCCGACCTCGCCGCCGACCTACTCCTCGAACGTGGCCTCGATGCCGCGGTCGTCAAGCTCGGTGCCGAGGGCGTGATGGTCGCCACGCCCGACGGAGCACGCGATCGGCTGGCTCCGTATCCCGTGCCGGTCGTGTGTGGGCTGGGCGCGGGAGATGCGTTCGGCGGTGCGTTCTGCCACGGCCTGATCGAAGGTTGGTCCCTTCCCGACATCGTGCGCTACGGCAACGCGGCCGGCGCCATCGTCGCGGGTCGGATGATGTGCGCCGACGACATGCCCACCGGTCCCGAGGTCGATAGCTTCCTCGAGGAACGCGACCCGCGATGACTGATCTCCATCTCCCCGATGGCTCCCTCTCCGATGGTGATGATCCGGTGATGTTGACGCCCGAACGCGCGGGTTGGACCCATACGGGCCTTCGTGTCCTTCACCTCGAGCCCGCTGAGTCTCGGGTGATCGACACCGGGCCCGACGAGATGATCGTGCTGCCGCTCAGCGCCGAGGATGTGCACGTCGTCGTTGCCGGCGAACAGTTCACCCTCGACGGGCGCGAGTCCGTCTTCGCTCGGGTTTCCGACTTCCTCTACGTGGGGCGCGACTCCCGATTCTCGATCGCCGCGGATCGAGGGGGCGAAGTTGCCTTGGCAACAGCGCGATGCGACCGGGCCCACCCGGCCAAGTATGGCTCCACCGATGGAATAGGCGTCGAGGTGCGCGGCGCGGGGCCGGCCACCCGTCAGGTCACCAACTTCGCCAGCCCCGACACTTGGGATCACGCCGACAAGATCATGTGTGTCGAGCTCCTCACACCCGACGGAAACTGGTCGTCGTATCCGCCCCACAAGCACGACGATTCGCCGGAGTGCGAGGTCAACAACGAAGAGATCTACTACTTCCGCATCGGCAGGGCCGGCACCACCGACTACACCGCCGAGGGCTTCGGAATGCACCGCACCTACACCGGCGATGGCGTGATCGACGTGAACGTGGCGGTGGGCGACGGCGACGTGTTCCTCATCCCCCGCGGCTATCACGGCCCCTGCATCGCGGCGCCGGGCTACACGATGTACTACCTCAACGTGCTGGCCGGGCCCGGGGGCGAGCGCTCGATGGCGTTTTGTGACGACCCCGCCCATCACTGGGTCCGCGACGAGTGGGAGGGCATGGCAACCGACCCCCGGTGTCCGATGGCAACCTCGGCGGGTGTTGTGGGAGAAGCGAACCGTGGCTGACCGCGTCTACATCGATCGACCCCTTCCGCCCGGCTTCGACGATCTGTTCGGGCCCGACTGGCAGGTCGTTGGCCCCGACCCGGCCGAGCTCCCCACCTGTCGCGCCGCCATCGCCGGATCGGCGTTGTGGCCCGACGAGCGGATCGCCCTGGCGCCGTTGCTCGAGGTGATTTCCCGCAGCGGTGTCGGGTTCGACACCGTCGACGTTGCGGCCGCGGCGGCCCGTGGCGTGGTGGTGTGCAACACGCCCGACGCACCATCGATCTCCACCGCCGAGCACACGCTCAGCCTGCTCCTCGCGGCCACGAAGTTCACCGCCAACAATGTCGGTCGGTTGCGGCAGGGTCGCATCGACTACTACGCCGTCAACGAGGCCATCGAATTGTTGGGTCTCACCATCGGTGTGGTGGGCCACGGGCGTATCGGGAGTCGAGTGGCCCGGATGGCGGCCGCGATGGACATGCATGTGGTCGTCTGCGATCCCTATGTCGAGGTCGACGCCCATGAGCAGGTCGATCTGGCGGAACTGGTCGCCCGAAGCCATGTGATCACCCTGCACTGTCCGCTGACAGAAGAGACCCGAAACCTCATCAACGCCGACACCCTCGCATCGATGCGCGACGGCGTGGTGATCGTCAACGCGGCGCGGGGCGGCGTCATCGACACCGATGCCCTCATCGCCGCGCTCGACTCGGGCAAGATCTATGCGGCGGGCCTCGACGTCACCGCTCCCGAACCTCTCGACCCCGGCCACACCCTGTTGCATCGCGACAACGTCGTGGTCACCCCCCACATCGCGTCGGCCACCGACAAAGGCAGGAAGCGGATGTATCGGGGCGCAATCGACAACGCCCGACAAGTCTTGGCCGGCGAACGTCCGGTCAATGTTGTGAACCCTGAGGTATACGAACAATGACGTCCCGACCGCGCATCCGAATCGGTGTGATCGGCTTTGGCTGGATGGGACAGGCCCATACCCGGTCGTATCTACGGATCCCCACCCTCTTCCCCGAGCGCAGCTACGACCCTGAGCTGGTGATGATCAGCGACGCCTCGGCGGAACGGATCGAGCAAGCGGTCGAGTCCTTCGGGTTCCCCCATGGCAGCCTCGACTGGAATGACGTCATCGCCAACGACGACATCGATGTGGTCTGTATCTGTGCCCCCAACATGCTTCACGAACCGATCGCCGTCGCGGCGGCCGAAGCAGGGAAGCATGTGTTCTGTGAGAAACCCGTCGGTGGCGTGCCTGCGCAGACCGTCCGAATCGAAGCGGCATCTCGCGCCGCGGGAGTGACCACCGGTGTCGGTTACAACTATCGCTGGGCGCCGATGGTGCAGTACGCGAAACAGCTCATCGAGGCCGGCGAGCTCGGCGAGATCACCAACTACCGCGGCCGATTCTTCTCGATGTACGGCGCCGATCCCATGGGTCTGCTGTCGTGGCGGTTCATGCTCGGCGAGGCCGGCCATGGCGTATCCACCGACATCCTGAGCCACTCGGTCGATCTCGCCCACATGCTGGTCGGCGGGATCGAAAGGGTTGTGGGTACCGGCCACACGTTTATCCCCGAACGCCCATTGCCGAAGCCCGGCGGCACCCACTACGACCGCGGCGAGCCCGGCGACCCGACCGGGGCCGTCGAGAACGAGGACTACTTCGGGGCGATGGTGGTGTTCGACAGCGGTGCTCGGGGCGTGTTCGAGTCGTCGCGATCGATCGTCGGACCCGAGAGCCAATGTGCCTTCGAGGTGTACGGAACGAAGGGTTCACTGAAGTGGAACCTCGAGACGATGAACGAGCTGCAGCTGTTTCTCAGTAGCGACGCTGCCCGCGGCTACACCACGGTCTACGCCGGCGACCGTTATCCGTATCACGGCCACTTCGTGCCGGGCGATGCCAACGCCATCGGCTACGAAGACCTCAAGGTGATCGAAGACTTCGAGTTTCTGTCGTCGGTCGCCGCCGACCGTCAGCATCAGCCCGGCTTCGCCGAAGCCATCGACTACGTCAGCGTGCAGGACGCCCTCCTGCGTTCGTGGGAGAGCGAGAAGTGGGAGACGGTCAGCCGTCTCGCCCCTCGTTGATCCAGTTGTCCCCACTCGGACAGGAGAGAGATCTCATGGAAACCGTACGACTCACCACAGCGGAAGCCATCGTCAGATACTTGATCGCGCAACGCACGATCATCGACGGGAATGAGGTCGCCCTCTTCCCGGGCGTCTACGCCATTTTCGGCCACGGCAACGTCACCTGTCTCGGGCACGCGCTCCAGGAAGCCGGCGACGCGTTGCCCACCTGGCGGGGCCAGAACGAGCAAGGCATGGCCCTGGCTGCTACCGCCTTCGCCAAGGCCAAGCGCCGGCGTCAGATCATGGTGGCCACCTCTTCGGTGGGGCCCGGCGCCACCAACATGATCACCGCCGCGGGCGTCGCGCACTCCAATCGGCTGCCACTTCTATTGATTTCGGGTGACACCTTCGCCAGCCGCGTTCCCGACCCCGTGCTTCAGCAGGTCGAGCACTTCGGGGAGCCATCCACGACGGTCAACGACTCGTTCCGTGCCGTGAGCCGCTACTGGGATCGCATCATGCGACCCGAGCAGTTGGTGAGCTCTCTTCCCCACGCCGTGCACACCATGCTCGACCCGGCCACGTGCGGTCCGGCGTTCATCGGTCTGCCCCAGGACGTGCAGGCGGAGGCCTACGACTTCCCGGTGCGGTTCTTCGACACCGTGGTGCACGAGATCGCCCGCCCCCGGGCCGATCAAGGCCAGTTGGCGGCTGCGGTTGGGGCCATTGCCCAGGCCAACAAGCCGCTCATCATTTGTGGGGGCGGCGTGCACTACTCGCTTGCAGAAGCTGAGCTCCGGGCCTTCGCCGAAGCCCACAATGTGCCGGTGGTGGAGACGGTTGCTGGAAAGGCCTCGCTGCTGGCGTCCCATCCGCTCAACGCAGGACCCATCGGGGTCACGGGCTGCACATCGGCCAATGCGCTCGCCAACGAGGCCGACGTCGTGATCGCGGTCGGCACCCGCCTGGAAGACTTCACCACCGGGTCGTGGACCGTCTTCAAGAACGCGAGCGTGCGCATCGTCGGGGTCAACGTCGCCCGATTCGATGCCACCAAACATCAGGCCCTTGCCGTCACCGGCGACGCCCGCGAGACCCTGCGCGAGCTCACATCTCTTCTCGGTGGGTACCGAGCCAGCGACGACTGGACCGACACCGCCGCTGCCGAGACGGCCCAATACCACGCCTACATCGACAAGATCGCTGCCCCCGGCGGCGGTGAAGCCGGCGAGCTGCCCACCTATGCCCAGGTGGTGGGCGCCATCGATCGGGTGGCTGGCCCCGACGACTTCGCGCTCGCGGCGGCAGGTGGATTTCCCGGCGAGGTCAACAATGGCTGGCGGGCGAAGGCACTCAACTCCTTCGACTGCGAATACGGATTCTCGTGCATGGGATACGAGATCTCAGGTGGCTGGGGTGCCGCCATGGCACTGCCCGACAAGACAGTCACCGTGTTCGTGGGCGACGGCTCCTACATGATGCTCAACAGCGACCTCTACAGCTCGGTGCTGTCGGGTCACAAAATGATCGTCATCGTGTGCGACAACGGCGGCTATGCCGTGATCAATCGGCTCCAGGTCAACCAGGGCGGCGCGCCGTTCAACAACCTGCTTGCCGACTCGAGGATCGTTGAGGAGGTGCGTGTCGACTTCGCCGCCCATGCCCGAGCGGTCGGCTGTGAGGCGGAGACGGTCACCAGCATCACCGAGCTCGACGCGGCGTACGCGCGTGCGCAAGCCGCCGACCGCACCTATGTGATCACCCTCCAGACCCACCAGAACTCGTGGACCGAGGGTGGCGCCTGGTGGGAGGTAGGTGTGCCGGAAGTGTCGCCTCGCCAGTCGGTGCTCGACGCCCGTGCCGAACTCGAAGAGGGCAAGACCGGACAGCGGGTGGGCTGGTGACCGAACCACAGGATTTCGCCGACCGGGTCGCACTCATCACCGGTGGCACGCAGGGCCTCGGCTTTGCTGTTGCCGACCTGCTTCGAGCCCGGGGCGCATCGGGCCTCCTCATCGTCGGTCGCGATGTCGAGAAGGGTGAAGCTGCGGCTGCCCGCCTGACTGACGATTCCTGCCGAGCCGTGTTCGTGTCGGCCGATCTCTACACGGCAGCGGGTTGTGAGGCTGCTGTCGCTGCCGTTGATGCCGAATTCGGCACATGTCATGCGCTGGTCAACTGTGCAGCCAAGACCGACCGGGCCGGCGTTTGGGATGCCACACCTGAGATGTGGGATCGAATGCTCGCCCTCAACACGCGTGCCCCTGCGTTGCTCGCGCAGGGCGTCGCCCGCATCATGACCCGTGAGCAGGTCGACGGCTCGATCGTCTTCATCGGCTCGGTCGCTGCCCATGGCGGCACCGAAACACTGCTGGCGTACGCCACGTCGAAGATGGCGTTGGTGGCGATGACGAAGAACTTGGCGTACTCCCTCATGCGGCACCGGATTCGGGTCAACCTGCTCAACCCGGGCTGGATGGACACGCCAGCGGAGGATCTCATCCAACGTAAGTGGGAGGGTGCCACCGACGGCTGGCTCGAGCGGGCCGAAGCCGAGCAACCCATGGGCAAGCTCGTCAAGCCGGTCGAGATCGCGCGCACGATCGTGCATCTCGCCACCCCCGACAGCGGCATGTTGACCGGCAACAGCATCGACTGGGATCAGACCATCGTCGGTGTCGGCCCCGGCGTTCGGCCACCTGTCGAGCTCGGTCAGCTCCCCCAGGACCTCCGGTGACGGGCACATGACCGCCGCTCCTCAAGAGATCGAACGGGGGTCAGACGCCCGCCCGACCTCGCGCGTTGGTGTGATCGGCGTCGGTGGCATGGGTGCGTGCCATGCGCGCAACATCGCCGATATCGCCGGTGCCGAAGTGACCTGGGTCGCCGACCCGGACGCCGCCGCCGGCCAGGCGCTCGCCAATGAGTTGGGCACCCGCTGGGTGGCAGACGGCAACGAGATGATCGACGATTGTGACGCGCTGGTGGTGGCGTGTCCCGAGGAGTACCACAGCGGCTATGTGCTGGCCGCTGTGGATAGGGGACTGCCGGTCCTGTGCGAGAAGCCTCTCACGGTCGAACTGGCCGAAGCCCGAGCGATCGTCGATGCCGAGACCGCCCGCGGGGCTCGCGTGGTGCAGGTCGGTTTCATGCGCCAATACGACGAACGCCACGTGCAAGTCGCGAACGCGTTGACCTCGCTCGGCGAGGTCAACCATGTGCGCTGTATCCATCGAAACACCAAGAGCACGCCGCGGCCGGTGCTCGAGATCCTGGTCACATCGATGGTCCACGACATCCACACGGTGCGCTGGCTGTCACAGTCGGAGATCGTCTCGGTGTCGACCTCCACGGTTCACCGCGATGGGGTCCCGCGAATGGTGGTGCTCAGCTGTCGTCTCGACAACGGTGGCGTGGCGTCGATCGAATTCGATGAGGCGGCGACGGGCTACGAGGTGTCGGTCGAGGTGTCGGCGCAAGACGGAAACGTGTTGGCCGCTGAACCTCATCGGGCGCTGATCCGCAATCGAGGTGCCGTCAGCTCCAAAATCGGCGACGACTGGTTCAGCCCGTTCCTCGACACTTACCGGATCGAGATGCGCGACTGGCTGGCCTCAATTGTCGCCGGAGAGGCGCGCGGGCCATCTGCGTGGGACGGCTTAGCCGCCCAATCCGTTGCGACCGCCGCGGCCGCATCCGAGATCTCCGGTCACTCCGAAGCGGTCACGCTTCCCGACCGCCCGGCGATCTACCAAGGAGACCACTCATGACCATCAGCATCGTTGTTCTCGGCACGGGCCGCATCGGCTCGATGCACGCGGAGTATCTGGCACGTCGTGTGCCCGGGGCGAAACTGGCCGGCGTCTTCGATGTCACCGACAGTGCGGCCACGGTCGGTGCCGAGTTCGGCTGCCCGGTAGCGGCGTCGCTCGATGAAGCACTGGCGATCGAAGCGGATGCGGTGGCCATCTGTACCTCCACCGATACCCACGTCGACGTCATGGTTGCCGCGGCCGAGGCAGGGAGAGCGATCTTCTGCGAGAAGCCGGTGTCACTCGACTTGGCCGAGGTCGACCGGGGTCTCGCCGCGGTCGAGGCAGCGGGCGTGCCGCTGCAGATCGGATTCAACCGTCGATTCGACCCGAGCCACAAGGCTGTCGCCGACGCGGTCGATCACGGCGCGATCGGCGACGTGCACATCTGCAACATCACCAGCCGCGACCCGGGCCCGCCACCGATCGAATACATCAAGGTCTCGGGTGGGATCTTCTGCGACATGACCATCCACGACTTCGACATGGCTCGCTACGTCACCGGAAGTGAAGTCGAGACGGTCTATGCCGTTGGAGCCGTGCAGATTGATCCGGCCATCGGCGACGCCGGTGACGTCGACACCGCCGTCGTGTTGCTCACCCACGTAAGCGGGGCGATCACCACCATCGACAACAGTCGCAAGGCGGTCTACGGGTACGACCAGCGGGTGGAGGCTTTCGGCTCGAACGGGATGGCCAGGTCCGACAACTTCCACGACTTCAACGCCCGGATCGCCACCGATCGGGGCTTCACGCAGCCGCCGTTGCAGCAATTCTTCCTTGAGCGCTACACCACGAGCTACCTCGATCAGTGGGCTGCATTCGTCCATGCCGTCGAGTCGGGTGGCGCTCCGCCGGTAACCGGCGCCGACGGCCGGGCCCCGCTCGTCATCGGCCTGGCTGCCTGGAAGAGCCTCCGCGAGGGTCGCCCGGTGCGCTGCGAGGAGATCGGGTGAGAGCAGTCGTCACCGGTGGCACCGGTTTCGTGGGATCGAACATCGTCAAGGTGTTCGGCGACCGCCATGGCGTACCGGTGGTGGTGCCCACCAACTCGTTCGTCCCCACTGACGACTCCTACGAGCACGCGCCCCTCGACATGACCGACGCCGCGGCTGTGATGTCATTCATGGAGGCGCACACACCGTCGGTGATCGTCCACTCGGCGATCCTCAACGACTTCTCCCTTATCTCCGTCGACCGTCGCGCCGGCTGGGCCGGGTACGTCGGCGCCACGCGGAACGTGGTGCAGGCCGCCAACGCGGTCGGGGCGAAGGTGATCCTGGTGTCAACCGACTGGGTGTTCGATGGCACCCAGGCCGGCGCCGACGAGTCCACCCCACCCAACCCGGTCAATATCTATGGCGTCCTGAAACTGGCCAGCGAACTCGTGGTCACCGAAGGGGCGGCCAACGGGGCGGTCGCCCGGATCGCCGGTGTCAACGGCGTGCACTGGGCTCGCCACCACACGCCGCGTAGCCAGGACCCCGGCTTCGGCTACTTCGCCAGCTGGATCGTGGAGGCGCTGCGCGCCGGCAAACCATTTCGGGTGTGGGAGGCCGACGACATCAACATGGTTGCCACTACCAGCCTCGCATCCGAGAGCGCGGAGATGATGTGGCGAATTGCCGATCGTGATCTCACCGGCATCTTTCATTGTGTCGGCGGCGAGTCGGTGACCCGTCGCGAGCTTGCCCTGCGCACCGCCGCCGCGTTCGATCTCGACCCGTCGCTCCTCGAGTTCGGCCCGCCCACCATCGACGTCATGCCCGGCGCCGTCGTGCCCTACGACACCACGCTCGACGCGTCGGCCACCGCGGCAGCGCTTGATTATTCTCTGCCGTCGCTCGCTGAACAGCTCCGCAAGTTCCGTACTCAAATCGAAGAAGGTGTGCTCGCATGAATCCCCATTTCCAGCGTTCCAACCCCGACAGCTCACTGCGTCTCGACGTAACCCCGGAGTCGGCCGGGTGGACCTATCTCAGTTTCTCGGTGGTCGACCTCGGCCCAGGTGAGCGGCACGCCTCGTTGCTCACCGACCGGGAGACGGCGGTGGTTCCTCTGCGCGGCTCCGCCACGGTGCGCGTCGGCGATGTGGAGAGCGTCATCTCCCGCACCGACGTGTTCGAGGAGATGCCGCGGGTCGCCTACGCGCCTCCTGGCGCGGCGGTCGAGATCGTCGCCGATGAGCGGTTCGAGTTCGCCACCGGCTCCGCACCGGCCGAGGGCATCTACCCGGCTCGCATCGTGGAGCCGAGTGAGATGAAGAGCGAGATCCGGGGTGGGGGAGCAGCTTGTCGCCAGGTCAACCACGTGTTGGCCCCGCCGGTCGACGCCGAGCGCCTCCTCCTCTATGAGGTTTACGTGCCTCGGGGTTCGTGGTCGGGCTGGCCGCCCCACTGCCACGACGGGTACGACGGCTCGCCGTATCTGGAGGAGACCTACTACTTCCGTCTCGATCCGGCCGACGGCTTTGCCATGCATCGCAATTGGCGGGTCGACGAGGAGTTCGACGAGGTGATTACCGCCGGCGACGGTGACTGTGCGCTTGTCACCAAGGGGTACCACTCCACAGCGTCGGCCCCTGGCAGCCACATGTTCTTCCTCAACTATCTCGCCGGCGAGCTCGTCGATGGCGAACGGGCCACTCCACCGTGTTTCCATCAGGACTACACCTGGATCGAAGACGACTGGGATGCCTTCGCATGGGAACTGCCCCGGGTGCGGCCATGAGTCTTTCCAACCTCACCGATGCCAATGGACGGTTCGGCGTGTTCGCGCTGGATCATCGCGACGCCCTGCGGGTATTTCTCGTCCCCGACGCACCCGAGTCGGTGTCGGCCGACGAGATCACGGCGCTGAAGATAGAGATGGTGCGCGCCGTGGCGCCCGAAGCCACCGGCGTGATGCTCGAGCCCGAATACTCGATCCCTCAGGTGATCGATGCGGGGGCAGTTCCGCCCGGGATGGGGTTCACCGCGGCGCTCGAATCGCAGGGGTACCTCGGCAATCCCGAATCCGGGCCCACAACCCTGCTCGAAGGATGGTCGGTCGAGCAGGCCGCGGCCAGCGGCGCCAGTTGCGCCAAGCTCCTCCTGCCGTACCGGCCCGATCGGCCGATGGCTGAGGCCCAGGAGGCCGTGGGTCGTGAGGTGGTGGCCGAATGTCGCCGGGTCGGAATCCCCGTCGTGCTCGAGCCACTCTTCTACGGGCTCGAGGATCCGGCCGAACGTCCGGGCCTGGTGCTCACGACGGCGGCCCGGTTCGCCAACATCAACCCCGACTTGTTGAAGTTGCCGTTCCCGGTCGACGCGGGTCACGACCCCGACGAAGACCACTGGTTTGCGGCATGCCGCACCATCAGCGAGATCTGCCCGATGCCGTGGGTGATGCTGTCGGGAGGCGGCTCGTTCGAAACCTACGAGCGCCAGCTCCGCGTGGCGGTGGCCGCTGGTGGGGCCGGGTTCATGGTGGGTCGGGCGCTGTGGGGCGAAGCCGCGCTTGCGCCGGCCGAGGAGCGGGGTGCGTTGCTCGAAGAGCTGGTGCGGCCCCGCATGCGCCGACTGCGTGCCATTCTCGACGATCAGGAGGGCTGAGGCATGGGGGCAACCACCTATCGCGACTACTCGCTCACCGGCCCCGAGGCGTCGCGGTCGATCGAACGAGGGCTCGCCGATGCCGAGTGGTACCAGACCCCGATTGATTCGGGCACCAGGGCGCGGCTTCACGCACGGACCAACGGGCGGGCGGCCTTCGACGCAATGCTGTGGGTGGCGCTGTTGGCCGGGACGGCCCTCCTCGCCTGGTCTGTTCGTGACTCGTGGTGGGCGATCCCCGCCTTCGCGATCTACGGCGCGCTCTATGGGGGCTCCGCCGACTCCCGGTGGCACGAATACGGGCACTCCACCGCGTTCCGGAGCGAGTGGGCCAACAGCCTGCTCTACTATCCGGCTTCCTTCATGCTGATGCGGGAGCCAACCGTCTGGCGCTGGTCCCACGTACGGCACCACAGCGACACGATCGTGGTCGGGCGCGACCCCGAGATCGTATTTCCTCGCCCCTTCGCCATCGGAACGTGGATCGGCAACATGCTGGGCCTCTTCGCGGTGCCGCAGATGCTGCGCAGGATCGCCCGCCACGCCCGCGGCACGTTGGATGCCGACGTCGCGTCCTACGTACCCGTCGACAAACACCACAACGTCGTCCGTGAGGCGCGGCTCTATCTTGCGATCCTCGCGGCTGTGATCCTCTGGTGCGTCGTGGCGACGTCGATCTTCCCTCTGCTTTTCATCGGGCTACCGTCGTTCTACGGCTTCTGGCTGGTGCTGTTCTTCGGCACCACCCAGCACGTGGGACTCCGGGAGGACGTGCTCGACCACCGACTCAACAGCCGCACCGTCTACATGAACCCCATCTTCCGGTTCCTGTATCTCAACATGAACTACCACGTCGAGCACCACATGTATCCCACGGTGCCGTACCGCAACATGGCCGCCCTCCACGCCGAGATACGCAGCGACCTTCCCGAACCGACCCCTTCGACTGTTGCCGCATACCGCGAGATCTTCCGCGCCGTGAGGGCCCAGCAGACCGATCCCGCGTTCGAGCTGGATCGAGTCATGCCTGAGGGCTCCGGCAGTGTGGCGTCCACTCACGCCGAGGCTGTGGTCGGCGAAGACGGATGGGTGTCGGTCTGTCCCGCCGATGAACTCGACCTCGGTGAGATTCGTCGTCTCGACACGGCTGGCGCGACCTACGCCGTCTGTCGCACCCGCGACGGCTCGCTCCACGCAGTGGACGGCATATGTACCCACAGCCGCATCGCTCATCTCGCTGACGGTGCGGTGGTCGGAGATGAGATCGAATGCCCGAAACACAACGGGCGATTCGCTCTCGCCACCGGGGAACCAACCCGGGATCCGGTCACCAAGGCGGTGAAGGTCTACCAGACCGTCGAGGAATCGGGCGAAGTGCGGGTCCACATTCCAAGCCTGGATGCGCGAGAGGAAAGAGCAGTTCAATGAGGACGACCCCACCGACAGTCGCCGACCTTCAGTCGTGGAAGGGAGAGCGCCAGCTCACCAATGTTTATGTCGACTCCGTCGAGGAGGCGGCCGCGGCCGAGCAGGCGGGCATCGACATCATCACGGTGCAGGACTCCTTGATGAAGCGAGAGATCCGCCAGGCAGCACCAACGGCATTCATGGTCGTGGGCATCGAGTACGGGGTCAGTGCGGTTACCGCCGACGACTACATGCGCGCCGGGTTCGCGGCGCTGAATGCTGGAGGCGACGCGGTTTGGAGCGCGGCGAGCCTCGACACGATCAGCCGGATGCGCGGTGAGGGCATACCCGTGGTTGGCCATGTGGGACTCATCCCCGCTAGGCGAACCTGGACGGGCGGATTCAAGGCTGTGGGGAGAACGGCTGCATCCGCGATCGATGTGTGGGAGGCCACGAAAGCGCTGGAGGAGGCGGGCGCATTCGCCGCGGAGATTGAGGTCGTTCCGGCCGCCGTGGCCACCGCGATCAGCCAGCGAACCTCGCTGGTGATGATCTCGATGGGGTCAGGCTCCGGTTGCGACGCCCAATACCTTTTCTCGACCGACATTCTCGGCACGAACCACGGCCACGTGCCACGTCACGCCAAGCAGTACGTCGACCTCCAGGTCGAGCTGGCCCGCGTTCAGCAGTTGCGGGTGGAGGCGTTCTCCGCCTATGTGGCTGACGTGGCGGCGGGCGGATTCCCCGACGATTCGCGGCTCGTGTCGATCGACAACGACGAACTGGCGGCATTCATCTCGCAACTCGAGTGAAGATCCCGGGTGACCTCAGGAAGGCGGGAGTTCCTCGACGAATGTCTTGAAGGCCTGGTTCGATTCGGCGAACTCCGACACCACGCGGACCTTCTCGTTGGTTCCCCGCAGCACCGCAAGTGGATCCTGCTGGTCTCCCACATAGCCAAGTGCGAATGCACCCTGCTGGTAACCCATCATCTTCAGGAGGTCGTCGTCGAGCGTGGCCGCGAGGCCAGCCGGGCAGGCAAGGAATTGGTTTTCTTCCTGACGAACCCACCCGACGGCATAAGTGATGTTGACCCCGCGGCGTACGGTCTCGCTCCGGTTGGCGCCACCGCCGTGAACGACCTTGCCGTCATAGAACAGAACGCTGCCTCGGGTCATCTCGGCTTGAAACGACGGCATCCGCTCGGCATCGGCATCGTCCACCGCACTCGTTCCGGGCCAGATGTGCGTGGCGCCGTTCTCGACGGTGAAGTCCGACAGTGCCCACATGGTGTTGCACTGGACGTGGTAATCGGCTGGGAACGGGAAGAAATCGAACGCCATCTGGTCGCGATGCGGCTTCTGTTGTGACTCACCGGGTTCGATGGAGATGATCTGGGTGAGGTGCAGTTGCACCGTCGTCGCGTGGCTGAGGAAGTTGCGGACGGTCCCCACCACCAGTGGGTCCATCACGAGTTCGCGTGCGGTAGGACTCCGGGCGATGAGTGCTCCCGTTCGCCGCGTGTGCGTCCCGTCGTAGATGTCTCGGCCGGTCGCAGAGGCTCGGATGTGGTGCGCGACCTCGGCATCGAGCTGGTCGAGTTGCTCCGCCGCAGCGAGGCCGTCGACGATCGCATACCCGTGTTCACGAAGGAAGTCCGATACTGCCGATGGGTCGGAATCGGGTGGGAAGTGCGGGGTACTGATGGCCACGGTCGTGACTCTAGTAGCGGGCGCCTGTGGGTGGCAGCCCGCTACCGAGCTGCGTCGAGTTCGTCGAAGATTCTCACACCGTCGCTGAGAGCTTGAATGACGTGACCTTCGTCGGGGAACACCTCATAGGTGACGTCACCCCCGAGCTCGGTGAGGCGGGAGGCAGTCTCTTCCATCGGGTCGATCCAACCGAGATCTCGTCCACCGACGAACATGTGAACAGGGATGTCGATCAGGGTCTCGAGGGCCTCGATGTCGGCGTCAGAGGCGGGGAAACCGGGGAAGGTAGTCACCGATCGAAAGCGATCGGGGCTCTGTGTGGCAACACGGAAAGTGCTGATCCCGCCGTTGCTGATCCCGGTGAGATGGATGCCGCCTCCTTCTGGCGACACCCACGACTCGATGAAGTCGAGGAAGCCTGGAATCAACGTCTCAGAACCCCGAAAGTAGAGCTCGCCGCCGGGTGCGGCGGGGCTGACGACGACCCAGCCTCGGGCGAGCGCTTCGGTCTGATGGGTGCGGACGATCTCGGTCGCCATACCGATGTCTTGTTGGCCAGGTGGCAGAGCGAGCACTACCGGCGCAGTGTCGCCTGTGCTGAATCCGGCCGGGACCAGGCTGATGTACTGGACTACAGTTCCATCGATGGTGACCTCTCCGAACGCCCGCTCGCCGGGGGTGAAACTTGCCTCCGGTAGTGGCGCGTCCGAGTCGCTCTGGTTCGGCTCTTCCGTTGCGCCACTGATCGGTGCGGATTCATCGGACCCGCATGCGTTCGCCAACACGAGAAGAACGAGCATTGCTCCGAGGCGGCGCATCCTGCCGACGCTAGTGCCGCGATCGGCAGTGTCGGGCGTCGCTCCCTCCCCCCCCACCAGCTTTTCTGACCAGTCGCGCTGATCTGTTCAGCCGCAGCTGTCACAGATCGGTGTTGTCGTGACTTTCGCCCCTTCTGGGCATTCGAGACCGTGAGGTACGTTGGCGCGGATCACCCCGATCAGATGAGGGCCGCGTGACGAACCAGACGCCTGAGATCGACACGACGTGTCGCGACCGTGTCCTCACCGCACTCGACCACCGCGAGCCCGACCGAGTCCCCATTGACTTCGGCGGCACGCCGGTGTCGGGCATCCATGTCTCGGTCGTGGCCGGATTACGTCAGCACTATGGGCTCGAGCCGCGGTTGGTGAAGGTGCACGAGCCGTACCAGATGCTCGGTCTCATCGACGATGACCTGAAGCAGGCGATGGGCATCGATGTCGAGGGGGTCGTCGGTCGGGAGACCATGTTCGGCTTCCGCAATGACAGCTGGCGTCCGTGGGCCACGCCGCATGGACTTGAGGTTCTTGTCTCCGACGACTTCCAGACGATGGTCGACGATCGGGGCGACACGCTCATCTACCCGAAGGGGAACAGGTCTGCGCCGCCCAGCGGGCGCATGCCCAAAACTGGGTTCTTCTTCGACACCATCGTCCGGCAGCCGCCCATCGAAGAAGCCCAGCTCGATCCGGTCGACAATCTCGAAGAGTACGACCTGCTTGCCGAAGCCGATCTCGATGATCTCGACACCGACCTCCGGGAGGCCGAGGCCACGGGACGGGCGATCATCGCAGTGCTGCCGGGAATGGCACTGGGCGACATCGCCTTCGTGCCGGCGCCTGGCCTCGAGCATCCCCGCGGCATCCGCGACGTCACCGAGTGGTATGTATCGCTCAAGAAACGGCCGGACTATGTGCGGCGGGTGTTCGCTGCGCAGGTCGAGATCGCGCTCGAGAATTTGGCGCTGATACACGGGCGAGTGGGCGACCGATACGACGCTGTGATGACCTGCGGAACCGACTTCGGCACCCAGACGTCGGCGTTCTGCTCGGTCGACACCTTTGAGGACCTCTGGTCGCCGTACTACCGCCAGATCAACGACTGGATCCACGACCACACCACATGGAAGACGTTCAAGCATTCGTGCGGGTCGGTCGAGCGGTTCATGCGGTCCTTCGTCGATTGTGGCTTCGACATCATCAACCCAGTGCAGTGTTCGGCAACGCACATGGAGGCTGAGCATCTCAAGCGCGAGTACGGCCGTGATCTCGTGTTCTGGGGCGGTGGCGTCGACACCCAGCACACTTTGCCGTTCGGCTCGCCCGACGAGGTCCGCGAACAGGTCCTGAGTCGATGCGAGGTATTCGGAACCGGTGGCGGGTTCGTGTTCAACGCGATCCACAACATTCAGGCGGGTACACCAGTGGAGAACGTTGTCGCGGTCGTCGACGCGGTCCAAGAGTTCAACAGGAACTGAGTGAACATGACACTTCTCGAAGAGCTCTACGAGGCGATCGTCGACGGCGACGACGACCTTGCCGTGGAGCTGACCCGCAAGGGTCTCGACGATGGGATTCAACCGATCACGCTCATCGACGACGCGATGATCCCCGCGATGACCGAGGCGGGCCGCCGGTTCGAGACCGAGGAGTACTTCGTCCCCGAGCTCTTGGTCGCCGGTAGAGCGATCAAGGCCGGACTCGAGATCCTTCGTCCCCTTCTCTCGGCGGGCGATTTGCATCACGCCGGGCGGGTGGTGATCGGCACCGTTCAGGGCGATCTCCACGACATCGGCAAGAACCTCGTGGCCGTCATGTTCGAAGGCGCCGGTTTCGACGTGATCGACATGGGCACCGACGTGTCTCCAGCGGAAGTCGTGGCCGCCATCGAGGAACACAATCCCGACCTCGTGGCACTTTCGGCGTTGCTCACCACCACAATGCTGTCCATGCAGGCGATCATCGAGGCCATCGACACCGCGGGTTTGCGCGACGACGTAAGGGTCCTGGTCGGTGGGGCACCGATGAACGAGGAGCGGGCCAAGGAGTTCGGCGCCGATGCCTACGCCGACAACGCCAACGCAGCTGTCCGCACCGCCCTCGAACTCGTTGCCGCGGCATGACTCGGGCCGGCTGACATGACTTCCCAACTGATCACCGACCTCGTCGCCAACAGGCCGGTGTTGACTGATGGCGGGTGGGGTACCCAGTTGCAGGCTCAAGGTCTGCCGGCGGGTCATCGTCCCGACTTGTGGAACGTCACCGAGCCCGCTCGAGTGGAGGTGGTCGCCCAGAGCTATGTCGACGCGGGTAGCCAGATCATCCTCACCAACACGTTTCAGGCCAGCCGATTCGCGCTCGGTAGCGATGCCGGCGAGGTGGTTGCCATAAACCGCGCTGGAGCGGAAATCTCCCAGCGCGCTGCCGCGGGGCGGGCGCGCGTCTTCGGCTCGATGGGGCCCAGCAACAAGATGCTCATCACCGGCGACGTTAAGGCGAAGGATCTCGACGAGTGTTTCGCCGAGCAGGCTTCAGCCTTGGCCGCCGGCGGTGCCGATGGCATCGTGATCGAGACGATGTCCGATCTCGAGGAGGCGCGGATCGCCCTCGAAGCCGCGCAACGCACCGGCCTTCCGGTCGTGGCGTGCATGACCTTCGACACCGGCAAGAACAAGGACCGCACGATGATGGGTGTGAGCCCTGCGCAGGCGGCATTGGCGCTCACGGCCGCCGGCGCCGACGTGATCGGTGCCAACTGTGGTGCCGGGATCGAGATGGCCGCTCCCATCTGTGCCGCGCTCGCCGACGCCACCGATCTCCCGGTGTGGATCAAGGCGAATGCCGGTTTGCCCGAGCTGGTCGGCCGGGAGGTTGTGTATCGGATGACCCCGGCCGAATTCGTCGATCATGCTGGTCGGGTCGTCGAGGCCGGCGCCGACTTCATCGGTGGATGCTGCGGCACGACTCCGGAGTTCGTGGCGGCCCTCTCCGCCCAGCTTCCATGACCGTCAGCTTTTCTGACCACTCGCGCTGATCTGTTCAGCAGCGCGTGTCATAGATCGGGTGGGGGGTTGGGTCATCTACGCGTGTAGAACCTTGCCTCGGACGCTGCTACGTTCGACCTGATGTCCCAGGAGAAGCTTCGAGGCGAGGTCGTCGTGACCTGGCCGGTCTATGACCTCACCGGTCCCGACACAGGGGCGGTATTGTCCGACGCCGGACTCACCGTACGGCTCGCGCCGAAGACCGGACCCAGAATGGTCGACGATCTCATCGACCTCCTGGGCGATGCTGTGGCCGTGATCGCCAGCACCGATCCGTTCACTGTCGACGTCTTTCACGCCAGACCGAAACTCGAGGTGATCGCCCGTACCGGGGTGGGCGTCGACACCATCGACGTCGGCGCCGCGACCGACGCCGGTGTGCTGATCGTCACCACGCCGGGAGCCAACGAGGAGACCGTGGCCGACCACACTCTCGCACTCCTCCTCGCCCTTGTGCGGAGGCTGCCAGAACACGACGCGTCGGTGCGGGCCGGGAACTGGGACCGTGCCGGATCGCTCAACCCGGGCGACCTGTTCGAGGCGACAGTCGGCCTGGTCGGCTCGGGAACTATCGGACGGGCCGTGATCCGACGGCTGCAAGGGTTCGGTTGCACGATTCTCGTGGCCGATCCCGGCCTCGACGAGCCCCAAGAGGGCACCGAATTGGTGGCGCTCGATGAGTTGTTGCAGCGAGCCGACGCCGTGTCGCTGCACGTGCCCCTTCTCCCCCAGACCAGAGGGATGATCGGTGCGGCGGAATTCGAGATGATGAGGCCGACGGCGGTGTTGATCAACGCGTCGCGCGGCCACATCGTCGACGAAGTAGCTCTCACTGCCGCACTCCGGGGCGGCCAGATCGCGGCCGCGGGGTTCGACGTGTTCGCCGCCGAACCGCCCATTGGTTCGGAGCTGCTCGGCTTGCCCAACGTGCTCCTCACCCCCCACGTCGGCGGGTTGAGCCACCGCGCCATCGCCGAGCTCACCCGTCGAGCCACCTCAGCGGTCGTCGACGCCCTCCGCGGCGGCGTGCCAGTCGGTGCGGTCAATCCGGAGGCTCGACCCAGGTTGCCGAGCAGCAGACAGGCGCGCAACGCATGACCACATCGCCACAGCTCCGAGTCGGCATGATCGGGAGTGGTTACATGGGCCGGGCCCATGCAATCGCTTACCGCGCTGCACGAGCGATCTTCGACCCGTCGACGCAGGTCACGCTGGAGGTGCTGGCCGACGCCACGCCCGAGCTTGCGAGCACAGCCGCCGCGTCGCTCGGATTCGTCCGCAGTACCGGCGATTGGCGCAATCTCGCGGCCGACCCTCAGATCGACATGGTCGACATCACCACTCCCACCCGCCTTCATGTGGAAATGGCTCGAGCCGCCATCGTCGCCGGGAAGCATGTGTATTGCGAGAAGCCACTGGCGCCGACGGCGACCGAGGCCTGGGCGCTCGTGGAGGAGGCGGAAGCGGCAGGCGTGAAGACGATGGTGGGTTTCAACTATCTGAAGAATCCAATCACGGTGCTGGCGAGGGAGATCATCGAAAGTGGAGAGATCGGCGAGGTGTTTGGCTTCCACGGCCAGCACTTCGAGGACTACATGCTCGATCCCAACACGCTGGTCAGCCCCTGGAGATTCGACCCCCGATCGGGCGATGGCGTCACGGCCGACCTCGGCAGCCACATCATTTCGCTGGCGCGTTTTCTGGTCGGACCTGTGGAGGCGGTCTCGGCTCGTCGCCACACGGTGCTCGGCGAACGGGTCGCCGCCGACGGCACCGCGATGCGCGTCGAGGTCGCCGACGAGGTCTCGAGTCTGCTTCGCTTCGCGAGCGGAGCCGAGGGCGCGATGGCGGCCAGCTGGGTGGCGGCCGGTCGCAAGATGGCGCTCGGCTGCGAGGTCAGGGGTACGAAGGGCACGCTTGCGTTCGATTTTGAGCGGATCAACGAACTTCAGCTCTACACGGTGGGCCAACCGGTGGGACGCGATGGCTTCACCACGGTCCTCGCCGGCCCGGCGCACCAGGACTACGCCAGCTTCGTGCCGGCCCCCGGGCATCAACTCGGATTCAACGACCTCAAAGCTATCGAGGTGCGAGATCTCATCGAGGGGCTCACGGCCGACGGGCAAGCCCCGTGGCCCGACTTTCGGGAGGGTTGGGAGGTCCAGCGGGTGATCGACGCAATCATCGAGTCAGACCGGTCCAACGGCTGGTGTCGCATCGATCAGGTTGCCTGAGCAGAGCGGCGGTCGGCCTCAGCCGGTCGGCTAGGTAATGACCGGGATCGTCTCGAATGCCTGCCCGAGCGCTTCGGGTCCGACCGCGGCATATCCGCCGTCGACCGCCAGGTCGGCGCCGGTGATGAACGACGACCGGTCGGAGCAGAGATAGACGACCGGGTCGGCGGCTTCATCGGGATCGGCGAGTCGGCCCATCGGTTGAAACTCCGCGGCAACGAGGTCGGCTCGTTCGCGGCCGCCGTAGCGTCGGTCGATGTTGCGACTCCACGTCCAGCCGAGCGACACATGGTTGACCCGGATGTTGCTGGGTGCCAGCTCCTGGGACATGTTTCGGGTGAGGCCGAGCAGTGCCGTCTTGGTTGTGGGGTACACGATGCGGTTCGGCTGAGACACCTTTCCCGAGATTGATCCGATGATCACCACCGACCCGCCGCCCCGGGCCCGCATGTGGGGCACCGCCTTCTGGATCAACATCGCCGCACCGATCACGTTGATGTCGAATGACCGACGCCATTGCTCACGGGTGGTCTCGAGCATTCCACAGTCGAAGATCGCTGCTCCGGAGATCACGAAGTCGATGCCGCCGAACTCCTCGACCGCCGCACCGACCATGCCGTCGAGATCGTCGTCGACGGTGACATCGGTGCGCACGAACCGTGCTGACTTGCCGAGCGGTTCGGAGACCTCGGCGCCGAGTGCTTCGTCGCGACCTCCCATTACGACCCTTGCGCCGTCGTCCACCAGCTTGCGGCCGATCGCCGCGCCGATCAGTGATCCGGCGCCGGTGAGCAGCGCCACCTTCCCGTCGAGTTCTCCCATGATCAGAGGCCCGCCCGCTGGTGCTTTTGTTCGGCCTCGTACTCGCCTCGCGCCGCGATGACCTCGTCACGCTCGCTCACCTCGGGGACGCCGACCTCCCACCAGGTGCCGCCGCCGACCCATTGATACTGGGCGACGTCGATCACGATCACGTATGTGCGATCGGCCGCCTTGGCCCGGGCATAGACGGCAGGAAGGTCGTCGAGTGACTCAACCTTCTCGGCGATCGCGCCCAAGGCCTCGGCGTGCTTCACGAAGTCGACCCGGCGGAACTCGCCGTGGCGGGTGGTGCGGAGCAGGTTGTTGAACTCGGCGCCACCCTGGGAGGTTTGGAGACGGTTGATCACGGCGAAGCCGGCGTTGTCGCAGACCACATAGATCACCTTGTGGTCGGTCATGACGCTCGCGTAGATGTCGCTATTCATCATGAGATAGGAGCCATCACCGACCCACGCGATGACGTCGGTGTCGGGCCGAGCCATCTTGGCCCCGAGCCCGCCGGAGATCTCATAGCCCATACACGAGTAGCCGAACTCCCCATCGAAGGTGCCAACCTTCTTGCTCCGCCAACCGGCGAGCAACTCACCGGGTAGTCCGCCGGCCGCCGACAGTTGGTAGTCATCGTCGTCGCAAATAGCGTTGAATCGCTGGATGAGCTGGGCGTAGGACGGAACGCCCTCGTCGGTCACACTCTGCTCGGTGAAGGTGTCGAGATGATCATTCCAGGCCTTCATCTGTTCTTGCGCGAATTCGAGCCATTCGTCGGGCGCGGAGTAGCCGTCGATCGCCGCGCCGAGTTGCTGCAGGCCGAGCAGCGCGTCGCCGATCACCGACGTTGCGTGCTGTTTGGTGGCATCCCAACGAGCGGCGTTGATGGAAATGAAGCGGGCGTTGGGATTCTTGAACAGCGCCCACGACCCGGTGGTGAAATCCTGGAGTCGAGTGCCCACGGCCAAGATCACGTCGGCGTCCTCGGCGACGACGTTGGCTGAGGTGACCCCGCTCACCCCGATGGCGCCCGTCTGGCACGGGTGTGAGTGTTCGAGGATCGACTTGCCGGCCATCGTCTCCACCACGGGGATGCCGTGACGCTCGGCGAACGCACCGAGCGCCTCCTCGGCTCCGGAGTAGAACACACCGCCACCGGCGATGATAAGAGGCTTGCGCGCGTTCGACAGAACGGCTGCCGCTGCTTCGGTGTCGCGGGCATCGGGGCCCGGTCGACGGATGTAGTGAACGCGGGGTGCGAAGAAGTCGGTGGGGTAGTCAAACGTCTCGGCCTGGACGTCTTGGGGAAGAGCGAAGAACGCCGGACCGCAGTCGGCCGGATCGAGCATCACTGCCAGCGCTTGGGGCAGCGATCGGATGATCTGTTGCGGCTTGGTGATGCGGTCCCAGTAGCGACTCACCGGCTTGAACGTGTCGGCGACGGTGACGGTGGGGTCGTCGAACCGCTCGATCTGCTGCAGCACCGGATCGACCAGGCGGTGTTGGAACGTGTCGCCAGCGAACAACAGCAGCGGGAGCCGGTTGGCGTGGGCGACACCGGCGGCGGTGACCATGTTGGTGTTGCCCGGGCCAACCGACGAGGTGGCGATCATGATCTGGCGGCGTCGCTTGGCCTTGGCGTAGGCGACCGCGGACAGCGCCATGCCCTGTTCGTTGTGGCCTCGCCAGGTGGGTAGCTCGTCTTGCACCCGCTCCAGCGCCTCGGCCAGGCAGGTCACGTTGCCGTGACCGAAGATGCCGAACGCGCCCGCGAAGAGAGGCACCTCGGCGCCGTCGATCTCGGTCTTCTGGTTCACGAGCCAACGTACGATGGCCTGTCCGGTCGTGAGGCGAATGGTGTCCACGACTTCCTCCTGGTTTCGGTGTTCTGGAGCTTGTTCAGCGGGATCTACACGCGTAGACTACGCGCCAGAAACTCGGAGGGTCAATGAGCGATCTGCTGCAACGCATAGCCGGGGGACCCATCACCTGGGGGGTAGATGGTTCGCCGGGCTGGGGCCACCTGATGAGCCCCGATCGGGTGCTCTCGGAGATGAAGTCCACCGGCCTCAGTGCCACCGAGCTCGGTCCCGACGGATTCCTGCCCACCGACCCTGATGAGCTGGTCGACTATGTGAAGGGCTATGACCTCCGAGTCATCGGCGGCTTCGTGCCGGCCGTGCTCTACCGCGACCGAGGCATCGACGACCAGCTCGCAACGGTCGAGCGCGCCAATTCCCAACTGGAGAAGACAGGCTCCGAGCTCGTCGTCCTCGGCCCCGACTCCCACCATGCCGGCTACGACACCGAGATCGAGATGTCCGACGACGAATGGCAGGTGTTCCTCAACAACCTCGAGAAGGTCATGGACAATGCAGGCGAGCACGGCCTGTCCACCGCCATCCATCCGCATTGGGGGATGGCGATCGCTCGCCAGAACCAGGTGGAACGAGTGCTCGAATCCTGCGAGGTCGGCCTGTGTCTCGACACGGGTCACCTCTACCTCAGCGGCAGCGACCCCGTCGACATTGCGAAACTGGCCGGCGACCGCGTCAACCACGTGCACCTCAAGGATGTGGACGACCTGATGGCCGAGCGTGTCCGGGTCGGTGAGTTGCCGTTCCGCCAGGCGGTCATCGACGGCATGTTCAAACCGCTCGGAGCCGGCGGCGTCGACATCGGCGGCGTCATCAACCACCTCGAGGCGAACAACTATCGCGGCTGGTACGTGCTCGAACAGGACTGTGCGCTGGCCGAGGACCCTGCTCCCGGCGAGGGCCCCGTCTCCGACGCCGAGGTCAGCGTGGCCTATCTCGAGAAGCTCGCCAACCGGCTCTGATTTCAGTCCCACTGCCCGAGTGGGCGCCGGTCGATGGCCTCAGCCGGCGAAGATCGGCTCTGTGACGCCACGCACTCCCGGGGTAACTGCGAGTAGCGCACCGGCCAAGGGTTGACCGGCCGACGCGGGGGCTGAGCCCCCGGAGCTGATCGACGTGACATAGAGGGTGTCGAGCTCCCTGCCCCCGAAGGCAGGCATCGACGGCTTCTCCACGGGGAGCTCGATTATGCGATCGACGCGACCGTCAGGGGTGGCCCGCAACACCGACCACCCGTAGACACACGCGACCCACAGACAGCCCGCGTCATCGATACACGCGCCGTCGGGTTTGCCGCGCAGATCGGCGAAGTCGAGGAAGACCCGCTCGTTCGAGCGACAGCCCGTCTCGACGTCGTAGTCGTAGGCCAACACCAGTTCAGTGGTGGTGTCCGCCCAGTACATCACCGATCCATCAGGACTGAACGCGAGGCTGTTGCTCACGCCCACTCCCTCCCGCTCGATAGCGGAGGTGTAGTCGGCGTCCACCCGATGCAGCTGCCCCACACGCGGCCTACCGGCGGTGGGGTCATCCATTGATCCGACCCAGAAGCGGCCCGCCGGATCGCACCGGCCGTCATTGAGGCGAGTGGGTCGATCGGCTTGCTCCAGCCGGGTCCGGGGCGTCGTGTCGCCGGTGGACCAATCGAAATCCACCAGTTGATGTTCCATGGCCACAAGGAGGCGGTCGGGGTCGCCGGTGAGAGCGATCGAACCCGGGCGACCAGGCAGCTCGCGGGTGATGTTGTCGCCGCTCGCGGGGTCGTAGCGGTGCACCGATCGTGAGTCGATGTCGATCCAGTACAGGCAAGCATCTCGTCCGCTCCACAGCGGACACTCGCCGAGTTCGGCGCGGATCGGCAGTACCACCTCGGGGGCGTCGCTCATGATGGTGGCCTCGCAGTGGACTCGCGGATGATCAGTTCAGGCGGCGGCAGGGTGGTGAGCTGTTCTGGCACTGTTCCCTCCATCAAGGCGAGAAGCTTGCGCGCTGCCACCCGTCCGAGTTCGCGCTTGGGGAACGGGAGAGTAGTGAGCGGAGGGTCCATGTATCGACCGACCTCCAGGTCATCGATGCCGACCACGCTCACGTCTTTCGGAACCTGTAGCCCGCGGCGCCGAGCCTCGTGGATCACCGCGATTGCCATGAGGTCGTTGTGAGCGAACACCGCAGTGGGGCGGATATCCGCATCGAGCAGCGCGCGCGCCGCTTCGATGCCCCCGGCGACGATGCTGCCGTCCACGCTCGCCGGCGCGTCGACGACCAGCAACGGATCGACCGCCACACCGGCTGCGGTCAATGCGCTTTCGTAGCCGTCGTATCTCCTCCAGCTGTCGAGGCTGGTGCGGTGCTCACGGAGGAATCCGATGCGGGTGTGACCCAGGGAGAGCAGATGGTCGGTGACCATTCGACCAGTGGCTTCCGGGTCGACGACGACACAGGGTGCGGCGGAGATTTCCTGTTCGACCACTACCACCGACACACCTCCGCTGTGAAGAATCCTCACTGTGGCCTCGGTGTCGGCGGTGGGGACCAGCACCGCTCCGTCGACCCGCTTGGCGACGAGCATCGCCGCGTATTTCGCTTCCTGATCGGCGACATCCTCGACGTCGCACACCAGCGGCAGATAGGACGCCTCGCTCAACACGTCGGTCACCCCCATCGTCACCTCGGCCCAGACGGGGTTGGCGAGGGTGGGCGTGATCAGCCCGACCGAGCGAGTGCTCTGCCCGGCGAGACTCCGTGCGATCTCGTTGGGGAGGTAGTCGAGCTCACGAACGGCCTCGAGCACGCGTTCTCGGGTCTCCTCCGCTACCGGTCGGGGCCCCTCGTTGAGGACATAGGACACCACAGCGGAGGAGACACCGGCCCGAGCGGCCACGTCGTCACGAGTGGGTCGCCGCCCGCCCGATTTCGAGTGCCGCTTGCTGCTTGTCACCCATCCTCCTGAGGCCAGACTGGCCTGCCCCATACTGCCCGCCCAACCGGCTTTTCTGACCAGTCGCGCTGATGTGTTCAGCGGGAGGCGTCACAGATCGCTTGGTATCGGCTGCCTGTCACACCTGGATGCTTGGATGGCAGCTGTGCGAGACATGACGAGTCTCGTTCGGACGGCCACGAGCCAATACGGCCTCCTTTCAACCCGACAACTACGAGATGACGGAGTCACCCGCAACGAGCAGGCAGCGATGGTCCGAAACGGCGTGCTCGACGCGGCGCGGCCGGGTGTCGTCCGCCTCATGGGTGCGCCGACGACCTGGGAGCAGGCGCTGGTCGGTGTGATCCTGGCGCCCGGCGTTCAGGCTGTCGCCAGCCATCGGAGCGCCCTGCGCCTGTGGGGCCTGCGCACCCGTTTCGACGGCCTCGAGTTGTCGGTGAGCTATCCCGGGAATCGGCGCCTGACGGGAGTGATCGTCCACCGGTCGGTTGACTTGATCGACCGAGACACCACCGAGTCCATGGGGGTGCGCGTGACCACCGTTGCCCGCACCCTTTGCGATGCAGGCCTCATCTTCCCGCCCTCGGAGGTGCAGCGGCTGGTCGACCATGCGATCGCAACCGGCCTCGTCACGGCCAACGAGTTGTGGGCCGTGAGGCGGCGGGTCGGACAGCATGGCCGAAACGGTGTCGTCAAACTCGAGGAAGCAATTGAGGGGCTCCCGGCCGGCGCAGAGAAATCGGATTCGGGGCCCGAGATCAAGTTGGCCAGGATCTTGGTGGCTGCCGGGCTCCCCGCTCCCGCCCGGCAGTATGCGGCCAAGGCAGGCGGTCGGGAGTATCTGATCGATCTCTGCTACCCGGAGTCGAAGTTGGCCCTTGAGTACGACGGTGTCGACCACCACACCCGGGTCGATCGCTTTGTAGCCGATCGACGACGCCAAAACGATCTCGCCGACGTCGACTGGTGTGTCATGCGTTACACCCACGCCGATCTACGCGATCAACCGCACGTCCTCGTCGGCCACGTCAGACGCCGCCTTGCCCATCTGTGACATGTGCGGCTGAACACGTCAGCGCGAGTGGTCAGAAAAGCGGGGCGGCCGGGCGGGGCGATGAGATGGCGCAACAGAGCCTCATGGTCCCGCCGGGGGTGTCGATGGTGAGGGGAAGTGGAACGGCAACGTGACTCCAGGCCCCTACCTGTGCTGCGCTTCCATGAGCCGATCGACCGGCAGCGATGAGAGGCGTGTGGTGGTTGGTCCTTGTCGCGCTGGTCGCGGCTGCCTGCTCGTCGGGAGCGGGGAAGGAGTCTCCAATCGGGTCGGCTCCCGCGGGTTCGGACACATCTGAGATACCTACGAGCCCACAGATCGTTGAGCCGTCCGATACATCCGAGGGCTCTGCTTCGCCACGGCTTGCCTCTCACCTGTTCGTACCTGTCGGTGAGTCGAGGTCGATTGCCGGCCTAGGCGAGCTCCTGGAGGTCATCACCGTCGAGGGCGCCGAACCGATGACGGTTGAAGGCGACGTGATCACCGCCATCGCGGCGGGCGCATCGTGTCTCCGAGTCCGTTATCGGGACGTGCCCGGGGAAAACGGGGTGCAGACGATGTGTGTCGTCGCATTCGACGAGACTGGGGACTGCACCGGTCAGGAGCCGGCCCAGCTCGACCTTGAGGCGTTTCTCGACAGCGGGGCCGACCCCGTCGGCAACGCTGACCTTCTCGCTGATGGGAGCCTCTTCGCGGCCTGCGTCACATCTGACGGTACGTGGCGGCTTCAGCAGCCTGAAGCCGATCTTCCCGAGCTCTACTTCGCTGTTGTCGATGCTCTCGGCGATGGCCCCTATTCGCTGGGCGACGCCGAGTTCGCGGCTCAACGCAACGGTTCGGTGACCACCTACGACGGCACGGAGCTGAAGCCTCCGTGGGTGGTGACCGTCAGCCGAGAGGTGTCGAACATCGAGTGGTTGGCGGACGGCACCTTTGCTGTCAACGGTGAGGACTGCTCACAGGTACCTTCCTGCACCGACGATCCGTCCGTGATCCGACCCGGAGACGTCTTCCGGACCTCGATCGGGATCGGACCCGAACAGCTCGAGGCGGTAATGGAGGAGGCGGATCCGGAGATCCTCGATGCTTTCGTCACGTCACGCATCGGGATCCCCTGGGACGACGTTGCGGGGGTCAGTCCGGATGCCGTGTCACAGGTGTTCAACCGGCTGGCGATCCTCGATGTGATCGGCGACTTGCTCGAGTTGTGGGATGGCCAATACCGATTGCGAGAACAGGGGATCGTCGTCGGGTACTGGCAGCCCTGGTTCGTGGAACGAGAGCTCACCGGGAACTGCCTGCCTGACGCGGTCGAACAGGCAGAGTGCGAACGAATCGAAGCCGCCATCTCCGCATACGAGGGCGAACGCATCGCCGAATGGCGCACTTCAGGGCTGCGCCTGTGGCAGGCAGGGTTTCTGGGGGTGTCCGGCCGACTCGCTCAGGCGGACCGTCGACCCCACTGGTCTGCGTTCGAGGGCGCTATGGCATGGATCGGCAGTCAGGATCTGGCCGGGCTGAGCCCACGGCAGGCCTATGACGAAGCGGTAAGGGAGTACGCGGTCGAGGTCGGGCCGACGACGCCGGCAATGCTGATCCTCAACGGCGGGCCGATCGAGGCACAGACCATAGGCACCTTCTGTGAGGCGGACATCTGCGCGTCTGACTTTGCCGGCGCATATGAAATGGCTGAGGGCGCCCTCGCCGCGGCTCTCGATGTGTTCTCCCCAGAGCAGCTCCGTGGCTTCGGTATCGCCACCTTCGAGGGCTCACACTTCGACATACGCGAGCCATATGAAGATCTAGGGTTCCCCCTCAACCGTGTCGGCGAGACCGGCTACAACCACCCCATACTCAACGTCTGGCGAGCGAACTGATGGCTCGATAGTCGCCTTGTCATCGGGCAGCGTTTCTCCTAATTGGGCTCAGTTCTGGGGAAGGGAACGAGGTGGATGGTGTTGTTGGTGGCATCGATGGAGATCGTGGCGCAGGGCCGATCGGGGCGTTCGTCTTGGGTGACGACGGTCCAGTCTTTGATGCCCAAGGCGTCGAGTTCTTCGTGCGCCACTTGCTGGGCTCTTTCGATCGTGAGGCAGGTTTGCGGGTTGATGGCTTCGATGAGCCGAGCGCTGAGTTCTACGCGGGGGTCGGGGCCCGTGGCGTCGACGAGGTCGGCGAGGCCGAGGTCCGCACATAGGCCGTGGTTGGTGCTCGGAAATACTGCGAGATTTCCTTGTGCGGTGACGCAGCCAACCAGGGGCTGGTCGTGGTTCGTGGGGAGAGTGATATCGACAGGCAGTAGCTCGTCGCGCCAGAGGCTGGTGCAGGCGTCGGTGGTGGCTTCGCGGTCGCGTGGCGCGAGGATCGCGTTGGCATCGAGGCCGGGAGCGTCGTAGCAGAGGATTCCTGACGGGTTGGTGACGTTGGTGTCGCGGTTACTCACCACCCATACGGCTGCGGTGGCGAGCAGGGCTGTGAGAACGGCAGCCACGACAATCACAGCGCGGCGGCGGCGCGTTGTCGCCACGGTGTGGGTGTTGGCCATGACTGTCGCTCGGATCGATCTTGCGAGCGGCGAGTTGGCGTCGGGCAGGGCGTGGTGAACGGCGCGGTCGCCGTCTCGGAGAATGTCGAAGATGTCGCGGTTGGTCATCGCGCTTCACCTCCGTCGGGATCAGGTATGCCGCCGCCTTGCTTGTTTGTGTCCGCTGGCGGCTCTGAGTCGCGGCCGGTTCTGCGCTTGGCAGTCTCCTCAAGTCGTTTTCGGGCTCGGTAGAGGCCCGACCTAACGGCACCGATCCGCATTCCGGTCACGGTCGCAATCTCGGCGTATGACAGTTCTTCGAACGCTGCGAGCCGGATCAGCTCCTGTTCACGGCTACTCAACTGACCCAAAGCTTCGAATGCGAGAGCCACCTCGGAATCAGCTGCGACGGTCTCGGCGGGGTCTGTTCTCAGCTCGGGGCGTGGCTGGTCACGCAGTCTTGTTCGCAGCCGTTCGCCGCGACTGGAGCTACGCCTCTGGTTGGACAGCACCCGATAGGCGACGGCGTACAGCCACGCGATCGTCGAGTCAGCATTGCGGGCCCGATCGAGTTTCTGCCACGCAACGAGGTAGGTCTCGGCCACGGCGTCGTCGGCGTCGCTGGAGTGATGGCAACGACGCCGACAGTAGGCCAGGACCCGGGTGAACGTCGCCGCGTAAAGCTCGTTGAACGCGTCGACGTCGGTCACCTCCGACATGCTGCGGTTGGGGTCGGGATCGCTCAGAGTCTTGGTCCGCCTCGAGAATCAGTTGATGTGCACCGGAGAGACATCATTGTTCCAGCCCGATGCCATGGTCGAAGCGATGCCGTCGAACTGGTGCTCAACCACACAACGAATTCGACGACACAGAGCTCTCAGCGTCAAGCTCGGTGACAAGCACCTCGAGCTTGTCTTCACCGACAGCCACTCGCCAACAAAGAATCCCGCGACTATCTCGCTCGACCGTACACATACACAACAGCGACACAGGGCGGCGACCCCGAACCAGAACAGATCCAAGTGTCGCGGGATGCCTGGGAGCGAGGTTTCTGAAGCGGCTCTTGCTCTCATTCGCTGACGCCTCATTCAGCCTAGTCAGACGTCGGGACCGCTTTGCCGGTGGCCCAGTCGATCACCAGACGATCGCCGATCGGCTCACTCAACCTCACAAGAACGCCGCCAGCACAATCTTCCGTCCTCTCGCCGCCGCTGATCTCAGCCGACACCACAATCATCGCATCGGACTCCATCGCTGACGCTCGTATTTCACCGGTGTGACACTGCACACTGAGCGCGTGCTTGAGATCTTCGCCAACCTCGCTAATCCTTGAGACTGGAGTGGAGTTCCAGGTTCCTTCCAACTCCCACCAGAACAATCCCCCAACCGCGGACATGAAGAGCGCGATCACGGCGACACCGGCGACGGTGAGACTTCGACCGAGGCCCCATCGCTCGGTCGCCGACTCCTGCACGCCAAGCTGGACAGCCATGGGGCCACCGTAGTACCGCGACCCAGACCGACGCCGTCAGGAGGGGGACCGTGCCGTGATCGAAGTGGTCCAGGGATCGCCTAATAGGCCGTCGTTCGAAGGACCGGCTGGAAGAGCGACGTGCGTTTGGCGCAGGCGGCCTCGGCGCGGCACGTCTCGCAGGTGGGTTCGGTGGCTTCCACACACGTCGATCTGGCGTTGGTGAAGAAGAACCCGTCGACAGCGGCTTGGCTCAGCCCGGAGTGTTCGACGAGGAGGTTGATGGCATCGAACGCAGCCTTGCGAATGAGGTCTTCCTCGAGCTCGTCGACCCATCTGCGGTTCTCGACACGGGCCTGTAGTTCGGGATCGAGGATGGTGACACAGCCGGTGCGGAGGCAACTGCGCATGAGGTGGTAGTCGACAATCGGGGTGACGACTTCGGGGTCGCGCAAGTCGATGAATCGTTCAGGGCGGTTGGCCAGAATGATGAGCAGGAGATTGGCCTTCTTGGCCATCGGGTCTTCCGCGTAGCCCGGTAGTCGGGTGAGCCGGTCGAGCAGGGCGCGGCCGGGCCGGTCCTGGCTCGTGATGTGGGTGAGGAGGTCGCTGAAACCGCCGTGTCCGGCTTCGATCAGGGCTTCGCCGTAGGCCTGCTGGAGCTGCCGGTGGGAGTCGAGTTGGGGGACCGGGCAGGTACCGTCATCGGCGGCACAGATGCGGTCGAACAGATCCAATTCGTTGGCGAGTCGCTGCGGTTCCAGGATGGTCGGATCCTCGGTGGCGGCGCGGGTGAAGGCCTGCCATATGAAATCCGACCCTTTGAAACGTTGACCGTTGCCGAGGGCGTACATGGATTCGGTCCAGCCGTCGTCATCGGAGTACCAGAACCCATACTCATGGATGGTGGCCACGGCGAGGCAGTCCAACGCCCAGGGGATCCCTTCGTCGGGAAACGGGAAGCCACAGAAGTCGAGTGTCGAGGCGGTGGCCTTGTCGGCGAGCATTGTCGCCACTCGTCGAATCTGTTGCTCGTCGACGCGAACCCGTTGCTCGACTCTGGGACTGACGGCGTTGATGAGAGCCGAAGATCCGGGGCCGCTGAGGGCGCACGCCGCGGCGGCGTTTCCCGACTCGATCGGGTCCGCTCCCGTGATGACGCCGGCCAGGTAGCCGCCGGCAAATGCGTCGCCTGCCCCAGTCGGGTCGACCACCTCCACGACCGGGGGGTCGTAGCGAGTCGCCGTAGTGCCTTCGTGGATCGTGACCCCGTTGGATCCCTCGGTTACACACAACTGCTGTCGGGCCGCCGGCGCCACCTCTGCGGGGTAGAGGCTGTCGGACTCGGCTTGGTTCATGAAGAACAGCGAACACATTCCGATGAGCTCGAGGGTCACGTCGTGTTGATCGGCTACGTCGTCGAGGAACGCACCCGCCGAGAGCTGACCCTCGAATCC
>JAJCXX010000059.1 GCA_029263195.1 Acidimicrobiales bacterium
CGTCGGTGGTGCACGCAGCCATCATGGCCTGGGTGGCCGGCAGGGCGGCTCCATTGGCCACGGCTTCGATGCTGGCCAACATCATGACCAAACCGGGGGTCGTCAACTGTCCGTAGATGGCGGTGAGAGGCACGATGAACAGAACCGAAACGGGGACCACGCGGAGGGGACCGATTCGGTCGACCATTCTTCCGGCGATGGGGGCAGTGAGAGCGAAGGGGATTCCGTAGAGGCTGAGGCTGAGACCGATGAACCAGGTTTCGGCTCCGATGTCGGTCATGAAGCGGGCGAAGATGGCCTCGTACATTCCGGCCGGCAGAATCAGAGCAGCCGAGAGAATGATTGCGGACCTGGCCCTGCGGCGTCGAAGAATTGCCGACACTCCCGACCAGCGACTCGTCGGGGCCGTGTCCGGCTGGGCCTCGTGGATGTCGATGCGGGAGATCGGCATGACGAGGAGCACCAGGATGACCGAAATGATGAGGAACGGTGCATCGACTCCAGCTATCTCGACCACGCCCGCGGCCAGTCCGGGTCCGAGAATGAATCCGGCGGTCTCCAAGCCGGCCAAGCCGCCGAGTCGGGCGCCGGCCCGCGTGGGATCGGCCGCACTCACTACCGCGCGCGCCGCCGGAGCGTAGGCACCGAACGCGGCACCCGACAGCGCTCGGGCCGCGATGAACTGCCAGGCCGACGACGACAACGCGAAACCGAGCGCTCCGATCGCGGCGGCGGCCACCGCGGCGATCATCAGGTGGCGGGCATGGCCTCGATCGGCGAGCGGCGCGAGAAGTGTCTGGGAGGCAACCCCGGCGAAGAACGAGACCGCCGCTATGACGCCGAGGTCGGTACCCGACAGATGGTGGGCGTCCTGAATTTCGGCCAACAGTGCGAACACCATGCCTATCGAGGCCGCAATCGAGAAGAGCCCGACGTGGACAAGTCGGCTGACCGGCCTCGTCCCGATATTCGACCGTGCGCCGCTGTCCATTCCACAGTCTGCCTTGAAATCTCGACCGGGCAGGCCGATTTCGTGAGGGTAGTCGAGCGAATTCTGGTCCGATATCGAGCGGGCGATGTATCGTCCGCTCGATGGAGGGAGCGACGAACCAAGCAGTGATCGGCGAGGACCCGATGTCGTCGGCCGATTGGGCCCTGTTGGTCTCCGTAGCCGGCATTTGGGGCTCTTCGTTCCTGCTCATGGCGATCGGGCTCGACGCGTTCGCTCCTGGAGTCGTGACTCTTCTACGAGTGGGCATCGGTGCAGCCACACTCGTGGTGTTGCCGGCCTCGCGTCAGCCGGTCGATCGTTCTGATTTGCCCCGCCTGGCACTGCTCGGGTTCACGTGGATGGCGTTCCCCCTCACCCTGTTTCCGATAGCTGAGCAATGGATCGATTCATCGATGGCCGGAATGCTCAACAGCGCCATGCCGTTGATGACGGTGCTGATTTCCTGGGCGTTTTTCTCGGTAACGACCGGTCCTCGACGATTCGTGGGGGTGACGGTCGGGATGGCCGGGATCCTGCTGATCGGGATACCGGAGTCGACCGGTGCCGGCACCAATGCGGTCGGTGTTCTCCTCGTGGTGGTTGCGGTGGGCTCATATGGAGTGGCTGTCAACATTGCCGGCCCCTTGCAACACAAATACGGCTCGATGCCGGTGATCTCGAGGGCCCTCGCCTTCGCCACCCTCATGTCGGTGCCGTACGGATTGGCCGGTATTCCGTCGTCGCATTTCGAATGGGGCCCGTTGCTCGCCTGTTTCGTACTCGGGGCAGGCGGAACGGGTCTCGCATTCGTGCTGGCAGCGTCGCTCACGGGACGAGTCGGTCCGGTCAGAACATCGATCATCACCTACGTGATGCCGGCGGTCTCGATATCGCTGGGTGTGGTGTTTCGTGACGAGACGATCAAGTGGACGGCGATCGTCGGCACGATGATCGTGCTGGCGGGCGCTTGGTTGTCGAGTCGCAGCGATTGAGTCGCGCCGCGGGGGCTACTTCTCGGTGGCGTACTCGTCGCGCAGGATGCGCTTGAGGACCTTGCCGGTCGGGTTTCGGGGGATTGTGTCGATGAACTCGACGTCCTTGGGCTGCTTGAACCGGGCGAGCTTCCCGTCGCACCACTCGATGATGTCCTGTGCGGTCAGTTCGGAATCCTGCTTGACCACCAAGGCCAACGGAGTCTCGCCCCACTTCTCCGAAGGGCGACCGATCACCGCAACGTCGGCCACACCTTCCAGTCCGTGGATCACGTTCTCGATCTCGGCTGGGTAGATGTTCTCGCCGCCCGAGATGATCATGTCCTTCACGCGGTCCTGGATGTAGACGAATCCGCCAGCGTCCATCACTGCGATGTCGCCGCTCTTCAGCCAGCCGTCGGCGAATGCATCGGCTGTGGCCTCCGGACGGTTCCAGTAACCGGTCATGATGTGGGGGCCACGAATGAGTACTTCGCCGCTCTCGCCGGCGCCGGCCTCGTTGCCGTCGTCGTCGACGATCTTCACGTCGGTGTGGAAGAACGCCTTGCCGGTGGATCCGGCGTGGCTGATCGCGTCGTCGGGCGAGATGAGACAGGCGGGACCACAGGTCTCGGTGAGTCCGTACACCTGATGGATCTCCACGCCCATCGCCGCATAGGTCTCGATGAGGCTGACCGGCACGGGCGCCGCACCGCTCATGACCCAGCGCAGGCTCGAGATGTCGTGGGCCTCCTTGTCGAATGTGAGCAGCATGAAATTGAGCATGGCCGGAACGGCGAGCGTGACGCTGATCTTCTCGTCGCGGAAGATCTCCCATATCTTCACCGGGTCGAACTCGCTCATGATCACCGCGGTGCCGCCCTTGTGGAAGATGCTGAGCAGCGGGTTGAGCGCACCGACGTGGAACATCGGCAGGCTTATGAGATAGCGGTCGCCGTAGCGGGTGTCGGCCGTGGCGTTCGCGGTCAGCACGGACCAGATGGCGCTGTCGTGCGTGTGCATCACGCCCTTGGGCAGGCCAGTGGTTCCAGAGGTGTACATGACGAACAGGAGGTCGTCGCCTGATGCGGCACACTCCGGTTCGTCGGCCGAAGCCCGACTGACGAGATCGTCGTAGCCGACAGCAAAATCAGGTCGGGTCGACACGTCGCCGACGTGCACCCAGTTGGTCACCTGGGTTCCGTCGCTACCTCTTGAATGGAGTTCCTGCACGACCTCGGTGAATGCCGAATCGAACAGGAGGGTCTGGGCTCCGCTGTCGGTGAGGATGAACGACAGTTCGTCGGCGACCAGGCGCCAGTTGAGAGCGACGAGGACGCCCCCGACCTTCGCCGCACCGAAGAACGACTCGACGAATTCGACTCCGTTCATGAGCAACGTCGCCACTCGGTCGCCCTTGGACACACCGATGTCGACGAGACCGTTGGCGACCCGGTTGGTGCGATCGTTGAGTTCGGTATAGGTGAGGCGACTACCGGATCCGATGTCGACCAATGCCTCCATCTGAGGGTTGAGCAGCGCCCGCTTGTTCACGAACAGGCCCACGTTATTTTTCATTGTTCACCTCTTGGTCGGTCGGCCTGGTTGGCCGGCTTGGTTGATCGGGATCGATCCGATGGCCGATTCGAGCGGCCGAGTCGTCCAGATGGTAGGCGTTGATCGTCGGTCAGGGCACAGCGAGCAGCAGTTGTGTCCCCGCACATGCCAGATGTAGCTTGCCCGAGGTCCAGAAACGAGGGTGTTCATGTCCGGTGATCAGGCGATGCGCGACTATGCGGCCATGCTTCCGGCTCCCGAGTTCCCGGACACTCCATGGACCGTACCTCCGCCAATTTCGGAGGCGAGAGTGGCCATCGTGACGTCGGCCGCTCTTCACCGGGCGGGCGAGGACGGTTTCGCACAGGGTGACACCAGCTACCGAGCGTTCCCGACGGATGCTCGGGATCTGATGATGGGCCACTGGAGCCCGAACTTCGATCGTTCTGGATTCTCGATCGATCTCAACGTCGTCTATCCGATCGACCGCCTTCTCGAACTCGAGGAAGATGCCACGATCGGAAGTGTCGCCTCCAGCCACATCTCCTTCGCTGGAAACCAACCCGATGACGTGTCGACCATTCGCCTCGACTCGGGACCGGCGGCGGCCGAGGAGCTCAAGGCCGACGGGGTCGACGTCGTCATCTTCGCCCCCGTTTGACCTCTCTGCACGCGTACCGTGAGTACGCTCGCCCATGTATTCGAAAGCGCCGGTCTCGCCACGATCGTGCTTGCTTCCGTTCGCGAGGTGGCCGAGAAGATGCATCCGCCCAGAGCGCTCTACTGCGAGTTTCCACTCGGCCGTCCGTTGGGTCGCCCCGCGGATCCCGAGTTCCAGCACGACGTGCTGGCCCGGGCGTTCGCATTGCTGGAAGCTGAGTCGGGTCCGGTGCTCCTCGACCATCCCGTGGTGATCGAGGAGTCCTCGGGGGCGCTGGCGTGTGCCATGCCGCCGAGGTTCGATCCGTTGGTTCCGGCCTGCGTGGATGAAGCCAACGGCATTCGTCGTGCCTACGACCGCGAGTTGGAGCGGCGGGGAGTCAGCTCGGTCGGTCGTGCCGTCGACGCTGACGGAGTGCCGGGAGCTCTCGGTCTTCTCCAACAGATCGCCGACGGTGCCGACTGGGCATCGATTGATCTGCCCGGAGGCAACACCATCGAGTTGGTCCACGACATCCGCACCTACTACGAGGAGGCGGCTCTGCAACTCGTCAGTGGGCCGCCGGCGGGGGGTCGGGCCGCCGAGGTCTGGTTCTATGAGGAGACCGAAGCGGGTCGCACGGTGATGGCTGCTCGCAAGGCAATCCAGGACGCCGATGGGCCGTTTCCGGTCTGGTTCTACATGGCTCCCGGACACCGATGAAAGAGACTTCTCCGATAGTCCCGTCCTCCGGGCCCCGCCCGGAATCGTCATGACCACGACATCCCAGTCCCGCCGAATCAGCGCCGCGCCTGCGTCGGTGTGGGAGGTGCTCTCGGCGTTCGACCGAATATGTGAGTGGGCACCATCGGTCGACCACAGCAGCTTTCTGTCGTCGAAGACCGAGGGGGTCGGAGCCCGTCGGAGAATCCAGGTCGGGCGAACAACGCTGGTCGAGACCGTGCTCGTTTGGGATGTCGATTCGACACTCTCCTACAGCATCGACGGCCTTCCGCCGGTGCTCGATTTGGTGGAGAACACATGGGATCTGACTCGTGACGGCGACGCGACGATGGTGTCTCTCACCGCCAACGTGATACCGACCCGATCGTCTCCGGCGAGACTCGCCGCCAAGGCCATCGTTCGTCGTCTGGCCGCCGCCAACTCCGAAATGCTCGAAGCCCTGGCCGATGTCGCTGAGTCCCGCTGAGCCGAAGGGCACCATGACCGCAGAATCCTCCATCTCTCGCCCGGACATCATCGTCATTCTCACCGATGAGGAGCGAGCCGCTCCGCCCTACGAGTCCCCAGAGATCGCGGCGTGGCGCGACAACGCACTCGGAGGTCGAAAGTGGTTCCTCGACAACGGGGTCGACTTCCGCCGCCACTACGTGGCATCGCTGGCGTGTGTGCCCAGCCGACCGTGCCTACTCACGGGCCAGTACCCCGATGTCCACGGAGTCAGCCAGACCGACGGACTCGGCAAGACCGCCTCCGACACTCGAATGAGATGGCTGCGTCCCGGTGAGGTGCCCACCATGGGTGACTGGTTCCGTGCCGCTGGGTACGACACCCACTACGACGGCAAGTGGCACGTGAGCCACGCCGACATCATGGTCGAAGGTCGCCCGCTCGCCACCAACACCAACGACGGCACGGTGATCCCGTCTGCGGTCGAGACCTACCTCGAGGCCGACCCGCTCGACGAGTTCGGATTCAGTGGTTGGGTGGGACCCGAGCCCCACGGCGCCCGTCTCGCCAACGCTGGGTTCGTCCGCGACCCGTTGATAGCCGATCGTGTGGTGTCCTGGTTGAGCGACCGCTACCAACGCCGAGCCGCCGGTGACGCCGATGCCCAGCGACCATTCTTGCTGATCTGCTCGTTCGTGAATCCTCACGACATCGTCTTGTGGCCCGTGTTCGTCCGCAAGGGCATGCCGTTCACACCGTCGTTGTCTTCACCTCCCTACATTGCGCCCGCGCCCACCGATCTCGAAGATCTCAGCACCAAGCCGGCCACTCAGATCGCCTACCGCGACGCCTACTACAGCGGCTACGGGCCGGCCCCTCTGATTCGGCGTGCCTACGAGAAGAACCTCGACGACTATCGCAAGCTCTACTACCGCCTTCACCACGATGTCGACGGTCCGATCGACCGAGTCCGCCGAGCCGTTACCGAGTCCGGAAGCGAAGAGGCGGTCGTCGTTCTGAGTTCCGACCACGGCGACATGCTTGGATCCCACGGCGGGCTGCACCAGAAGTGGTACCAAGTCTACGACGAGTCGACCAGGGTGCCGCTTCGAATCGCCCGGATCGGCCCGAGGGCGTCCCGGTCGGCTGCCGTCGATGACCTACCCACCAGCCACATAGACCTGTTGCCCACCCTCCTCGGATTCGCGGGCGCCGACGTGAATCTCCTGGCCGAGGAGCTGTCCGAGACCCACACGGAGGTGCATCCGTTGCCGGGCCGCGACTTGAGCACGGTGGTGAACAGTCCTGGCGCGGCCGTCACGCCGGAGCCGATCTACATCATCACCCGCGACAACATGCTCGAGGGAGACGGTAGCGCCACTCCGATTCTGCGGAACCGTGGTCGCACCGAGGCCCTACTTCCTCTGCAGATCAAGGTGTTGCCCCACGCCGCCACCAATGTCGAGGCGGTGGTGGCTGTGGTCCCGACTTCGATCGAGCCCAACGGACACACGTGGAAGCTGGCTCGCACGTTCGACGACCCGAGCACCTGGACCGATCCGGGCGAACGGACACTGTCGGCCCGTACTTCGTCGGGAGTCGTGTACCGATCCGAACCGATCCCCGACCAGTGGGAGCTCTACGATCTGACCGCCGACCCCACCGAAGCTCTCAATCGTTGCAGCGACCCTGAGGCCGAATCGGTGCGCACCCACATGGAGTCCGAACTCGGTCGGATCCGAAGCGCAATGGTTCCGGCACGAAATGCTCCTTGGCCTTATGAAAGTCGCCCGGAGTCAACGAGACCGAAGGTGGTGTCGCCTCCTCCTCCCGTCCGGGCACTGCGACGGCTCGTGCAGCGATTCGGGTTGCACCCCGATGACCCGGAGGCGTCTGCACTCGACCTGTCGGGCCGTCGGGCTCTGGTTGTCGCCACCAATCACTCGACCCTCGACGGCGGTAAGGCCACGGGAGTGTTCGGATCGGAACTGACCGCCCCCTATTACGTGTTCTTGGATGCCGGAATGGAAGTCGACATTGCCTCTCCTCTCGGAGGCAACATCCCGTTCGACCCGCTGAGCTTCAAGCCGGTGATTCGTAGCTCCCACGATGACCGGTTCCTCGGCGATCAGGAAGCCAACGACAAGATCACGAACTCGTTGGCGATCGGGGATGTCGACGTGACCGGCTACGACATCGTGTTCTTCGCCGGTGGTTGGGGAGCAGCGTTCGATCTGGGTACATCTGACGACGTAGCCGATCAGGTCACGGAGGCGGCGGCCAACGGCGTGGTCCTGGGCGGGGTCTGCCATGGCCCGCTGGGGCTCCTCAAGGCGCGTTCCGCCGATGGGGAATTGCTGGTGAGGGGTCGTCGAGTCACCGCCGTGACCGACAAGCAGGTCCGAGAGCTGGGTATCTCCTCCACGCCACAGCACCCCGAAACCGAGCTTCGCCGGGCCGGCGCCGTGTTCGAGTCGGCCACTCGGCGGCGCGACATCTTTGCCAACCACGTGGTCTCCGACGGCGATCTGGTCACCGGACAGAATCAGAACGCCGGTCCGATGGTCGCCCGCATGATGATGGAGCGTGTGCTCGACAAGGCGAGCGTCGAGTCGGACATGGAAACGGACTGAGATGGAGATCGTCCTGCTCGGCACCGGAAGCCCGATTCCAGACCCCAGCCGGGGCGGACCGGCCACTCTCGTTCGGGACGGCTCATCTCAACTCCTGGTCGACGCGGGCCGAGCGTGTGTGATGAGGCTCGCCGGCGCCGGGAGCGTGCCGACGATGCTCTCCGGGGTGCTGATCACTCACCTCCACAGTGACCATCTCACCGACCTCAGCGATGTGATCACGACACACTGGGTAATGTCGCCCACGCCGGAGACCCTTCGTGTCTGGGGGCCTCCCGGCATCGAGGAGTTCGTGCGTCGAACCCTCGAGGCGTTCGCTCCCGACATCGGCTACCGCATTGCTCACCACGAGGATCTCACGTGGGAGCCATCGGTGGCAGTGGTCGAGGTCGGGCCGGGCGATGTCATCCAGGTTGGCTCGTTCTCCGTGTCCGTCCACCAAACCGTTCACTCCCCAGCCGAGCCCTCGATCGGATTTCGGGTCGAGAACGCCGAAGGCATTGTTGCGTTGGCCGGCGACACGATTCCGTGTGATGGTCTCGATGAGCTGTGCTCGGATGCAGATGTCTACGTCCAGACTGTCATCAGGGACGACTTGGTGAGGCTCATACCCAGTCAGCGTCTGCAGGACATTCTCGACTATCACTCATCGGTCGAGCAGGCTGCTAGGACGGCATCTCGGAATGGGGTGAAGACGCTGGTCATGACCCATATGGTTCCCGGCGCAGCGCCCGAGCAGTATCCGGAATGGAAGGCCATCGCGGCCGCACACTTCGACGGTGAGATCGTGATCGGCGACGATCTCACGAGCATCAGCCTCTGATGGGGATCGAACCGGCCACGCCGGTGCTGGTTGGGGTCGGAACCGTCTCGCAACAACTCGATGAACCGGGTGCCGGACTCGACGACTCGGCCATGATCATCGAGGCGGCCCGACGAGCGGTTGTCGATGGCGGATCCCGGGCCCTGCAACCGCGAATTGGCTGGATCGGAGCGACCCGAGGCTTTGCCGGCATAGCCGACGTCGGACGCGGAGTCGCCACGGAGCTGAGGGTCGACGCCCACACTGTCGCTGCCGCGGTGGGTATTCCCCAGCAGACCCTCGTCAACCGAGCCATCAAGGCGATCGCGACCGGAAGAGTTGAAGCTGCGATCATCTGCGGCGGTGAAGCGAGGCATCGCGCCGACGTCTGCCGACGCGCCGGGATCGCTCTTCTTGGTCCTGCCCTCGACTCGGCTGAGCCGGACGAGGTGTTGATCCCTTCCGGCGAACTCATGGCCCGCCCCGAGATCGAGGCTGGAGTGGTCTCACCGGTTCAGCAGTACGCCATGATCGACAATGCCAGGCGGGCCAGGCATGGCTGGTCGCTGGAGGAGCACCTCGTCGACATCGACGGTCTTTGGCATGGCTTCAACGAGGTGGCCCGAACCAACCCGTTGGCCGCCTTTCCGCAACCACTCGACCCTTCGGAGATCCGCGCCTCCGGCTCCGGCAACCGCGTTCTCGCGTTTCCCTACAACAGGTGGCATGCCAGCCAATGGTCGGTCGACCAGTCGGCCGCGTTGTTGCTGTGCTCCGTCGAAGTGGCGACAGCATGTGGAATCCCGAAAGATCGGTGGGTCTTCCCCCATGTCGGGGTCGATTCGAGCTTTTCGCTGTCGTTGTCGCGACGACGTGATCTCGATCGGTGGGCCGCCATGAGGGTGTTGGGTGAGGCCGCCGCCAGACACATCGGTCGAGCCGTCGACGAGATCGAGCATCTCGAGTTGTACAGCTGCTTTCCCTCAGCGGTCAGGGTCCAACAAAGTGAACTTGGGGTGGGTCACGAGCGGGTGCCGACCGTGACCGGCGGGATGAGCTTCGCCGGTGGACCTTTCAACAACTTCGTCTTTCAGGCAACCGCCGCGATGGTCGGCTCACTTCGGGCCGATCCGGGCAGCTATGGGATGGTCACGACGGTGAGCGGCCTGCTCACGAAACCGGCCTTGGGAGTGTGGAGCACCAGCCCACCGGCGCGGGCCGCGATGATTGCCGACCTTGTCGCTGAGGCCGCGGCGGCGACCGCCGAGGCGCCGCTCAACGAGACCCCGGATGGCGCCGGCACGGTTGCTACATACACGGTCGTCCCCGAGGGGCGCGACCCGGCTCGGGTGAGCGCGATCATCGATCTCGACGACGGTGCCAGAGCAGTCGCCACCGTGGAAGACGACGACCTGGCCGCGGCGGCGATCGTCGAGGATCTGATCGGTCGTCGGGTGCGGGTCGAAGGGACCCAGCTGCACATTTGAGTGAAGGTCAGCTCTGCAGGTGGGGAATGAGACGATCGAGGATCTCGTCGAGCAATGCCTCGGAGGTACCGAAATTGAGTCGAACATGGTGCCGACTTCCGGTGCCGAACACGGACCCCTCCTGGACCGCAACTCGCGCCACATCCACCAGGTGCTCGGCGGGTGATTCGCCCAACCCGCATGCCTCGAGATCGAGCCACGCCAGAAATGTCGCCTCGGGTGGATGGAACCGCACTGCTGGGGCCTGTCGCGCCAAGCGATCGATCAGCTTGGTGCGCATGGCGCCAAGATGTTCGAGAAGTCCATCGGCCCACGGGGAGCCGTGTTCCCAAGCTGCTGTGGTTGCGTCGGCCCCGGGACGTCCGGGATGGCCGAGAAGCATTCGAGGATGAGCGGACTTCAGGTGACCCATGACGTCGTGGGATCCGAACACCAGGACGCTGGCCCTCAAGCCGGATATGGCAAACGTCTTTGCCGCCGATGTCGACACCACGACCCGGTCGGCGGCTCCCTCCACCGAGAGCATCGACCGGAACTCGGGGCCGGGATAGGTGAGATCACCGTGGATCTCGTCGGAGACGATCATCACATCGTGGGCGGCCGCCGTGGCGACGACGTCGGCCATCGTCGCGGCGTCCATCACCCGGCCGGTCGGGTTGTGGGGATGGCTCAACAAGAGGACGCTGGCGTCGGTGTTCGATTGCAGGACCCGTTCGAGATCGTCGACATCGAAATGCCAGCCGTGGTCGTCTCGGCGCAGACGCCATTCGATCTGTCGTCGTCCGGCACTGGGCGAGACCTCGAAGAAGGGGTGGTACACAGGAGTGGTCACGACCACAGCATCGCCGGACCGGCTGAACGCGGTGACCGCTGCCTCCACGCCCTGCATCACATCGGTTAGGGGTATCACCAGGTCGGGGTCGATGATCCAGTCGTGGCGCTTGCGCATCCAGTTGACGCAGGCTCTGATCAATCGGTTCTCCGGGCCGGTGTACCCGACGAGTTCGGTATCGGCCACTGATCGAATTGCCTCGAGTACCTCCATGGGGGGAGAGAAGTCGGTCTCGGCGATCCAGGCCGGCAGCACGTCGGCGTCGTACCTGGTCCACTTCAGTGCACCAGCGGTCCGGCGGGCAACGGGATCGACCGATGAGTTGAAGTTGTTGGAACTCAAGTCCTTCTCCAGGGTTAGAAGACGACAACCGATCGCAGCACTTCTCCGCGTTCCATCTTGTGAAACGCCTCCTCGACCCCGTTGAGATCGATCGTCTCCGACACGAATCCGTCGAGGTCGAGACGGCCCTGCTGGTAGAGATCGATCAGCATCGGAAAGTCGCGGGCGGGTAGGCAATCTCCGTACCAGCTCGATTTGAGAGACCCGCCGCGGCCGAACACGTCGAGGAACGGAAGCTCGATCGACATATCGGGGCGCGGTACTCCCACGAGCACGACCGTGCCGGCCAGGTCACGGGCGTCGAAACACTGGCGGTAGACCTCGGGCAAACCGATGGCTTCGATGGCGACGTCGACACCGTGGCCATCGGTGAGTTCACGGATCGCCGCCACCGGGTCCGCCTGAGTGGAGTTCACGGTGTGAGTGGCACCGAAGCCTCGGGCCCACTCGAGCTTGGTGTCGTCGATATCGACGGCGATGATCGTGGATGCTCCGGCGAGGTGCGATCCGGCGATGGCCGCGTCGCCTACGCCACCGCAGCCGAACACGGCCACGCTGTCGCCTCGCCCGACCTCGCCGGTGTTGATGGCGGCACCCAATCCAGCCATTACACCGCAGCCCAGCAGACCGGCCGCGGCTGGCGATGCGGTGGGATCAACCTTCGTACATTGGCCTGCCGCGACGAGAGTCTTGTCGGCGAATGCGCCGATGCCCAGAGCCGCCGACAGTTCGGTTCCATCAGTGAGGGTCATCTTCTGCAAGGCGTTGTGGGTGTCGAAACAGAACTGTGGTCTGCCCTTACGGCACGACCGGCATTCGCCACAGACCGCACGCCAGTTGAGAATCACGAAGTCGCCGGGCTTCACCTCGTCGACACCGTCGCCAACCGTCTCGACCAAGCCGGAGGCCTCGTGACCGAGAAGGAATGGAAACTCGTCGGAGATTCCGCCCTCGCGGTAGTGGAGATCGGTGTGGCACACGCCGCAGGCCTGGATGTCGACGACAACCTCGCCGGATCCGGGGTCGGGGATGATGATGTCCTCGATCGTGACTGGTGCTCCCTCACTACGGGCGATCACGCCTCTCACCGTCTGCGGCATCGCATCCCCTGACTCGTGTGGTCGACAGAACATACGTTTTAACAGTCAGTCGTCGGCGGTGTCAGCCGAGAACGACCGACGGATCGGGAACGAGATCCCGAGCCAGCCACTGGAATGCCCGCCATCCGAGATCGACCGTCCGGAGCGAGGCCGACACCCTCCTCGCCGACTGCTCGGATATCGGTTTCGGTCTGGTTGCCTTGACGTGAACTTCGGCGATCTGTTCAGCCAAGACGAAGAGTCCGACTGCTGAGGCGGGACTGATTCCTCCTGTGAGCAGTCCGTGGTTGCGCAAGATGCAGAGACTCGTGTCGCCCATGGCCTGCGCGATGGCATGGCCCCCTTGGAGCGTGTCGACCTCGAGGTCCTCTCCCATGTAGATCGATTGATCGAACACGAACGCGCAGGCTTCCTGGCTGATCGGAGCGAACGGCTCGACGTTGGCCGACCAGGGAGTGCCGAACTGGGTATGGGTGTGGGCCGCCGACACCAGATCCGGTCGGGCATCGAGCACCGGCCAATGGATGTTGTGAGCCGCGTAGTTGATTCCTTCGGTCGATGGTCCCTCGACCACCCGCGCGTCGGGGCCAACCAGGGCGAGATTGTCGACGGTGGCGGCCCCGAACGGAATGCCATGGGCCAGAACCCAGAAGTGATCCTGGCGCTCGGGATCTCGGGCGCTGATGTGGCCGGCGCCTAGCTGCCCCCAACGCATCTTGGAGAAGATTCGGTAACCAATCGCCACCTCCCACTTTCGGTGAAGTCTGAGGTCGACCGGGTCGTCGATCAGCGGCACCTCCGCGTGGTATTCGAGACGGGGATATCGGTCCAGCCTGAGGCGTTGTGTCGGTGACATGAGTTCTCCGTTGCTGGTTCTACGAGATGGCGGGTCGAGAGGTGAGCAGCTCGCGTATGTCGTCCCATTCGGCTGGGACTGTTGCCAACGTTGTCGCGGTGCCTTGCAGGATCAGGTCGTCGAAGGTGAGGTCGACCACACTCTCGACGATCTCGTCGAAGCAGTCGAAGATCGTCGTGTTGGTGGGGTCGAGGCCGGTTATCACCGCCATTCCGGTGGGGGCGACGTCCACGGTGTGAATGGAGAGATCTGGTCGGTAGCGACGGAGCGCCACCACTGACTTCCAGACGTCACCGGACCAGACGACGGTTGTTCGCTCCGGTGATGAGGTCACGGCGTCGATCGGGAGGCAGTCGTGGACGAGAATCACCCCGTCGGCGGAGCAGTGACTCTCGACGTTGGCGATGTCTCGAAGTGTCTGCTGGAAAAGATGCAGACCATCGACGAACGCCAGGTCGATAGGTCCTCCGAGGATTTCGTTGATGTCGGTGCGATCGAAGAACTCGTCGCTGGTGACCGCGAAGACAGTGGTCAGGTCGGGGAGCTCATCGACCTTCGGTTCGGGGTCGATGCCGATGGCGCGAGTATCCGGACCGACGAACGCGATGGAGTGCCCTTCGTGGACCCCGATCTCGAGGTAGACGTCGGGCCGCAGGCACTCGTGGATCCGACGGAGCAGTCCGTAGTAGGTGGAGATCATCGCTTCTCCGATCGACGCCAGTGCACGCCGGTCCAGTCGACGGAGATCAACTCGTCGGCTATCCCGTGGGCTCTCCGGTAGTCGTCCACGGCCCGCCGACAGGGTTCCCATGCCCCGTAGTCGTCGACGATTACGTAGCCACCCACGCTCACCTTCGGGTACAAGGCGTCAAGAGCGTCGATTGTCGACTGGTAGAGATCTCCGTCGAGGCGAAGCACGGCTATTCGATCCAACGCCGCGGTGGGGAGGGTGTCGGAGAACCATCCCTCGAGAAATCTGACCCGATCATCAAGTAGTCCGTAGCGGCCGAACGCGGAGCGAACCTGATCGACGGAAACCGCCAGCGTCTCGATGTTGGACAGGTCGTGACCGGCATCGGCCGGATAGGAATCGACATCAGGGGCGGGAAGACCCTGGAAACTGTCGGCCACCCAGACCGATCGTTCGGTGTCGGCCCAAGCCTCCAAGATTCCGCGCATCAAGATGGTCACGCCCCCGCGCCACACCCCGGTCTCGATGAGATCTCCCGGTATGTCGTCGGCCAGAACAGACTCGACACAGGAACGCACCTGCTGCAGTCTGAGCCGCCCGACCATGGTCTCAGCGGCCGGCGGCCAGTCATTACCATCGAGTCGGAGCGCCGGATCGCCACCTCGGCGAACGAGTCGCCAGTTCTCGGAGCGCAACTCCTGACGCAGCGCATCGACCCCACCTGGGCCCTTGGCGAGAGCCGAACCGTCGGCAAGGCCCGACAGGTCGACGTCGTGAACCTCCTCATCGATGAACAACTCACGAGTGAGACATCCCATGAGGAGGTCGATGTAGCGATCCCTGAGATCCGGCCCCCGCTCGGTCTCGAAAGAGGGGCAGGCGGCCAACGTCAGCCCTTGGCCGGGTCGCCGGAGTTGACGTCGACCACGACCCTGCCGCGGATGTTTCCAGCCAGGATTTCCCTGGCCAATTCGGGCAGGCGACCGAACGGCTCGACCGTGGTCATCGAGTCGAGCAGGTCCATGTCGAGATCGGTGGCCAGCCGGGCCCACGCCTGGTCTCGTCGGTGTGATGGCTGAGTCACAGAGTTGATCCCGGCGAGGGTGATTCCGCGAAGTATGAACGGAAGGACCGAGGCTGGAAGATCGGCGCCTCCGGCCAGACCACATGCTGCGACACAACCGTTGTCGCGGGTGGAGGACAGAACATTGGCGAGTGTGTTGGACCCGACGGTGTCGATGGCTCCGGCCCATCGGGCCCGCCCGAGTGGGGAGACATCGCCCGACAGTTCGGCTCGATCGATCACGTCAGAGGCCCCGAGCGTCTTCAGATAGCCGGCCTCGGCCGGTCGGCCGGTGGAGGCGACGACCTCGAACCCGAGCTTTGACAACACGGCCACGGCCACGCTTCCAACTCCGCCGGCCGCCCCGGTGACCACCACCGGCCCGGTTTCCGGTGCGACGCCGTGTTCTTCGAGGGCTAACACGGACAGCATCGCGGTGTAGCCGGCAGTGCCGATCGCCATGGCGCGACGGGTATCGATCGAGTCGGGGAGTCGGGTCAGCCAATCACCGTTGACCCGGCTGCGCTGGGTGTATCCGCCCCAGTACTGCTCGCCGGTGCTCCAACCGTTGAGAACCACACGATCTCCCACCTCCCAACGACGATCGGAGCTGTCGGTCACGACGCCTGACAGGTCGATTCCGGGCACGATCGGAAACTTGCGCAGCACCGGCCCACCGGTCAGCGCCAGGCCGTCCTTGTAGTTGAGCGACGAATACTCGACGTCGATGGTCACGTTGCCATCGGGGAGGTCAGATTCATCGAGCTGAGCAAACGCGACGTGCTGACCGTCGTCGTCCTTGGTGACTAGAAGAGTCTGGAACATGTGCGCGAACGTATCTCACTCGGCATGATGCGTGGCAGCCGCACAACAGGAGTTGTCCAGTGAAGTTCGGAATCGCATTCGCCAACGCCATGTCGTTCACATCGGGAGAGGGCGCTGCCCTCCTCGGCCGATCAGCCGAGGCCGCCGGGTTTGAGTCGGTCTGGACCGTCGAGCACATCGTCTACCCCGAGGGATACGAGTCGACCTATCCGTACTCGCGTCACGGCAAGATGCCCGGAACAAGTGAGAACCCGATTCCCGATCCCCTCGTTTGGCTCGCTCATATTTCGGCGGTCACCGACACGCTGAAGCTCGCCACGGGGATCTCGCTTCTTCCCGAGCACAATCCGCTCAAGTTCGCCAAGGAGGTCGCCACCCTCGATTCGATGTCGGGTGGCCGAGTGGAGCTCGGGATCGGAATCGGCTGGCTCAAGGAGGAATTCGCGGCGCTCGGCGTGCCGTGGGAACGCCGTGGGCCCCGCACCGAGGAATACATGGAGGTCATCAGGACGCTGTGGTCCGGCGACGACGTGAGCTTTCACGGCGAGTTCGTCGACTTCGATCACATCAGCTGCAACCCGAAGCCTGCCAACGGTCGTGTGCCGATTCACATCGGCGGGCACAGCGAGGCGGCCGCCAAGAGGGCCGGGCGAGTCGGCGATGGGTTCTGGCCGGCCCGAGGCGACCTGCCGGTACTGGCCGAACTGGCCCGTCAGACCGCCGAAGACGCCGGGCGTGATGCGTCGTCGATCGAGATCACCGGCCAGCACAAGGGAATCTTCGGCGACGATCCGGCCGCCGCGGTGGAGGAACTCGAGTCCTGGGGCGTGCATCGAGCAATTGTTCCGGCCTTCATGTTTCTCGGCGACACCGCTGAGATGATGGCCGAATTCGGTGAGAAGGTCATCGCCCCCTACGGCTGAGCGGGGTCGAATGGTCCCAGTCGGCAAGAAGGCTTCGAATGGCCGTGATCAAGATGAGCGGCACATCGAGCATCGGATGATGCCCGGCCGTGGGCAGCTCGATCACCGGCGCGACCCGACCCAGCTTGTCGTACATGTAGTCGCCGATGTCGGGTGTGACGAGGCCATCCTCACAGCGCAGCAGCGCGACCCGGCAACGAATCTGGGAAAGCAGTGCTTCGGCCTCATGGCGTCGTGGCACGAAGATGGATGGGTCGAACTTCCAGTGCCACCGGCCATCGGTGGGGTCGAGGCGTAGCGAACTACGGGCAATGTGATCACGGACGTAGGGGAGATAGACAGCCTGCTCGGGCACAGTGCGGAAACGGCCGTAAGCCACTTCGGGATCCTCGTAGGTCTTCGGCCTGCTGAACTGGGCGCCGGCACGTGCCGCTTCCACCTCGGGGTCCTCAACCTGTATGGGCGAATCGATGATGATTCCACCGAGAAGGATGTCGGGGTGAGTGGCCGCTGTGGCAACGGTGACGAATCCACCCATGGAGTGGCCGACCACCACCGGAGGCCCATCGAAGTCGGCATTGGCGATCACCGCCGCAACTTCGTCACACCAGGTCTTGAGCGGGTACGAGGTGCGCCAGTCGCTGTCGCCGTGTCCCGACATGTCGATGGCGGCAATTCGATGGTTGGGAAGAAAAGCCGGGGCTATGTGATCCCACCATTTGGCGTGGGCCGCCCCGCCATGGACGAAAACGATGCCCGGACGGCCCTTCTGTCCCCATGTGAGGTAGTTGATGTTGGCTCCGTCGACCAGGACCCGGTGCTGCTCGGGCGTTGTGGTAATCGCCCGGTTGAACCATTCGGGTGTGTCCGTCACGTCGTTCACCTTCGGCTCCTGGGCCCGACCTCGGCCACCTTTGTCACCGGTTCGACCTCTCCGATTATCCGACCACTCGAGACGAGTCCGACCGCCGCGATCCCGGCCGCAACAAGGAACCCGGTGGGACGATCGGTGGCATCGGCGACGACGCCGATCACGGGGCCGCCGACCCCAAACGCCAGATCGAAGAACATGGAGAAGCTGCCAACAGCGTGGCTGCGTTCGGCTTCAGGAGCAGTGTCGACCACCAGCGCGAACAACGCTGGAAACAAGAATGTCTGAGCCACGGCGATCGTGGCCGCGCCAACGTAGACACCGACCGGTCCCCGCCACCCCCACAACAACAGGAGTCCCAGAACGCCGAACGATAGAGATATTCGGGTGGTCAGAACCGGCCCGAGCTGATCGGGCACACGGGCCGCGACAATTCGCAGCACCAACACCACAACCGCGAAGACGGTGAAGACCGTGCCCGTATTTTTGATACCGACATCGGCCGCGTGGAGAGCGGCGAAAGCCAGGAAGCTCGTGTAGCCGAGCAGTCCGAGGAACATCACCACCCCCGGTCGTATCGCCGCCGGATGCAAAAAGCCGCGTCGCTCGACGTCGACCGGTGGTTCGTCGGGGGCGCCGGGTGCGGTGGAGCCCACCAGCGCGGCGACGAGAGCGAGCCCGCCGGCCAGTATCCAGGTGGTGTCGCTCGACCAATGGTCGGCGACCAACTCTCCCAATGGCGGCCCGAGAGCAACGGCTCCGTAGATGGTCAACGAGAAGTACGAGGCAGCCTCGCCGCGCCGGTCGTCGGGGGAGAGGTCCTGAATGGCGGTGGCCGCTCCGACGAAGATTCCGGCTTCGCCGAGTCCGGCGACCATTCGTATCGCGATCACCGCCGGGATCGAGTTCGCCAACGACAGGGCGGCTGTGGCGAGTCCGGCGATGATGGCCCCGCCCATGATGAGGGTTCGGCGTCCTCGTCGGTCGCCGATCGAACCGGCCACGGGACGAACCATCGCGGCGGCCACTCCGAACGATCCGACTGCCAACCCGACCTGCGTGGACGTCCCTCCGAGGTCTTCTTTCACAAACAGCGGTAGGACCGAGAGGGTCAGGCTGAGTCCCATGAAATAGAGGGTGCTGGCAACGCAGATGAGAAGAAATCGGGGCGTCAGCAGCCTGGCGGGGTTCGGCACCGGGTGAGCTTGACCGACCGAATCCGAGCAGACAACCTGCGGGGGAGATTGATTCGGGCGCGTCGATGTGGCTCAGGTCACCACGTGGTATCGATTGCCTCGGCTGAGAGCACCCACGGATCGAGTGAAAGCTCGGCCGGGTCGAATCGTGTGATCAGGTCGCTGGGCCTGACCAGTTGTTCGGGCACGTCGATTCCGAGACTGGCGGCAAGCACGGATACCACTCTTTCGGGCCCGTCGCCGAGGACCGATCGGTCGTGCAACGTTACGGAGCCGTGCCGTTTCGCCAGCCTCTTTCCGTCGTCGGCCAGGACCAACGGTACGTGGGCGTAGGACGGGACCGAGAGTTTCAGCACCGACTGCAAGTGAATGTGGCGCGGCGTGGAGTCGAGAAGATCATCGGCCCGCACGACCTCGCCCACGCCCTGGTCGGCGTCGTCGACCACGACCGCCAGGTTGTAGGCGGGCGTGCCGTCGTTGCGACGCAGCACGAAATCGTCGACCGATGCGCTGACGCTCCCGTGAAGAAGGTCGACAACATCTGTTGCGGTCGAGAAACAGCGGAGACGAAGGGCGGCCGGGCGACCCGATTCCTCGTTTTCGGCAACCTTCTTCGCCGGCAGATCCCGACATGTTCCGGGATAGGTACCGGGCGGTTTGTGAGGAGCTACGGCCGCTTCCCGCACCTCTCTACGAGAGCACCAACATCGGTAGGTCAGGCCGGCATTCGACAGGTCGGTTATGGCGTCTTCGTAGAGGTCCGACCGCTCGGACTGCCGAACCGGTGGGTCGTCCCAGTCGAGTCCGATGAGCGAGAGATCGCGGGCCTGACGATGTTCGTAATCGCGGGACGACGTGGAGAGGTCGAGGTCCTCGAATCTCAAGAGGAACCTCGAACCGTCCGATCGTGCGAACAGCCACGCTGCCAACGCGGTGCGAAGATTGCCGATGTGGAGGTCGCCGGTGGGGCTGGGGGCGAATCGACCGGTCGGCATTCACTGATGCTCGCACGTCGGCCGCTGGCGCGGGCTACGGAGGGCGCAAATGTCTGGCGAGGAGACCGATCCCGAGCGCTTTCTCTCCGACCCAGCGAGTCAACCGGGTCGGGTTCTGGAACACTGGTGCGATGACAACCCGACCGGGCGAAGAACACCACCGCATCCAGATGGTTCACAGCCATCGAGATGTGCAGGGCGGATTGGCGCGCGCCACGGTGTTTGGAGTGAGCGACGGCCTGGTGTCGAACATTGCTCTCATTCTCGGTATCGCCGGAGCGTCGACCGATGGGTCACTCGTCAGGCTCGCCGGCATTAGTGGCCTGTTGGCCGGAGCCATCTCGATGGCGGCGGGGGAGTGGATATCCGTCCGGGCCCAGAACGAACTCATCGAACGCGAACTCGAAATCGAGCGACGTTCGCTGGCGGAAGATCCAGAAGCCGAGAAACGTGAACTCGCCGCGATTTACAGGGCGCGCGGAATCGACGCGGAGCATGCTCGCCAGGTCGCCGAGGCGGTCATGTCCGATCCCGAAGTTGCCCTGGAGGTTCACGCCCGCGAAGAGCTTGGCGTCAACCCCGATGGCATCGGCAACCCCACGCTCATTGCGGTGTCGTCGTTCTTCGCCTTCGCTCTGGGAGCGATCGTGCCACTGGCGCCATGGTTCTTCGCCGAGGGTTCATCAGCAGTGATTACTTCGGTGGCTTTCGGGATCTTGGCCGCGGCGATCGTCGGCGTTCTGCTGGCCAAATTCACCGAGCGGTCACCCGTTCTGACGGCGACACGACAGGTTCTCGTGGCCGCCGGCGCAGCAACCGCGACCTATGTGATCGGGTCTGCTCTGGGCGTTTCCGGTATCTGATCCGTCCCAGTTGCGGTTCAAGTGCTCTGAAACATGAGCCGATAGCACCATCTAGCGGAGTCCATCCGTACTGATCTATCGGACCGATTGGGGTGCACGTGGCAATAACCGATGTTGCGAATCGGTCCGATGTCTCCCACCTGCTCCGACGGGCCGGTTTCGGTGGAAGCCTGGCGGAGATCAACGCGCTCACCGGCCGCACCCGTGAGCAGTGCGTGGATGCGATCATGGGATTTCGGGCCACCGACAGTGTTCCGGACGGCCCCGACGTCGGGGTGCCGGCATTCGTGTCCAAGCAGAACCAATGGGATTCCCACAGCGAGGTGCTCAACTGGTGGTTCGCACGAATGGCAGCGACCCCGAATCCGACGACCGCTCCTGGTGTCGTACCGGCGGTTGCCTCGCCGACTCCTCTACAGGAGAAGATGACGCTGTTCTGGCACGATCACTTCGCCTGCGGGCAGGACAAGGTGAGTGACATCCCGGCCATGTGGGACCAGATCTCGATGTTTCGCCGCAAGGGCCTGGGAGCCTTCGGTGACCTGCTGCGGCTGGTGTCGGTGCACCCGGCGATGTTGGTCTATCTCGACAATCAGTCGAACGTCGCTGGATCCGAACAGGAGAACTACGCCCGCGAGCTGATGGAGTTGCACACCATCGGGGTCGGCGAGTTCACCGAGGACGACGTGATAGCGATGGCCCGTGCCTGGACCGGCCACAACACGATCGGCTGGACCGGATCGGAGTGGGACTCGACCTACGTCTATTCGTCGTCCGAACACGATGACTCTTCGAAGACGCTGTTCGGCATCACAGCCAACTGGAATGGACTGGTACGGAGTCCTGGCGAGCGCGAGGTCATGGCCGAGTTCACAACCGGATCGAAGCAAGGGGCGACCGCCCGATTCATGTCTCGAAAGCTATTCCGTTGGTTCGCTCATCTGGACCCGTCAGATGCGGTCGTCGACTCACTCGCCGGTGCTTTTGTCGCCTCCGGCATGCAGGTGTCGGCGCTCGTGCGGGCGGTCCTCAGCCACGATGAGTTCTGGGGGCCTGAGAGCCGATGGGCGCAAGTCAAGAGTCCCGTCGATTTCATGGTGTCGATCATTCGTCGATCCGGGCTGCCAGCCGCCGACATGGGTCTCCATTGGCGCATGGAGAGCATGGGTCAGGTGCTGCTCGAACCGCCCAATGTTGCTGGTTGGGGAACTGGTGCCGGCTGGCTTTCGACGGCCTCGGCCTGGGGACGTGGCGCGATGATGAGAGGCCTGAGGTGGAGGGCATCGGATTCCGGGCTGCTGGCCGGCACCGGAAGTCTGGCTGCGGCCGATGCCGTCCAAGCGATCTTCGACCTGTTCGGGCTGGAGGAGGTTTCCGCCGCAACTCGTCTGGAACTCGAGCGTTGGCACCAGGAGACCCACGCCACCTCAAGTTGGTCGATACCCACCCAAGGTTTCATGCTCGGAGCCATGATTCCGGAGTTTCAGGTCCAATGAACGCAACGACCATCATCGAAGATCATGAGGCGGGGATCGCCCGCCGTCGGTTTCTGCAGGGGGCACTGGCTCTGGGTGGCGCAGCCGGCGTGTCGCCCGGATGGCTCGATCGGATCGCGTTGGCCGGGCCGCCTCTCGGGCCTTCGGATCGGATCATCGTGTCGGTGTTCCTCTTCGGTGGAAATGACGGTCTCAACACTCTTGTTCCGGCTGAGGACGGACGATATCGCAGCGCCCGCGGCTCGCTGGCGGTGGACGTCACAGGAGCGACGTCTGTCGGCGAAGGTCTTCACCTGCATCCCGCGCTGACGCGGCTCAAGTCCCGATTCGATGCCGGCCAGGTCGCGCTGGTCAGGGGAGTGGGAGAGCCGTCGAACGACCACAGTCACTTCAGCTCGAGGGCGACCTGGATGAGTGCTCAGCCTGGCATGGTCAATCCGACGGGTTGGCTCGGACGCTATGCCGACAGTGCCGGCATGGGTGATCTCTCTGCGGTTTCGATCGGATGGGGCGAGGTGCCGCTGGTACTCAAGGGCAACACGACCCCGACCACATCGTTGCCTCCCAACGGCGGGTTGTTCGGAGCCGACCGATCCGAATCATACGAGCGCCATGCCATGGAGGCCCTGAGTCGAATCGGGGGCGCCGGTGCCGGCATGGGTCCATTCGGTCCTGCGGTTTCCGGCTCGATCGGATCCGCGGTCGACACGGCGCAACAGATCAGTCCGGCATACGTCCCCACCCTTCCCACCGAAGGCCTCGGACTTGATCTGGCTCTGGCGGCTCAGGTGATCAATCTCGACGTCGGTGCGAGGGTGCTCAGCGTTTCTCTGAGCGGATTCGACAACCACAGCTCCATGCGTCCCGATCACGACGATCTGATGACTGAACTCGATGCCGGGATAGACGCGTTCTTCGCCAATCTCGCGCCGCAGTTCGTCGGGCGTACCTCTCTCCTCGTGTCCTCGGAGTTCGGAAGGCGGGTCCGACCCAATGATTCCGGAGGCACCGATCACGGAGCGGCTGGCCTGGCCATGTTGATTGGAACTCGCGTCAATGGCGGACTGCATGGGGTTCAGCCCTCTCTGGGTGATCTCGACCGCCGAGGCGATCTCAAGCATCACGTCGACTTCCGGTCGGTCTACGCGACCGTTCTTGATGATTGGCTCGGTGCTGATCACGGGTCACTCCTGGGCGGCAACCATCCCAAGCTCGGATTGTTCTCTGCTCCGGGGCCCGGCGGTTTCTTCGACGTCAGCTCCGACAAGTACTACGGGCCGGCGGTCGGCTGGTTGGCAGGGCGTGGAATCACCACCGGCACCGGGATCGGAGAGTTCTCTCCCGATGGCCCCGTCACCCGAGCCCAGATGGCGACGTTTCTCTGGCGCTACCGAGGCCAACCGTCGGGTGCTCCGGCTGCCGCATTCTCCGATGTTCCTCGCGGGACCTACTACTCAGCCGCTGTTGATTGGCTTTCTCAGACGGGAATCACCACGGGAACGGGATTCGGACGATTCTCTCCCGACGATCCAGTCACGCGCGGTCAGATGGCGGCGTTCCTGTGGCGCTTGGAGAACAGGCCCGGGGGATCTCCACGCGCTGGCTTCTCCGATGTACCGTCCGGCAAGTACTACACCCAGGCAGTCGACTGGCTACTTCACCGAGGCATCACAACTGGTCTAGGTGCCGGTCGATATGGGCCGGACGAAGTGGTCACGCGGGGGCAAATGGCGACGTTCCTCTGGCGATTGGCGGGTAGTCCGGTGTAGTGGGTGGCTGGGTCTGATCCGGTGCGGCGCTAGCGTCGATTCCGGAGCCAGGGGACCGAGCATGCCGAAGTCAGCCGATGTCTGAATTATCCCTTGACCTTGAGCGCGTCGGCGCGGCGTCGGTCGCGATCCCGAAGGTCTTTGTCGATACCCCTCAGTACATCAGCGATGGTCTCAGCCGCATGCTGGGGCTCGATGTGATTCTCAAGGTGGAGACCGTGAATCCGGTCGGATCGGCGGCCGGCCGGGCGGCCGAGTGGTGGTTCGAATGCAATCCGGACGAACGGCGAATCGTCTGTCCGTCGGTGTCGGATCTCGGTGTTGCCATGGCCAGGGCCGGCCGGGTGCGCGGAGTCGAGGTCGACCTGTTCGGTCCGTTGGTCGCCGATCGGGGCATGGTTGATCTGCTTCGTCGTGGTGGCACCACGGTGCAACTGGATGGAAACGATCTCTTGGAGGCCTCGGTCGAGGCCCGGCGCTACGCCGCAGTGGTGGACGCCCGATTGGTCGAGGACGAAACCCATATCGAGTTCGTGGAGGGAGCGGCGACAATGGCGGCCGAACTCCAGGCGGATGTCGACTCGATGACCGAGATCTATGTACCTGCCGACTCGGGTTTCCTGGCGGTGGGCGTCGGGCAATGGTGTCACCAGATGATGCCGAGCACTCGAGTTGTGGCGGTTGTGGTCGGAAACGGACCGGGTCCGGTCGGGATGGCCACGACGTCCATCGATCAGACCGTTCATGTCGACAATGAGTCGATCGACCGGGCGCGGGAGGCGCTGGCGCGGCACGAGGGCCTTCGGGCGTCGGAAATCGGCGCGGCCCCATTGGCAGCGGCCATGCTGAGCGCTCCGCAGGGCGGAGGATCGACGGTGGTGGTCGCAGTGACCAGTCGCGATCTGGGCTGATCAACCGCGTTTCTTGGTTCGTGCGGTGGGAGCGGCGCTGGTCGGATCTTCGGGCCATGAGTGCTTCGGGTAGCGGCCACGCAGTTCTCGCCGGACCTCGGCGTAGCCGGTCTCCCAGAACGAGGCGAGATCGTCGGTCACCTGCACCGGACGGTGGGCAGGGGAGAGCAGATGCAGTACGACTCGCACCGCTCCGCCGGCCACGGTCGGCGATTCGGTCATCCCGAACATCTCCTGAAGCCTGACCGGCAGGACGGGGGCCGGGCCCATGTAGTCGACCGGGATTCGAGAACCGGATGGCACGTCGATGTGACTCGGGGCGAGACGATCGAGGTCGCGTCGTTGGCGCCAGTCGATCAGTGATCCGAGAGCGCCCTTGACATCCAGGGCCTCGAGATCGGATCGTCGCTTGGCGTTGCCGAGTTGAGGTGTGACCCAGTCGTCGAGTCGCTCCATCAGCGATTCGTCAGAAACGTCGGGCCATTCATCGGGGAAATTGGAGTGGGCAAACGCGAGCCTCGACCGATAGCGCTGATCGGCCTGGTTCCATCCGAGAATCGCCAGCCCCTCGCGACGCACCCCAGCCAGCAGGGCTTCGGTCACTTCTTGAAGTGGTGGATCGGGCACCCGGCCACTGACCAGGATGAGCGAGCCGAGCGTCTGTTGATCCTCGAACACGACGTCTCGGGCCCTGCGATCCCAGCCCCCGCGCACTGCGTGTTCGATCCGCTCACCGTGGAGGCTACGAATCTCTTCGAGACTGACCGGTGCGGCGGTTCGAATAATCGCATCGGGTCCGGCGCCTTGCAGTTCGGCTACCGCCAGGAAGGGTTCGCGCGCCAACCCGTCGTCGGCTGGCATGGTCGCTCCGGCACCAGACGTGAGAAGGAAGCCGCCGGGCTCCTTGCGCCTCATGGCGATTCGGTTAGGAAAGGCCTGAGAGATGAGTGGGCCGACCAGGTCGAGATCGAAGGGCTCATCGACGACGTCGAAGGCCCGGCGCCACCGTCGCGACGAGTCGCGGGCCCGGGACCTGGCGGATCGATCCACGCCGGGGCCTCCAGCGTGCAGCGCCTCCACTCTGGCCCGAAGATCGGTGGGCCGGTCGCGGCCGACCAAGAGATCACGGTCGGACAACACAGCCGCGACATCACACGCGGTGGCGGACTGACCGAGATTCGATCCGACGAGCATCAGATGGGCGAGTCTGGGCTCGGTACCGAGCCGCATCATGCTTCGACCGTGTTCTGTTATTCGTCGGTCCTCATCGATGGCCCCGAGAGCCGTCAGGGTTTCTCGGGCCGAATCGAGCGCAGCGGTGGGAGGAGGATCGAGCCATCGCAGTTCGGTGTGATCCACTACTCCCCATGCCGCGATTTGCAGGGCCATGTCGGTGAGGTCGGATGTGAGGATCTCTGGAGGGTCGTGGCGGGGTCGGCGGGACTGATCGCTCTCGGACCAGAGGCGAACACACGCGCCGGCTTCCTGGCGGCCGGCCCGCCCTCGCCTCTGATCTGTTGATGCTTGGCTGGTACTGACGGTGCGCAGGCGACTCATCCCGCGACCATGGTCCATTTCGGGTCGGCGTCGTCGGCCGGTGTCGACCACGACTCTCACTCCGTCGATCGTGACGCTCGTCTCGGCCAACGGTGTGGAGAGGATCACCTTGCGATGACCTGCCGGGTCTGGCTGAAGTGCGAGGTCCTGCTGGACCGGCGGAAGCATCCCGTGCAACGGCGTGATCACGATCTCGTCGCCAAGGCGACGCTTGAGCTCTCGTTGAGCTCGTGAAATGTCGCGGGCGCCGGCCAAGAAGACGAGAACGTCGCCGGGATGGCGATCCAGGGCAGCAACCACAGCGTCGGGAACCTCCGCTTCGGCGTCTCGGCCTGGAGCAGGAGGGCGGTAGATCGTGCTGACGGGATGGGTTTGTCCCTCGGCGCGGATCACGGAGTCGGTACCGAGGCCGGTACTGAGGGCTTCGGAGTCGAGGGTCGCCGACATCACGATGAGCCGCAGGTCCGGACGTAGTGCATCAAGAGTTTCGAGAGCGAACACGAGTGCGGTGTCGGCGTGGATGCTGCGTTCGTGGAACTCGTCGAACACCACGGCACCCACCCCTGACAGGGACGGGTCATCGAGAAGCATCCGGGTGAGTACGCCTTCGGTCACGACCTCCACGCGAGTGTGGCGTCCGACCCTCGTGTCGAATCTGGTTCGCAGCCCGATGGTCCGGCCGATCTTCTCGCCGCGTTCGTCGGCCATTCGTTGAGCGGCAGCCCGCGCCGCGACCCGACGGGGTTCGAGAATGATCACTTTCTTACCGTCGAATTGGCGAATGCCGATTAGGAACGGAGGCACCCGCGTGGTCTTGCCCGTGCCCGGTGGGGCTTCGATGATCACGACGGCATTGTCGATGAGGGCCGCCTCGAGCTCGGGCAGTACTTCGTCGACCGGGAGGTGAGCGGCCATTCTTTCAGGGCCGATTCATTGGAGCTGGTTGGTGATCGAACGGACGGCGTCGGCGACGGTCTCGGGGTTGGATTTCATCACGTAGTGGCGGGCCCCTTCGACCGTGGTTCGCGTCACGTTGGGGAGTTTTCTCTCCATGTAGTCGTTGGCGCCGAGGAACGCCCGGTCGTCGCTCCCCACGACCAGCGCGACCGGTATGTCGATCTCCTGAAGACGGTCGATGACCATGGAGTCGATGTGCAGGGCGATGCCCGCTGCAGTCGAGGTGACGCCGTATTTGGGGGCGCTGGCCTCGACCCGTTCGTTCCAGCTCTCGCGGGCGGCCTGGTCTCGGAACCCCGGGCCGGTCGATACCAACACGAGCCCGCTGAGAACACTGGGTCGGGTCAGGACATGGGCCATGCCCAGGTAGCCACCCAATGAGTGACCGACGAGTGTCGTCGGTCGGGTCGAGTCGGTGATCAACTCGTCGATGTCGTCGAGCACCGCCTCGCGGCCGTATGCCGCCGGATCGTCGGGGGACGGTGATTGTCCGTGACCCGGGAGATCGATGCTGACGCACCGGTGATCACCGGCGAGCAGGTCGACAGTCGGACCCCAGACCGACGAATCGGAATCGAGGCCGTGAAGGAACAGCACGTCCGGGCCGTCGCCCCTCCGATCGATGTGAAGGAATGGTGTTCGGTCGCTCACAACTGACCTCCGGTTCAGCGGCCCTCGAAGATCGGCCGGCGTTTGTCCATGAACGCCTGCACCCCTTCGCGGAAATCGGCGCTCGAGTAGCAACGGGATGCGGCAGCGGCGGCCGCGGCGTCGAGGTTGTCGTGCAACAGTGAATCGACGGTGAGCTTGCCGGCACGGATCGAAAGTGGCGACAAACCGCCGATCTGATCGGCGAGAGTCGCGGTCTGGGCATCCAGGTCGTCCTTCTCGGTCAAGACATCAACGAGACCCATCCGATGGGCCTCGGTTGAGTCGACCACCCGTGCCGTGAACAGCAACAGTTTGGCGGCGCTGGGTCCGACCAGGTGGACAAGTCTTGCGGTCGCCGATCGGGGATAAGCGAGGCCCAGGCGAGCCGGCGGAACCGAGAACAGGGCGTCGTCGGAAGCGAACCTGATGTCGGCGAGCAAGGCGATCGCCAGACCTCCGCCCATGCACGGCCCGTGGATCGAGGCTACGACCGGCACCGGGATCGATTCGATCGCGTTCCATGCGAGCTGCTCGGATGAGTCGTAGTGCCCGGCCTTGTCGCCGGTTCGACGCTCCGGGAACTCACTGATGTCGGATCCGGCCCCGAATGCCTCGGTGCCCGATCCCTTCAGGATCACACAGCGAATGTCGGGGTCGGACATGATCTGCTCAACCGCCCCGGGGACCTCGCGGTACATCGCACTGTTCATGGCGTTGCGGCGCCCGGGATTGTCGATGATGAGCGTGGCGGTGGGCCCGCTCAGTTCGATTCGTATTTGTGCCACGCGGTCAGGATTGCAGATCGACACGCGTGTCGGGTGGCAAATCCACGGTCAGTGGGCGTGACCGACCATTCGCTCACCTTGGAGCTCACCTTGGAGTCCGGCCTCGATCTGCTCGGCCGGAGCCGGTCGGGTGAAGTAGTACCCCTGTCCGAATCGGCATCCGAGTGCCCGGAGTCGGGTGTGTTGCACCGGCAACTCGATGCCTTCGGCGATGGTGGTGGCACCCATCTCGTGCGCCAGTCGCAGAACCGTCGTGACGACGCTTGACCGTTCGTTGTCCTCGAGTTTCATGACGAACGACCGGTCGATCTTGAGGATGTCGGCCGCGAAGACCTCGGCGTATCGCAGTGTTGCGTTTCCAGTGCCGAAGTCGTCGATCGCCACCCGCAGCCCGGCATCGCGGAGCTGATCGATTCTCTCCTTGATCAGCTCGAAGTCGTCGATCAATGCCGATTCGGTGAGCTCCAGCACGACGGCGCTGTGATCGATACCTGATTCGTCGACTGTGTTGAGGATCTCCGACACGATCCCGTCGCGCTTGAGCTGAACCGGCGAGACGTTGACGCTCACGTATATGTCGTGGCCGGCTTTGCGCCACTTGGCCGCCTGGTTGACGGCGGTGTCGAGGACCGATTGGCCGATGGGGATGATCATTCCGTTCTTCTCCGCCAGCGGAATGAAGGAGTCTGGACTGACCATTCCTCGCTTCGGATGGAACCATCTCACCAGAGCTTCGACGCCCACTGTCTTGCCCGAGGCGAGATCGACGATCGGCTGGTAGTACAGCATCAACTCGTCGTTCTCGATGGCCGCTCCGAGGGCGTTGGCGATCTCGAATCGTTCGACGGTCTCGTCGGACATACCGGCTTCGTACACAGCCCAACGGCCCTTGCCCTGGCCCTTGGCCTCGTACATGGCAACATCGGCATGACGCAGAAGGTCCTCCGGCGTCTGACAGTCGTCGTCGCTGACGGCGATTCCGACGCTCACGCCGATGATTATCTCGCGACCCATCAGACGCACAGGGCGCGACAGCTCCTCGACCACGCGATCGGCAATGGTCGTGATGTCGGTTTCGCTGTAGACATCGGTGAGTAGCACGGCGAATTCGTCTCCGCCGAATCTTGCTGCCTTGTCCTGGAGGCGCAGGCGGCCGAGCAGACGGCTGGATATCTCCACCAGAACCTGATCGCCGGCGGCGTGTCCGAGAGAGTCGTTGACGTTCTTGAAATCGTCGATGTCGATGAAGAGAACTGCGACCTTGCCCGGTCCGGACTCATGCTCACGAAGGGATGCAGTGAGTGTGTCGGTGAACTGCACGCGACTTCCGAGGCCGGTCAGATCGTCGTGGAGGATCTGGTGACGCAGGTCGTCCTCGAGCTTCTTGCGGTCGCTGATGTCGCGAATGTTGAGCACGAGGCCCCGTACTGCGTCGTCGTCACGCCGATCGGTGAGGGTGACTTCGACGGTCCTCCACTGGCCCGACGAGTGTGCGAGTGAGACCTCCACGGTCCGACTACCGACGCTTCCGTTGGCGAGGTCGTCGCGCAGTTGCTGGATTCTACGAACCTGATCGGGGGGCAAGAGCTCGAGAACGTTTCGGCCTTGGACTTCATCGGGTCGGAGGCCGAGAAGGTCGTAGACAGTGGGGCTGGCGTAGGTGAACGATCCCTGCTCATCGACGACGCTGATGACGTCGGAGCTGTGCTGAACCAGGCCTCGGAACCATTCCTCGCTGCGTTGCAGGCCGATCTTGGCCGCTCGTTCCTCGGTGATGTCGCGTGCTGTCATGACCACACCGCCGACTTCATTGTCGTCGGAGAAGTCGCAGGCGGAGATCTCGAACCAGCGGTAGTCGTCTCCGGCCGTTCGAAACCGGGCGTCCATGGTGATCGGTGGCTCAGAAGGACTGGTCGGCCGGTGCAGGTGTTCGGTGATGCGGCCGGCGTCTTCGGTGTGCGCGAGCCCGATGAGACCCGTGTCGATGATCTCGGTGCTGCTGAGGCCGAGAATCCTCGTGGCATTGGGTGAGACGAAGAGAACGCGGTCGAGTGAGTCGGTCACCATCACGACGTCGGTCGACTGCTCGACAAGGGCGTGGAGTCGTCGTTCCGACCGGCGCTTGAATGCATCTTCGCGCATGGTGATGTTGTGCAAGGCCAAGGTGGCGTGGGCGGCCATGGTCTGTAGAGCCAACTGCTGGCTGTGTTCCAGCGGTCCTCGGGGTACGACGATAATCGCGCCGTCGGACGAACCGAGGCGCACGTTGATCGACTCGGACTGCTGATCGAGTCTGATCATCTCGGAGATCGTGGCCACGTCGTCGCCAGGGGGCCACATCGCATCCTGAAGATCGACTATGCCGCCGGAGGTCCGACTGACGACCACCGCATCCCCCTGGGAGCGAACGACCGCGACGTGAGCGGAGTTGTCACCGAAGATGAGGCGGATCGCGCTGCCAAGTGCGCTCACCACGGAGGGAGCATCCTCGGCGGTCACGAGGTCTTGGGTGGTCTGGTTCAGTTCGTTGTCAAGTCGGGCCAGCTTGTCGCGTGCTCTCAACAGACCGACAACTCTGACCAATACGAGAGTCGACAACACGGCGGTGAACACGAATGTGATTACGAAGCTTCCGCCAACCATGATCTGCATCAGTGCCAGCACCGGAAGCATCAGAACGCTCAGAGCCAAGCTGACAAGCCGGCTGCGTGTGAGGTCAGGACTGCTTGCCGGGGGCCGTTCGAAGAGTCCGGAGTGATCAGGTTCGTGTGCGAGCAGGGCGAACGATCCGAATCCCACGGCCGCGATCGGGATCAGGATACGGCCCCCCGGTTCACCGATCGTGTCGAGTATCGCCACCACGTCGGTGGCCAAGATGGTGAGCATCGCGGTGGCTGTGAGCCAGTAACTGCGGCTTCTCCGGGCCGGCCCGGTGGCAAGTCTGAGGGTCGTGGCAGCGATCGCCACCTCGGTGGCCGCATAGACGAGGGTGAGGGCGCGGTGCTCGACGGTGTACGTGCTGTCTTGGAGGTAGCCCTGCAGTACCCCGACCCAGAATGGCCCGAGCAGTGCGATGGCCACCATGACGACGTCGAGAGCATCGCCTTGCCCCACGAACGATCGGCGGGATCTCGCCATTGACAACAGCGACCAGATGACGAGGGCGTAGCCGCTGATGGCCAAGCCGTCGGCCGGACTCGGGAACGGGAACTCCACTCCGGAAACCCCGGCGTGGACGGCCCTTGCCAGGCTGGCACCGAACAGGGCGCACGCACCTATGAACAGTTGGATCAATGCGGGGGTCTTGTCGGGTCGCCGCTTGAGAAAGACTCCGCCGGCGATCAGACACACGAACGAAAACACGACGAAAAGGAGTTCAGCCAGAAGTGTCGGCGCCAGGAAAAGCAGAGCGCCCACTGCGGCAAGCCACCAGCCAGATTTGAACCTTTGCATCGTCACGAACGAACAGTCGGCAATTCGCACGATTTGTTGAGGGGTAGGGGAAGGCTCGGTTGATCGACCACCGAGAGTGAGATTGGCGGTGCGTCGCGTGCAAGAGTTATCCACTTTTCCACAGGGCCCATTGGCCTAGGCCAATAGGCCCAGATACCATCCTTGACTCTGACTAGGACAGGAGTTGACGTGAGGGACCTCGCGCCTCAGATCCACAGACAACGTCTGGTGATCGAGGGATACCCCGAAAGGCCACTCGAAGCGCACGACATCACCGACTATTTGTCGAAGATGTCCGAGGTGCTCCAAATGACCACTCTTCAGGAGCCGCTCACCAATCTCAGCTCTCGCTATGGCTGGGCCGGGTGGATCCACTGGGAGAACTCGGGCGCCCACTTCTACGCCTGGGAGAAGCCAGTCCTGTTCTTCAGCGTCGACATCTACACGTGCAAGCGGTTCGATCCGCATGCCGCAGTCGCCTTCACCCGAGAGTTTCTGGGAGCCGAGACGATCGAGTTCAAGGAATTCTGAGTTGGTCGACATCGACCTGACGGTTGGAGCCGAGCAACGCCGGTATCTCGTCAATGAGCTGAGATCGAGGGTTAACCGGCCCGATTCGACAAAACATTTCGGATTATATTTTGTCGCCTCGCACAGTGACTTCGCGCCGCTGGCCCGATTCGTCGAGAGATCGGTGTTCCTGAGGCAGTTCGGTAACGACGACGAGGAAATGGACCGCGAATACGGGCCCTTCGAGGCCTCCTCGTTCTTCATCCTGGCGGTTGACCATCACCAATCCGAGCCAATCGGAGCGATCCGGATCATCGAGCAATCGGTCGCCGGGTTGAAGACTCTCGCCGACATCGAGATGGAGGCGGCCTGGGGAACATCCCCCGATCAGTTCGTCTCCCAACATTGCGGAACCGACGACCCCGATCGTGTGATCGATGTGGCTACTCTGGCCGTCAGGTCAGAGTGGAGCGCCACGGCCACGGGAATGCTCACCGCAGCAGCCCTGTACGGCGGCATATACCGAGTCACCTACGCGGTCCGATCGCGACAGGTGGTGTCGGCCCTCGACGAATCGGTCGCTGATCTGCTTCGGTCGGTCCACATACCTCTGGATCCGATCTGTGATCTCCCGGCGATCGAGTACCTGGGTTCGCCCGCCACGAGGCCCTACGTGATCCAGGTCGGCGAGGCCGAGTCGGTAATGCGCACCAATGAGACACTTCTGGGCGTGCTGATGGGCGGAATTGTCGACAAGCAGTATTCACTTCCGCCGATCGACCTCGACAATCCCAATCCGCATCCCATCGAGATGGAACCGCAGTTCCTGGACTCCGAGCCGGCCGTGCAGCCGGCCGCCGCAAAGTCCCTGGTCGACTAGTCGACCCGATCCGGGTTGACCACATCGGGTTCGATATACATCGGGCGGGCCGATGGCACGACCGAGCGAACCGAGTCTTCGAGTCGATTGATAGCGCCGGCGAGTTCAGCGACGGAGTATTGGGGTGAGAACTGCACCTTGGCGGCGACCAGCAATTCGTCGGGGCCGAGATGTTGCGTGCGAAGATGGATGAGGTGCTCGACACCGTCGGTCGAGGCGATGGCCGACCTGATGAGCGCCAGGTCCTTGCGGCTGGCGCTCTCGCCGATGAGAAGGCTCTTCATCTGAATCGCGAGCACCATAGCGATGGCGCCGAGCAGCAGCCCGATCGCCAGCGTTCCGATGCCATCGAACACGGGGGCGTCGGCAGCGACGGCAATCGTCAGAGCAACAATGGCCAGCAGCAGCCCGACCAGTGCTCCGAGATCTTCGAGAATCACGACCGGTAGCTCCGGCGATCTCGTGTCTCGAATGAACGCTGGCCAGCTTTGTCGACCCTTCAGCGGGAGAGCTTCAAGGATCGCCGTGCGAAACGAGAGCAGCTCCAGGATGACGGCCAACCCCAGCACGACGAACGCCCAAGTCGGGCTGTCGATCTGGTGGGGATGTCGGATCTTGTCGATCCCCTCGAGAATGGCGAAGAGCGACCCGATCGAGAAGAGCACCATCGAGACCACGAACGACCAGAAATACCTCTCGCGTGCGTACCCGAAAGGATGCTGGGCGGATGGCTCCCGCTTGGCGAGTCGTCCGCCGAGAAGAAGCAGCGCCTGATTGCCGGTGTCGGCGAAGGAGTGGATTGCTTCGGCGAGCATCGATGCCGCCCCGGTGAATGCGAACGCCAGCAACTTCGAAATGGCGATGCCGAGGTTGGCGACGAAGGCCGCCAGAATTGCCCTGGTTCCACCACTTGCACTCATCGGATCTCCGTGTCGACGACTGGTGGATGGTAGCTGCCGACTTCCAAGGCCGGCGGCCAACCTCAGAGAGGCCCGATCGCACCCCCGACGCTATGGTCGGTCATCGAAGTCGCCGAGAGGAGCCGGTCGGGTGTCATCAGGTCCTGCGGTAGGGGTGCCGAGAGTCTTCTCGTCGCCAGACGAGCTATTTGATGCGGTTGGGGCCGAGCTCGGCTACAGCCAGTGGACGCTGATCGACCAGACACGCATCGACATGTTCGCCGACGCGACTGGCGACCATCAGTGGATCCATGTCGATCCGGAGCGAGCTGCCGCCGGACCGTTTGGCGCCACGATCGCCCACGGCTACCTGACGTTGGCGATCACCAACAAGTTCTTACCGGAGATCGTGCGAGTGGATGGCGCGTCGCTCGGGATCAACTACGGCGTCAACAAGGTTCGCTTCCCACAGGCGGTCACGGTTGGTTCGCGAATCCGGGGTAAGGCCACGCTGACTGCATGCGATCCGATACCCGGCGGCGTGCAAACCGTGATCACGATGGTTGTCGAGATCGAGAACGAAGCCAAGCCGGCCTGCGTCAGTGAGTCGGTGAGCAGGTTCATGCATTGACCGGGTGACGTTGTCGGCACGACGGCCATACCATTGTGTTCTGTCTGGAGGCAATGTTCGATGGCCAAGCGCAAGAAGCAATCGCGGCACGCCCGAGCGGCATCGGTATCTCTGCCCCCGGTCGCGCCAGGGCTGCTGAGCCCCACTCGCCGGGTACCAGCCGAGATAGCCCGACCTCCCTACGCCCTGACCGGCGAACCGGGCCCTTCCGTCTCATCGCTCATTCGTACCCCCGACGAAATCGGTGCCATGCGAAGGGCCGGGCGCGTGGCCGCCGAGGTGCTTCTCGAGGCCGCCGGAAAGGTGGGAGTTGGCGTGACCTCCGACGAGATCGACCGAATCGTCCACGACGAGACCGTGGCCAAGGGCGCATATCCGAGCCCTCTCAACTACCGCGGCTATCCCAAGAGCGTCTGCACCTCGGTCAACGAGGTCATTTGCCACGGGATTCCCGATAGTCGGCCACTGGCCGACGGCGACATCGTCAACATCGACGTCACGGTCTACATCGACGGCGTCCACGGCGACACGTCCGCCACATTTCTCATCGGCGATGTCGACGATTCTTCGGTTCGGCTGGTGGCCCAGACCCGAACCGCGCTCGAATTGGCCATCGCCGCGCTGACTCCCGGCTGCCCGGTAAGCGAGATCGGGCGAGTCATCGAGGCCCATGCCGTGAAGCACCAATTGGGAGTGGTGAGGGAGTTCATCGGCCACGGGATCGGAACCGAGTTCCACAGCAATCTTCAAGTGGCTCACTACTACGACCGCCGACACCGGGCTCCGCTCGAAATCGGAACCACGTTCACCATCGAGCCGATGCTCACCCTCGGTTCGCCCGAAGCGGCATTGTGGGACGACAACTGGACCGCCGTCACCGCGGATGGTCGCCGAACCGCTCAATTCGAACACACGCTGTTGATGGGGGAGGGCGGCGCCGAGAAGCTCACAGTCACCGCGGCAGGCGAGTGCGCCCACCAGATTTCGCTGGAGTCTGTCGCCTGACCACGGTCAAATCGTCGGAGTGAACTACCGTGGCGTCTTCAACCACACGACGGGACCGAAAAATGGCATCACTCGACACCATCGAGGGCATCGGACCGCGATACCGCAAGTGGCTGGCGCGCTGCGGCGTCCAGACCACAGGGGGGCTGCTCAAAGCCGGCGCTTCCAAGAAGGGCCGCAAGGGTCTCGCTGCGGAGTCGGGTTGCACCGAAAAGCAGATCCTGGGATGGGTCAACCGGGCCGATCTGATGAGGGTCCGGGGGGTGGGCGAAGAATACAGCGACCTTCTCGAGGCGTCGGGTGTCGACACCGTGAAGGAACTCCGCAAGCGCAAGCCGGCCAACCTCCACGCCAAGATGCTCGCGGTGAATTCCGCCAAGCGAAAGGCTCTCGTGAGGCGGCCTCCGTCGCTCGGTGAGGTCGAACGCTGGGTGGCCCACGCCGGCGAACTCGATCCAGTGGTCACCCACTGATACTCGAGGGGATGCGAGGGCTGTCAGCCCACCACTGAGAACTCCACCTTCCGTGCCTGGCGATCGACGGCGTCGAGCCTGATTTCGATCTCGGCACCGAGATCCAATCCCTTGGACGGGATCTTGCACACCACCGCCGGCTCCGTCAACTGAACGCGTCCACGGTTTCGTCGCGTGTCGATATCGGTGACCACAGCGTTGAAGATTTCGCCGATTCGTGGTTCGAGTGTCACGGCCTCGACGAAGTCGAATACCGCTCGTTCGAGAGTGCGGTCTCGTTGCTTCGCTGCGGTCATGAGCGCGGGCATCTCGTCGAGCGCTTCCGACGCCCATTCGGGAACGGCTCGCCCGGCGCAGGTGGCAACCAGCACCTCGTTGGCGAATCGGTCGCACAGCCGACGAAGCGGAGCTGTCACATGGCTGTAGGTGGACGCGATCGCGGAGTGTTCCTGTTGTTCGGGAGCCATGTGGTCGTGGAATGCCACGTATCCGGCACCTCGGAGCCCGCGGGCCGCTTGGTTGAGCATGGCCGAGTTGGCCGGGGTGTCGGGCCGAAGCTCTCTGATCCTGTCGGCGTAGCTCATCTGGTCGGGCCATTCGAGACCGAGTGCTCGCGCTGTGCGTCGCAGACGCGAGACAGTTCGAACGTCGGGCTCGGGAAGCGTGCGGAGCAGGCCCTCACCGTTGTCGAGCATGATCCGGCTGGCCGCGATTCCAGTCAGGAGCGAGATCTGGGCGTTCCATTCCTCGATGGGGATGCTCTCGTCGTACTCGAGCCGATAACAGCCATCGGAATTCTCGACGACCTCCTGAGAGGGCAGGGCGAGACTGACTCCGCCGCGGGCTTTCTCGCGGAGGATTCGTAGTAGTCCGATCTCTCCGAGTAGAGCGAGAGGTTCATCGGCCTCGGCGGCTGCGGCCATCTGCTGTGCCTGTTGGTAGGTGAGCTGGGCGCGGTTGCGGATCATGGCTCGCTCGATGTGGGCATCGATGATGATCCCGTCCGGGTCGAGATCGATCGACCAGAGAAGGGCCTGACGATCGGCCCCTTCGAGGAGGCTGCCGGCGTTTTCGTTGATCCTCGGGGGGTGAAGAGATGTGCGTCGGTCGGGGCTGTATAGGGTCAGCCCACGGGACCTGGCCTCCTCATCGACGAGACCTCCCGGGGGTACGAGCGCTGCGACATCGGCGATGGCATAGGAGACCCGGTAGCCCCGCTTCGTGCGTCGGGCCGAGAATGCCTGATCGAGATCCATAGAGCCAGGAGGGTCGATCGCCACGAACGGGATGTCACGAGCATCTCGGATGTCGTTGCCGGCGCCAGGGGGAGCCTGGGGGCCTCTCGCTGCCGATTCCTCGGCCGCCGCGAGAACCTCATCGGAGAACACCTCGGGGATTTCTAGTTCGGATCTGAGCTGCTTGAACCCCTCGATCATTCTCGGATCGGGCGGACAACGGACGAATCTGGATGGCACGGGCGAAAACCTAGCCGTATGGGCACGGCTGCGTTGTCCAGCTCAGCCCGGCGTGGCCGAATCCTCGCGAGGCAGCTCTATCCAGGTACGACCCGGGAGAATTGCGATCGGTCGGCCCTCACCGTCGATGTATTCCGTCTGGTCGGGGACCCCGGCCCGCCGCCAGAATGCCTCGATCATCTGGCCATCGGTGAGTATCCATGCGGTTCCCGAACCGACGGAGATCGCTTCGGGTGATCTCGCGTCGGCCGCCGACACGCCGTAGCCGACGAACTGCACGATGACGGTTGTCGGAGCCGTTCGGGTGCCGGATGTGTCGACGGTGGCGGAGCCATCCTGGGTGCGATCCCACCCGTTGCCGTTCCAGGCGTATTCGACGCGCGACCGCGGGTAGTTGATCGTGATTCCGCCAACGGGCTGTGCCGACGCGTTGATAGCCTCGCCGGCTGTTCGGAAGGTGAACATGGGTGATGGTGTGGCCGTCGCAAGCTCTGCGCCGATTGCCCAGAGGTTGAATGCATTGGTGAAGAGGTTGTGAGGGGCACGTCTACCGCTGTCGCGGTAGTACCCCTCCGGGGATGACGAGGCTCCGACATCGATGAGGGTCGAATCGGCAAGAGCGGCGCGAGAGCCTCGGTTTCCGCCGGAGTTCGCGAAGAGCGGTGAGTTGAATTGGGCCAACAGGTCGAAGTCCCCGGTTCGCATCGATCGAACCGGCCCGACCACCTCGGCGCCAGTGGAGTGGAAGACCGCCGCGAGGCGGGTGAGCCCCCCCTCGACCTCCTCCACGAACACGATGTCGGCGTCGTTGATCCCGGATTGCGGACGGGCGGTGGTCACGTTGTCGATCTTTACTGCGAGCGCCGGCCTTCTGGGGTCGTCGAACGTCGTCAACCCGGTCAGGACGGAGCGATTTTCAAGCGATTTGAGCACGTCGATTCGTCGCCGGACGTCGTCGAGCTCGAGAGCCAGGGTGGTGCGGGCCTCGCCCAAGGAGTTGAGGGCGTCGACGGCATCGGAGTGCTGCGTGACCGCGCTCGTCAGTCGGTCTCGATCAACGGTGAGTTCGTCCTGGAGCGAACGCAACTCGGAGTCGATCTCATCGAGGCGCCTTTGGGTGTCCTCGATGACCGCGCCGTAGAACTCCCGGCGTCGGTCGGGGGTGTCGTCGCCTTGGAGAGTCTGGATTTCGGTCAGCAAGGCGTTGCCCCGCGGATCACCGGCGGTGTAGCCGGCCAAGGCGATCTCGACCCTGGTGCTAGCGGGCTCGCGGCGGGAATCGACGGTTCGCTCGATCAGGTCTCCGGTGAGCTCGATCTCGACCTCGCGGCGGTTGATGAGTTGGACCAGCTCTTCGATGCCGAAGTTGGCATCAAGTATCTCGACGTCGAATTGGGCCAACTCGTTGATGATCTGATCTCGGCGGGATTCGAGTTGGGAAATCTCGCCCGGATCGACCTGGCCCGCGGCCGGCTGCGCTACCGCCACCGCTGCGATTGCACAGACGGCGAGGGTGGCAACCTTGGATCGGAAGAATCGGTTCATGCTCAATCTGTGGCCTCACGCCGCCCGCGCCCGATCACCGTAACGTGCGGGGCCGTCGCTCGGACGTCGCGTGCGACTACCGTCGGAGCGTGGCCACCGAGCAGGAAGTGATCAGGTTCAGTCGGACCGATGTCGGAGCTGTGGCCGCGGCTATGCGCTCCATGTCCGGTGGGAGCGAACCGGGCGGCTGGATCAACATCGGTCCTTGGCTCCCCGACGACGTAATGCTCGACGTTCCGGTGCGCTCGGGCCTGGGGGCGTGGTTCTCGGGTCGAGGACCCCAGGTGCCGATGGCCACGTGGATTGCCGGCTCCAGCGGCAAGAAGAAGCCGGTGCCCGCTCAGATTGGGATCGAGCATGGCACCGGACCCGATGCGCTGAAGCGTCTCGGCGAGCGCGGACACGATCTGCCCGACGGTTGGGTTCCCCGACAGGATCATGCCAAGCATGGCATCGTGGCGGAGTTGCCGGACGATGTGGTGCCGGCCGATGTGGTCTTGTGGCTCATGGTGGCAACAGCGGCTCTGTGTCAAATCGTTGATCCGGGCGATCGTTGGCGGGCAGTGGTACACCGTTCGACCTGAGCCTTGTGGTCAGTCGATCGTGAGTTCGACGATGAACTTGGTGATATCGGCAGGTTCGTGGCCGTCGCTGAACCCGATCGTGACGGACTGATCGACGGAGACGGCGACCATCCCGGCGTTCCCCAGCCAGGCATGAATGAAGTCATCGGGGTCGTCGCTGTTGCGCCAGGCGTTCCACACTCGTAGTTGTCCCCCGTCCGGACACACGATGTCGACCTCCTCAGGACTGTTGTCCGACCAGATGATGAACCGTCTGGCGCTGATGTCGCCGACTCGCATCTCAGCGTCGGAGTCGATGACGATTGCCTGGGGTCGTGGTGCGGTGGAGCGTTTGCGAACGACCTTCACGGTGGAGTTCGCCGCGACCTCGGTACGCCAGATGGACCTGATCTCGGTCGTGCCGTCGAGGATCGACTCCGACTGCTGTTCGGCGAACCCCTCGGCCCAGGAATCGGTCATGTCGGAACAGTCCGGAACGGATCGATTGCGACATCGGACCAGTAGGGGCGGCCGACTTCAACGTCGACCTTTGCGGTCTCGACCTTGCCGCTCAGAGGGTTGAATCGCCGCGGGGGCTTTCCGGCCGCCATTCTCGTGGCATTTGCGGCGCCCCAGCCGACTCTCTTGGAGTGGTTCTTCCAAACACGCGATCGCACGGTGGCAGCCGGTGGTCGCGCCCTGTTTCGGGTGGCAACAAGAACGTCGTCGCCTCGTTTCCATCGCGTTGGCGGCGGCTTTTCGACCGGGACCGCCACCTCTGCTGCGGGTTCGAACGGTGGCGCTGATTCGGGATCTTCAAATTCGGCTTCGAGCAGCACTGGCTCGAACTCGAGGTCGGGAAGACGGCGAGCGGCGTGATATGGATCGGTGATCAGTTCCGAATCGGCTTCGATGGAACGCAACTCACGCTGCTGGTTCCAGGTGAGGCGAAGGCTCGATTGGCCGTACTTGTCGCGAAGAGTGGCTCGGATCGCGGCATCGCCTTCGGCTCTTTGCCGGAGTCGTTCGGCTTGCCTACTTCGGTGGCTCCCCAGCCGGCGCCGGCCGGTCGGCCTGAACGAACCCCGGCTGGGATTGCCCAGCCAGTCGAGAATGATCCACACCGCGCCCGCTCCGGCCCACACCGCCACGAAGAGGAATATTACGCTCCTGCCCCACATGAGCGTCGTCAGGGCCCCAGCTTGATGACTGCATCGACGATCCTGTGGACCACGGTCGGGGCGTCGACCTCCCGTAGCACCAACGTGGCGGAGTCGTCCGGGGCGATGCGGCCGTCGCGTCCGCTCGGGCGGTAGTCGACTACGGTCATGCCCCGCGTGAGCGCGCCGGTCAGCTCCACGTCCACCGGTCGGACGTCCCCTCCGAACAGGTCGGGATCGGTGGCGGCGAGCACAGCACATGCGTCGTGAATCGGTGCGCCGGCCCAGCCGCGGATCTCACCGATGCGCTCGACCGCGTAGTCGAGTAGATCGGCCGCGAGCCGTGCCGCCGGAAACCCGGCGTCTCGAAGCATGTCGCGTTCTTCGGGCCCCAGAAGCACCTGATGAGTCACATCGAGGCCGACCATGGTGACGGGTCCGGCTTCGCGCAGAACAATTGCGGCGGCTTCGGGATCGGCCCAGATGTTGAATTCGGCGGTGGCCGTGACGTTCCCGCCGACCGCGGCGCCACCCATAATGGTGAGGCCCCCGAGGCGGTCGGGGAGAGTCGGATCCCGTCGAAGTGCGAGGGCGATGTTGGTCAGCGGTCCGATGGCGACGAGATGGAGGCCCTCGATGTCGTGTGAGGTTTCGAGGATGAACCCGACGGCGTCGTCGGAGTCCTCGGATCGGTCGAGATCGGGGATGGTGACCGAGCCCAATCCGGTGGGCCCGTGTACGTAGCTGGCGTCGATCGTGTCGGCCACGAGCGGTCGGGCGGCCCCGCGATGAACCGGCACGTCGAGCCCGGCCGCCTGTAGAACGGCCAGCGCATTGTGGGTCGTGTGCTCGATGCCGACGTTGCCGTTGACGGTGGTGATCCCGACCAGGTCGGCGGTGTGAGCGGCGGTGAGTATGGCGATGGCATCGTCGAGGCCGGGATCGCAGTCGATGAGCATCGGGATCTTTGACATGGGGTGATGCTAGGTCGGTCGTGTCCGGGGCGGTCAGCCGAGCAGTTGCTCGACCTCGGATGGGGTCGGGATCGAGGGTTGGGCCCCGGCTCGTTGGGTCGTCGCGGCGCCGACCCGAACGGCCCATTCGGCGGCGGCGGTGAGCGTTTCTCCGCGGAACAGAGCGTCGGCGAGGGCACCACAGAAGGAATCGCCGGCCGCGGTGGTGTCGACCGGGGTCACGACCGGTGCACGTATGTGCACGACATCGGTGTGGTCGACGACCAGGGCCCCGTCGGCCCCGAGCGTCACGACCACCGACCCGCACGGCAGGCTTCGCGCCAGCCCGATCGCGGTGGAGGGGTCGACCGGACCGTCGAAGCCGGCCAGCGCCGCCAATTCGGTTTGGTTCGGCACGAGCACGTCGGTGTGAGCCAGCAAGGTGTCGGGAAGCCCCCCGGGTGGGGCGGGAGCCGGGTTGAGGATCACGGTCCCGTGTGCCGTTCGGGCTGCGGCGGTGACGACATCGAGCGGCACCTCCAACTGCAGGAGGGTCACCGCAGCCGATTCGAGGGTCGGTCCGGCCGCAATGAGATCATCGACGCTCAGGCGGGCGTTGGCGCCGGGGCTGACGACGATTGAGTTGTCGCCATCGGATTGAACGGCGATGAATGCGATGCCACTCGGGGTCCCCCGAGTGGAGAGCAGATGTGTTGTGTCGATCCCATCGGACTCGAGTGAGGTCCGAAGATCGTGGCCGGCGGCGTCGTCGCCGACGCGTCCAATCATCGCCACCCGACGGCCGAGTCGAACCGCGGCCACCGCCTGGTTTGCGCCCTTCCCGCCGGGGATCCGGCGTAGGTCGCCTCCGAGCACCGTCTCACCGACGAGGGGCACCTGCACCACGTCGACCACGAGATCGAGGTTGGCGCTCCCGACGACGGCGATCTCGGCTTTCACTGCGGCTCCTCCGCTTGGTCCGGCATGAAATCGGGCTGGCTCGCCGACGTTACATGGCCCTCGGTCGACTCGCTGTGTCACACTCCGTCGATGCTCCAGATCGAAGATTCCGAAGGAGTGCGGTTGCTCACGCTCGATCGCCCCGAAGCGCTCAACGCCTTCAACCAGGAGCTCTACCACGCGTTGGCCTCGGCGCTGGACGACTCGGCCGACGACGACAGTGTGTCCGTCGTGGTGCTCACGGGGTCGGGCCGGGCGTTCTCGGCCGGCAACGACCTGATCGAGATGGGGGCCCAGTTGTCGGGTTCGGCGGAGCGGCCCGGCTCGAGCGGGTTTCCGACGTTGATGGACGCGGTGGTCGAGTTCCCCAAGCCATTCATCTGCGCGGTCAACGGCTTGGCTCTCGGGATCGGGGCAACGATTCTCGGTCACGCCGATCTTGCCTTCATGTCGACCGACGCTCGTATCAAGTGCCCGTTCTCGAGCCTTGGCGTGGCCCCGGAAGCTGCGAGCAGCTACACCTTCCCTCGGATCATGGGCCGACAACAGGCCAGTTGGGTGCTGATGAGCTCGAAGTGGTTCTCATCGCAGCAGTGCGTCGAGATGGGACTGGCGATCTCGGTTCATGAGCCCGACGACCTGCTCGACGTGGCTCTCGGGCATGCCGTGGAGCTTGCCGCTCTGCCCCTGGTGTCGCTGATGGCCACCAAGCGGTTGATCGGCGCCCATCACCGAGCGTCGATCGAGCTGGCGCGCTCCGGTGAGGACGCGGCGTTCGCTGAGTTGATGGGTGGTCCGGCCAACCTCGAGGCGCTGCAGGCGTTTGCCGAACGAAACGTCGACTAGCGGACGACGCTCTCCTCGATCTCGTGGAGGCGCTTGACGGCACCCACGAGGATCTTCTTCGCCAGCTTGGGGCTGCCGTCGAGCAGCGACGTGAACTCGCGTCGGTTCAGAGCCTCGATCACCATGTCGGTGTCGGCGGTGACCGTTGCGGTTCGCGGCACCCCGGCCACCACGGCCAGTTCGCCGAAGAAGTCGCCGGGTCCGAGCGTCGCCAGCACCTTGCCGTCGCGGCGGACCGTGGCTGTGCCTTCGGCGATGATCATGAACTCGCGACCGGGCTTGCCCTGCACGGTCAGGTCGCGTCCGGCCTTGACGTTGACCTGAGTCATGAAGGAGGCCACCTTTTTCAGCTCGCGGCTGGTGAGCTCAGAGAACAGTTCGATCTTGATCAATGCTGCTACGAGGGTCATTTCGCACCTTACGGTCGGGTCGATCGCCCGCTCATGACCTGTTTCTTAGCACCGAAGATGGCCGCGACGCAGCCCTCGATCAAAAAATGGCGACGGGATTCACCGGCGCGCCGCAGCCCCCCACGACCGGCTCGGGGCTGGCTGAGAGGAAGAATTCGTGTCGGTTCATTGCTGAACAGGCCTCCGAAAGCGGCTCGAGATTCCAGTTCTGTCCCTGGGTGAGACCCATGTCGACGATGTGCAGGCAGTGCACGGCGAGGGCGTTGTCCCATGAGGACCCGGGGAACACCTCGAAGATGTAGCTGTCGGCGGCAACAGCCGCGATGTCGTGACGATGGAACCAGCCGACCGCGTCGATTCCCGGCCCGGGATTGTTGCCCGATCCGTCGGCGCCGAACGTGTAGGCGTGAGCGCCCTGCTCGAAGAACAGGCGGATCCGTCCGGTTCGCAGCAGCACGATGTCGCCCGCTTTGATCTCCACTCCGCCCCAGGCGGCCGCCGCATCGAGATCGTCGGGGGTCACCTCATGGTCGTCGGGAAGAGCGTTGAGACCTTTCGAGGCGGGAATGTCGAGCAACACACCACGTCCGACGAGATGTCGGATCTTCTCGATCCCGAGCTCGCCGGCACCGTCGCGGGCCGTGATCGACGATGCGGTCACACCGTTGTAGAGCTGGTGCCCATAGCTGACATGGGAGAGGCCATCCCAATGGGTGGCGGCCTGAAGGCCCATCGTGATCATGTCGTCGCTGAAGTGGGGAACCATCGCGTCGCCGTCAGGATCTCCGAGATCGGGATGATCGATGGAGCCCATCACGTGGATCGGGTTGACGCGGGTGGGCACTTGGCCCAGCTGGACTCCAGCGTTCTCGAGATCGATGGCGCACGACACGCGATGTCCGGTGCGAATGTTGGCCGCAGCGGCCGAGACGACATCGTCGGTGATGAAGTTGAGAGTGCCTATTCGGTCGTCGTCACCCCATCGACCCCAGTTGCGCACCTGACGGCTCATCTCATGGAAGCGTTCATCGAATGACATGGTCGACCTCCTCGGTGCCGTCTGGAGCGTAGGCCATCGATGTTGCGCACCCGTCGGGGTGGGCTACTGTCGTCATCGAGTGATCTGCATATGACCAGCTTGTATCTCTTCTGTTTGGCGGTGGGCGGCCCGGTGCTGGCCTGGATCCTTTTCGCGGGCCTGGGCGCCGACAGCCTCGACGGAATCGGCGGCGACGGAATCGGCGATGGTGGTCTCGACGGAATCGGGGATGGTGGTCTCGACGGAATCGGCGGCGACGGCCACGGCGGCAGCGACGGCATCATGTCGGTGATCCCGCTGTCGAGTGTCGCGTTCGTCATGACGTTCTTCGGTGCCACGGGTCTCGCGTTCGGTTCAGTGGGCGCCTCGGTCGTATTCGCTTTCGTGATGGCGGTGACGATTGGTGTCGGTGCAGGCGTCGTGAACTCTGCTGCGTTCAGTTGGCTCAGACGCAACTCGGCTTCCAGCGACGTGAGTAGCCGCGAACTCGAGGGTTCGATCGCCACCGTGATACTGCCTGTCGACACCCACCATCGCGGACGAATCGTCGTCAACGTGGCCGGGGCCAGGGAACAAATGACCGCTTCGCCCGCCGACGGCACTTCGATGGGGGTTGGCGACAAGGTTGTGATCGTGAGAATGTCGGGCGGTGTTGCGCTGGTTGCGTCTCTAGATGCCGCGCTCGGAACCGGCCATGAAATCGACTAGATGGAACTCGACTAGACGGTCGTCAATCAGGAGGAAGTGCGAATGGACATAGCTCTTGTAGCGGGGCTCGCTGTTGCTCTCGTGGTCATCTTCGTCATCATGGTGGTCAAGTCACTGATCGTCATTTGCCCACCGAACCGTGTGGCCGTGATTTCAGGCCGACAACGAGCTCTGTCGGACGGGCGTTCGGTCGGCTACCGCATTCTCAAAGGCGGTCGTACCTTGCGTATCCCGCTGATCGAGAAGGTCTCGTGGATGGATCTCAACACCATCCCGTTGGATGTCTCGGTCACGAACGCCTATTCGAAGGGCACCATCCCGCTCAACGTCCAGGGAATGGCCAACATCAAGGTCTCGAGTATCGAAGGACTGCTCGAGAACGCGGCCGAGCGTTTTCTCGACTTCTCGAGCGCCCAGATCGGACAGATCGCCAAGGAGACCCTCGAGGCCAACCTTCGTGGTGTGTTGGCCACGTTGTCGCCCGAGGAAGTCAACGAGGATCGTCTGAAGTTCTCACAAACGCTGATCGACGAGGCCGACGACGACATGAAGACTCTCGGGCTCAATCTCGACGTACTCAAGATCCAGAACGTCACCGACGACGTCAACTATCTCGAATCGGTCGGCCGGAGGCTGAGCTCCGAGGTAGTGCGCGACGCCCGTGTCGCGGAGGCCAATCGCGCCTCGGAGTCGGAGCAGGCCGAAGCCAGGGCCCGCCAGCTGGCCGAGATCGCCCAGGTACAGGCCGACAAGGCGATTGTGGAGCAGCGGAACGAACTTCGGGTGCGTACCGCCGAGCTCGACGCGCTGGGCCGGATCAAGGAGGAGCAGGCCAAGGTGGCCGGCGAAACGGCACGGACGGTCGCAGAGCAGGAACTCCAATCAGAGCGGATCGAACTGGAGAAGCGTCGCCTGGAAGCCAGCGTGGTCACTCCGGCCCGTGCCGATCTCGAAGCCCGTCAACTCAACGCCCAGGCCGCCGCAGCCAGGATCATCGAGGACGGAAAGGCACAGGTGGAGGTGTTCCGTCGGATCACCGATCAGTACCAGATCGCCGGCGACGATGGCCAACGAATCTTCGTGCTCAACATGCTCCCGGACCTCATCGACAAGATCGTGTCCGTGGTCGACAACGTGTCCATCGACAGGGTCGCGGTGGTCGATACCGGATCGACTCAGGGCGGGGCCATTCCCGGGTTCTTGTCGCAGCTCCCTGCCGCTGTGGCGGGGCTCACCGAACAGATCGGGGCGATCACAGGAGTCGACATTCTCGGGGCCATGCGTGTCGACGAAGATCCCGACGATGCGGTACAGGGAGAACTCGAGTCGAGCCTCGATCCGCCAGAGCTCGAAGGCTGAGCGACTACAGGAAGACCCGGCGTCCGTCTCGATTGGCGGGCGCCGACTTCGTACACAACAATCGCCTGGATGTCAGGGGAAACGACGGTTCGCGACCGGCGACGCGAAGAACGCCGCACCAGGGTGATCGAGTCGGCCATGAGGCTGGCTCTCGACGGCGGATACGAATCGGTGCACATGCGAGCCGTAGCCGACAACGCAGATGTGGCGCTCGGGACCATCTACCGATATTTCTCCGGCAAGGACGAGATGCTCATCGCTGGGCTGGCCGAGTGGCTGGGCCTGATGCGGTACCGGTTGGAGATGTCGCCTCCGTTGGGCAAGACCGCCAGCGAGAGACTTGCTGCGGTTCTGACCTCGGCGTCGACCTCGATCGACGGCGCACCTGTGCTGATGGGGGCGCTGGTGACAGCGATGGGTACCACCGACCCGGCGGCGGCGCGCTACAAGCTGGCGGTTGAGCTGGAAGTCCGGAAGTTGGTGGTGATGGCGATCGGTGACGACGACACGATCGATGCCATGGGAGTGGCACGAGTAGTGGGCCACGTCTGGGTATCGGCAACGAGCAGATGGATCGGCGGCCTGGCCGACGATGGCAGCGTGGGAGTCGAGTTGCGTCACGCCACGAGGATGCTCCTGGGTGACTAACCGGGCCCGACCGACGCCGAATCAGCGCAGGTCGAGTACCTCGTCGAAGGCCTCGGACTTCTTCGGTTTCGAGAAATAGAAGCCGAGCGCCTGATCACAGTCGAGTTCCTTGAGCACCTTCAGTTGCTCCTCGGTCTCGACCCCTTCGGCGATGACGATGAGACCGAGAGCGTGGGCAAGATCGATGATGGCCGCGACGATGGTGGCGGAATCTCGATCGGTGGCCAGCCCGGCCACGAACGACTGATCGATCTTGAGCACGTCGAGCGGCAGCCGGTGAAGATACGCGAACTGCGACCAGCCAGTTCCGAAATCGTCGATCCCGAGGCTGATCCCTAGAGCGCGGAGTTGGTCGAGCTGATCGGCCGCCGAATTGGCATCGCCCATCAGCGCAGATTCCGTGATCTCCATGCAGATCTCGTCGGTGGTGATGCCGGCATCCGCGATGGCACGTTCGATGAATCCGACGAGATCGGGGTCTCCGAGTTGACGACCCGACAGATTGACCCAAATACGAATCGGCTCGCTCTCGGGCTCACGGAAGAGCCGCCAGGCCGCGGCCTGGCGACAGGCCTCGGTGATGACCCACTTCCCGAGGTCGACGATGATGCCCGACTCCTCGGCCAACGGAATGAACTCGCCGGGAGGCACGATGCGCCCGTCGGGGCGTTGCCACCTGACCAGCGCCTCGAATCCCACGATGCGTCCCGAGTCGAGATCGAGTTCGGGTTGGTAATGGAGTATGAGTTCGCCGTTGGTGACGGCCCGTCGAAGGGCCTCTTCGGTGTCGATGCGTTCGAGAGCGAGGCTCTGATCAACTTCGTCGTGGATCGCGAATCGATTCCGTCCGCCGTGCTTGGCTTCGTACATGGCGGTGTCGGCGTTGTCGAGCAGTTGGGTGGCGTTGTCGGCTCCGAGCGAGGTGGCAATGCCGATCGATGTGCCGAGATTGACGGTGTGGCCCCCGAGTACGAACGGCTGGTCGAACGCTCCGAGGATCCGGCGAGCCACCGCGGTTGCGCCTCGTGCCCCGTCGGTGCCGGCGCAGAGCATCACGAATTCGTCGCCGCCCAATCGGGCGAGGGTGTCTCCGGGGCGGACTATCGCCGACAACCGTTCCGACACCTTCGACAAGGCGGTGTCGCCGGCCTGGTGCCCGAGGGTGTCGTTGATGATCTTGAATCCGTCGAGGTCGATGAACAACACGGCGATGGGTTGCAGCGATCGTCGACTGACCGCGAAGGCCTGGTCGAGACGATCGAGAAGGAGCGCCTTGTTCGGGAGCCCGGTGAGCTCGTCGTGGAACGCCTGCTTGATGAGGCTCTGCTCGGTTTCGCGTTGCTGGGTGATATCGCGCCCTGACGATTGCAGCTGAGTGACATCGCCCGAGGAGTCGCGAATCGGGGTGAGAGCCGTCTCGAACCAGCGGTAGGAGCCGTTTCGGTGCCGGAGACGATGACGGAATCGTGTGGGTTCGCCGCCTCGTCGGGCCGCATCGCTGAGGGCCTGGACGAGAGCATCGCGGGTGTTGGCGTGGGAGAGGTCGACGGGGTGGGATCCGGCGAGCACCGCAGGGTCGAGGTCGAGTAGTCGACGCACCGAAGGCGAGACGTAGGTGAAGGTCCCGTCGGGCTGGTGCAGACACACCAGGTCGGAGGTGTATTCGGCCATCGCCTGGAAGATGCTCTCGGCTTCGGCCAGCGCTTGGGTGGTGGCTTCGATGATTGCTTCGGTCTCGCGCTCATCGGCCAGAGTGCGAAGCTCGGCCAGAAGCATCGATATGGCGCCGTCTGAGTCGGTGACCGGGGTCAACTCGACACGGATGGGCCGACTCGAGTTGTCGCCGGTGTCGATGGTGCGAGAGCCGGCGACCCCGGTGGATGCTTCGTCGATCAGCGGAGCGAGGATGGTGGCGGGATCGGCGGTGCCCCACAAGGGTGCCACCCAGAGCGGTCGGCCGAGCAGGCTGTCTCGTGTGGCCCCGAGCGAGTCGGCTCGGTCGTTGCAGTCGAGTACGGTGCCGTCGAGGTCGACGAGAAGTGCCGCGTCGGTGAGTCGGGTGAGTGCGATTCGGGACTGGAGTTCGCGACTCAGATCGTCGAGATCGGGATCGGTGAGAGTGGCCAGATTCTGTAGCACCGACAAGCGGAGTTCGTTGGTTGTCTGAGTCGTGGGGCTGGCCTCGTCGGGCACATCTTCTCCTGCGTTGGCGGGTCGGTCCCGCTGGGAAAATGACACGGGATTTCCCGCGTGGAAAAGGTAGCCACCACGAACCGTGGGGCGGTGGATGCCGACGACGCGCCGCGCGATTTGCGACCACGCTGAGCGGTTTCAGGAAGTAGGCCCGGTGGGCTGGGACGATCGAGGTCCCGACACTATTGTCGCTGCGTCGACACGATTCGGAACGCAACAGGAGATGACTCGATGCCCGGACACCTCGAAGGCAAGAATGTCGCAGTGACGGGTGGAGGCGGTGGCATAGGCAAGGCGATCGCTCTGGCGTGCGCCGATGAGGGGGCGCGGGTGGTGGTCGCCGACTACGGGGTGGCCATGGACGGTAGTAGTCCGTCGAGCGAGGTGGCCGACGCGGCCGTCGCCGAGATTCGATCTCGCGGTGGCGAGGCCATCTCGGTCGCCGGCGATGTCTCCGAATTCGATGTCGGAGAACAGATCGTGGCGGCCGCTTGCGACACCTGGGGAACGATCGACGGGGTGGTGTGCCCGGCCGGTGTTCTTCGCGAACGCATGCTGTTCAACATGACCGAGGACGAATGGGATGCCGTCATCGCCGTTCATCTCAAGGGCCACTTCAACATCTTTCGGGCGGCCATGGCACGAATGCGCAAGCAACCCACCGGTGGTTCCCTGGTCGGGTTCACCTCAGGGGCGTTCACGGCTTCGACCGCTCAGGCCAACTATTCCGCGGCCAAGGGCGGCGTTGTGAGCCTCACCCGCTCGGCGGCGATGACCGCGGCCAGTCTGCGGCTGAGAGGGGGACCGGCCATCAACGCCAACTGCATCGCACCTGTGGCCCGCACTCGCATGAGCGAGAATGTCCCGTTCGAGATCGAGACCGGGGAACCCGAGGACATCGCTCCGATGGCGATCTATCTAATGTCCGACGCCGGGCGTGATGTCAATGCCCAGATCTACACCGTGGTCGGGCGGCGGATTTCGGTGTGGAATCAGCCGATCGAGGTCCGCACGATGTGGGCGGGCGGCGACCGTTGGAGCCCGGCCGATATCGCCGCCACGTTGCCGGGGACGATCGGCCAGGAGCCCAACCCGTTCATCGCCGATCTCGAACGGCGCATGTCGGAGATGGCGGCCGCCAAGGAGGCCGAATCGTGAGTCGACTGATGCCGGAGGAGCCGCCCGGGCGCGGACTCCTCGACGACAAGGCTGTGGTGGTGACGGCGGCGGCTGGAACCGGAATCGGCTCAGCGGTGGCCAAGCGCGCTCTGATCGAGGGGGGCCGGGTACTGATCTCCGACATCCATCAACGTCGGCTCGACGACACCGCCGACCGACTTCATACCGAGACCGGCACCCGACCGTTCACCGCCATGTGTGATGTCACGATCGAGGACGATGTCAGGTCGCTGATCTCTGAGGCGATCGATTCGCTGGGCCGCGTCGACGTAATGATGAACAACGCCGGACTCGGCGGTTCGGCCAAGCTGGTCGACATGACCGACGAGCAATGGTCGGCAGTCATCGGGGTCACTCTCGACGGCACCATGCGCTGCACCCGTGCTGCGCTGCGGCAGATGATCGCTCAGGGCGAAGGCGGCGCGATCGTCAACAACGCGTCGGTGGTCGGGTGGCGGGCCCAACAGGAGCAGTCCCACTACGCGGCGGCGAAAGCGGGGGTAATGGCGCTGACTCGTTGTGTGGCCATGGAGGCGGCCGAGCACGATGTTCGGGTCAATGCCGTTGCTCCCAGCCTGGCCATGCACCCCCACTTGTCGAAGGTCACGACGGTCGAACTGCTCGACGAACTCGAGCAGGGCGAGGCCTTCGGTCGAGCCGCCGCGCCATGGGAGGTCGCCAACGTGATGGTGTTCCTGGCGAGCGATCTTTCCACCTACATGACCGGTGAGATCGTCTCGGTGAGCAGTCGGCATCCCTGAGTCGGACCGGATTCCAGTCCTCGAATTCGCGCGGAACGTGATCAAATCGATGTCAAATCTGCAATGATCCGCAAATTTTCCGACCCCATGACTTGCGTTGTGGCCGCTGGCGCTGCAAAGTGCTGTTCTCTGTGGCGTCAGTCACAGGTCCACACAGACTGCCTTCCCTGGGGGAATTTGCAATGGCCAACAGATCCAGACGCAGCCGCGTCGCGAAGCTCGTAGCCGGCCTGGCGGCGATATCTCTCATCGCCGTGGCATGTGGGGGCAGCGACTCCGACGCCGACGTCGTCGGCGAAACAACTGTCCCCGCGACAACCACCACCGAGGCGGACGTCAACGCCACTACGGTCCCCACGACTACAGCGGTCTCCGGCGGCGGCGGGACATCTGATCAGAAAGATCTGATACGTACCATCGAAGGCGTTCAGACCGGCGGAACCCTGCGCATCGGTGTCGAAGCCGAAACCGACGGACTCAACCCGACCGTGAACCGTTTCGCGGCCGCCTCCTACAACATGGGCTACACGGTCTTTGAGCCCCTGTTCGCGTGGGACTCCACCGGCCAGCCGGTTCCGTATCTCGCCGAGAGTTCCGAATCGTCCGATGACGGTTTGGAGTTCATCATTCATCTTCGCCCCGACATTCTCTTCAGCGATGGCGAACCACTCAACGCCGACGCCATCGTCGCCAACTTCGAAGCTCTGCTCCTCGACCCGCTGATCTCGCTGGCGGTCCGGCCCGCGCTGAATCTCGACAATCCAATCGAGACGGTCGACGAACTCACCGTGAAGTTCAACCTGTCGCTGCCCAACAAGCAGTTTGCAACCGGCTTGGTCGGCCAGCTCGGAATGCCCGGATCGCCCAAGTGGCTGGCTGCCGCCATCGACGATCCGACCCTCAATCAAGCGCCAGTGGGAACCGGCCCATTCGTCATCGACAGCCGAACCCCGGACTCGAGCACCAAGTTCGTTCGCAACGACAACTGGTGGCAGACCCTTCAAAACGCCACGCCCGTCTATCTCGACGCGATCGAGTTCTTCCCCAACACCGATGCGCTGACCTCGGCCAGCCAGTTGGTCGCCGGTGACCTCGACGGGTTTGCCACTACCACCCCCAACGCCATCGCCACCATCCGCGACGAGGGCGACGCATTCATCCGAATCGACGATGATCAGGGTGAAGAGTCGTTCGCGATGATGAATACGGCCCAGCCGCCATTCGACGACATTCGGGTTCGCCAGGCCATCACTTTCGCCACCCCACGTGAGAACTACATCGAATTCGTCGGTGCCGGTATCCTCCGCGAGGCCGACTCGATGTTTGCTCCGGAACTCATCTGGAACAACCCCGATGTTGTTCAGGAAGGCGACGAGCCCGAGAGGTCCGGACCGCTGGTGGACGCGTACTGCGCCGACTTCCCGGAGAACTGCGACGGCGGCCGAATCAACATCGACCTGCAGTATTCAGGTCCGTCGGTCGAGCAGGAAACGATTGCCGACATTCTTTCGGCTGGCTGGGGTGACTTCTTCAACGTCAATCGTGTGGTGCTGCTACAGGACGATCACATCACCAACGTTGCTCTCGGCGTGTCCCAGATGGTGACCTGGCGTCAGTTCGGTGCCCCCGATCCGACCGCTGATCGTGTCTGGCTGGCTTGTGACTCGATCGGCTTCCTGTCGCTCAACTGGCCCCGATTCTGCGACCAGGAACGTGAGGATCTCCTCAATCAGGCTCGCGAAACCACCGACCTCGATGCGCGGGCAGCTCTCTGGCAGGAAATCCAGCAGAAGGTCCACGACGACTACCTCTACATATTCTTCACCCACACCCTCTGGATGTCGGCATTCGACGCCAAGGTGAGGAACGAATGTGGTGTGGTGTCACCCGACGGCGCCGAACTGTTGTGCACCAACAACGGCTCGATGTTCAACCACGCGATGTGGATTGATCAGGGCTGACTGAGTTCGAGTGAGGAAGGGATCACCCGGGACGTCGAGGGAGTAGATGCGCTACATATTGCAGCGAATAGGGCAGTTGGTGATGGTGCTGTTGGCCGTCACGGCCATCACATTTGCTTCCGTCAACGTCCTGGGTGATCCCCTCACCAACATTCTCGGCCCGCTGGCCAGCGTCGATTGCACCGACGTCGAAGCCGGCTTGGTCGAGGACATCTCCACGCGAGGCGGCACCAGCCAAGGCGATTGTGAGGTGATCGCTCTGACCAGGGCCGAATTCAACCTGGATGACCCCTTGCCGCAGCGCTACGTGACCTGGCTGGGAGACATCGCCACCGGTGACTTCGGCACGTCGTTCCAGAATCAACTTCCCGTCTCCACGGTCATCAAGAACAAGTTGCCGGTCACCCTGCGGCTGGTGGGGATGGGCCTCTTTCTCTCGATCATGATCTCGATCCCGTGGGCCCTGCTCTCGGCCTACCGTGCGAATCGTGCCTTCGACAACGTGTCGACGGTGGTGTCGTTCGGACTACTCGCCGTCCCGAACTTCGCCATGGGAGTGATTCTCTTCTACTTCTTCGCGGTGCGATGGCAGATCTTCCCGACGAGATACGACCCATCGAACGCCTACTCCCAGATCAAATCGTTGGTATTGCCTGCTCTGACTCTCGCTCTGCCACTCGCGGCCACCTATCAACGTCTCCTGCGCACCGACCTCATCACCACGCTTCAGGAAGACTTCGTTCACATGGCCCGCGCCAAGGGCTTGCCAAGCCGCACCATCATGGTGCGCCACGCTCTTCGGCCGTCGATGTTCTCGGTGCTCACCGTGTTCGGTATCAACACAGGGGCGCTGCTCGGCGGCACGCTCGTGATCGAACAGATCTTCTCGGTTCCGGGCATGGGGGGAGAGATCGTCACGGCAATCGTTCGTGACGACACCCCGGTAGTTCTCGGAATCGTGGTGATCATCGTCACCGCATTCGTCGTGGTGAACCTGTTGGTCGACCTGATGTACTCAATACTGGATCCGAGGGTTCGACGTGGCTGACGACATCTCAACCGAAAACACCGAAGTGGTGCTCGACGAAGCCGAGCTCGAAATCGACGACGCCGTCAAGAAAAAGCTCGGTGTCGGCTTCTGGATCGCCATCGTCTGGCTCGTTCTCGTTGTCGGACTCGCCTTCCTGGCGCCGGTACTTCCCATCGACGGCCAGAACGATGTGGCTGCGGGTGGTCGGCTCGAATCGCCGAGCATGGACCACTTCTTCGGCACCGATGCCGCCGGCCGAGATGTGTTCGCCCGCACCATCTGGGGAGCTCGGGTTTCGTTGTCGGTCGGTTTCATCGCCATATTGTCGGGGCTGTTCGTGGGCGGACCGCTCGGAATCATCGCCGGCTTCTTCAGGGGGAAAGTCGACGCCGTGATCTCGTTCATCTTCTTGTCGCTCCTGTCGTTCCCGAGCCTCGTGCTGGCACTTCTCATCGTCAACAGCCTCGATAGATCGCTGAAAATCGTGGCTCTGGTCTTGGGAATTCTGGCGGTGGCTCCGATCGGCCGGCTGGCCCGAGCCAACACGATCGTGTTCGCCGAGCGTGAGTTCGTCCAGGCATCCCGGGTGATCGGGGCCAAGAACGGGCGAATCATGGTTCGGGAATTGCTTCCCAACGTGCTGATCCCCATGAGTGCCCTGGCCCTGCTGGGTATGGCCGTGGCGATCGTGGCCGAGGGGGGCCTGGCGTTTCTCGGTCTGTCGGTCAAGGAAGGCGCCACCTGGGGGAAAATGATCCTCGAAGGCGCTGACCCCCGCACTCTGCGCACCGGCACCCATGTTTCGATGTCTCCGATCATGGTGTTGTTCCTCACCGTGCTCGCGCTCAACTATGCGGGTGATCGGGTGAGGTCGTACTTCGATGTCCGCGAGACGGCGTTCTAGGAGCTCCCATGGCTGAACCGCTGTTGACCGTCCGCGACCTGAGCGTGAGATTTCCCACCACCCGCGGGGTGGTGCAAGCCGTCAACGGCGTGGAGTTCGATCTCGAGGAAGGTCAGACGATCGGGATCGTCGGTGAATCGGGTTCCGGAAAGTCGGTCACCGCCAAGACCCTGATGAACCTGCTACCCCGAAGCGCCGAGATAGAAGGTGAGGTGACTTTCGACGGACGCGACGTGAGAGAAATCGCGGCCAAAGGAGAGGATCATTTCTGGGGGGTGCAGATGACGATGGTGTTCCAGGACCCCATGACATCGCTCAACCCGGTGAAGCGGTGCGGTGAACAGATCGCCGAGACTCTTCGCTACCACCTGGGTCACGACAAGAAGAAGGCCATCTCCGAGTCGATCGACCTGCTGGAAAGGGTCGGGATTCCTGAGCCGGCCAAGCGGGAGAGGCAGTACCCCCACGAACTCTCCGGCGGACTGCGTCAGCGAGTCGTGATCGCCATGGCGTTGGCCTGCCAGCCCCGCCTGCTGATAGCCGACGAACCGACCACAGCCGTCGATGTGACCGTGCAGAAGCTGCTGCTCGACCTTCTCGACGACCTCCGCAAGGAGCGTCAAATGTCGATGATCCTGATCACCCACGATCTGGGAGTGGCGCGCGGACGCTGCGATGAAGTGGCCGTCATGTATGCCGGCAGAATCGTCGAACGGGCCGATTCCCACACACTCTTCTCCGACTCCCGACATCCCTACACCGATGCCTTGCTGCGGTCGATCCCCCGTATTGAGCAGCCGAGTCACACCAGACTCGATCCGATCCCCGGTCGCCCGCCCGAGTTGATCAACCCGCCGGTGCGGTGTGCGTACGCTCCGCGTTGCCGGTTCGCCCAGCGCAACTGCCTCGAGGAGATCCCCGATGTGAGTGGAGTGGTCGGAATGCACAGTTTCGCCTGTCACTACCCGGCCAACACCGAGCGCGGCGAGGCGGCACTTCAGTCCAATCTCGATAGAGGAGAGACGGCCGGCGGCCTCCATCTCCATGCAGTGGCAGAAGGAGCAAGCTGATGGCAGGCAGCGGACTCGCCCCGCTTCGCGATCGACCCGACGTGCTGCTGCGTGTCGAGGAACTGGTCGTCGAGTTTCCAGTGGGCCGAAAAGATGTGGTCCACGCGGTCTCGGGCATCAGCTTCGACGTCGCCGAAGGGGAGACGTTGGGCATTGTCGGTGAGTCGGGTTGCGGCAAATCGACCGTCGCCCGCGCCATCGTCAGGCTCAACGATGTCCGCGGGGGCAAGGTCATGTTCGAGGGCAAGAACCTTGCTGTCCTCGAGGGTGAGGAGTTGCGCAAGTCACGGCCCGATCTGCAAATGATCTTTCAGGATCCGATCTCTTCGCTGAATCCTCGACGCAAGGTCCGCGATGTCATCAGCGAGGGACTCAAGGTCTGGGGCAGTCAGATGGGCGCATGGTCGGAGGGTCGCATCGACGAGTTGATGCACGCCGTCGGCGTCGACCCCAAGTTCGGCGACCGTCGACCCCACCAGTTCTCAGGCGGTCAGTGCCAGAGAATCGGTATCGCCCGAGCTCTGGCCATGGACCCGAAGGTCCTGATTTGTGATGAGCCGGTATCGGCGCTCGATGTGTCGGTTCAGGCCCAGGTTCTCAACCTGCTCGAGGACATGAAGGTCCGCTATGGCCTCACTCTGCTGTTCATCAGCCACGACCTTGCCGTGGTGAAGAACGTCAGCGACCGAATCATCGTCATGTATCTCGGCAAGGCATGTGAGATCGGTGCCGCCGACGAACTCTACGAACACCCCCGTCACCCCTACACCCGCGCGTTGCTGGCATCCATCCCCGAGCCGGCACCCACAGTCGAGGTGAGTGAGGGCGACATCGAAGGCGAGTTGCCGTCGCCGATCAACCCACCGAAGGGATGCCGGTTCAACACCCGTTGCCCCCACGCCGACGAGATCTGCTACGAGGTCGAGCCCCAGATGGAAGCAGCCGGCGACGACCACTTCGTGGCCTGTCACCATCCTGTGGCTGTCTCGATCGACGACTGAGGAAGCCGACAGCGCCGCTCAGGCGAGCATCCACGAGGAGTTGGGAGACAGAAGGTCGGCGTCGTCGACGATATTGGCTCGCCCGTCGTCGCGGAGCTTATGGAGATGCGCCAGCACCGACATGGCCGCGGGCTTGTGCAACTCGGTCCTTGTGTCGGCGTAGAGAACCTCTACGATCTCGACCGCGGTCTGAGGAGCCTCGGTGAGTCGGGCAACGATCTGCGCCTCGCGTTCGAGTCGGTGCTGCAGGAGCGATGCCACGTAGGGGAGCGGTGAGATCATCGGCGGGCCGTGAGTCGGGTAGAAGATCGAATCGTCGCGATCGAGAAGCAGTCGAAGCGACCGCAGGTAATCGCTCACGCTTCCGTCGGGTGGCGGAATCACCGTGGTCGACCAGCCCATCACGTGATCGCCCGAGAACAATGCCTTCTCTTCACGCAAGGCAAAGCAGAGATGGTTTGAGATGTGGCCCGGGGTGTGGAGCGATTCGATGGTCCAGCCCCGGCCGGTCACGACGTCACCGTGAGAGAGAGCCGCGTCGGGACGGAAGTCGAGGTCGGCGGAGTGCTCTTCGGTGTCGTCGCTGTCGGCGGAGGCGGCTTCGGAAGCGGACTGGGCGGGGTGCGGCCCGAATCCGAGCACGCGGGCTCCTGTGGCAGCAGCGATGGCCCGTGCCGCCGGTGAGTGGTCGCCGTGGGTGTGGGTGATGAGGATGTGGCTCACCGATTCGGCGCCCACCGCTCCCAGAAGCACCGCGATGTGATCAGCGTCGTCGGGCCCCGGATCGACGATGGCGACGTCGCCGCGGCCGACGATGTAGGTGCCGGTTCCTTGGAAGGTGTACTTCGATTCGTTGGGGCACACCACCCGGCGCAGCAGTGGCGAGACCTCGACAACCTCACCGTGTCGGGGGTCGAACTCAGTGTCGAAGTCGATGGCCACGAACCGACACTACGTCTTCGACTGAATGATCAGGTGGTGTTCTGGCCACCGCGGGCGTCGTGGAAGATCCGCCACATGATGAACGACACGCCCGTGGCCAGCACTCCCAAGATCAGGAGTTGGGCCCAGCCGCCTCGGTCGCCGGAATTCTGGGGCTTCGGGCCGGCATTGGGGGAACCAATGCTGTTGCCCGCGTCGTCGGGAGCAGAACCGGCGATGATGACTGTGCCATGGGCCGCCGCTGGGTCGACGATCGACAATCCGACCGGCGACCACATCAGTGCACTTGCCGTGATGGCGACAGCCGCGAGCAGGCGTCGCTTCATCAGCCGACGTGTCCTGTGGAGGCCGCGATGTATCCGGGGCCCTCGCCGCCGCCGTGCACGGGTATGGCGCACCCCGTGACCCAGCGAGCCAGTGGCGAGGCACAGAACATCACCACGTCGGCGACCTCCTGTGGATCGCCCATGCGGTCCATCGCCAGGGTGTGGCCGACAGCCGCGATTCCGTCGTCGTCGCCGTAGAACAGATGGGCGTCTTCGGTGACGATCATCCCCACGACCGGAGCGACCACTCTGATCGTCGGTCCCCACTCATGAGCCAGGGTCTGGGTCAGATTGATGAGCCCGGCCTTGGCTGCCCCGTAAGCGGCCCCCATGGGATTGGGGCGCTGCCCCGACACCGACGCGATGTTGATGATGACTCCGCCGGTCGGCTGGGCATCCATCACCGGTCGCACGGCCTGAGCGAACGAAAGCGGAGCCAACAAGTTGAGGGCCACGATCTTTTCGTTGAAGCGAGGCGACGCCGTGGCACTGTCGGCCGGAGGTGCTCCTCCAGCGTTGTTGACGAGCACGTCGACACGATCGGTCGCATCGACCGCCGCGGCGACCACATCGGCCACCTGCGAGGGATCGCGAACATCGGCGGCAACGAAGTCTGCGACCCTTCCTCCGGCCTCGATGGGGATCTCAGGTGGTCGCCTGGCGCAAGTCACGACATTGGCGCCCCTCTCGAGAAACGAACGAGTGATCACCGCACCGAGTCCCCGGGTGCCGCCGGTGACGATGACGGATTGGCCGCTGAAGTCGAGTGGATCGGTGCCGGGCATGGGGCCGACACTACCTTCACGCATTCGCACCGGCGCGGGCGGTCGAATACCGTCTGATCCGACCCGACGGTTCGAAGGAGGACGGTGCCAGACAAGGTGATGACCGAGGATGCTGTCGCCGCCGAGATCACAAGCGGCATGACCATCGGAATCGGAGGATGGGGATCTCGTCGGAAGCCGATGTCGATGGTGAGATCGATTCTTCGCAGTGATGTCGACGATCTACACGTCGTGAGCTACGGCGGCCCCGACGTCGGCATTCTCTGCGCCGCCGGCAAGGTCCGCAAGGTCACCTACGGTTTCGTCTCGCTCGACTCGATTCCTCTGGAACCGCACTTCAGGGCAGCCCGACAGTCGGCGACGGTCGACTTCACCGAGCTCGACGAGGGAGCGTTCTACCTCGGGCTGATGGCGGCGGCGCATCGTGTGCCCTTCTATCCCACTAGAGCCGGGCTCGGTTCGGCCATGCTCAGCGAGAATCCGGACCTGCGAACGGTGGTGTCGCCGTACGACGATGGTGAAGAACTTGTGGCCATTCCCGCACTCGAAATGGATGTTGCGCTCATCCACATGAACCGAGCCGACCGGGCCGGCAACGGTCAGTTTCTCGGACCTGATCTCTACTTCGACGACCTCTTCGCCATGGCCGGTCGACGAACCTACATGTCGGCCGAGAAGATCGTGCCCACCGAGCAGTTCCTAGCGGAGGGAAGTGTGCACACTATTCGCATTCCGCGGATCCACGTCGACGGCGTGGTGGAAGCTCCGATGGGAGCACACTTCACCGAGTGCCCGCCCGACTACGGCAGAGACGAGGCCTTTCAACGCGAGTACGCGGCCACCGCCAAGGAAGCCGAGGCCTGGACTGACTTCCGAGCCCAGTGGCTCGACCTTCCCTCCCACGACGCCTACCGACAGAAGCTCCTCGAGCGGTCGAATACCGCCGAGAGCAGGACGCCATGACGCCCGACGATCCGGCCACCATCGATGAGATCTGCATCACTGCTCTCGCCGAGGCCTTCCGAGGCGATGGCGAGGTGCTCTGCAATCCCATGGGGCCGGTGCCGGTGATCGCTGGCCGGCTCGCCCGCGCCACCTTCGAACCCGACCTGATGCTGACCGACACGATCGCCTACGCGGTATCGGGGAATCTGCCGCTCGGTGGCGACCCGAGCGACTTCACGGTCGAGGCCTACATGCCGTTCCGGTCGGTGTTCGACCAGGTTTGGTCGGGGAAGCGCCACGTGGTGATGGGAGCCAGCCAGATCGATCGTCATGGCAACCAGAACTTCGCGGCCATCGGCCCCTACCGAAAGCCCAAGGCTCAGCTTCTCGGTCTGCGTGGCGCCCCGGGAAACCTCATCAACCATGCCACCACGTATTGGGTACCAAATCAGGCTCGGGCCTTCGCGACGACGGTGGATGTCGTGTCGGGACCCGGATACGACAAGTTGGCCGAACTCGGTGACTCGGCCAGGTTCTTCGAGATCCGTCGGGTCGTCACGAACCTCGGTGCCTACGACTTCGAGACCGCCGACCACACGATGCGACTCCGGTCGGTTCATCCGGGAGTCGAAATCGATCGAATCGTGGAGGCCACACCGTTCGATCTGACGATCCCCGCCGATGTTCCCCTGAGCCGACTCCCGGACGCCGAAGACCTCAGACTTATTCGCGAGGTGTTCGATCGGAACGGCGTGCGCAAGAGCGAGTTCCGGTGATCGATCTCGACCTCTCGCCTCGCTACGAGGCGTTTCGCGACGAATGCAGGACCTGGTTGCTCGACAACAAGCCCGACCGGGCCCTCGAATCGATGGATACGCCCGGCGGATTCGAACAACACCGTGAGTGGGAGAGGGTCCTGTTCGATGGCGGCTGGTCGGTTCCGGCGTGGCCCGCCGTCTACGGCGGGCGGGACTGCGACCTGATGGAGTGGCTCATCTACGAAGAGGAGTATTGGTCCTCGGGCGTGCCGGGTCGGGTGAGCGCCAACGGGGTGAGCCTGCTCGCCCCCACGATCTTCAACTTCGGAACCACCGAGCAGCGGGACCATTTCCTGCCGCGCATGGCGGCCGGCACCGACATCTGGGCCCAGGGCTGGTCCGAACCTGATGCCGGAAGCGATCTGGCCGCAATCAAGACCCGGGCGATTCGAGATGGTGATCAATTCGTGATCAACGGCCAGAAGACTTGGTGCTCCCGGGGGGCGTGGGCCGACTGGATCTTCTGCATTGTGAGAACCGACGCCGACGCGGAACGGCACCGTGGCCTGACCTACCTGCTCGTGCCCGCCGACGCCCCTGGACTCGAACGTCGACCGATCGGTCGACTCGACGGTGAGCCCGGGTTTGCCGAGATCTTCTTCGATGATTGTCGGGTCTCGGTCGACAATGCCCTCGGGGAGGAAGGCCAGGGGTGGGCGGTGGCGATGGCGGCCGCCGGATCCGAGCGAGGACTCAACCTTCGCAGCCCCGGCCGCTTCATGGCAGCCGCGGAGAGATTGAGGGTTCTGGCGACGGAACTCCAGAGTTCGGGTGATCGGATCGACTGCCGGCTCCGCGACGAGGTGACCGATGCGTGGATCCGGTCCGAGGCCTACCGCTGGCAGACCTATTTCACCGCTTCCAGACTGATGGAGGGCGATGAGCTCGGCTCGGAGGCCAGCCTGATGAAGGTCTTCTGGTCTGAGATGGACCTCGAACTGCACGCCACGGCCATGAGACTTCTGGGTGATCGGGGCGAACTGGCTCCCGACGCCCCCGACTCGGTCGACCGGGGCGCATGGCTCGACGGCTACGTCTTCGCTCTATCCGGCCCGATCTACGCCGGGACCAATGAGATTCAACGCAACATCATCGCCGAGCGGGTTCTCGGCCTTCCCCGGCGGTAGTGGCATGAGATTCAGCTTCAGCGCAGAACAGGACATGTTTCGCGACACAGTGCGCGACCTGTTGGCCGACAGGTGTTCCCCCGGTGCAATTCGAGCCAGCTGGGACGAGGATGGCCGTGTGGCGGGGTTGTGGGCAGCGCTCGGTGAGGTCGGTCTGACGGCGGTGCTGGCCCCCGAGTCGGTCGGTGGGCTGGCCATGAAGGAGATCGATCTGGTTCGGCCGATAGAGGAAGTCGGATACGCGGGTGTTCCCGAGCCTTTGGCCGAGCATGCCGGTGTGGCGGTGCCGGCCCTCGCCGAAGGAGGTTCGCCCGGCCTGGCCGAAGCGGCGGCAGCGGGTGAGATCACCTGCTCGATCGGACTCGGGGCGGGCGGCCGCTACGTGCTCGCCGCCGAGATCGCCGACCTGCTGGTGATGGAACGCTCAGGAGAGCTGTACGCCGTGCCGTCGGGTGTGATCACTCTCACACCTCAGCCGTCTGTGGATCAGAGCCGCCGTCTCTGTGAGGTCGACTTCGATGTCGCTGACGCCACCCCATTGGTCGGCGCCGACCCCGGCGTGGCCTCCGATCGGGCCGTGCTGTTCGCGGCAGCGCAATGCCTGGGAGTTGCCAGGAGGCTTCTCGATGCCACGGTGGAATACGTCGGGACTCGCCACCAGTTCGGCAAGCCCGTCGGCAGCTACCAAGCGGTGAAACACCAGTTGTCCGACGTGAGAATCGCCACGGAGTTCGCGGCTCCGCTCGTGTACCGAGCGGCGTGGTCGATCGCTGCTGAATCAACGACGACGCTCGATCGTCGGCGCGATGTATCGATGGCCAAGGCGGTGGCGTCGGATGCCGTTGATCGGGCTTGTCGGGTCGCACTGCAGTGCCACGGAGCGATCGGCTACACGATCGAGTACGACCTGCAGCTGTGGCTCAAAAGGGGCTGGGCTCTGTCGTCGGCATGGGGAGATGCCCGCTTCCACAGAGACCGGGTTTCCGAATCTCTGGGAATCTGACCGAACGTCAGAAGTAGACCTGTATGAACTCGACCACTCGTTCGGCGGTGAGACATCCGTTTGACTGGATTGTGACGAGTGCATCCAACAGCGCCGGGGTGAATGGAACCTCCCCGGCGACGGCCTGGGTGAGGAAGTCGACCGAGAAGCCCGCCAGAAGGGGTGCGGCACACTTCGCCTCTTCAATGGTCATTCCGGCCGCGACGAGGGCGTTGCGAATCGATCGGTCGCAGTCTGAGGAAGTAGTGGCAGGGGCAACCGCTCCCGGGGCCACGAAGCGGAACAGGAACGTGGCGGCCTCGGCTCGCGTGACCAGACCATTGGGGTTGAAGGTGGTGGGCGACGTGCCGGTCGTGATGTCGTGTGCCTTCATCCAGGAGATCGCGGCATGTTGATACCCGGCGGTCACGTCGGTGAACGGATGCTGGGGGTCGCCGAGTGGTTGCTCGGCGTAGCGCCACAGCAAGGTTGCGAAATCGCCCCTCGTTATGGGCGCCTCGGGCTCGTACGTGGTGGGTGAGGTGCCGGTCGTGATGTTGGACGCAGCCATCCAGCCGACCGGCCCGATCTGGTAGGAGGCCGTGACATCGTCAAAGGGGTTCTCTCCAGCGATCGGGTTGTTCCCGAGCGACAGGTCGAGACGGAAGAGGAACGCCGCCACCTGACCTCTGGTGACACTGTCGGATGGGCCGAAGCATCCCCGTTCGAGTCCGGTTGTGATTCCGGCCTCGACCAGCCACGCGATCGGAGTGGTGAAGTAGGTGTCTTCCGGAACATCGCCAAACCCGCTGGTGGTGCCGGCGGACGCGGGAGTGGCCGAAAGGATCACCGCTGTGGCGACCAGAGCGGCCACGATGAGTTTGAGTCGCGCAAACATGTCGGAATCCTCGCAGGAGGGTTGAGATCACTGATTCGGTCGGGGCAGCGACCGGCGCAGCAGGCTAGCGGCATCAACGCCGGTGTCCCACGCAGCGGGTGTCGGCCTACGCTCCGTGGCATGTCGACGAATCCTGAATCAGCGGCGCTGGCCGCCGAGTTGCGTTCGCTCGCAGCGTGTCTCCACGGCCATGAGGCCGGAGCGGAGGAACGCATGGAGGCTCTCGCTCACCTCCGGGCCGCCGGTGAGCTACTGGCCCGAGGCGACCAGCGGCTTCGATGGTACGAGGAGTCCGAACAGACGGAATCCACGAGGGCCCGCAACCGAGATCTGTCTCCCTTCAGTGGCGCACTGAATGCCGTGGCTCCGCAGCTCGAGTTCTCCATGGGCGAGCTCCAAGACGGACGGCCCGCTCTCATCGGGCGGGTGAAACTCGATCGACTCCGCGAAGGTCCGCCTCACACCACCCACGGGGGAGTGGTGGCCGGGCTGTTCGATGAGATGCTCGGAGCCGCTCAACGGCTGACCGGAAGACCCGGCGGAGTGACCGGTCGGCTGGTGGTGAGGTTCCGCAAGCCGACCCCGCTCGGTGAGGATCTCGAGTTTCGATCCTGGGTCCACGACGACCGCCAACGGAGGCTGGTGATGCGAGCCGACTGCCGGGTCCACCGTTCCGAGGAATCGTCGGGCTCGACCCGTGAGTTGCTCACCGCTGAGGCCGAAGCTGTGTTTCTCCGCGTCGACTTCGCGGGAATGGAAAGGTCGATGCGAGGCCGAGCATCCGGGTCGGCTCCGGCCGCGGCACCTCCATCGACCGCGGACCCCTCTGCCTAGAATCGTCGAGCAATGAGTCCAGCCGACCCCCACCAGCGCTTGTCGAATCCGATAGCGGACGCGCTCAGGTCGATCAACCGTGAGGTCGACGACGACGGCACGGCTCCGATGATCGTGTTTCTCTGCACCGGCAACGCTGCCCGGTCAGTGATGGCCGCGGCGATGCTCCGCCGGATCCTGGGAGAAGGGTCCGGCTTCATGATCTCCAGCGGCGGAACCCACGTTCTGCCCGGCCAGCCGATGAGCGTCCGCACTCGCAGAGCGCTTGATCGTCACGACTTGAAGGATCCGTGGCATCGCAGCCATCAGCTCGACGAACACGACGTGTCGCGCTCCAGCCTGATCCTGGCAATGGAACCCCTTCATCGGGTCTGGATGCAGAGAAGTCACCCCGACGGACTGCCCATCACAGCGAGCATCAATCGTGTGGTCGAACACCTTGAGTCTGGCTCTGGCCCGCTGAGCCGAGAGGCCTTCGACGATCGGGTTGCGGCATTGGGTCTTGGCGACCATGTGATCGAGGACTGGGAAGAGATCATGGATCCGGCCTCAGGCGACCAGGCCGTCTTTGATGCTTGCAGCGACGAGTTGTTCGAACTCGTGAGCAGCCTCGGTGCTGCCTTGTCGTGGCCTTGACGAAACACCGTTCGGAGGGTTTCGTGCTGGCGGTAGCCGTGGGAATCGTGGGCGTCACCTTCGGCGTGTTGGCCGATGCCGCCGGGTTGTCGCTGGCGAAGGTCGTCGCCATGTCGGCTCTCGTGTTCACCGGGGCGTCGCAGTTCGCCGCGGTGAGCGTGATCGACGGAGGAGGGTCTGGAGCTGCCGCGGTTGGTTCGGCGATGCTTCTGGCCGCGCGCAACGCCCTCTACGGGCCGGTTGTGGCGCGAGGCCTGCCTCGCAGCACGGCCGGGCGTCTGCTGGGCGCCCAGTTCGTCATCGACGAAACCACGGCCATGTCTTCTGTTCAGGACAACCCCGACGACGCCGGCGACGCGTTCTGGTGGACCGGCTTGTGGCTCTGGTCGTTCTGGGTCATTGGATCGGTCGGAGGGGCTCTGGTCGGATCGGTCCTGGGTGAGCCCGAGACATGGGGACTCGACGCGGCATTCCCGGCGGCCTTCGTGGCACTGATAATGCCCCATCTTCGTTCGTCGCCGGGACGATTCGCGGCCCTTGGCGGAGCCGGTCTGGCGATCGTGGCCATCCCGTTCACCCCGGCCGGAGTTCCACTTCTGGTGGCGGCCACGGCGGTCATCCCGGTTTCGATCATTGCGACCCGTGCCACCGGAAACGGCGTCCGGCCATGAGCTGGCTCATGGTCTCTGTCCTGATCGCCGGTGCCTACGGCTTCAAGGTCCTCGGGGTGTTCGGACTGGCAGGCCATCGGACCGGCCGTGTCGCGAATCGGATGGCCGCGCTGACGGCTCTCATCCCGGCGGCCTTGTTCGCGGCGCTGATCGTCGTGCAGACGTTGGGCTCGGACCAGAGCATCAGCGTCGACGCTCGCCTAGGTGGGCTGCTGGCATCGGTGGTGGCGGTGAGCCGCAGAGCCCCGTTCGTGGTCGTGGTGGTGGTGGCCATGGCAGCCACGGCGACTTTGCGTGCTGTTGCCGGTTGAACCGAACGGGTGCGCATCTCTGGCAGACTTCGATTGATGTCCAACAGCGACCCGGCCTCGATGAGCCCCTTCTCCCGATTGATCGTCACCGGCGGACAACCCCTCGAGGGTGTGGTGCGAGTCGGTGGAGCAAAGAACTCGGCTCTGAAGTTGATGGCGGCGGCTCTGTTGGCAGAGGGAACCTACCGTTTCTGCAACATCCCGCAGATCACTGATGTAGCGCTCATGGCCGACGTTCTACGAGCCACGGGATGCGCCGTCCGGTGGGAAGACGCCGATCCGACTCCCGACCTGATCATCGAGGTTCCCGCCGAGATCGAGCCGGTTGCCCCCTACGAACTGGTCGAGAAGTTCCGTGCGTCCATCGTTGTGCTCGGCCCGCTCCTTGGTCGATGCCATGAGGCTCGAGTGGCTCTTCCCGGTGGTGACGACTTTGGTCCCCGTCCGATCGACATGCACGTGAGCGGACTCCGTGAGCTTGGTGCGGAGTTCGAGACGGTCCACGGCTACATCCAGGCGACCACCGATCGATTGGTCGGATCTCGGATCAAGCTCGACTTCCCGAGCGTTGGCGCCACCGAGAACATCTTGATGGCAGCGGTGCTGGCCGAAGGTGTCACCGTGATCGAGAACGCGGCTCGCGAACCTGAGATCGCCGATCTTTGTGAGCTCCTCAACAAGATGGGGGCCAACGTGATCGGATCGGGGTCGCCGACCATGACGATCGATGGGGTTGGTGAGATGCACGCCGCCGACCATTGCGTGATTCCCGATCGGGTGGAGACGGCCACCTATCTCGCTGCCGTTGGTACCACCGGCGGTGAGATCACCATCAAGGACGCCCGCCATGAGCACATGGCGATGCTCTGCGAGAAGCTCGGCGAGATGGGCATGCGAATCTCGAGCGATGCCGACGGGCTATGGGTCCTTGCTCCGACGCGGCTGCGTTCCGTCGATTGTCCGACTCTTCCGTATCCGGGTCTGGCCACCGATTTCATGCCCTTCCTCGTGGCTTTGCTGTCCACCACCGAAGGCGTGGGAATCGTCACCGAGAATCTGTTTGCCGGCCGCTTTCGATATGTCGACGAACTCCGGCGCATGGGTGCCGACATTCGCACCGACACCCACCACGCCGTGGTGCGCGGGGTCGATCGACTGTCCGGTGCGCCGGTGAAGGCCCACGACATTCGCGCGGGTGCCGCGCTCGTGGTCGCCGGCTTGGGCGCCGAGGGTTCCACGATCGTCTCCGACGCTCAACACATTGCCAGGGGCTACGAAGATCTCGCCGGAAAGCTCTCGGGTCTGGGCGCCGACGTCGTTGCCGAGTGAAAACGACTCGGCCGGTTGGCCAGAGTCTCAATCGTCTTCGAGCGGCACCGCAGCTTGGGCGTCGGCGATGGCTCGGGCTCGATTGCGGGCCACCAGCAGCAGAAGGCTGAATACGGCCAGCGGTATGCCCACCAGTGCCAGTTCGTCCCATCCACCCGCGTGGGCCAACATCACGGCTGTGACCGAAGCGCTTGCATCCACCGCCGCAGCATAGAGGTGGAATGCGCGGTGGAGGGTCGGCGTTGAGCCCATCAGCTGCGACAATGTCAGCCCGGGCCACTCCCGACAGAGCCCTCGGAGATCAACGTGCGCGAGAAGGTCGAGAAGGTGATCGCAGTGATCCGGCCGGCGATTCAGGCCGACGCGGGCGACATCGAACTGATCGACGTGGACGAGACGACCGGTGTGGTGACTGTTGAGCTCCAGGGAGCCTGTGTGACCTGTCCAGCGTCCACCCAGACACTGAAGGCCGGCATAGAACGAATCATGAAGGACCGTGTCGATGGAGTCACAGAGGTGATCGAGATCAACTCCGTGGGGATGAGCGAGAGCCCTGTCAGCCTCTGATCCGTGCGCCGTTCAGATTGCAGGCGTTGTGCACCAGACCCAAGTGGGAGTAGGCCTGAGGATGGTTGCCCAGCGCCCGTCTGGTCACCGGATCGTATTCTTCGGCCATCAATCCGGTGGGTCCGGCAAGATCGACGAGTTGGTCGAACAGAACTCTGGCGCCGGTCGTGTCGCCGATCAGGATCTTCGAGTCGATGAGCCACGAAGTCATCATGTTGAACCCGCCCTCTTCTCCCGGAAGGCCGTCGTCGTGGCGATATCGGTAGACAGTCGGACCTTCGCGGAGAGAGGCCTCGACCGCGGCGACGGTCGACCGGAATCTCGGATCATCGGCGTCGACCAGACCCGACAGGCCGATCATGAGAACCGAGGCATCGAGGTCGGTGCCGTCGTAGGCGGCCGTGAATGCTCCGACCTCTTCCTTCCACCCGTTGTGGAGGATGTCGTCGGCGATCAGGTCGCGGAGCGTCTTCCACTCGGGGCGTTCGCGACCGAAGACGTTCTCGGCCACGTGAACGGCTCGATCGACGGTGACCCAACACATGACCTTCGAATAGACGTGGTGTCGGGGGGCCGCTCTGATCTCCCAGATGCCCTGATCGGGCTCGGACCAGCGTTGCCGCACTGCGCCCACCAAGTCCTCCACGAGTCTCCAGTGTCGGGCCGACAGGGGAGCGTCGACCTCTCCGAGGCGGTGGATGAGCTCGACAACCGGCCCGAACACATCGAGCTGAACCTGGTGATCGGCGGCGTTGCCGATCCTCACGGGGCGGGAGCCCGCGTATCCGGGAAGCTCTTCGATGGTGGCTTCGGGTGGGAGTTGGTGGCCGTTGACGGTGTAGAGCGGTGAGAGCCTCTCTGGTCCGGTGTCGATGGTCTCGAGAACCTGGAGCAGCCAGTCGAGGAGATTCATGGCCTCGCCGATCGACCCGAGCCTCACCAACGCTCCCGCGGTGAGCGACGCATCGCGAATCCAGCAGTAGCGGTAGTCCCAGTTGCGAATCCCTCCGAGGAACTCGGGGAGACTGGTGGTGGGAGCAGCAAGAATCGCTCCCGTTGGCCCGTAGCAAAGGGCCTTCAGGGTGAGAGCGGAGCGGCGTACGAGATCGGTCGCCGACTCCGGAAGATCGAGGCGATCGACCCAATCGGACCAGTAGGCCGCGGTGGAGTCGCGGCGGGTCTGCTCATCGCTGTGGTCGGGACGCATGGATGCCGTGCCACATCGGAGCTCGAGCGTCACGGTGCCGGCCGAAAGATCGACTTCGGCCCAAGCGGTCTGGTGCACCCCGGCGTCCTCGACTGTCCAGTTGACTCCAGGTGACCGCAACACCACCAGATCGGTGGCGTTGACGACTTCGAGGCCGCCGTCACGAACCTCGAGTTGTGTAGGGAATCTGCCGAAGTCGAGCCGGGGAGCGAATTCGATCCTCGCTGTACCATCACCTTCGATCACCCGAACCAGGTCGGTACGACCCGAGATCCGGTCGGGTCGGCCATCGGAGCAGTCGAGATAATCGGTGACCCTGACGTCGGGCCATGAGGTCTGGAGCACCAGCGAATCGTCGGTGTAGGTCTGCACCGGTGCCGAGTCGGTGCCGATGGCCTCGACCGAGAAGTGGCCCGCGCCGGGCCCACCGATGAGCTCGGCGAAGATGGCCGATGAGTCGATCCTGGGGACGCACATCCATGAGATGCGGGCGTCGGGGGTGACCAGAGCCGCGGTTCGCTGATCCGACAACATCGAGTGGGCCTCGATCGGGGTGACGCCGGCCCCGGCGAGCCAGTCGGCCCGCCTGGCGCACAGGGTCGCCAGCAATACAGCGACATCCTCGGGTGAGTCGATCCGGTGGGGAGCCGACGTTTCGCCAGCTCCCACCTTCACTCCAAGATCGGGACCGTGGAGTGTGGCGAACGCGCCCTCGTCGGTTATGTCGTCGCCCAGGAACAGAACGGCGTTGGCGCCGACGGATCCTCTCACCGTGGCGAGGGCCTCGCCCTTGTCGGTTGGCACCAACAGGAGCTCGCAAACCATCTTGGCGTGCCTGACGGTGACATCACCGATCGTGTCGGCCACGCCGGCGACTCTCGCCAACAACGCCTCTACATCGGTGTTGGACACCATTCGGTAGTGAACTGCAACCGATGTCGGCTTCTTCTCGAGCGTGACTCCTTCGAACTCGTCGCAGGCGTCGTGGAGTCCCGAGACCAGATCGTGGCGTTTCTCCCGAAGTCCGGGATCGAGGTCGAGAGCGAAATCGATGTCGAATTCCGTGCCGTGGGATCCCACGAGATGAATCTCGACGGGTAGGCGGGACAGGGCGGCGAGATCGCGGAGCGATCGGCCGGAAATCACGGCTACGTGGGTGTGGGGGAGTAGGGCAATGTTGCGCAATGCAACAGCGGTCTCGCGAAGAGGAAGGGCCTTCATTGGATCGTCGACTATCGGAGCGATCGTGCCGTCGTAGTCGGAGGCCACCAGCAGCATCGGAGCGCGCGCCAACTGGTCGAGACGGTCCTGAAGTTGCTCGGTGAACAATGCGGTGTGCTCCACGGCCTCCGAACCTACAGCCGGATCGATGGTTGCCGCAGGAACCAGACCCGCGCCTGGACCACTCAACGCCGGTACTGTCGGCGGCGTGGATTCCCAGAACGACGAATCAAGTCCCACGAGTTGCTATCGGCACGAACACCGTCCGGCAGGAGTGAACTGCCAGCGATGCGATAGACCGATCTGTACGGAGTGCATGCACCAGGCTTCGGTGGGCTTTCATTGTCCGGAGTGTTTCGGTGCTGGAGCGCAACGAGTGATCCGTGGTCCGGTCGCATTTGATCCGATCGTGACCAAGATTCTGATCGGTCTCAATCTGTTGGGGGTCCTGGTCTCGGTATACCTGGGTGGATCACTTCTTCGGCTCGGAGACGAGGCGTTGCGCGAAGGTGCGCTGTTCGCGTTCGCGATCGAGCGTGTCGGCACCAGTGTCGAAGGTCTCGGTGTCGACGACGGCGAGTACTACCGACTGATCACTTCGGGATTCCTCCACGACGGCATCATGCACATCGGGTTCAACATGTTCGCCCTGTGGATCCTGGGGCCCCAACTCGAACGAGCGCTCGGCTGGCCGCGGTTCGTCGGCCTCTATTTCACCTCGATGCTAGGTGGATCGTTGGGAGTGCTGCTCGTGAGCCCCAACAGTCCGACCATCGGGGCATCCGGGGCAGTATTCGGGTTGCTCGGCGCGATCATCGTCATCCAACGCAAGTCCGGAATCAACATCTGGCAGTCCGGACTCGGTGGGGTGATGCTCATCAACATGGCGTTCACCTTTCTGATTCCGGGCGTGTCGATCGGGGGCCACATCGGTGGGCTCGTCGCCGGCGCACTGGTGGCCGCTCTCTACATCGGGGTCGTGCGCGCCAAACTTCCCGAGTGGTCGGCTCATGCCGGGGTGGTTCTCATGTCGGCAGTGTTCGTGTTGGGTTCGATCTGGGCCGCATCTCAGTGGGCCGACCCGATCTTCTGACCCCGGCGAGTCAGTCGTGTCCGGCCACTGTGGGCGAGAGTGGTCGTCGGTAGACGCTCACGTGCGTCTCGCCCGAGGGGTCGAATGGTTCGTCGGCCCAGTCGGCCCATCGGTCTTCGAGCACGAACCCGGCGGTGGCCGCGAGACAATCGAGCTGCGTCGGTGTCAGGTAGTGGATCATCCACGGTCGCATCCGAACTCCAGAACTGTTGATCTCGATGTGTTGACCCGCGATCAACTGATCGATGGGGTCGTGGCGAGACACTGACAGAACCGCCGCATCCAGCGTCACGTCCCTGACCGACACGCCACCGTCGGCGAGCCCCTCCTCGGGGGGAACGAAGCCTTCGATGACCAGGGCGCCTCCCGGCTGGATCACGTCGGCGAGTCGCTCCAGACACCGGATTTGCTCGGCCTCGGTGGGAAGATTGAAGAACGTGTTGAATGCCGCGAACGCCACGGAGAATCGGTCAGGTCTCAGCGGCAACTCGGCCATGTCGGCGATGATCGTCTTCACGAGCTGTCCGCCGGGCTTTGCCTCCAGCATCTCGATCATCGATGTCGACGCGTCGACTCCTACCACCTCCGCGCCGGCCTCGGCCAAGGGGATGGCGAGGCGGCCCGTGCCCACCCCGAGTTCGAGCACGGCCCCACCGGAGGCGATCGTGAGGATCTTGGCGACAGTGGCTGGTGCGTCGCTCACGTCGCCGTACCAATTGTCGTAGACGTCGGCGAAACTCTCGCCGTAGGTGTCGGATTGATAGCCGTGCATCACCCCCAGTGTGCCGTGTTGCATGATGGAGCGGTCCGGCATCGGGTCGGGCCGGGACCAGACAACGCATGCGGGAGGCGAATTGAGCGATCAATGGGCGGCTCCCGGTTCTCGGGCTGAGCAGCCGTCGGTCGCGGCGCCTCGATCATTCTTCCGTTCGGCGCCATCGTCTCCTGGCGTGGGCGACCCCGATGTCATGCCCCGGCCTCTTCCGTTGCGTCCGCAGTCAGTGCTCGAGATCCTGGATTCCGGATTCTCGTTGATTCGGGCCCGGCCGGGTCTGCTGCTCGGGCTGGTGGCGGTGCTCCAGGTTCCGGTCACAGTCGTCGTCGCCTACCTCCGCCGTGATTCGGTCGGGTTCGACAGCCAGTTCATCTTCAGCGACCCCGCCGTCACGTCGGGTCCGCTGAGTGGTCGCATCGACTCGGCGCTCGTGGGGATCATCTCCGGATCGGTGATCCAAGCCTTGTCGGCCGTCGCCATAGGTGGCCTGGTTGCCGCCTGGTACGCCGATCGAGACCCCGACGTGACCGAACTGCTTCTCGGTGTCGGTCGCCGTATCCATGTCGTGCTCATAGCGTGGTTTCTGGTCCACGTCCTCGAGATCCTGGCCGTTCTCGGACTGCTGATCGGATCGTTTTTTGTTGCTGTCCTGATGCTGGTGGTCGCGCCCATCGTGGCGGTCGAGCAGGCCGGACCGATCACCGCGATCAGGCGATCGGTGCACCTCGTGCGGGGGCGCTTCGTGTCGGCCATGGTCTTCTTCGTTTTCTCCGGTCTGGTGGCCACCACGCTCGGAGCGGTGCTGGGCGGGCTGCCGACTCTTGTGGGCCTGATCATCGGTGTCAACGGCGGGTGGATACTCGTGGCGCTCGGGGGAGTGATCAGTGGCGTCGTGTCGACGAGCTTTCTTGCCGCCGCCACCGTCGCCTTCTATCTCGATCTGAGGATTCGTCGTGAGGGAATCGACATTCAGTTGGCGATGGTCGACCGGTTCCCGAAATGACCACGAGATCAGCGGTTGAGACCATCGGCATGCCAGTCGCCAATGATGATCCGGAGCGAATCCGAGAATCGGCCCGACAGATTCTCCAACGGCCCGAGTTCGGTGACCATCGAAGCATCTTCGAACGTGTCGTTGATTGGATCTCGGCGAAGCTCGGGGACATCTTCGGCGGTGTCTTCGGGGGATCGGGGTCGGGCACTGGGTTCGTGGGTCAAGTCTTCCAGGTTCTGCTGATCGGGTTCGCCGTCGTGCTGCTGTTCCTGGCCGTCAGGGCAATCTGGAGGGCTGCCAGGGCACGGAAGGTTCCCGAGCCCGACGACGGGATCGTCATCGTGTTCGGCGAGGCCACCAATCCTGCGGACCTGATCGAGGCGGCCGAGGGAGCGGAGCGAGACCGCCGCTGGAAGCAGGCCCTCATGGCGCGATACCGGCATTTGGTGGCGAGCCTCATCCAAGAAGCAGTTCTGCTCGATGTTCCGGGGCGCACGACCGGCGAGTATCGAGTGGAATTCCGACAGGTCCGCCCGGATGCAGCTATCGAGTTCGATCAGGTGACGACGTCGTTCGAGAACGCCTACTACGGCGACGAGCCGGTCGGAGCCGCCGAGTTCGAGGAGGTCAAGCGGGTCGTTGGTCTGCTGTCGGCCCGATCGGATCTCTTGGTCGGGACGATGCCCCGATGACTCGGCGAGGTCGATTCGTTGTTGGTGGCGTGCTCGCCGTCGGGATGCTGCTGATCGTGATCATCGGTGCCGGCTCCTCCGAGGTGCTCGACCCCGACAGCACCAATCCCGATGGAGCCAAGGCCTTGGTGATGCTTCTCGAAGAGTACGCGACCCCGACCCGGGTCCTGGAAGAGGTTCCCGGCCCGGAGGTCGAAGTGGCCGTGCTTCTCGTCGACCGACTCGATGTCGCAGCCTCGGCGGCTCTCGACTCGTGGGTGTTCGAAGGCGGTGTGCTGGTGGTGACCGACCCGGGATCTCCGTTCGTACCCCAGATCGCCGGTGTCGGGTCGTCGGAGGACGATGGTCTGCCGGAGATAGGCCGAGGATCGTGCAACCTCGGTGAACTCGGCGACCTCAGCGGAGTCGAACTCGTGAGCGTGCGAGGTGCGATTCTCTACGACAACACCGGCTCCGACGGGCACTGTTTCGGCGACCGGGCCGCATCCTTCGTCGACCTCCGTCGCAGGGGCGACGGCGTGGTGATATCGATTGGCGGGGGTGGCGGGTTCGGCAACGACCTCCTCGACGAAGCCGACAACTCGGTGATGGCAGTCGCCCTCATGGCACCGACCTCCGATACCGCGGTGGCGGTGCTGCGTCGTTCGCTGAGATCACCGGAGTTCACACCCACGCCGGCCCCTGATGGATCGCCGCGTCGGGCCCGACGGGTCGGGGACGGCTCACAGAGCCTGTTCGATCTCATGCCCGAATACATGCGTTGGGTAGCCCTCGATCTGGCGCTGGCGTGGCTCGTGTACGTGTTGGCCAAGTCGAGACGGTTGGGCCGGCCGATTCCTGATCACCAGCCGGTGAAGATCGCCGGCAGCGAACTGGTGTTGGCTCGGGGTCGCCTTCTCGGACGGCTCGGCCAGTCGGCAACCGTCGATCATCTGGTGGTCGGATTCCGGACAGATCTGAGTCGAACCCTCGGGCTGCCGCCGAACGTGCCCGACCAACGGCTGGCCGAGATCGCAGAGTCGCGGTCCGAACTGGAGGCTGATGCCATCATGCGTGTGTTGAAGACCGTCGATGTCAGCGACGACCGTGAGCTCGTCGAGTTCGCTCGGCTACTCGATCAAATGTGCCAGGAGGTCCAGGATGACTGATTCCGACGATCCGATCGGTGGTGAGACCGATACATCGATCAACTCATCTCTGGATGCGGTCCGAGCGATCCGTAGCGAGGTCGCCAAGGTCGTGGTCGGCCAGGACGGCGTTGTTTCCGGGCTGATCGCCGCGATTCTCGTCAAGGGTCACGTGCTTCTGGAGGGGGTGCCGGGGGTCGCCAAGACGCTCGTGGTGAAGACGCTCGGCGCGGCTCTCGATCTGGATGTGAAGAGAGTGCAGTTCACCCCCGACCTGATGCCCTCCGATGTGCTTGGTCAACTCGTCCTCGACCGAACGGGCGATTTCCGGTTCCGGCAGGGTCCGGTATTCACCAACATGTTGATCGCCGACGAGATCAATCGCACACCACCCAAGACTCAGGCTGCTCTGCTCGAAGCGATGGAGGAGCGGCAGGTCTCCGGTGATGGGGTCACCAGACCTCTGCCGTCGCCGTTCGTGGTGATCGCCACCCAGAATCCGATCGAGTACGAAGGCACCTATCCGCTGCCCGAGGCTCAGCTCGACCGTTTCCTTTTCAAGCTTGATGTCGGCTATCCGTCGGCCGAGCAGGAACTCGAGGTGATCCGGCGCCACGACGAGGGGTTCGATCCCCACGACGTTGCTGCGGCCGGTGTGACCACGGTGGCCACGGTGGCCGATCTCGAGGCGGGTCGTCGTGCGGTCGTCGACCTCCGGGTGGAGGACCCGGTGCGGCGCTACGTGATCGATCTGGCCCGGGCGACCCGTGAACATCCGGCGGTGTTGCTCGGAGTCTCACCCCGGGGTGCGGCGGCGCATCTTCATGCCTCCAAGGCCTGGGCTTGGCTGTCGGGCCGCGACTTCGTGACTCCCGACGAGGTCAAGACCATCGCTCGTCCCGCTCTGGGCCATCGGTTGCTTCTGCGCCCCGAACTGGAACTCGAGGGTGTCTCGGTGGAGACCGTGCTCGACTCTGTCCTGGCCTCGACGCCGGTTCCTCGCTGACGGGGCTCGATCATGCCCGTGCCCACCCGTCGACTGGCCATTCTCGTCGCGGTCGGTGCCGTGGCGCAGATAGCGGTGGCGGTGGCGGCCCCCGATCTTGCTCCGGCGACCCTGCTGGGTTGGCTGTTGCTGTCGTTCGGTCTGGCACTGGAGGACTTCGTCAGTGCCCCGTCCCCTGGTTCGATCGGGTTTCGCCGCGACCTCCCGATGGTGGCCACGATGGGGGGAGAGTCCGAGGCCACGTGGTTCGTGTCGAATCCGCTCGATCGAACTCTCCGGGTTGGAGTTGCCGATGAGCTGGCGCCTTCACTGCGGCCGACCATCCGGAGGTCTGTCCTCGAGATTCCACCGAGGACCACCGCAGAGCTGAAGAACTCCGTACGGCCGACCCGCCGCGGAAGATTCGAGGTGTCGGAGGTGGTGATCCGAGCCGAGGGACGCCTCGGGCTGATGGCCCGACAGGGAGGTCGCCAGGTGCCGGCCGAGATTCGGGTTCACCCCTACTTTCGGTCTTGGAAGGAGGCCGAAATCCGGATCAATCGGGCTCGTCTCCTGCATGTTGGTGTTCGGTCGTCGAAACTACGCGGATCAGGCACAGAGTTCGACCAACTTCGTGAATACACGGTCGACGACGAGTCGAGGAGGGTCGACTGGGCAGCAACCGCGCGTGCCGGCCATCCGATCGTTCGCACCTTTCGAGCCGAACGAAACCAGACGGTGGTCAATCTCCTCGACTCCGGTCGGGTCATGGCCGGAAGAGTCGAGGAGGTTCCCCGGCTGGAACACGCCATGGATGCAGTGATGACCCTCACGGCCGTGGCCACCGGTATCGGAGACCGGTGTGGTCTCGTGGTGTTCGACCGAAACGTGCACACCGTGCTGGCCGCGTCGAATCGACGATCGCAGCTGGGAGCGGTCACCTCTGCCATGTTCGACGTCGAACCGGCACTGGTGGAGTCCGACTACAAGAGTGCCTTCGCCTCGACTCTCGCCCGGTTTCGTAGGCGCACCATGTTGGTGATCCACACCGACCTGGTGGCACAGGTGGTCACCGAGACCCTGCTGCCGGCGCTGCCTCTCGTAACGAAGACCCATCTGGTCGTGGTGGCCGCCTCCAGCGACCCCGATGTGGTGGGTTGGGCGACGGGCAAGGTGATCGACGGTGACCAGGCCCGTCGCCGAGCGGCCGCGACGGCTGCTCTGAAGGATCGTGAGCGGGCCGCCGCCGAACTGCGATCGTTCGGCGCCATGGTGATCGACGCCCCGGCCGGAGAGTTACCCGGCCGATTGGCCGACACCTACCTCAACGTGAAGTCGACTGGTCGTCTATGAGCGCTACGGCGGGTCGAGCTCTGCTTCGGCTCGACGGCCATAGCCCACCACGTACAGGACGAATGCCGCCTCCACCGCCACTCCGATTCCGACTCGGGTCGAGGTGTGAAGGGGGCTCGGGGTCACGAACCCTTCGATCAGCCCGGCGATGATGAACACCAGGATGAGTCCGACTACCACCGGCACCGAATGGCGACCCTCGTGGGCCACGGCCTCCGACCGGCTGCGATCACCCGGGCTGACGAGCGCCCACCCGAGCTGGAGTCCTGCTCCTCCGGCCACGCAAACCGCGGTGATCTCGATCAAGCCATGGGGGAGTATGAGCCCCCAGAATCGTGGCGCTTCCCCGGCCGCGTGGAACAGTCCTCCGGCTTGGCCGATTCCGAGGCCGTTGACCACCAGCACGACGATCGTTCCCACGCCGGCGAAGATTCCCATGGCGTAGGCCAGAAACGAAACCTGGATGTTGTTGACGAGCACCTGAGTGGAGAACTCGGCGGCGGGTTGTGAGGAGTAGTAATCGGCGAAGTCTTGCTGAACGTAGGACTCGCGTAGGGCCGAAGGGGCAGCCGCATCGAGGGCGGAGTCGGAGAATGTCATCCAGATCCCCACGTAGATGGCGGGGATCAGGAGGAGCATGGCCGCGATCAGCACGAATCTTCGGGCCCGCCACACGGCTCCCGGAAAGTCGTGCGAGAAGAACCTGAACAGAGCGTTTCCGACGCGATCGCCGGGCCCGTAGATTGCTGCTCTGGCATCACCCACGAGGCCGGTCAGCCTCGACGTGATCGGAGCATCGCCGTACCAAGTGCGTGAATAGCTGAGGTGGGCCGAGACTCGCTGATAGAGCTCGATGGTCTCGTTGAGTTCGGTGCCGCTGAGCCGTCGGGAAGATCGGCGGGAACGAACCAGCCGAGTGACCTCACTCAGACGTTGCCAAGCCGGTTCGTTGCGACGGATGAACTGGTCGATGTCCACTGTGGGCCTAGGTTAGATCGTGTGGAGAGAGGGATTGTCACACCCGAAGGGGTGATACTCGACTTCGAGCGAGCCGGCATTGCGTCCCGAATGCTGGCCCGAATGATCGACACGTTCATCTTGGTCGTGGCCCTCGGCGTGCTGGTCAATCTTGCCGCCACCCTCGCTTTGGCATCCTCCACGTTTGCCCTGGTCGTCGTGTTGGTCCTGGTGTTCGCTCTGATCTTTCTCTACCCGATGGCCCTCGAGACGGCTTGGCGGGGGAGAACCGTCGGAAAATACGTGGTGGGGCTGAGAGTGATCACCATCGAGGGAGGCCCCGTGCGGCTGCGCCACTCCGCCATCCGGAGCATGATGCAGATCATCGACATTCTGATCACGTTCGGTGGGGCTGCGGTGGTATCGGCACTGACCAACGCCGAGGGGCAACGACTGGGCGACATAGCAGCCGGTACCTATGTCGTTCGGGAGCGTCGGAGCCGATCGATGATCGCCGACCGTGAGGTCGACATCCCGACGCCGTGGGGAATGCAGCCAATCGTCGATTCGCTCGACATCTCGTCGCTCGACATTTCACAGGCCGCTCTGATCCGATCGTTCATCGTCCGAGTGCCCGAACTCTCCGACGATTCGAGGGTCATGTTGGCCACTCAACTCGCAGATCGGGTGTCCGCCAGCATCGAGACTCCAGCTCCAGAGGGGCTGCATCCGGAAACCTGGCTGGCCTGTGTGGCAGCTCGAGTGCAGCAGCAATCGGAGACGGCGCGGCGGTCGTCGTTGCCGCCACCTCCCGGAATCTGAGTTCGGGCCGGTTGCTCGAGTCCATAGGCTGCTGGGATGGACGGCGACGAGATATACCTCGACCATGCAGCCAGTTCGCCGATGCGCGTCGAGGCCCGCGACGCATGGATCTCCGCATCGGACCTACATCACGCCAACCCCACCGGTGCCCACAAGGCCGCTCGCGACGCCCGGAGGGCGCTCGACGACGCACGCGACATCGTTGCCGGAGCCATTGGTTGTGCGGCTTCAGAGGTGGTGTTCACCAGTGGAGGATCCGAGGCCGACAATTTTGCGGTCCGAGGAGTGTTGGCTTCGCGTGGCGGCACCGCGGTCTGCAGCGCAGGGGAGCATCATGCTGTGCTCGAGCCGGTGGAGTACGCCGGGGGACTCACCTTTCGCCTCAGATCCAATGGCGTCCCCGACGTGGATCACTTGGCCGAGATTCTCGACTCCACCGCCGATGTATCACTCGTGTCGGTGATGGCGGTCAACAACGAGATCGGTGTCATGGCGCCTCTGGCCGAGATCGCCGAGATCGTTCGGGAGCACACGCCAGGAGCCCTGTTGCACACCGACGCGGTTCAGGCCGTGCAGTGGCTCGATGTCGCCGACGCGACTCAGGCGTTCGATCTCATCTCGATCACGGGGCACAAGATCGGCGGGCCCGTGGGCACGGGCGCATTGATCGTGCGTGGTGGGCTGGAGCTCGACCCCCTGATTCTCGGGGGAGGACAGGAGCGGGGTCGCCGGGCCGGGACACCAGACGTGGCCGGGGCGGTCGCTCTGGCGGCGGCTGTGCACGCAACGGTCCGTGGCCGCCAGAAGGACGTGGCACGAGTCAGGAAGCTTCGTGATCACCTCCTGGACGGACTCGTGGCCGAGCTCGGCGATCAGGTGGTGGTCACCGCCGCGCCCGAGGGCGACATGTCGCACATCGCAGCCGGCTTCGCTCATGTTTGTCTGCGTCAGGTCGAGGCCGAAGCTCTCCTGTTTCTGCTCGATTCACACGGCCTTCGTGCCTCGGCAGCGTCGTCGTGCTCGTCGGGGGCACAAGAGCCGTCCCATGTGCTGGCGTCGATGGGCATTCCCCGTGATCTGGCGATCGGATCGCTGAGATTGTCGCTGGGGCCGTCGAGCACCCGAGCCGATGTGGAATCGGCGCTCCGGCTGATTCCCCAGGCCGTGGAACGTCTGACCCGGTTCGGCGGGGGCTGACCGTGTCGCCGATGGGCGATCGGCCCAACGGCCCGGTCATGGTTGCCATGTCGGGCGGTGTCGACTCCTCGGTGGCGGCAGCGATTCTTCAGGAGGCCGGACACGAGATCGTGGCCGTCACCATGAAGTTGTGGGGCGGTGAGAGCGACACGGGCTGTTGTGCTGTCAGCGATGTCGACGACGCACGTCGTGTTGCTGATCAACTCGGGATCGAGCACCACGTTTTCAATTTCGGCGACGACTTCGAGCGCGATGTCGTCGCGCCGTATGCCGCCGACCACGCCGCCGGACGGACCCCCAACCCGTGCATCGAATGCAATCGGCACCTGAAGTTCGACCGACTCATCAATCGGGCCGAGGCGCTCGGTTTCGTCCGTATCGCCACCGGCCACCACGCCCGGATCGTGCCAACCGCACGAGGATCGAGACTCGCCCGTGGGGCTGATCCGGGCAAGGACCAGTCGTATGTGCTGCATGTCCTCGACCAGTCGGTGCTCGACCGCTTGGTGCTGCCGGTCGGTTCGATGACCAAGACCGACGTGCGTCGCATCGCCGCCGACATGGGTCTTCGCACCGCCACCAAGCCCGAGAGCCAGGACGTGTGTTTCATCACCAATCAGCATGGCCGGGCTTCGTTTCTCGGTGATCGCATTCCGCTGCGACCTGGAACGGTGATCGACACCGAGGGACATGAAGTGGGTTCGGTCGAGGCTGTGGAGTTGGTGACCATCGGGCAACGCAAGGGTCTCGGACTCGCGGGCGGAACCGACCCTCGTTATGTGATCGACATTGATCCGGCTTCGGCGGTCGTCACCGTGGGCGAGCGGTCCTCGCTCGATACGGCGTCGACCCGCCTGGAGTCATGGCGGTGGTTCGACGAGCCGTCCACGGGATCGGTCGATGTGCAGTGTTCGGCTCACGGAGTCCCCGCCCGCGGCCAGATCGATGTGGTGACGATGACGGTTCGCTGGGATCAGCCGCATCGTCGGATCGCCATGGGCCAGAGTGTCGTCGCCTACTCCGACGACATGGTGATCGGTGGTGGAATCGCGGCGCGTCCGTGATTCCCGGTCCGAGGGGATCATCGGTTCAGGAGGAGTTCTGATCCAGGGCTTGAGCAAAACGGTCGAGTTCGGACTGATCGATGCCGGAGGGTCGACGAAGCCGGAAGGGCGCGTCCGATATCAGCTCGTCGAAGTATCGGTTGGCCCAGTCGGCCGCCGTACGTGATCTGACGATCATCGCGGATCCGGGAAGCTCCCAGCGCCGGTGATCGTAGGTGAATACGACGGTTCGGTTTGCAACGACCATTGGGGCGATCACGAGTGGCAGGCGGAACGGGTATGCGAAGATTTCGACTTCCGGACCGTCGATCTCCTGCACCAAGTTGTTGAGCGACGTCAACCGCCGGCTGGTTCCCGTGCTGACCACCACCTTGACATCCCAGCCCTGGTGGGCACGCTCCGTCACAGAGTTTCTGAGGGCGACCAATTGCTCGGCCGGGTCGCCGGCGAAGTGTCGATCTGTTGTCAATGGGTCAGTTCCGACCCGCTCGAGATGGAATGCGGTGAGGCGTATGGTCCGGTCGGTCGGGACGGGTGGATCAATCAGAATCTCGGCGGTCGTAGCCCGCAGGAGCGCTGTCGTGTCGAAGAACGTCTCGAGGCCGGCGGTTCGACGGGAGTCGACCGGATTGATCTGCAGCGATCGGTAGTGAAGGTCGAGGAGATGGTCGAGATCGAAGAAGGTCGGCCAGTTTCGGGCGAGTCCCTCACAGTGGTCCGGTCGGGCGGTGGCTTGGTGCTGTCGCCATCGGCTCACGGTCGACCGGTCGACGCCGAGTCGTCGGGCGACGGTCGACATGTAACGGCCGCCCTGGGAATGGTTGAGGCGCGACAATCCGTCGGATATGACGCTGCGAAGCTCCGACTCGGGTCTTGGACTGTCCACGACAGTATTGTTGCATGCCATGCACCAAATCGCACAACGGTATGCGGCGATTCTTCTGCCATGCTTCAGCGATTGATGGCTCGCTCTGAGCGGCGAACCTGAAACGAGCACGTTCTGCGGCGATCCCTCGCCGCTGGGGTCTGGCCGGGGAGCCACGATCCCAGCGGCACCAGTGGGTCAGCCGATGGCGAAACCACGGTCCGCCGCGGTGGACAGCACGGCAGCCGGCCGGCTGGGCGAGACCATCAGGGCACTCATCGAACGTTCCTCGGTCTCTCCGCGCCCCGACACGACCGGTAAGTCGATCGGTTCGACGAACCTCATCTCGAGGGCCAGGCCGAGAGCCTGAGAAGTGAGATCCTCTGCTTGGGAATCGACCCGAGCCGGCCCGATCGACATGAGTTGGTGTCGTTTGATCAGCACCGGCTGGGCCAGCAAAGCGAGATCGTGGATCACGAGCCCGTTGGGAACCATGACCAGGAACCGGTCGGTGAGCCGCCTCAGCGCCCGGTAGCCCACGATGGCCGCCGGAATTCCGATCGCAGTAGCCAGCCCCCCGAGGATCCAACGATTGTCGGCGAGGAGAAGCGGGCCGAGCGAGATAGCGACGACCGTGAGAGCCCAGGTGGGCACGAGCAGGATCGCCACCACGGTGCCGGGTGGCCTCAGGGCAAAACGACGTTCGTCGCCGTAGCTGGCTCCGTCGATGAAGCGCTCACCGACCGACGCGAGCATCGGGACCAGGCCGGCAACGGCCGCGGCGATCAGCCCGACCAAAATGATCGAGTTGGAGTCGATCTCGACGGCGGCCCAGACGGCGGCAGGAAACGCTGCCGCCGATCCGACACGCCCAACGGTGAGAGCGGACGGCCGTGGAATCGCCAGTGCCAGTAATACGACAGCCCAGGCGATCCATGCCATCCATGACACCGCACTGCGGTAGCCGACTCGGGTGGGATCCAACGCCTCGCCGATCAGCTCTCCGGTGGTGAAGGGTTGAGCTGCCCACACGGCCACGGGTCCGACCGCCAGCGCCGCTCGTTGGAATCCTCGCGACGACAGCGGCGGGTCGTCGGTGTCGGAATGGGTGGTCAAGGCCGACCACCGTATCGGCACCGTGGTGGAGCCCTGCGACAGCCAACGGTGTCACCGCGGACGAGTAGAATCGCTGTCAGATGACAGCGAGATCCGATATGAGTTCCGAATCCCCAGACACGGGCGACGTTGGCAAGCCTGATGGTCCGGCTGCCCGGATTGCCCAGCTGAAGGCCGTGATCGCCTACCACGCCGAGCGCTACTACGAGCTCGACGATCCGGAGATCCCCGACGCCGACTACGACAAGTTGCTGAGGGAGCTCATCGAGATCGAACGCACTCATCCCGATCTCATCACCACCGATTCGCCCAGCCAGGTCGTAGGTGGGCCCCGCAACGAGACCTTCGCGCCCGTGGCGCACGAGATGCCGATGATGTCGCTCCACAATGCCTTCGGCCGCGAGGAGTTGAGCGCATGGAGCGACCGAGCGGTGAAGCGCCTTGAAGACCGTCCGGTGCCGGCCTTCGCCACTGAGTTGAAGTTCGATGGCCTCGCGATCTCTCTGCGCTACGAAGACGGAATCCTCGTGCAGGGGGCCACCCGCGGCGACGGCCGAGTTGGTGAAGATGTCACCAGGAATGTGATGACGATCGCCGACATTCCCCATCGACTTCCGGCCGATGCGCCTCGAGTGCTCGAGGTACGAGGCGAGGTCTACATGCGGATCAGTGCCTTCCAGGCGCTCAACGTTCGCCAGGTCGAGCTGGCCGAAGCCGCCGGGCGTCCGCCGAAGCTCTTCATCAATCCACGTAACACGGCGGCTGGTTCTCTACGACAGAAGGACGCGTCAATCACCGCCGAGCGAAAGCTCTCGTTCTTCTGCTACCAGTTGGGTGTGGTCGACAACGGCCCCGAGCTCACCTCCCACACCCAGACCCTCGAATGGCTCGGATCCCTGGGCCTGCCGGTCAACGAACACAGCCTGTCGTTGGCTTCGGTCGAGGCGGTTGCCGACCGCATCGTCGAGCTGGAATCGGCCCGCCACGACTTCGACTACGAATTCGACGGGGTGGTGATCAAGGTCGACGATCTCGGGCTTCAGGCCGAACTCGGCGCCGATGCCAAGGCCCCTCGGTGGGCGATCGCCTACAAACTTCCGCCCGAGGAGGCCACCACCACGCTCATCGACATAGAGGTGTCAATCGGGCCATCGGGACAGGCCACACCGTTCGCTCGGCTCGAGACCGTGCGAGTCGGAGGTGTCGACGTGAGCACGGCCACCCTCCACAATCAGGATCAGGTGGCGGTGAAGGATGTGAGGCCGGGCGACACGGTGATCGTCCGGCGAGCCGGTGATGTCATCCCTGAAGTCGTCGGCCCTGTCATGTCGGTCCGCCCCGACGACTCGTCGCCATGGCGGTTTCCGAAGGACTGTCCGGTTTGTGGTCAACCACTGGTGCGCACCGACGGTGTCGCGGCCACGTTCTGCGTCAACTTCCATTGCCCGCGTCAGATTCGTGGCCGAATCGAGCATTTTGCCAGCCGCTACGCCATGGACATCGAGTGGCTTGGCGAGAAAAACGTCGATCTCTTCGTCTCCGAAGGCCTCGTATCTGATGTGGCCGATCTGTATTCGCTCGACTTCGACAAGTTGCTCGAGTTCGAGCGATTCGGTCAGAAATTAGTCGACAATCTCCGCGACGCCGTCGAGGCATCCAAGACCAGACCGCTGGGCAATCTGCTGTTCGGTCTGCGAATCCCGGAGATCGGGCAGGTCAACGCCCAGACTCTTGCTGAGGCGTTCGGTTCGTTGACCGGCATCACCGGAGCCTCGGTCGAAGACCTCGCGGCCGTCGACGGATTCGGCGACGTGATCGCCCAGTCGGTTCACAACTGGTTCCGACGCCCCGACACCGTCGACCTCATCGATCGGCTGGTGGCCGCCGGACTCACCACCACGGCTGCCGAACGCGACACTTCGCAACTTCAGACCCTGGCTGGTCAGGTGGTCGTGGTGAGCGGCACCCTCGATGGCTTCACCCGCGACGGGGCCCGGGAGGCCATAGTCAGCCGAGGTGGAAAGTCGCCCGGCAGCGTCTCGAAGAAGACGATGGCTCTGGTCGTGGGGGCAGAGCCGGGGGCCTCGAAAGTGTCGAAGGCCGACTCGGCCGGGGTGCCGATCATCGACGAGGCGGCGTTCATGGCTCTGCTCGACACCGGTCGGCTGCCCACCTGAGCGGACACTCTCCGCTGCTGGTCCCTCAGAGATCCCAGTAGGGATTGGTGCCGGCCAGCGAGGCTTCGAGCAATCGACGATTGTTGACCAGATCCTGGGGATCGTCGTGGGGTTCCATGTCGCCGGCGAGAATCGCCCGACGGCTGGTGCGCAGAGTGATGATCGCGAATCTGAGATGGCCGAAGACGTAGTACCACTCGAGATCGGCGAGCCGTCGGCCGGCGGTGGCCTCGTATCGCCCGACAAAATCTGCGACGTGCAGGAAATCCGGAACCGGGTTGCCCAAACCCATCACGTCGGCGACATCGAGAAAGAAGTGATGGAGCATCAACTGCCAAGTGACGTCGGCGGCGGGCGCCCCCAAACACGCCATCTCCCAGTCGACCACCGCAGTTGGATCGAAGGCTCCCTCGGTGTCGAAGAGGATGTTTCCAATGCGGGCGTCGCCCCAATTGAATCCGACCGGATCGCTGGCCGGCCGATTGGATTCGAGCCAATCGAGGGCCCGTTCGATCAAAGGGAACTCGAGCTCGCCTCTGGCCCAGTGGTAATACCACCGCTGATGGTTGAGGTGCTGATCGAGAGGGGTTTCTCCCCACTTCGGTCGAGAGAGGACAGCGTGGATGTTGTCGTCGACCTCTATGGCGTGGATTCCTGCCATCAGGTCGGCGCAGTGGTCCTGTACCACCCGCCGCTGGGCCGGGGTGGCTTCGGTTACCCATGAACCGAACACGTAGGGCGGATTGTCGGGGGCGCCGCGGCCGGCGACGCGATCCATGATGTAGAACTCGGCGCCGAGCGGTCGGGGCGAGGGTTCGAACCAGCGGACCGCGGGAACGGGCACGGCGGCGGCGTGGTCGCGCACGATCGCCATCGAATCGACTTGAAGACCCAAGTCGTAGCTCGCGAACACGGGCATGTCGGCGGTCTCGGGCGCCATCCGGCAGACGAGAGCGTGGGCAGTATCCGCCCAGACCGCATCGAAGAGGTAGGTCTCCGACGAGAAGCCGGCACCGCCGGGAACGTGGAGCTGGCTGATGTCGACCGACTCACCTACCTGAGCGGAGATCCAGTCGGCCAGTCCGGCACGGACCTGCTCGCGGTCGCGGCTCGATGGTAGGGGCATGAGATCAACTACCAGCCGTGGGCTGATCAGCGAACTCCCGATCCCACGACGCGAGGAACTTCCGGAATCGTTGATGGGCGTAGGGAATGAAACGAATCTTCTGGATCGGTTCGAGGGCCAGTGGGAGCGCCGCCATGGCGTACATGTAGTCGGAGAGCAGCAGGGCCCGACGGGTCTCCTCGACCAGCATCGACAGTTCGGTGAAACGTTGTGCCGCGTCGGCGAAGTCGAGGTTGTCGAGATAGAAGCCGATCAACGAGGCGACGTCGGCGTCGGTGAATCGTGGATCGGCGATGCGGAAGTGCGGCGGATGGGCCAGACCGTGCTCCATGACGGTCTCGGCGAACAGGTTGGCGAAGTCGAAAGCAATGTGATTCAGGCACGAGAACTCGAAATCGAGCAGCTTGATGGAGCCGTCGTCGAGCAGCATGACGTTGCCGTGGTAGGTGTCGTTGTGGCAGAACACCGGCGGTCGGTCGGGTAGGCAGCGCAGCACTTTGGCAATCGTGTCGGGATGATGAATCGAGTCGAGATCGTCACACAATGCCTGCTCGTCTGGAGGGAACTCTGATCGATGCTCGCTCAACACCGAACGGGCCAGCTCCCCCCACTGCTCGTGAAGCAGCTCGAAGAAGGTCCGGTCCGGGAGACCATCGGGCTCTAGCTGGTGAAGTCGGAATAGTTGGTCGGCGATTCCTCGTTGGTGCGCCGGGTCGAACACATCGTCGGCGTCCAGTGTGCGCCCTCGGTAGAAGGCCTCGATTCGGCAGGTGTCGTCGTAGTGGTGACAGTGGGCCGCGATTTGTTCCTGCCCGAGCAGCAGGAACGTGCGCCGCTCGGTGTTGAAGTCGAGAATGGCGTTCTCCTTGCCCTCCAGATGCCGGTAGAGAACCGCCGGCGGATCGATGTCGCGGCGGCTCCTGACCCCCATCGTGAACGACGAGAATCCTTTGGGATCGTCGAACTCGAAATCATCGGTGTGGAGCCCTCGCCATTGAGGCAGGGCATCCTGACAACGCCGAAGGATCTGCTCTTTCACCGGCCGATCATCCCATCACCGGGTCGTGGCCAGGAAATACCGATGCAGGAAGGCTGAGGCCTCACCACGCGTCGCCGTGGCATCAGGAGAGAACTCTGTGGCCGAGGTGCCTCGGGTGATCCCCTGCTCGGCCGCCCAGGTGACCGCCTTGCCGGCGAACCCCGACGGGTCTACGTCGCCGAACGGCATCTCGCCCACCGGTTCGGGCCGTCCGGCCAGTCGCCAGAGGAAAGTCACGAACTGGGCTCTGGTGGTTGACAGATCCGGATCGAACGTGGTGGGACTGGTGCCGGTGGTGTACCGGTTGTCGACCATCCACCGAACTGGGGCCGAGTAGTAGGCGTTGTCGGGCACATCGCTGAATTCGGTGGATGTCGCCACCTGATCGGGGGATCCGACCATCCTCCACATCATGGTGGCGGCTTGCCCTCGCGTCAGCAGTCCGGATGTGCAGAATCGGCCGGCTCGACAACCCACCGTGATCTGTTCGGTGTGAAGCCAGTCGATGTCGACCGCGAATGTCGAGCCAACGGTGTCGCAGAACGGCTGGTCGGCGTTCGGCTGAAAGTCGCCGCAGATGATGTTGATTGCCCCGACCCACACGAACTCCCAGGGTTCGGGGTTGGGTCCGACCAGGACCGCACCCTCCGGGTAGCTCGGAATCCAGCCATGGGCCTTGGTGTTGGCGAAGTTATCGGCCGCCATCCACGCGTAGGCAGGCGAGCCGCGAAACGCGAAGCCGAATGCGGTGGACGACTTGATGTCGATCGTGTAGCCGGTGTGGTGCTTCGAGTAGCCCGGTGCCGCGACGGTGCGCAGCACGGTATCGATCGACGCATCGGAGGTTCCGTTGAGTCGCTGCCGGAAGCTGCGGAACTGCGAGGCGACGTTTCGGTAGGCAGAAGTGAGCGAGAGAAAGTGCCCATTGGCGGCTGCAGCTGCTTTCAGGGACAGCCATCCGGCAGCGGCCTCGGGCTGAAGAAAGCGACCGTCGACGGTCACGAGATCTCGATTGGGGTTGGCCCTGAGTTTGTAGCCCCGAGCCTCGGCGATGGCTCGAATCCGAGCATCGAGCTCGGCATCGCCCGTGATCGCTGGGGGAGGGCCCAACGGCGCCAGACCATCGAGCACAGCCGTGTCGAGGGTGGCCGCGTACTGGGCGGGTGAGTGGCTGGTCGCGGCAACCGCATCCTCGACCTCGCCGGCCGCGGCGGCAGAGGTGGCGACAACCGACGAAACGACCAGCAGCGCCAGCCAGGCTCTGAATTTCATCTGTTGAATCCTAGAGAAATTGGTCTTGTCTCGTAGTGGATGCGGCGGTGTGGCCTCTGGGGCCCCTCAGCTGACCGTAAATCGCCAGTCGATCCTCTGTGTGGAGCCCGGTCTTGCAGTCTCTTCGAAGATGGCCACCGCACAATTGACGTCCGCTGACAGGGCCTCCACGGGTCTGTCTGATCCGGCCACGTAGACGTATCGATTGAGTCCCTCGAGTTGGCCGGTGAAGTCGATCACCTCGATCCCGCCGGTGCAGTCCAAATTGGGCGAGATCACAAGTGAGAGAAGGCGAAACTCTGGTGCCAGATCAATCCCGACCGAGGCCTGCCGCAGCACCTTGTCGCCCCGGTTGGGTATCAGTTCGTCGATGGCGGAGTTTCGCGAGACCGACTCGTCGGTGGCACTGTCGCGGCCGATCAGACCGGCAATGACGAACATCGACATTCCGGAGAGCAGGAGGACAGCGAATACGACATTGCTCCGTCTTGACACGCTCGGGAGTGTACGGCTCGGGTTGGAGCCACCGTCGGCGTCTCGCATGGGGCTACGTTTGGAGAGATGACGATTGGAGACCTCGATGGTGAGATCGGCCGAGTGCTGGGGGGCCGCTACCGCATAGTCGCGCCCATCGGCTCCGGCGCCTCCGCACGAGTGTTTCTCGCCGACGATGTCACTCTCCGGCGTCGGGTGGCAGTCAAGATCCTCCACGACGCCCTCGCCGGCGACGACACCTTCCTCCGACGCTTTCGGGCTGAGGCCCACTCGGCCGCCTCTTTGAACCATCCTCACGTTCTCGGGGTCTACGACTGGGGTCACGACGATGTGCCCTATCTGGTCACCGAGTACTTGGCTGGCGGCAGCCTCTCCTCGATCCTGACGTCCGGAACTCTTCTCACCCCGTCACAGGGGTTGCTGGTTGGTCTCGAGGCCGGCCGGGGACTCGAGTACGCCCACCAGCAAGGTCTGGTGCACCGCGACATCAAGCCCGCCAATCTTCTGTTCGGTGAGGGATCTCGTTTGCGGATCGCCGACTTCGGGCTGGCCCGAGCTCTGGCGGAAGCCGGCTGGACCGAACCCGATTCCTCGATGGTCGGCACGGTTCGCTACGCCGCTCCCGAACAGGCTCGCGGTGAACGGGTCGGACCGCCCGCCGACGTATACGCACTGGCACTGGTCATAAACGAGGCCATATCCGGAGAAGTTCCGTTTGTGTCCGATACCGCGGTCGCCACATTGATGGCCCGAGCCGAAACGCCCTTCGAACCGCATCTCGACACCGGCCCCATGCAAGGAGCCCTGCGTCGCGCCGGTTCGCTCCGTCCCGAGGATCGACCCTCCGCTGGAGAGTTCGTTTCGTTGCTCATGCAATCGGCCTCTTCTCTGTCGCGACCCGATCCGATTCCGCTGGTCGGGGCGCTCGATCCCGATTCGGCCCGAGCCGCCAACGATGCAACTCGCCTGGGGGCGGTCCCCGGTTCCGAATCCGACGACTCCCCGCCACCCGCCAAAGGCTCGAGTCGGGGGCAAGGTCGTCGACACCGTTGGCCTTGGATGGTGGCCGCGGTCTTGTTGGTGGCTCTGGCCGCGGCAGGAGGAACAGCGGCGTGGTTGGCCAGCCAGCCCGTCACCCATCCGATTCCCGATTTGGCGGGAGTCGGCGAGGCCGGAGCAGCCGTGCAGATCGATGAGCTCGGTTGGCTGCTCGAAGTGGTCGATGTTCGTGAGGAAGGCACGATCGAGGGGGAGGTGGTCAGCACCGAACCAGTTGCGGGCACCACTCTCGAGGAGGGAGAGACCGTCACGATCTACGTCTCTCTCGGTGAAGAGCTGGTGGTCGTGCCGACGCTGATCGGGGTGTCGTTCGACGAGGCAGCCGACCGTCTCGAATCGGTTGGCCTCGAGGTCGGCCAAGTGATCCGGGAGCACAGCGAAACGGTGCCGTTCGATCAGGTGATCGAAGTCGGGCTGGCTGCCGGGGTGACAGAGCTCGATCCTGGCACCTCGATCGGCCTGTTGGTGTCCGATGGACCGGCCCGGAGGTTCGTTCCCGATGTCCCCGTCAGCCTCGACGTGGCCGAGGCGACCGACGTGCTGTTGCAGGCCGGATTCAGCCCCGTCGAGAGTCATCGTAATTCCGAGAGCGTCCCGGCCGGCCGTGTGATCGACTTCCTGCCGTCGCCGGGCGCGTTGGAGGATCGGGGCACCACCGTCGAGGTGATAGTTTCCGACGGGCCGGCGCCTCGGCCGATCCCCAACGTGATCGGCCTCGATGTCAGCGAGGCCACGGAGATTCTTCAAGCTGACGGGTTTGTGGTCACCGGTGTTCAGGGCAACGTCGCGCTGCCGGTGTTGGCCACCGACCCGCCGGCCGACGAAGTTCACGCGTTCGGCACAGCGGTCGTGATCGCCACTCAGCTCACGGGCTGAGCACGCCAGTCATTCCGTGACGGTGTCGATCCTCGTGAGGACTTCCCGTGGCACTACGGCCGCGTCGGATCCCGGCTCTGGTGGGGTGAACGCTCCGGCCAGGAGAAGAATCTTCGAGGAGTCGCCGGTTAGTTTCACCTTGCCACCGAAGAGCACCGGAATCAGTGCCTGCGGGTCTCGATCGACAAATATCTGGCGGGCCACGTCGTAGGGCATCTCGATGGTGAAATCGGGGTCGTCGAGGTGGCCCTCCTCGAGCATGATGGTCGACCCTCTCGCGTCGAGGTGTCCCCTGACATCGGCATCGAACGGGGTCGACGTGATTACCACATTGGCGGCGAGGTCGATGGCCGGAGGCCCGATGGCGTCTCCGTATTCGTCGCGGATGGACTTCACCGCGGTGATCCAGTCGGAGCTGAGGAACGGATGGGCGGACACGCCCCGCAGCGTAGGCCGCGACCGCCTCTATCCTTTGCCCCCATGTCTGATCGCATCACCCGTGACGAGGTCATCCACGTCGCCAGGTTGGCTCGTCTCGAGTTGGCACCCGACGAGGTCGACGCCTTCACCGAGCAATTGGCCCGAGTGCTCGAACATGCGGCCGATGTCGAATCGCTCGAGGTCGACGACGTGGCTCCCACGTCACATCCGCTTCCTCTCGCGAACGTGTATCGGGCCGACGAGGTCACACCTTCGATCGATCGCGATGAGGTGCTGGCCCAGGCCCCGTTCGCGGAGGATCACATGTTTCGAGTGCCTCCGGTTCTGGGAGAGGAACCGTGACCGCCATCGAGCTGTCGGCGGCCGTTCGGTCCGGCGAACGCCGCGCCGTCGACATTCTCGATGAGCACTTGGCTCGGATCGAGGAGCGCGACGGCGAGATCCACGCCTTCAATCTCGTCACCGCCGACCTGGCTCGAAGCCAAGCCGAAGCGGTCGATTCAGCGGTGGCCGAGGGTCGCGACCCCGGTCCTCTCGCCGGCGTTCCAGTGGCGGTCAAGGACAACACCTGCACGCGGGGAATTCCCACCACCTGCTCGTCGCGAATTCTCGACGGCTGGCTACCTCCCTACAACGCCACGGTCGTCGACCGTTTGGCGGCCGCCGGAGCAGTCACGATCGGCAAGACCAATCTCGATGAATTCGCCATGGGATCCTCCACCGAGAACTCGGCGTTCGGACCGACCCGCAATCCCCACGACACGTCGAAGGTTCCCGGTGGTTCAAGCGGTGGTTCTGCGGCGGCGGTCGCGGCCGAGTTCGCTCCTCTGGCGATCGGCTCCGATACCGGCGGATCGATCCGTCAACCCGCGGCGCTCTGCGGCGTGGTTGGTGCCAAACCCACCTACGGGGTGGTGTCGCGCTACGGGCTGATCGCCTTCGCTTCGTCTCTCGACCAGATAGGCCCTTTCGCCACGACGGTCGCCGACGCCGCGGTCCTGCTGGAGTCGATCGGCGGACACGACCCCCGCGATTCCACGTCGATTGAGGCCCCTGCCCCGTCGCTCCTCGATGTTCTCGAACGTGGTGTGGATGGCCTGCGTGTAGGAGTGCTGACCGAACTAGCCGGCGGCCCCGGAGGGGTGGAAGGAATTTCCCCCGATGTGATCGCCCGAACGGCCCAGGCCGTCGCCGCGCTAGAGGCCGCGGGTGCCGAAGTGTCCGAGGTATCGGTGCCGTCGGCCACGCTCGGCCTCACCGCCTACTACCTGATCGCTCCAGCCGAGGCCTCGAGCAATCTTTCTCGTTACGACGGCGTGCGCTATGGGCTTCGTGTCGATGCCTCGACCACGGGCGAGATGAACACCGCCTCGCGGTCGGCCGGATTCGGCGACGAGGTCAAGCGCCGCATCATGCTGGGCACCTACGCACTATCGGCGGGCTACTACGACGCGTTTTACGGCAAGGCCCTCAAGGTTCGCACCCTGATCCTCAGGGATTTTGCGGTGGCCTACGAGAAGGTCGATGTGCTGGTGACCCCCACCTCGCCAACTACCGCGTTCGGCTTCGGCGACAAGACCGCCGACCCGATGTCGATGTATGTCAATGATGTCTGCACGATCCCGTCCAACCTTTCGGGCCATCCGGCCATCTCGGTCCCGTTCGGGGTCGGCGACGATGGTCTGCCCATTGGTGTCCAGATTTTGGGCCCGGCCCAGTCCGAACCCATCATCTTCAGCGTGGCGGCCGTGCTCGAGGACGTTGCCTCGAAGGGCGGTGCCCGATGACCTGGTCAATCGAGCCCACACTGCCAGAGGGCTGGGAGTTGGTGGTCGGTTTGGAGGTTCACGTGGAGCTGGCCACCGCCACCAAGCTGTTCTGCGGGTGCGCGAATCGGTTCGGTAGCGAACCCAACACCAACATCTGTCCGGTCTGTCTCGGTCTGCCGGGATCGCTACCGGTGATCAACGGCACGGCCGTGAAGTACGCAATGCTGCTCGGTCGGGCTCTGCAATGCGAGGTCCGTCCCTCGGTCATGGCCAGGAAGAACTACTTCTACCCCGACATGCCCAAGGACTACCAGACGACCCAATACGACCAGCCCACCAACTCCGATGGTGAACTCATGCTGGCCGACGGATTCACGGTCGGGGTCGAGAGAGCCCACATCGAAGAGGACACCGGCAAGTCGACCCACGTTGGTGGCGGCGGCCGAATCAACGACGCCGTTCACTCCCTCGTCGACTACAACCGCGCCGGAGTGCCCTTGGTCGAGATCGTGAGTCATCCGTGTCTCGACACGATCGAACACGCCAAGGCCTACGTGAGCGGACTTCGCGACATTCTTCTCGCGATCGGTGTGTCCGATGCCCGCATGGAGGAAGGCTCGATGCGGGTCGACGCCAACGTCTCGGTGCGTCCTGTGGGCAGCGAGGAACTTCGCACTCGGTGCGAGCTCAAGAACATCAACTCGATCCGGTCAATGGGACGAGCCATCGAATACGAGGCCCTGCGCCAGATCGATCTCTACTCCAACGGTGAGAGCCCTCGCCAGGAAACCCGTCATTGGGACGAGGCGGCCGGCCGCTCGACCCCGGGCCGGTCGAAGGAGGACGCCGACGACTACCGCTACTTCCAGGAACCTGATCTGGTTCCCTTGGTTCCGAGCGCCGCTGAGGTCGCGGCTATCGACGACGCCATGCCGGCCCTTCCTTCGGCGCGTCGATCTGCTCTGAGACAGCTTGTTCCGGCGGTATCTGTTTCCGTCGAGGTGATTGCCACGCTCGTCGATCGAGGTCAGGACGAGCTGGCGATAGCCGCTATCGGCAAGGGCGCCGATCCCGAAAAGGTGGTCACCCGTCTGCAGCACGACCTCGCCGTCGACGACTTCTCGAAGATCACTGCCGGTGCGTTCGCCGACCTGATCCGGATGGAGACGTCGGGCGAGCTCACCGCAACGCAGGCCAAACAGGTGCTCTCCGAAATGGTGGAGACCGGTGGGGAGCCAAGGCCGATTGCCGAGAGTCGCGGATTCGAGGCCATGCCCACCGACGATCTCGCTGGGCTCGTCGATCAGCTGATCGCTGACCATCCCGAGGAGTGGAGCCGTTTCGTCGGTGGCGACGATGGCGACCGCAAGAAGATGCAGGGCTTCTTCACCGGTCAGATCATGAGCTCCACCAAGGGGCAGGCCGACGGCCGGGCTGTGGCCGACCTGTTGGCGCAGCGTTCCGCGGGCTGAACCGGCCTAGCGGCTAGCGGTCGTCGCCCTATCGGGTTCGCTCTATCGACTGGCCCCCACGACCTGCCAATCGACTCCTCGAAAGCGGATGAGAAGGGTGATCATCCGGAGCACCAGCCAGATCTCGAGACCGGCCCACAACCAACCAATGCCGGCGTCGGTGACGAGCACGAGCAGGCCGCAGCCGGTCAGACCAACCGTGGCTGCCACCATGGCGAAGGCCAGGTAGCGCAGATCGCCTGCTCCGATCAGTACCCCATCGAGCGCGAACACGATGCCGCCGACCGGTTGCGACAACGCCACGTGGATCAAAAGGAACGACGCCAGTCCGGTGACCGCAGGGTCGTTGCTGAAGACCGACGGCAACAGCGGCGAGAACACGAGTGTCGTGCCACCCAGCACCACGCCGGCGACGACACCCCACGTGATGGCCCGACGTCCGATTTCTCTTGCCCCGTCGGCGTCTCCGGCTCCGAGAGCCCGACCCACGAGGGCCTGAGCGGCGATGGCCACCGCGTCGAGAGCCAACACCAACACCATCCAGATCTCGAACGCGATCTCGTGGGCCGCCAGATCGTCGGGCCCGATCCGCGACGCGACGGCGAGGGTCACGGTCAGGCCACCTCGTAGCGCTGCGGTGCGGATGAAGAGGTCGACGCCGTCCCCGGCGAGCCTGAACATCGTCGCCCGTTCCGGCCGGAGGCTGATTTGGTGCTCACCCACGGCCTCGCGTATCCAGCCGACGTAGATGACTGCGGCGATGACCTGTGCGGCCACGGTGGTGAGAGCCGATGCTCCGATCCCGAATCCGAATCCGTGAATGAGGATGATCTCGGCCACCAGATTGAACGCGGCCGTCCCGACTGCCACGAGCAGGGGTCGGCGGGTGTCCTGGAGGCCTCTCAAGTAGCCGACTCCGGCCAGGCTCACCAGCATTGCCGGTACTCCCAGGAGGCTGAAGCGCAAATAGATGAGAGCGTTGGTGCGAATGGCTCCTTCGGCACCCATCAGCCCGACGAGTGGACCCGACAACGTGAGGATCACGAGCGAGAACACCGCTCCGATCGCCAGAGCCAGCCACACGCTCTGTACCGCCTGGTCGGCGGCCCGCCGTCCTTCGCCGGCCCCGAGTAGCCGGGCCACCGCTGAGGTGGTGCCGTAGGCGAGGAAGATGAACACGGCGTGCCCGATCAGGAGCAACGACGAGGCGATGGCCAGTCCTCCCAATTGTTCGGTTCCGAGTCGGCCCACGACGGCGGTGTCGGCCAGAACGTAGAGGGGTTCGGCCACCAGAGCACCGAGCGAGGGGAGTGCCAGCCGCATGATCTCCCGGTCGTCGGCCCCCCATCCCCGGATTCGGCGCCCCCCTGCTGGTTCCATCACCGCAGCGTAGACAGGCCACATTCGAAGGGGATGGTCGAAAGTAGGCCGGTACTCTCGGTTCTGCCGTACCCATCAATTCACCATGCTCGACACGTCAACTGATTCCGCAGAGCCGTCGCCCGACGGCCCGGCCGACGAGGAGTCCCGCCTCGTGGGTCCGGGAATTCACATTCCCGCGCTCGACGGGCTGCGGGGATTCGCGGTGGTGGCGGTCGTGATCTACCACCTTTGGCCCGACACCATGCCGGGTGGATGGCTCGGGGTCAGCCTCTTCTTCTCCCTGTCAGGCTTTCTCGTGGTGGGGTTGCTCGACGATGAACTCTCGGACGGCTCGGTGGATCTCCTCCGCTTCTACCGTCGACGGGTCAGGCGACTTCTGCCCGCTGGATTGCTCACGATCGGGTTGGTCGTGGCGGCCGTGCTGGTCGTCGAGCACGACTCGGCTCGAAGGGTGGCGCTCGACGGATTCTGGGCCGTTCTAAACAGTGCCAACTGGCGTGAGATGGCCGGCTCCGATGGATACGGCGCGATCTTCGATCAATCGGTCAAGCCCCTTGCCCACATGTGGTCGTTGGCGATCGAGGAGCAGTTCTATCTGACCGTGCCGTTGCTGATCGCGTGGACGAGGCGTCCGGTTGCCGTGGTGGCGGGGGGAGCGCTGATCGCAGTGCTCGGTCATGCCGTGTGGTGGGACTCGGCTGACTCGTATTTCGCCAGTCCGGTTAGAGCAGCCGAGATCGTGGCCGGAGCAGCTCTGGCGTTGGCCGTGAGACGGAGCCCCGGAGTGGCCAAGGCAGCAAGGCTGTGGCCGGCCGCGGCGGCGGTGAGCGTCTACGCCGTGTTCACAGTGGGGGAGTCGTCGTCGATCGTCTTTCGTGGGCTCCCGGCGGCGATCTCGGCCGCTTGGGTCGTGCTGATCGTGGCCTGCCTGCGTGACGACCGCTACTCCCGCTTGATGTCGGCGGGTCTGTGGAGGTGGCTGGGGCTGCGTTCGTATGCCATCTACCTGATTCATTGGCCCCTGATCGTGCTGACCGATCTCCATCCGGTGGCGATCCTTGCTCTGACGCTCGGCCTGGCCGAAATCTCCTACCGCTTCGTCGAGGATCCGATTCGACGCCAACGCCGGATCTCGCGGCCGTTGGCCTCCCTGGGAGCTGCCGCGCTTGTTCTGGCGCTGGTCACCGGCGGATTCGGTTTGGCTCTCGACCGGCCTCTCGGTCTCGCCGACTCGGCTCAGGCTGCTTCTCTGCCGGCTTGGATCACGACGTCCGATTCGGCGGCCGCGACCACATCGCCCACAGGACCGGCATCGGCGTCAGCGGCGGCCGTCACCCCCACCGTGCCGGAGCGGGCCATTGCCGCGGTGCCGACGGTGGCCGTGATCGGCGACTCGACGGCCGCGCAGGTAGCGGCCGGGCTGCGGGTGTATGGCGACACCAGCCGGACGATGGCGGTGATCGACGGTTCGGTCGAGGGCTGCTCGGCCCTGATCGACCCACTCACCGAGTGGAGGACCTACAAGGTCACCTATGGCTACCTCGGAGAGTTCAGCTTCGATAGCCCCTGCCGGGTTGGTATTGATCAACTGGTGGCAGTTCCCGATCTCGTGGTGATGATCGACCACGGATCGGTACTGGCCGACCACCAACGACCCGACGGCACTTGGGCTTCGGTTCTCGACATCGACCTGATGGAGAGTTTGCGGCAGGTCTACGAGGCCCGGATCGACGAGGCTCGCTCGCTGGGTGCAGTGCTGGTCCTCACCACTGCGCCCCGAATTCTCGATCCGGAAGGTCACGGCCTTTTCGGATCGATGGCCGACCCGGCGCGGCTCGCCGTCTACAACGCATTCGTCACCGAGCTGGCGGCCACAGAGTTTGATGTCGCGCTGTTTGACCTGGGTCGGGTACTCGATGAATCAGGGTCGGACGGGGAGTATTCGAGATCGGACGGACTCCACGTCGATCTCGACGCGTCGGAGCCCTTGGCAGTCGAGGTGATCGCTCCGCTGGTCGACGGCTGGCTCAGGCGACCCGATGAACTTTGAGAGAGACGGGCGGGCCGCGTTGCCACAGCGACGATGACCCGTCATACTTGTCGACCGTGAGCAGCGCCGCCGTCATCCAGCTTGTAGTAGGCACCAGCTAGCGCACGCTCGCGTTCCGAGCCGACTGTGCGCCACGACCTCCCAGCGGGAGGTCGTTTCGTGTTTTCGGCGGAATGAATCCCCGACCCGAATATCGACAACACTGTCCGACCAAGCCCCGATCCGGAGCACAGCATGACCACAGACACCCCCGCACCAGGCGACACCATCAATGGCGGCGTGGCGCTCGTACGGGCGCTCGAACTCGAGGGTGTCGATGTCGTGTTTGGTCTCCCCGGCGGTGCCACCCTCCCGATCTACGACCCGATCCTCGATTCGTCGATGCGTCATATCCTCGTACGCCACGAACAGGGGGCCGGACACATGGCCCAGGGCTATGCCCACGCCACGGGACGTCCCGGTGTTGCCCTCGTCACCAGCGGGCCTGGTGCCACCAACATCGTCACGCCGCTCTGCGATGCCCACATCGACTCGGTGCCGATGGTGTGCATCACCGGTCAGGTGCCCTACGCCGCCATCGGAACCGACGCATTCCAGGAGTGCGACACCACCGGCATAACCATGGCCGTTACCAAGCACAACTTCCTGGTCACCGACGCGGCCGACATTCCGCGGATCGTTCACGAGGCGTTCCACATCGCCACGACGGGTCGCCCCGGCCCGGTTCTGATCGACATTCCGAAGGACATCGTCGACCAGAATAATCCCCGTTCGGCGATGCAGTGGTACGAGGCCGGCGACTCCGATATGGAACTGCCCGGCTATCGTCCGGCCGGCGCCGGCGACCCTGAAGCGGTCCGAGCCGCCGCCGAACTGATTCGTGACGCGGTGCGTCCGGTGCTCTATGTCGGCGGTGGCATCCTCAAGGCGCGAGCCGCCGAAGTGCTGCGTGAGTTCGCCGAACTCACCGGGATTCCCGTTGTCACCACGCTCATGGCCAGGGGCGCCTTCCCCGACAGTCACGAACTTTGCCTGGGCATGCCCGGCATGCACGGCAACTACACGGCTGTCACCGCTCTCCAGCAGGCCGATCTGTTGGTTTCTCTCGGTGCCCGATTCGACGATCGTGTGACCGGCCGGCTCGATGGGTTCGCCCCCGACGCCAAGATCGTCCATGTCGACATCGACGAGGCCGAGATCGGCAAGGTTCGAACGGTTGATGTCGGTGTCCGCGGCGACGCCAAGCTGGTGCTCGAGGCCCTCATCGAGTGTACGAGGGAGATGGGCATCGAATCCCAGGCCGAGCGGGGTGCTTGGCGTTCCACCTTGTCGGGCTGGCAGGAGCGGTATCCGATGTTCTACGAACAGTCGCAGCCCGGCGATCTCCTGAAGCCGCAGTACGTCATCGAACAGTTGCGTGACTCCAATCCGGCCGACACGATCGTGGCGTCGGGCGTCGGCCAGCACCAGATGTACGCCAGCCAGTACTGGAAGTTCGACTATCCATACACGTGGATCAATTCGGGCGGTCTGGGCACGATGGGATTCTCGATTCCGGCCGCGATCGGAGCGAAGGTCGGGATGCCCGACCGTCGCGTGTGGGCCATCGATGGCGATGGATGCTTCCAGATGACCGCCCAGGAACTGGTCACCGCGACGGTGGCCAAGATCCCGATCAAGGTGGCTCTGCTCAACAACGGATATCTCGGCATGGTTCGTCAGTGGCAGGAGCTCTTCTACGACGAACGTTTCAGCGGCGTCGAGCTCGGCGCCGACGTGCCCAATTACGTCAAATGGTCCGAGGCCATGGGTTGCGCCGCGATCAGGGTCGATTCACCGGAGGAGGTCGCTCCGGCGATCGCCAAGGCCAATGAGATCAACGACCGTCCGGTGGTCGTCGAGTTCCGGACCGACCCTCAGGAGAACGTGTTCCCGATGGTTCCGTCGGGCCGTACCAATTCCGATGTCGTCGTTCACCCGGCACAGCGAGGGGAGTGAAGATGCCTCACAACAGGTTTCACACGATCGTCACCACCGTCGAGAACAAGCCCGGTGTGCTGGCGCGCGTCGCCGGCCTGTTCTCCCGGCGTGGCTTCAACATCGCGTCACTCGCGGTGGCTCCGACCGACGACGAGAGATTCAGCCGAATCACCTTCACCGTGGATGTGGAATCAGCTCCGCTCGAACAGGTCGTGAAACAGCTCGACAAGCTCATCAACGTCGTCAACATTCGTGAGCTCGATCCGCAGTCGTCGGTCGATCGAGAGTTGATGCTCGTGACCGTCGAGGTGGAGGAGGGTCACCGGGGCACGATTCTCGAACTGGTCGATGATTATCGGGCTCACGTCCTCAGCGAGAACCACAGCAAGATGTTGCTCTCGCTCGCTGCCCGCCCGGCCCGCCTCGACGAATTCGAGGAACTTCTCCGCCCCTACGGCATAGTCGAACTCCAGCGAACCGGACGCGTGGCTCTGCCGAGCCTCGAAGAGAACTCCTGAACCGAACCAAGATCAACAACACCGAACAAGTCTCACAAATCCAAGAACAATCCAAGAAAAGGGTGCCTGCTGTGGCCAACATCTACTACGAATCAGACGCCGATCGCTCCGTGATCGCCGATCGCAAGGTCGCGATCCTGGGGTATGGCTCCCAGGGCCACGCCCATGCGCTCAACCTGAAGGAGTCGGGAATCGACGTACGTGTCGGTCTTCGCGATGGCTCGTCCTCCAAGGACAAGGCCGAGGCGGCCGGACTCAGCGTGAGGTCGATCGCCGATGCCGTGGCCGAGGCCGATCTGGTGATGATGCTGATGCCCGATACGGAGATGGCGAGCATCTACGACGAGCACATCGCTCCCAACATGAACGACGGTGATGCGCTTTTCTTCGCCCACGGCTTCAACATCCGGTTCGATCTCATTCAACCCGATGCCGGAATCGATGTCTGCATGGTCGCCCCCAAGGGCCCCGGCCATCTCGTGCGTCGCACCTACAGCGAGGGTGGCGGTGTCCCGTGTCTGATAGCGGTCGAGCAGAACCCGACCGGGTCGGCCAAGGAGCTGGCTCTGGCTTACGCCGACGCCATCGGTGGTGCTCGAGCCGGCGTGATCGAGACCACGTTCACCGAAGAGACCGAGACCGACTTGTTCGGCGAGCAGGCCGTTCTGTGCGGTGGCGCCACCGCTCTTGTCCAGGCCGGATTCGAGACGCTCACCGACGCCGGCTACCAACCGGAGATCGCCTACTTCGAGTGCCTCCACGAACTCAAGCTCATCGTCGACCTCATGTACGAGGAGGGCATCGCCGGCATGCGCTACTCGGTGTCCGACACCGCCGAATACGGTGACCTCACTCGCGGCCCCCGGATCATCAACGATGCTGTGAAGGCCGAGATGAAGCAGATTCTCACCGAGATCCAGAGCGGCCAGTTTGCCGATGAGTGGGTGGCCGAGTCTCGGGCCGGTCGTCCCAACTTCCATGCGCTCGAGGCCGCCGGCCACGAGCAGCTGGTGGAGAAGGTCGGCAAGGAACTGCGCGACATGATGCCGTGGATCAAGGCCGGCAAGGCCTCGGTGTCGGAGGCATCTGGCGGGCAGGGCTGACCGCCCTCTCCCGGTTCTTCTCGATCGCGGATTGATGTAGTCACGTTGCATTGTTAATGTGACTACATGGATGTCGGCGTTCGGGAACTAAAGGCGAAACTATCGGAATACCTCGGTCTGGCGGCCGGTGGCCAACAGGTGATCGTCACCGACAGGGGCACTCCGATAGCGCGGATCGTCGCGTTGTCGGAGACTTCCGCTGTTGAACGCGGCATCGAGGAGGGATGGATCGAGCCGGCTCGTCGTACTCACCTCGAGAGCGTGCCGCGGCATCGCTCAAACCGGTCGGTCCTCGACGTTCTCGACGAGGACCGTGGATGACTCTCTACGTCGACACGAGTGCCCTACTCAAGCGCTACGTCGACGAGCACGACTCGTCTCTGTCCGTTGAGCTGATGGCTTCGGATCCAGTGCTAGTCACCTCCCGCATCACCGAAATCGAGGTTCGTCGAAATCTGGCACGGCTCCTGGAGGGGCCGTCACTCGCCGATGCCCGTCGCCGCTTCGCTACCGATCTCGATGCCTTCGCTCTGGTGGCCCTCGACGCGGTCACATGCGGCGAGGCCGCCTCCATCGCCGAGCAGACCCTGTGTCGATCACTCGACTCGATTCATCTGGCGGCTGCCCAGAGAGCCGGCGCCGGCACCGTCATTCTCACCTTCGATCTTCGTCAGGCTCAAACGGCCCGCGCCTTGGGCCTGTCGGTTCGCGGAGCGTGAGTCGGGTCGACCTCGATCGACCCTGTTCGACCTTGATCGACCTTGATCGACCTCAGGGGAAGATGCCGCGGGCCGCGTCGAGCAGCAGCAGGCTCGCTACCGCCACGATCGGACCGGCGAACGACACGAGAACCGTCACCGTGGACCATCGAACCCATTTCGGTCGGTCGGCGAAGCGGTGCATGTGGACGATCGAATCGAGAAGCTCGGCTTCATCGTCGGTGGCCCGATCGTCGGTGAGCAGCGACACGGCGATGTCGGCCACTTCGTCGCGCACCGCGATCCTGAAGCTGCGCTCCACCACGTGATGAGGAGCAATACTGTAGGCCGCGTCGCCGAGCACGGTCGACTCGAAGCCGGCCTCGAGCAGAAGCGCTGATGCCAGATCGGCGCCGAGACGACTCGGGTACTCTCCGACAATGCTCATCCCAGGGAGCGGTTGCATCGTTACATGATGCCGGAGCCCGCTCCGTTGTGGGGGTCGCCGGGTGACTAGATTGCGGAGGGTCGACGAAGGAGGAGACATGAGCTTCGAGATTCAGATTGGTGGTATCAGCGACGGTGAGCCGATCCCGTCGAAATTCGCGTTCTGCGCCGGAGCCGAAATGGGCGACAACTTGAGTCCTGCCATTTCATGGTCTGGAGCTCCGGACGGCACCCGATCGTTTGTCATCACGTGCTCCGACCCCGACTGCCCGTCGGACGGCACCGATGTCAACGTCGAGGGGCGCACGGTGCCGGCGAGCCTGCCCCGGGTCGAGTTCGTCCACTGGCTTCTGGCCGACATACCCGCGTCGTGCACGGGGCTCGACGAGGGCGCCGACGCCGACGGCATCGTGGCGAAGGGCAAGTCGGTCGACGGAGGAGCATGCGGCGGTGCTCGCGGCCGCAACGACTACACCGGCTGGTTCGAGGGCGACCCCGACATGGGCGGGTTTTACTTCGGCTACGACGGGCCGTGCCCGCCATCCAACGACGAGATCGTTCACCACTACGTCTATTCGGTGCATGCCATCGACACCGACTCACTGGGTCTCGGCGCGGGCTACGACATCGCCGAGCTACGGGCCGCCATGTCGGGCCGGGTGCTGGCCTCGTCGTCGATCACCGGTACCTACACGTTGAATCCCGCGCTCAGCTGAATATGAGCGCAGTCATCGAGGTCCGCGACCTCGTGAAGACATACGGGTCGTCGCGCGTCGTCGACGGCATGTCATTCAGCATCGAAGAGGGAGAGGTGTTCGCGTTTCTCGGCCCCAACGGGGCGGGCAAGACCACCACGATCGAGATTCTCGAGGGTCACCGCAAGCGCTCCTCGGGCGAGGTCTCGGTGCTGGGCTTCGACCCGGCGAGCGGCGGCCGCGCCATGCGCGACCGGTTCGGGATCGTCCTGCAGTCGTCCGGAATCGACCGCGAGCTCTCCGTGCGAGAAGTACTCGACCTCTACCGGTCGGCGTACACGCGCCGCCGCGATGTCGATGAGTTGATCGAGCTGGTCGGGCTCGACGACAAGGCCGACGATCGGGTCTCCACGCTGTCGGGCGGCCAACAGCGACGGGTTGATCTGGCCCTCGGGCTGGTGGGCGACCCCGACCTGATCTTCCTCGACGAACCAACCACCGGATTCGATCCGGGGGCTCGTCGACGCAGCTGGGATCTGATCGACAACCTGACCAGCCTCGGACGCACGATCGTCCTCACCACCCACTATCTCGACGAGGCCGAACATCTCGCCGACCGGGTGGCCGTCCTCAACGAGGGCCGGATCGTGGCGGTGGGAACGCCAGACGATCTACGAAACGCCGCATCCACCGACACCAAGATCACGTTCCGGCTGCCGGTGGTCGATAGTCCCGCCGGCGACTTCCTCGAACCATTGGCGGGCCGGGTCATCGGAAGGTCCCGCGAGATCGAGGTCGTCACGCCCTCACCCACCGCCGATCTGGCTCACCTCACTTCGTGGGCAGTGGCCAGAGGAGTCGAACTCGAGGGCCTGACGGTCAGCAGAGGTGGGCTCGAGGATGCCTACCTAGATCTGCTGGCTCAGGACAACGGAGAGGCCGAATCGTGAGCGGGCGCGTCCGGGCGGTCCCAGTGGTCCAGGCGGTCCCGGTGGTCCCGATGCTCTGGCGACAGACCCGGGCACAGAATCGGTCCTTCTGGCGTGTCCCGGTGGGGGCGTTCTTCACACTCGGACTACCCCTGATCATGCTGGTGCTGTTCGTGGCCCTGTTCGGAAACGACACCATCGACACCACCTACGGCAGCGTGAAGACGGCTCAGTTCTACGCCCCCGGCCTGGCTGTGTTCGCGGCGGCTTCCGCGAC
>JAJCXX010000060.1 GCA_029263195.1 Acidimicrobiales bacterium
GGCGGAGGCCAGTCACGGAGATGTGGGCGTCCTTTCCAGAGGCGATATCGTGATCGCTGTTTCCAACAGTGGCGAGACCGAGGAAATCGTCAAACTGCTCCCCACCCTCAACCGAATCAAATGCTCTCTGGTGGCGATGACGGGAAACCCGGCCTCGACGCTGGCCAAACGCAGCGATTATCTTCTCAATATCAGCGTCAAAGAAGAAGCCTGTTCCATGGGGCTGGTCCCAACCGCCAGCACCACGGCGGCTTTGGCCATGGGCGACGCGCTGGCGATGGCGGTATTGGACCTGCGCGGATTCCGCGAGGAAGACTTTGCCTTGAACCATCCGGGCGGCAGTCTGGGACGCAAACTTTTGATGACCGTCAACGACCTGATGCACGCAGGAGACGAAGTGCCCACGGTTTTGGAAGAGGCCAACATCTATGATGTGATCCAGGAAATGAGTCAAAAACGCCTGGGAACCACGCTCGTGGTGGCCCCCAATGGCCATCTCAAAGGCATCATCACCGATGGGGATCTCAGGCGGCTCATTGAAAAGAAAAAAGATATCTCAGGCACCGTGGCGGGCGATTTAATGGGAACGAGCCCCAGGTGCATCAAAATGGACCATCTGGCGGAAAAGGCGGTGCAGATCATGGAAGAGAATTCCATCACGTCTCTGGTCGTTTCCGAAGATGGCAAACGGATTGCAGGCATCATCCATTTACAGGATTTATTGAAAGCCGGGATCATATAATCCAGCCTCGGCTAAAATAATTCACACCATTTTTAAATGAATAGAACTCCTATACAGGGAGTGTTGAAACCACCTCTAAACACGGGTAGATAATCCTGGGAGATTTACGGTCTCCCGTTTTTTATAGAATCGAAAAATCACTTATGACCGGCAACGAACTGAGACAAAAATTTCTAGACTATTTTGAAGGCAAGGGACACACTCTGGTTCCCAGCAGTTCGCTGGTTCCGAAAAACGACCCCACCCTGCTATTCACCAACGCGGGAATGGTTCCGTTTAAAAACGTTTTTCTGGGCGAGGAACACCGGGATTACACCCGCGCCGGTTCCGTACAAAAATGCGTCCGGGCGGGCGGCAAGCACAACGACCTGGAAATGGTCGGGCACACGGCCCGACATCACACTTTTTTTGAGATGCTGGGCAATTTCTCCTTTGGCGACTATTTCAAAAAAGAGGCCATCCACTACGGTTGGGATTTTTTGACTGAAGTGATCCGCCTTCCTAAGGACCGGCTCTACGTTTCCGTTTACCAGGACGATGACGAAGCCTTCGACCTTTGGCGGAAAAATATTGGCCTGGAAGAAAACCGGATTTCCCGCCTGGGGGAAAAGGACAATTTCTGGGCCATGGGCAACACCGGTCCCTGCGGGCCGTGCTCGGAAATTTTCATCGATCAGGGCGAAGCCATCGGTTGTGGGAAACCCGCCTGCGCCGTCGGTTGCGATTGCGACCGCTATCTGGAAATCTGGAACCTGGTCTTCATGCAATTTCACCGCGACGATTCCGGCAAAATGACGCCATTACCCAGCCCCTGCATCGACACCGGCATGGGCCTCGAACGCCTGGCCGCGGTGGTCCAGGGACAGCACTCCAATTTTCACTGCGACCTGTTGATGGGGTTGATCGACAAAGTCGGCGAAGTGACCGGCAAGCCTTACGGCCAGCAAAAGGATAACGACGGCTCCATTCGCGTCATTTCGGACCATGCCCGCGCCGTGGCGTTTCTGGTGGGCGATGGCGTTCTGCCTTCCAACGAAGGCCGGGGCTACGTGCTACGCCGCATCCTGCGCCGGGCGCTCAGGCACGGAAAACTTCTCGATCAATCCCGGCCTTTCTTTTACCGCATCACCAACGAGGTGATTGAACAGTATAAAGAAACGTATCCCGAACTGGAAATCAACGCCGGATTCATCCAGAAAGTGGTGCAGAACGAAGAAGAAAATTTCAGCAACACGCTCAATATGGGGTTCCAGAGGGTGGAGGAAATTCTCGCCGGTCTTAAAAAGAAACAATCCACCACCCTGCCCGGGGAGGAAGTTTTCAAACTTTACGACACCTACGGGTTTCCCGTCGATCTGGCTGAGGAGATGGCCAGGGATGCCGGCGTCGAGCTGGACATGGCAGGATATGACCGCGCCATGCAAAGCCAGAAAGAAAAAGCCCAGGCTTCCTGGAAGGGTTCGGGAGAGAAAGAAGTGGCGCCGTTTTTTAAGGAATTTATTAAAAATTCCTCGGCGACAATTTTTCAAGGCTACAGTAGCACGCATGGAGAGGGAAAAGTTCTCGCCATCCTGATTAACGGTGCGCCGGTTGAAACTGCGTCAGGCGGGGACGAAGTGGAACTGCTCCTGGACCAAACGCCTTTCTATGGCGAATCGGGCGGGCAGGTGGGAGACGAGGGGCTGGCATTTAACCCGGAAACCCACTTGGAAATAGTGAACGCCACCAAGCCCTTATCGGAGTTGATCGTCCATAAAGCGCGGGTGGTGAGCGGGACTTTAAAGGTGTCGGACTCTCTGACACTTGAAGTGAACCCGGAAAAACGCGCCGGGACTGCATTGAATCATACCTCCACACATCTTTTACAGGCGGCGTTGCATGAGGTTCTGGGCGATCACGTCAAGCAGGCAGGTTCGCTGGTGACGCCCGATCGCCTGCGGTTTGACTACACGCATTTTTCGCCGCTCACCGAGCGC
>JAJCXX010000061.1 GCA_029263195.1 Acidimicrobiales bacterium
CTACCGACGGTCCCGGCCAGTTGGCTGGGGCAGACCGTCGATGTGCGCGGCCTCGTCACCCATGGCGGCACGATGTCGTTCAGTCTCCGATGGCACGGGGCCCGCCCGGCCCTCCTCTGGGAACGCGACGGCGGCCCGGAATCCGCGAGGATCACGTGCTCGGGCCTCGATCCGTCATGGTCGTCGTCGGATCGCCAATCTGAGGCACTTCTTGCGACGCCAGAAGTCCGAGGCTGAATCCGTGGCCGGCAGCTCTCTTCGCTCTTCGCTCAAGGGACGCTCGCCCGGTCTCGAGTTTGAACACGACCTCTGGGATGCGGGCCATCGGTTCGTGGTGGGAATCGACGAGGTAGGACGAGGGTCGTGGGCCGGCCCCCTCACCCTTGCTGCCGTGATCGTCCCCCGAGATCGCAGGATCTACAAGGTGCGCGACTCGAAGATGCTCACCGAGTCTGAACGCGAGGTCATGCACGACCGCATCGTCGACTGGGCCCAACACATATCGGTGGGTCACGCGTCGCCGGCAGAGTGCGACTCATTGGGGATGTCGGCCGCTCAGAGGCTGGCCGCGCGTCGTGCGATCGACGGTCTGGCCGTGCCGGTCGGCCATGTGCTCATCGACGGCAATTGGAAGTTCATCGATGGCGTCGACTCCACCACTATCGTCAAGGGCGACACGATCAGCCTGTCGATTGCGGCGGCGTCGATCATCGCCAAGGTAACCAGGGATCGACTGATGCGAAAGCTCCATCTGCAACATCCCGGCTACAACATGGCGTCCAACAAGGGCTACCCGTGTCCGCGTCACACGGCGGCACTCGCCGCCATGGGTCCGTGCGCGGTGCATCGGCGAAGCTGGTCGTTCATGGACGATCTCCGATGGTCGAGTACTCCAAGGGTCGATCCCGGCGCCGAGTCCCAGATGGAGCTGTTTTGATAGTCGGACTGTTCTGAGGATGGAGCTGTGTTGAAGCTGACTTCCGCCCGACCCGCTGTCTATACGGTGATCGTCTGGACCCTGTTCATGTGGGTGACCCGCACGAGGCTCATCTTCACCGAGGACGATTTGTCCGTCGGCGACGTCGTCCTGCGAATACTCCCGGTGTTCTTGTTCGTGGCGTTGGCACTGGTGCTGGTCGTCAGTGTGCGTACCGGCCGGCCCGATCTGGCCCGAACGGTGGCGGCGTTCGCATTGTGGACGACCAGCTACTGGCTGATCCGTGTCGTGCTGATCTCCTTTCGTGATCACTCGGTGGGTTTCAAGGTCGTGCACGCCGTTTTGGCGACTGTCTCGATCGGTACGGCGGCGTGGGCTTGGCGCCGAACGTCCCGCTAGGTCCAGTGCCCCGCTAGTCTGCGATCCGTCATGGGACAACCAGTCACGCTCATACGAACCGTCTCGCCCCGGCCCGGCATCGTTCGCTTCGAACTCAACCGCAGCCTCACCGGCATGGGCCACGAACGCTACGACGCCGATACCGAGATCACCGGTGATCGCCCTCCCGACCGGCTCGCCAAACGTCTGCTCGAAGCCGGCGGGGTTGCTTCGATTCACATCTACGGCTCGATGGTCACCGTCGAGTTGTCCAACGCTGAGTTGTCCAACACAGAGTTGTCTGACACAGATTGGGCCGTTCTCGAACAGGTCGTGCAGGGCCTCTACACCTACTACGTCCCCGGGGTCGAGATTCCCAGCGACGATGAACTCACCTCGCTGGTCGAGGGCTGATCTGCTCGAGGACTGGTCTGCTCGAGGGCTGGTCGCTCTCAACTCGGTGGGGGTGCGGCCCAGCGCTGTATCCAGGAGTGCATGGCGATTCCGGCGGCGACCCCGGCGTTGATCGATCGAGTTGAGCCGTACTGCGAGATCGAGCAGACCATCTCGGCTGCCTTCTTGGCCGGCTCGCTCAACCCCGGTCCTTCCTGCCCGAAAAGCATGATGCAACGTTCCGGTAGTTGAGAGCTTTCGATCGGCGTCGACCCGTCGACGTTGTCTATGCCGATGATCGGGAGCTGTTGGGATTCGGCCCACTCGACGAGATCGTCGATGGTGGGGTGTTTCACCACGTGTTGGTAGACGTTGGTCATCATCGCGCCGCGCCGGTTCCATCGTCGCTTGCCCACGATGTGGATCTCGCGGGCCAGAAAGGCGTTGGCGGTGCGCACGACGGTGCCGATGTTGTGGTCGTGTTCCCAGTTCTCGATCGCGACGTGAAACGGATGACGCCGGGTGTCGAGTTCGGTGACGATCGCCTCGACCGTCCAGTAGCGGTAGCGGTCGGCGACGTTGCGCCGGTCGCCGTCGGCCAGAAGCAACGGGTCGAGCCTGGGATCGTCGGGCCATGGCTGGGGGTGAGGGCCGACGCCAATGATGTCTCCCGCGGCACTCTGCTCGCCGCCGGTCGCGCCGCCGGTCTCTGGGCTGCTCATCGGGCTGGCGGCCGCAACTGGTTGCCGTCGGGGATGACGTGACGGTGTGGCGTCCAAATCGAACCGTCCCAGTAGCGCAGGACTCCGGCCTCGCCGGACGGTTCGGCGTACCAGCCGGCGGGCGCATGGGTCGGGTCAGGGTCGGAATGTGCGATCTCTCCGGCGCCCCCGAAAATCGATTGGAGGTTCACCGAGGACGATGCCGGCTTGTAGTCGAGTCTCGCCGCGGGTCGGCGGGACTGGGCGCCGATTCCCTGACGTGACGACTCCCAACTGCTTTCCTGAAGCGTTCGCAGCGACTCGGCCACCGCCGGGTCGGGACCTTGGTAGGGAGGCAGTCCTTCCATGGCCCGCAGAATGCCGATTCGCTCGCTCAGTGGTGGGTGGGTGTTGAACATGTCGTTGAAGCGTCGGCCCTTGGCCTTCGTCTCGTGATCGTCGGGAGATTCGATCCATAGGTGAGACGTGGCGTGCGACGTGCGGGTCACCACGGTGATGTCGGCGTCGAGCTTCTCCAACGCCTGGCGCAGTCCGCTCGGATAGCGGGTGAACTCCACGGCGGTGGCGTCGGCCAGAGACTCGCGGCTTCGAGACACGGCTGCTTTGAGCAGTGCGGCCGCCAGCGGCGCGAGGACCACAACGACCAGGAAGCCGATCAGCACCAGCGGGTTGCCGCCCGAGGATCGACTGTCGGAACGTCGTCGGCGTGAGGCGCCTCCGCCGGCCAGCGCCCCCCAGTAGAGCATTCGCCAGAAGACGTCGGACACGAGGGCGATTGATCCGGCCGTTGCCACCGCCACGGTCATGACGAGTGTGTCGCGGTTGCGAACGTGGGCGATCTCGTGGGCGAGCACTCCCTCGAGTTCGGCCCGGTTCATCTTGTCGATGAGACCGGTGGTCACCGCCACGGAGGCGTGCTCCGGGTCGCGTCCGGTGGCGAAGGCGTTGGGTGAAGGGTCGTGCACCACATACACCGTCGGCGGGGTGATTCCGGCCGCGAGAGAGATCTCCTCGACGAGATTGTGGAGCCGCGGATACTCCGATCGTGGGGCCGGCACCGCCCGAGTGGATCGCAGCGCCAGCGTGTCGCCTTTGTAGTAGGAGCCGACTGTGATCCATACGGCCGCGGCGGCGGCGATGAAGGTGCCGATCAACCCGAGCCCGAGAAACAACGACACGAACGTGCCGACCAGCACGAGCAGGACGAAGAAGGCGAACATCAGAAGCCAGGTGCGTCGCCGGTTTGAGGCGATGAGATCGTAGAAGTCGGGTCGCTCGCCTGCCATCCGCTCACCGTAGTGGCGGGGGATCGCGGCACCGCATCGCAGCAAACCGAGGATGCGGCCGACCGTCGGCAACCGTAGGGTCGAATGATAGAGGTGGTGATGGGCGTGGTGATGGGCGTTGTGATGGACGTGATGCTGGACCTGGTAACTGGAGTTCACGCTGTGGCGGCGGTGCTCCTCATCGTTTCGGGAATTCTCAAGTTGCGTGACCCGGCTCCCACCGTCGAGTTTCTCGGCAGTGTTGGCCTTCTCGGGAGTAGTGGACCAGATATCGGTGACGGACCACGACAGACCGCGGCAGCACGGATCATCGGAGGGTTCGAGATTGCGGTCGGCCTCGCCGGGCTGGTGGTGGGCGGCAACTTCCCAGCGCTGGTGGTTGCCGCGTTGTATCTGATGTTCGCCGGCCTGGTGGGTCGGGCCATGACACTCGGCTTGCCGAGCTGCGCCTGTTTCGGAAGTGCCGACACGCCTCCGTCGTCGGCACACATTGTCGTCGACTTGGTGCTCGCTGCGGTGAGCGTTGCCGCCGTTGGCGCTGATGCGCCGGTCGACGTGATGGACTCTCAGCCGCTCGGGGGCCTGCTGTTCGTGGTGGTCGTGGGCGTGGTGGCCGGAGTTCTCCTGACCCTCCTCAAAGTGTCACCCGGAACGTCCGGACGGTCGCGGAGTCAGCGGGCCTGACACACGGGGCACCATGTGGTGCCCCTTCCATCGAGTTCGCGACGGCGCATGATGGTGCCACAGCGTTCACACGGTTCGCCGCTACGCCCATAGCAATACAAGCGATGCTGATTCTCGCCGGTCTGTCCACGGGAGTCGACGTAGTCGCGCAGGGTCGTACCACCGTTGTCGAGCCCGGACCGGAGGGCGACGCGGATCCCGTCGACCAGTCGGGCCGCCCTCTCTTTCGACAGGTGTCGGGCCGCGGGGTTGATGCGGGCCAGCCAGAACGCCTCGTCGGCGTAGATGTTGCCCACTCCGGCGACGGGGCGCTGCGAGAGGATCTGGGTCTTGAGGTGGCGGGTACTTCGCTTGGCGGCCTCATGAAGGTGCTGGGCCGTGAACTCCCCGTCGAACGGCTCGGGCCCGAGCGCCGCGAGCGTGGCGATGCCTGCGTAGTCGCCTCGTGGTACCCAATGGATCCGGCCGAAGCGTCGAGCGTCGTGGAAGGTGAAGGTGTCGCCGTCGGCGAGCCGCCACCATGCCCGTAGATGGGGATGATCGAAATCGGCATCGCCGACCACGGCGAGGCGACCGGTCATTCCCAGATGGATGATCAGGTCGTGTCCGGAGCTGTTGTTGGTGTTGCCGCTGCTGGTGTCGGGGCTGCTGCCGCTGTCGACCTCGAAGATCAGGTACTTGCCTCGTCGTCTGACGTCGATGAATTCGCTGCCGACCGCTTCCATCGCCGGCGTGAACTTGGCCGACCAGTGGGAGCCGGCTTCGACTATCGAGGAGTCGAGCAGCCGGGGCCTGAGCTGGACTCTGATCGTCTCGACTTCGGGCAGTTCGGGCACGGCAAGACCCTATTGGCTCAGGCAGTAGCCGGCTCGGGTCCAAGTATCCTCGCGGGCTCGTGAGCGAATCACTGTCGGACATAGAACAGGCCATAGACCAAGCCATAGACCAGGCCATGGACCAGGCCGCGGCCCTCTACGACCTCGATGCGCCCCGGGCCGAGGTGTGGGCCAGCGACCTCCTGGCGATGGTCGCCGAGATCATCGATGGGCCGCCCGCAGCAGCTCTGCTCGAGATCCTCGACTCCACCCCGGGGAATCCGGCGTCGGTCGCTGCCGCCGCGGTTCGGGCGGTCGCATGGCCATCGCCAGCAGTCGCGGGAGTCGCTGGAGTCTCAGAGGTCGCAGGACCCGACCTGCCGGGCTGGCTGGCTTCACTCGGCACCTCGAGGTGCGATGGTGCGTGGATCTTCACGAATCGAAGAGGGTCTTCGGCGGTATATCGATTTGCCGACTCCGCCGGAGCAGCCCATGCCCTGGCGATCGACTTGATTCCCGGGCACCCCGAGGTGCTCGGCGACATCACGGTTGGTCCTCCCGACGTGATCGAACTGGCCGAAGATCCCGATGTCGAACTTGATGTCGAGCCCCACGATCCGGTCTCGCTCGCCCGACGGGTTGCCGATGCGATGTCGGCTACCGAGAGGCCCAGTGATTCGCTGGTGATGAACGGGCGTTTGATCGTGGCCCGTTTGTCAACGCTCGTGGATCACTCCTGGGTCGTTCCGGTTCGGGCCATCGATGAGGTCCCGGATCTTCCCGAACGTAATCCCGACGACGACGCGTTCGCACTCGATGTCCTGGACCGCGCTCTCGGCCCGGTCGGGTCCACGTCGATCCGTGTACCGGAGGGCGTGGCCGACGCTGCCGACCGGCTGCGCGTCGCCGCCCGGAGCGACGGTCCGGCTGCCCAATGGTTGGCAGCGTCGCGTGGGCCGGTCGACCTCGACGAACCCGACGATCAGGTGGTGCTGGCCGCGTTGGCGGCCTCAGTGGCACCGAGTCGGATGGAGCCACTCGATGCCGACGCTCGCGAAGCCGTGACCATCCTGGAATGGGCCGACTGGTTGGGCGTCGTGCTCGGCCTCGTACGAGAGGGCGAGGGAGCCGCGGTCGCGTCATCCCACCTCGTGGATCTCATCAACTCCTGCCCCGAGGTCACTTCCAGCGTCCCCAAGAGCGATCGCCCGCGGGTCGAATGGGCCCTGGAGGTGTGCGGTCACCTGTGGCAGGAGATCGGGGTGAGCCAAGAGGGACAGCTCACCGAAGCCGGAATCTGGGCGCTACCGCGCGCTCTGCGCTACGCCTGGAATTCCGACTTCGGTGACTGAACGTCGTTGGTGGTGTGGGCTCAGCCCAGACTCAGCGGATCGATGCCGCAATCTTCGAACGCCTCGAAAAACGCACTGAAGTCGGAAGGGACATCTGTTGCGAGGAAGTCGACTTGGGTGACCAAGCAGCGAGCCTGCTCCTCGGTGATACCCATACTGTCGGCCAGCCCGGCGATGATCCCCTCCGAGGGGATGCCTGAGTCGTCGAAATCGTCGAAATCGTCGACATCGTCGTCGGGGTCGACATCGCCGAAGGTCCCATCGCCACCGTCATCGGGTGAGCCCGATGGGCTGCTGTCGTCGAGGATTCCGCATTCGCGTTCGTTGTAGGCACTGATCCGGTCGCCGGCCTCTTCGAAGCGGGGATCGAGGAGCTGGGAAGTCATGTCGTCGAACGCCAAGAGGATGTTGCCGTCGTTGTCGTCGACGGCATCGGCCAGATCGCCGATGAACTCAGCCAAGAGCTTCACGTCGGAGCGTATTTCGGAAGGGGCAGAGTCCTTCACAGCATCGATCTGATCGGCGAATTGGCGGATTCCTGCGGCCGAGGGATCGTCCAGCGCGTCGCTGGAATCTTCGATGTCTGTTGCGACGTCGCACCAGTCGCCTCCACCCAGTCCGGCGGCGAGTCCGCCGCCACTGTCGCCGCACGCCGTCGCGAACAGCGTGATGACTACGGACACGATGATTAGTCGACGCATTTCGGGCCTCTTTCGTTGCCGATTATTTGATCGAGAGTACCTGTCGGCATAGAGACAGTGGGTGTTGAGGATCAATCCTCCGATCCTCCCGCTTGGACGCTCTCGGGTTCGCTACCGTCGAAGAGAGTTCCGGCGCCGCATGTAGGCTGCCGAACACCTGTTCGTAATGGAAATCCGGCGACACGGAGAAGTCAGTGCCCCGACAACTCGAGTTCGAACCCAACTACGCCCGTGAAGTGATCGATGTGCCCGTCGCTGAGGAGATGAGCGAGTCTTTCCTCGCGTATTCGCTCTCGGTCATCACCTCCCGTGCCATCCCCGACGTGCGCGACGGCCTCAAGCCGGTTCAGCGTCGGATTCTCTGGTCGATGCTGCAGATGGGAATCAAGCCCGGCACACCATTCCGCAAGTCGGCTCGCATCGTCGGCGACACCATGGGCCGCTATCACCCCCACGGAGACTCCGCCATCTACGACGCCCTCACTCGAATGGGGCAGGACTTCTCCCGGATGGTTCCGTTCATCGATCCGCAAGGCAACTTCGGCAGCCTCGACGATCCGCCGGCTGCGGCGCGCTACACGGAGTGCCGACTCGCGGCATCGGCCATGCGAATGGTGAGTGAACTCGACGAGGACACCGTCGACTTCCGCACCACATACGACGGCGAGGGCGAGGAGCCGGTGGTACTTCCGGCCGCGCTACCCAACATTCTCGTCAACGGCACCAGCGGCATCGCCGTCGGTATGGCCACCAACATGGCACCCCACAATCTTGCCGAGGTCGAGGCGGCCATCGAGTTGGTGATGAACAAGCGCCGCCCCAAGCCAACCGTCGACGAGCTGCTGGAGGTGTTGCCTGGCCCCGACTTCCCGTCGGGAGGGATCATCATCGACGACGGGCTGCGAGATGCCTACGAAACCGGCCGCGGTGCCTTCCGGATTCGGGCCCGGGCCCATGTCGAACAGATCTCTCGAGGTCAGCAGGCGATCGTCGTCACCGAGCTGCCCTACCTCGTCGGGTCCGAGCGGATCATCGCCAAGGTCCAGGATCTCGCCAACTCCGGCAAGATCGCCGGCGTCACGGGAATCCGCAATCTGGCAGATCACACCGACCCCAACGGGGTCAGGATCCAAATCGATGTGAAGGCCGGTCTCAACCCTCAGGCCGTGCTGGCGGACCTCTACCGGCTCACGTCGCTCGAGGAGACCTTCGGAATCAACAACGTCGTGTTGGTCGACGGTGTGCCCACCACGCTGGGCCTCTACGACATTTGTCGGCACTTCATCGACCATCGGCTCGATGTCATCGTCCGTCGCACCCGGTATCGCCTCGAGGTGGCCAGAGACCGACTCCACATCCTGGAGGGTCTGATCACGGCCCTCGACGCCATCGACGAGGTCGTGGCCATCATCCGATCGTCGCAGGATTCAGGGGAGGCCCGGGTCAAGCTCATGGAACGCTTCGACCTGTCGCAGGTTCAGGCCGCCCACATCCTGGAAATGCCGCTTCGTCGTCTCACCGCGCTGGCGAAACTCGAACTCGAGGAGGAATTGGCGTCGAAGAGATCCGACATAGCCGGTTTCGACAAGATTCTTGGATCTGAGCAGCGACGGCGCACGATCGTGCTCAAGGAGCTTCACGAGTTGGTGGCCGATCATGCCCAGCCTCGCCGGGCCGAGATCGTCCTGCCGGCCGACATCCCGACATTCGAGGGGCCGGTCGCGGCCTCGCCCCAACCGACAGAGATCACCGACGAACCTTGTCTGATCACGATTTCGAGTTCCGGCAACATCGGGTCAGCTCCGGCCGATGGCGGGAAACGTGCCACCTCCGGGCGACACGACCTGGTGAGTTCGCGGCTGCAGTCCACCACCACCACGCCTGTAGCGGCGGTCACCTCCGAAGGCAGGGTGTTCACGATCCGCGGCTCCGACCTTCCCGACACAGGGGGACGCACACGCGGAACCGACGTATCTCAGGTGCTCGGTCTCAATCGCGGTGAGCGAGTTCTGTCGCTGGTGGAGCAATCCGACACGCCACTCCTGGTTGTCACGTCCAGCGGAATCGCCAAGCGACTCACGACCGAGGAAGTGCTGGCAACCGGCCCGGGCCGAACGATCATCGCGCTGAAGGATTCGGCGTCGGTGGTGGCTGCCTTCCCTGCGTCCGACGATGTCGACTTCGTCATGGTCTCCTCCGATGGCCAGGTACTGCGCACCACTTCCGGGGCGATCAGCGTTCAAGGGCGCGGTGCGGGCGGTGTCGGGGGAATGAAGCTTCGTTCCGGGTCGGTGGTCGCGGGAGCCGGCACCATCGCCGGTGGCGAGGCGATCCTCGTCGTTACTTCCGAATCGGGGGTGAAGGCCACATCGGTCGAGGAAATCCCGGCCAAGGGGCGCAACACCCAAGGCGTGAGACTCGTGAGAATGAGCTCCGGTGAGTCTGTCACTCTGGTGTGGGTCGGATCGCCTCACGGTCTGCTGGGTCAGATGTCCGACGACCACGATCCCCGCAAGCTCGACCCTCATCCGGTTCCGCTATGGGTCGACGCCACCCGCCGGGATCTCGTCGCCGTCCGGTCAGAGCGCCAGATCCGGGTGATTGCTCCGGGCCGGTGGTGACATGACTCCGAAACAAGCGGCAGCACGCGACTACGACGCCGACGCGATACAAACCCTCGAGGGTCTCGACGCGGTTCGCAAACGACCCGGCATGTACATCGGCGGCACCGGATCTGACGGCCTCATGCACCTTGTGTGGGAGCTGATCGACAATGCCGTCGACGAGGCATCGGCCGGGTTCGCCAAGAAGGTTGGTGTCATCTTGCACCGCGACAATTCGATCGAGGTCTGCGACGACGGCCGTGGCATACCGATCGACACCCACACCAAGCGCAAGGTTTCGGCTCTGGAAGTGGTGTTCACCGAGCTCCATGCCGGCGGAAAGTTCGGTGGTGGTGCCTACACCTCTTCGGGTGGCCTGCATGGCGTGGGTGCATCGGTTGTCAACGCCTTGTCCGCCAAGCTGGTGGCAGAGGTCGACCGTGAGGGAGCGACCCACCAGCTCTCGTTCAAGGAACGGGTCGCCGGGCATTTCAACGGTTCGAGATTCAAGGCCGATCACAAGCTCGACAAGATCAAGCGCATTTCGAGGAACAAGACCGGAACTAGAGTCCGCTTCTGGCCCGATCTCGAGATCTTCGATCCGGAGGCCAGGGTCGACGTCGACGAGATCTGTGAGCGCTGCACCAACGCCTGCTTCCTCGTGCCCGGAATGCGCATCACCGTCGACGACCGTCGAGCAGGGGGTCGGCCCGACAAGTTCACCTTCGTCTCTCGGGGTGGATTGAACGACCTTGTCGATCATCTCTCGATCGGCGACAACGTCAATCAGGTGATCGCCATCAACGGCATCGACTCGTTCACCGAGAAGGTGCCCGTCAACGGCAAGATGACCGATGTGGTGCGGGATTGCACGGTCGACATCGCCATGCGTTGGGTAAAGGGCTACGACACCACCGTCGTGTCGTTCGTCAACACCATCCCGACCACCCACGGCGGCACCCATCTTGCCGGCTTCGACAAGACCCTCACCCGTGTTGTCAACAGCACGATTCTCAAGGACAGCCGCAAGCTCGCCAAGTTGGCCAAGACCAACCAGAACCGCGCGGTGAAAGACGACGTTCAGGAGGGCATCGTGGCGGCCGTGAAGGTCACGTTCTCCGAGCCTCAGTTCCGGGGGCAGACCAAACAGGAACTCGGTACCCCTGCGGTCGAGGGCATCGTGGCCAGGGTTCTCTACGAACAGCTGAAGGAGTGGTTCGACCCCGGTGGAGGTCCGCGCTCACACGTGAAGGCGATCACCGACAAGATCACCAACGCCGTGCTCAACCGGGTTGCCTCCAAGCAGGTCCTCGAGACGAAACGAAAGGCGGCCAATCTCGGATCCACCGGTATGCCTCAGAAGCTCGCCGACTGTCGGGTCCACGGCCCTGAGGCCGAGCTGATACTGGTCGAGGGCGATTCCGCGGCCGGACCCGCCAAGCGAGGTCGCGACAGCGAGACGATGGCGATTCTGCCCTTGAGAGGCAAGGTGGTCAACGCGGCCAAGGCGTCGGTCAAGCAGGTGCTCGACAACGCCGAGGCCAAGGCGCTGTTCACCGCGGTCGGCGCCGGTGCCGGCAAGGATTTCAACCTCGACGACGCGCGCTACGGCCGAATCGTGATCCTCTGCGACGCCGATGTCGACGGGAGTCACATTCGCTGCCTCCTGCTCACGCTGATCCACCGCTACATGAAACCGATGCTCGAGGCCGGCAACGTCTACGCGGCTCAGCCCCCACTTTTCACGACCAAGGTCGGAAACGAGACCTACCGGGTCTTCACCGATGAGGAACGCGACAGCGTCACCGACGAGCTCTGCAAGGGAAACCGCAAGCGCGAAAACATCAAGTGGCAGCGCTTCAAGGGACTCGGTGAGATGAACGTCGACGAACTTCGTCATTGCGCTCTCGATCCGGCCACCCGAACGCTGCGCCGGCTCACCATGGACGATGGCAAGGAGGCGGCCGACGCCGTCAAGATGTTCGACGTGTTGATGGGCAACGACGTGTCGAAGCGCCGTGACTTCCTCCTGAGGAATTCGGCTCTCATCGACAAGTCGACACTCGACATCTGAGGGCTTTTGAGCCCATGTGTCACAGCGGTGATGTAGAACTACACCGATGAGTTCGCAGGCAACGCCCGTCGATTCGGCCCCGTCCACCACCATCGAGCGTCCGGGGCATCTTTCGCCATCGGGGGCTTCCACCTACGAGCAGTGCGCCAAGCGCTGGCGTTGGCGCTACGTCGAGCATCTCGCCGACCCGCCGGGTGAGGCCGCCCTGGTCGGCAGTTTCGCCCATAGGGTTCTCGAGCTGTTGATGCAATCCGACTCAGCCGACCGCACCACCCAGCGAGCGCGAGATATCGCCAAGCAGGAATGGCCCGCTGTCGAGGCCGATCCCGACTTCATGGCCCTGGAGCTCGACTCCGACGGAGCCCGTGGCTTCCGATGGAAGGCTTGGAACGCGGTCGCGAAACTCTGGAAGCTCGAACCTCCTGCCGATGTCGAGGTGAGGTCCACCGAGCAGAACGTGAAGGCCGTTCTGGCCGGCGTTCCCTTCAGGGGAATCGTCGATCGTCTCGATGTCCAGACCGATGGATTGGTCGTCACCGACTACAAGTCCGGCAACGCCCCGGCCGAGCGTTACCGCAGCAAGCGGCTGCCTCAGGTGTTGCTCTACGCCGCCGCGATCGCTGAGTCCACCGGCGAGCAGCCGGTGCGGGCCCGCCTGTTCTTTCTCGGCGAGAAGCACCTCGAGGTTTCCGCCGATGTCACCCCGGCGAGCCTCGATCGGGTCACCGAATCGCTGGCCGGCACTTGGGACTCAATCGAAAGATCGTGCGCCGACGACGACTTCCCGACCAAGACCGGCCCGCTGTGTGGATGGTGCCCCTACCTCGACATGTGCGACGACGGCCAAGGGGAGGTCATCCGTCGCCACGGGTCACTACCCGGAAACAGGTGACGATCGTCGGCGCCAGAGGTAACGGGCCAAGAGAAGTGTGAGGATTGCTCCCAGTGCCGCGACGAGTCCGGTATTCAGCAACAGCGCGTCGGGCGGTGGGTCGGCGGCTGGAGGAGTCACGGCGGGGCCGGCCGGCGGATCATCCGGCACTATCGGTGGTTCCTCGGCAATGAGGGCATCGACCGGGGCCGGACCCTCCTCGGGGGGAGTCGGTCGACGGTGGTTCTTCTGAGGGTCATACGCCATGGGCGACCTCCGAGGTCATGACCAAGTCGAACAGATTGTCGAACTCGGCGGCGGCCTCTTGGGCACCCGGTCGGGCCCCCAGTGCGTGGATCGGTAGCGATCCGGCCGATGCTTCGGGAACGGCGGCTCTCATGTGAACCGCAGGCAGAACAATATCGCCGTGGTCGGAGCGAAGCTGTTGATCCCAGTAGCGGGCGTCGCGGGTGCGCCCGAGTCGATTGACGGCCACCCCGGCGATCTCGAGCGGCGACTGTCGACGATTGGAAACTCGATGGACCGTTCTGAGGATCTGGCCCACTCCGTCTGAAGCCCATGCTCCCGGCTCGGTGACGACGAGAGCTCTGTCGGCGGCGAACAGTCCGTTGACGGTGAGGAGACCGAGCGAGGGAGGGCAATCGATGATGATCACATCGTGCCGAACACCTTCGAGTGCGATCGCCAGTCGGTCGTTGGCCCCGATCGGATCGGTGAGAAGCTGCGGTTCGCGAGCGGCCAGGGCAGGCGTCGCCGGTACGACGGATGGAGGACGACCGCCTTCGTTGGGCCACCCGGAAGGCACCCGTAGACCTGAGATCGCCCCGGGTCGTTCTTCAGCGAGCGCCTGATCCACACTGAATGGGGCGTCCCAAACACCGAGTCCGGTAGTGGCGTTGGCCTGAGGATCGAGATCGATCACCAAACAGTCGATGTTGCGAGACCACGCGGTTGCAGCAAGACCGAGAGCGACAGTGGTCTTGCCCACCCCGCCCTTTTGATTGACCACGGCGATTGTCGGCACTCGTCCAAGCTAGCGAACCATTTTGCTCGACGTGGATCCGCGCGACGAGCAACAGGTCGAGGAGGGGGCGCTTGGTGGTTGGTCAGGCCGCGATCGAGCGGGTCGCGAATCGCACGATGTCGTCGAGCGCATCGACCAGATCGGGGTTGTCGTGGAACAGTTCCCGCACCTCCGGGCAGTCCCAGTCGAGACACAGTGCGGTCGGCTCCAGGCCGGCTTGTGTCCAGGCGGTGCCAATTCGACGAATGGCGGCGTCGACCAGGGGGTCGGCGGCGGCCACGGTTGCTCCGGCCATCTTCTCCAATTCGAGTTCGGAGAGCTGCACGAGGGGCGACTTGACCAGGTTGAGCCGGTACCGGATTGCCTCGGCGGCTATCCGGGTGTGATTCACGATCGGCCACCCCCTCATGCTCGTTTCTAGGGAGATGCTAGGAAGAATCGCGCGTCATGTGGGGGATCATTCGCGGTCCGCGCGAACGGGATCGTTCAGGTCGGACGGCAGCAATCGGCCGGACAGGTATGGTCGCGCCGGTTCAGATGCCCCACCGTGGAAGCCTCTCGGCCCGGCTCGAGGCGCTCCTCGATCAGCTCCCGGCACATGCTCACAAAGTCCGGGTCGGGGACGGTGGCCGGGGTTTCGGCCCGCCGCATCTCTATGCCGACTTCTGCCGCGGTAGCAGCCGCTTCCTCATCGAGGTCGAAGACGACCTCCATGTGGTCGAACACGAAACCGATCGGGACGATCACGGCGGATTTGACTCCCTCGGTGGCCAATTGGCGAACATGATCGTTCACGTCGGGTTCGAGCCACGGATCGGTGGGCGCCCCAGATCGACTCTGCCACACGAGTTCCCAGTCGAGGGCAATCTCTTGTCGGTCCGCCACCAACCTGGCGACCTCGCGTAGCTGCTGCTCGTAGTCGCAGCCGGCCGCCATTGAAGTCGGGATCGAGTGTGCGGTGAACACGAGGCGCGCTCTGTCGGCACTGCTGCCGAGTTCACCAAGTTCACCGAGTTCATCGAGAGCTTGGCTGGTCGAGCGGGCGAACGGCTCCACGAAGCCGGGGTGGTCGAAATAGGGCCGAATCTTCTCGATATGAGGCGCGCTGGCCCCGACGTCGGCTCGTGCCTTTTCGATGTCGTCGAGGTACTGGCGACAGCTCGGGTAGGAGCTATAGGCCGAAGTCACGAGGGCTACAGCGTTCTCGACGCCGTCGGCGGCCATGGCGGCGATCGTGTCGGCGAGCATCGGATGCCAGTTGCGGTTACCCCAATAGATGGGTAGGTCGATGGCGTGGTCGGCGAGCTCGGTGTGGAGGCAATCGATCAATCGCCGGCATTGTTCGTTGATGGGACTCACCCCGCCCCGTCGCAGGTAGCGCTGCTCGACGTCGCGGAGTCGGGACGGCGGGATGTTTCGACCGCGGGTGACGTTGCTGAGGAAGGGCATGACGTCGTCGGGCCCTTCAGGGCCACCGAACGAGATAATCAGAAGTGCTTCGTAGTCGGCCATCGGAGTCGGAGACTACAGCCGACCCCTTCTCAGCCCCCGAGCAGCCGACGTACGGTCGATTTGCCTCGACGCTGTCCGCGCGGCTCCCATCCTTCGGGTAGGAGATCGGGGGCGTTCTCCGACAGGAGTGTCATCACCGCATCGGCCGACGGGTTGACCAACACCGAACCGCCGAGAACGACCGTCGGGACTGTCTCATTGCCGTTGGCGTGCTTGCGAACCGTGGCGGCGTCGGCCGGGCTGTCCCATATGTTTCGCTTCTCGAAACTGACACCGGCCCGGGTGAGACTGCGATCAAGCATCATGCAGAAACCACAGCCCGGCCGCCAATAGAACTCGAGCGTGTCGGCTTGTTGATTGCTCATCTGATCTCCCGGATCGGTCCGACGTAACGAACCCTATGGGTGGACCCTATGTTCCCGGGTGCGGGTTCAATTACCCGAGACCGAGAACGTGGCGACATCGGCGTCGAGCTCGGCCAGAACGCCGGCAATCATCTTCCCACGAGCGTTCTGGCGGGTGATCCTGAATCCGTCTTTGCTCAGGTTGGCGCCGAGCTCGGTTGCTCGTTTGATGACCGTCTCATCCAGGTCGTCGGCAACTATCTCATCGAGGAATCCGGCCTCTACCGCAGCGGTCGGTGAATATGAGGCTGAAAGCAATGCCGCTTTCGTGAACTGGCGGTTGGTGAGACGATCGCGGGCGAGCTCGGTGGCGAATCGGGGGAGCGGCATTCCGATCGAGACTTCGGGCAGGCCGATTCTTGTTTCGCCGTCTATACCGATCCGCTCGTCGCATGAGAGCAGAATCAGCGCCCCCGCGGCAAGAGCATGCCCGGTGCAGCCGGCAACTACCGGCATGGGAAAGCCATACAGCCGCATCAGTAGTTCGGCGCCGCGGCGAACCAATGCCTGGGCAGACTCGGGACCCTGTTTCATCACGTTGAGATCGAACCCGGCACTGAATCGGCCGGGTCGGCCGAAGATCGCGACGGCGGACGCCGTCGCCTCGGCTTCATCGAGGGCGCTGTGAAAGGCGTCGATTGCCTGGTGACCGAGGGCGTTGGCCTTTCCGTCATCGAACCGCACGACCGCTACCTGCCCCGAAAATGATGTTGTGATCGGTGTTCCCATGCTGGCACGCTACCCAGCGAACTCCTGGGGGAAGAAGTTGATTCGAGCAGAATCTCTGACGAGGCGTTTCGGCGAGAATATCGCGGTCGATTCCATCGACCTTTCGGTCGAGCGCGGCGAGATCTATGGGTTTCTCGGCCCCAACGGTGCCGGTAAGTCAACCGTTGTCAGAATGCTCTGCACCTTGCTCGCCCCGACGTCGGGATCGGCATCCGTCGCCGGCCTCGACGTGTTGGATCATCCCGGCAAGGTGCGCCTGGCGATCGGAGTGGCGCTTCAGGAAGCATCTCTCGACCCGAAAATGACCGGTCGGGAGATCATCACGACCCAGGGAAGACTGTTCGGTCTCAGGTCAATCGAGATCTCGAAACGAATCGATGAACTGGCGCCCCTCATCGACATGAACGCCATTGACCATCTCGTGGGAACCTACTCCGGCGGGATGCGTCGAAGGCTCGATCTGGCGGCGTCTCTTGTCCACAATCCCTCAGCGCTGTTCCTCGATGAGCCGACCACCGGACTCGACCCGCCGGGCCGGCTCCGTGTGTGGGAGGAGGTGCGCCGGCTGAATCGCGAGCTGGGAATGACGGTTTTCCTCACTACCCAGTATCTGGAGGAGGCCGACACCTTGGCCGACCGTGTGGGAGTGATCGATCACGGTCGGATCGTGGTCGAGGGTTCCCCGGCTGAGCTGAAACGATCGGTTGGCGACGATGTGGTGGTGGTGAGAGTCGCCGGCGACTCCGACAAGGTTGCTGAGGTTCTCACCGGTGTTCCCGGCGTCGACCGGATCGAACGCTACGAACACGAGGTTCGCGTGGTTACCAAGGACGGCGGCCGAGCTCTCAGCCCGGTGGCCGTAGCCCTCGATCGGGCGGGCTGCGTGGTCGACGAGCTGGCGCTACGCACGCCGACTCTCGACGACGTGTTCCTACACGTCACCGGGTCCCATCTCGAAGGCGGAAACACATGAATGGGCGATGTCAATGAGTGAACCCATAACGGCGCGACCAGCAGGATTCTTCCGCGATGTCAGATCGGTGGCGATCCGGGCGCTGCAGCAACTCCCCAGAGATCTTGCGTTCGTCCTGCCCGCGCTCGCGGTGCCCACGTTCTTTCTCGTTGTCAACATCGGCGCGTTGCAAGATGTTGCTGGTTTCACAGAACTCGAGATCGACTACAAGGCGTTTCAACTGCCGGTTGCCATCGTCTTCGCGGTCACCGGCATCTCGAGGGCGTCGGCACTGGTGCTCGACATCCAAGACGGGTACTTCGATCGACTACTGCTGACCCCGGTGTCGAGACGCGCCCTCTTGCTGGGGCTCATGGTGTCGGACTTCGTGCTGGTCCTGATGCTCGCCGTCCCGGTCACAATCCTCGGATTCGCGATCGGGGTCCGTTTCCCCACGGGAATTCTCGGTGTGGTGGTCTTCCTACTGATGGGGGCGTTCTGGGGTGTGGCGTTCACCGGTTTCCCCTACACCATCGCCCTGCGGACGGGAAACCCGAGCGCGGTCAGCGCCAGCTTCGTGCTCTTCTTCCCGTTCGCATTCATGACTACGACGTTTCTGCCGCTCGACTCGATGACCGGCTGGCTGGCGGAAGTCGCCCGCTACAACCCCGTGACCTATCTGCTCGCCGGATTACGGTCGTTGTTCGTCGGTTGGCAGTTCGGCGAGTTGGGCAAGGGCATGATCGCGATCATTGGGCTGGGCGTTGTGAGCCAGACGCTTGCGTTCTCGGCGTTGAAGAGCCGGATCGACGGACGTTGACCGCGGCGACTTGTCAGCCGGCCACTGCGGGATAGTCGTACGTGAAATCGATGGTCATGTTGATGCCCTCGGCGATGTCGAGGGCGTTCTGATCACAATCCTGCAACATGACATCCCACCGGCCTGTGGTGAGCGGCAGCTCGACGAATCCATCCGGCGGGAGGACCTCGGTGGCTGTGAGTTCGTCCTGGCCCCAACCAAGAGCGGCGGTCGGGCTGGCGAATATGTAGCAGACCGTCTCGCTGGACCGGTTGTTGACCCTGAGCCTGATGGGTTGGTGGACGTCGCCGGCGTAGATCGCGTCGGAGACCAGGAACTCTCCCTCGACCAGGAATGCGAATTCGGCGGCCACGGAACCGATCTCAGCGGGGGCCTCCATGCACGCCCACCACGAACCTGCATCTCCTCCGGCCCAGGTGTTGTCCAAGAAGCTGGCATTCTCGACCACGGTGCCGTCGATCATCCAGATCGCGTCGTAGCTGGATCCGTCGACCATGCCGGAGTAGTCCCAGAAGGCGCAGACTGTTTCGGCCGATGACGGCACGGTCGTGATGATCTCCGATGGAGTGTCGTCGGGATTGACTCCGAGCGAGAACAGCACGTTTCCGGCAGAGGCTGTGGCCAGAACGTCGATCGGATCGACCGTGGGCGAATCACGCCACTCGTCGGTTGTCTCGCCACGGTTGGCCGCGGCTATGACCGGAGCGGCCAGTTTCAGCGGCCGAAGCCCGTTGAGAAAGCCTCCGATGGGAACGCAACTGTCGGCAGTGTTCACCAGACCATCACCGTTGGTGTCCTCGAGAACTCTGCAGTCGACCGTGAGTTGGCCCTGTATCCCGGCCGTGGTTGGAACCCCGATCAGTTGTCCCTCGGTGTTGGTGGCCGCCCCTCCGCTGTTGCCTCCGGAGATGGTGGCATCGGTCTTTATCCACGCCCGGTTGTCTGACACCGCCGGATCACCGGCGAACCCGGAGACGATCCCCTCCGTGACCGTGACAGTGCTGCCTCCGATGGCCGGGTAACCGACCATGGAAATGTGATCACCAACTTCAACGGTGTCGGATTCCCCGACCTCCAGAAACGGCAGGCCGGTGAGGTCAACCGGGTTGCCTTCGAGATCGGAGATGATGCGCACGGTCGCCAGGTCGAGCGCCGGGTCGTAGCCGGCCACTTCGGCGAGGTAGAGCAACTCCGGGGGCGTGTCGGTTCGGGTGGTGATCTCGACGCCGAGCTTCGTGTAGCTGCACGACGGATCGCTCATGACCACGTGGGCATTGGTCAGGATGATCCCGGTTGGGTCGATGATGCTTCCGGATCCGATGAAACAGATCTGGTTGCCGTTGTCGTCGAGCTGGGACAAGAGCACGGTGGCAGTGGCGATCTCGGCGGGATCGGCCCCCACCGGTTGGGGCCCGGTTATCGGTGGCGCTTCGGTCGTCGCTGGTGGTGGGGCAGCGGTGGTCGTCGGCGGGGCTGAGGTCGAAGAGGTGGAAGAGGTCGAGGAGGTGGATGATGGCGTGGCAACGACTTCCGAATCCCCTGAGTCGGAGTTGTCGCCCAGGGTGACGACCAGAACAGCGACGATCGCCACGAACGCAACCACGGATACCAACACTGCGACGGGTCCGCTCACGGATATTCCTGAGGGTTGGTCCGGTGAGTTCACAGCCACCTCTGTCGTTGTCGGGATTGCTTGTTGTCGGTTTCTTGCCGGCGAGCGCGCCGACCCTCCCCCTGAGACTACGCCCGGCAGAGCGAGGGTGTGAAGACGGACGGCCGATCAGTCAGTGACCGCCGCGAGAACCAATAGCCTGCGTTGGTGATTCTGGTAGACGCAGCCGATATTTCGATGATGCGGCCCGACCGTCCGCTCTTCGCCGACGTGTCGATCACGGTGTCGACCGGCGATCGGTTGGGTGTCGTGGGGATCAACGGCACGGGCAAGACGACTCTGCTCGACGTGCTCGCCGGCACCCGAACAGCGGAGGGAGGCACGATCAGGCGGGGGAGCGGTGTCACCATCGCCACGCTCGATCAGGTCACGGAGCTGGCGGCTGGAACCGTCCGAGAAGCGGTTGGTGCCGGATGGAGGGGTGAGGCCGTACTCGACCGATTGGGTCTCGGGGATCTGTTCGACCGGCCAACGTCGGAATTGTCGGGGGGCCAGGAGAAGCGGGTGGCGCTAGCCCGAGCCTTGGTCGCCGACGCCGACTTGTTGATTCTCGACGAGCCAACCAACCATCTGGATGTCGATGCCATCGAATGGCTCGAGGAAGAGTTGCGGCGGTTTCGTGGCGGGTTGGTGATCGTCACCCACGATCGGCACGTTCTCGACCGCGTGTCGACACGAATACTCGAACTTGATCGTGGTTCGTCCTACGTCCATGAGGGTGGGTACGCGGGCTATCTCGAGGGCCGGGCGCAACGCGAGGAAAGAGCGGCGGCTTCGGAATCGACGCGGCGAAATCTTGCACGCACCGAGCTGGCGTGGCTCCGGCGTGGCGCCAAGGCTCGTACCCGTAAAAGTCGGTCGCGGATCGAACGAGCCAACGAACTCATCGCGGGCGGCCCTCAGGCTGCGGCACGCGATGGTGAACTCAGCCTCGGCTCACTCCATGAGGGCACGCCACGGCTTGGCGATCAAGTCGTTGAGCTCCACGGTGTCTCGGTTGGTTTCGACGGGCTACCTCCCCTGGTCACCGGCCTGGATCTGCTGCTTGATCGACGTGAGCGGTTGGGGATCGTCGGCCCAAATGGCTGCGGGAAGTCGACTCTTCTCGATGTGATTGCGGGTCGTCGGGATCCCGTGGCGGGTCGAGTGGTCACCGGACCAACCGTCGAAGTCGGCCTTCACGATCAGACCGGCCGGGAGCTCGATCTCAGCATGCGGGTTCGTCAGGCCGTGGCGGGCGATCGGGCCCAACCCGATTGGTGGGATTCGGCCCTCCTCGAGAGGTTCTGGTTCGATGCCGACACCCAGCGTTCCCCGATCGGTCTCTTGTCGGGTGGTGAGCGCCGACGTCTCCAGCTCGTGTTGACCCTCGCCGCGAAACCCAACGTGTTGCTGCTCGACGAACCGACCAACGACCTCGACCTCGACACCCTTCGTGCCCTGGAGGAATTTCTCGACGATTGGCCCGGCGCTGTGTTGGTTGTCAGTCACGATCGCACCTTCCTCGACCGAACTGTCGACGATGTGTTGGTGATCCATGACTCTGCCGCCAGACGTTGGCCCGGTGGGTATGCGGCATGGCTCGAGGACCGCAAGGCTCTACCCGATCCCGCCGCCAAGTCTCAGTTGAAGGAGTCGGGAAAGGTCAAGCCGGCCGGCGGAAGCAGATCGCGGAGCACCGTGCGTCACGAGTTGTCGAAGTGCGAGAAGCTCGTGGCCCGTCTCGAGAAGCGGATCGACGCTCTCCATGTGACGTTGGCCGAGGCCGGCAACGACCACCGAGAGCTGGCTTCGGTGGGTCGGGATCTCGCTGAGCGCGAGGCGGAACTGGTGAGCGCGGAAGAGACTTGGCTCGAACTGAGCGACGAAATGGAATCGTGCAGTTGATGTCGGTGCCCGACGATGCCATATGGGATCTCGCTACCCTTTCCCGATGAGCAACGCCGTCGATTCCGCAGCCGAGACCGAGGCCACCGCTGAGGTTCTGATCGTTACCGACGCGGCCCGCACCGTTGTCGACGAGATCAAGGCCAAAGAAGACGACCACGAATCGCTCGGTCTTCGTGTCGAAGTCACCGGCGCCAACGGGGTCGACTACACCTACGATCTGAGTCTCGAGCCGGTTTCCGAAGCCGCCGACGACGATCATGTCTACGACCGCGAAGGGTTGGTCGTGATTGTTCCGGCCAACAGCGCCGAGCAGTTGAGTGGCGCCACCCTTGATATCCCGAGCACGCCGGCCCAAGGCGGCCTGGTGATCCGAAATCCCAATCGTCCCAGTCCTCTCGGCGACATGGGGCAGCTCGAATTGGTGGGTGACCTGGCCGAAAAGGTCCAGCAATTGCTGACGGAACGGATCAACCCGGCTCTGGCTTCCCACGGCGGTGTTGCCTCTTTCGTCGGCGTGGAGGACGACAAGGTCTTCATAACCATGGGTGGCGGTTGCCAGGGGTGCTCGATGAGCGCGGCGACTCTTCAGGACGGCATTCGCAAGGCCATTCTCGAAGCGATCCCCGAAGTCACCGACGTGATCGACGCCACCGATCACCAACAAGGCGAAAACCCCTACTACTCCTGACCCCCACCCATCCCCACCCATCCCCACCCCGAAATCTGTGGCCGTAGGCCACAAATCCTGTAGCCACCGCCCACTGATTTCGGTGAGGGGGCGCGGGAATAGGGGCTGAGGAGTCCGGGGGCTAGGGGGTTGGCTACGTGGCTGGCTACGTGGTGAGCATGCCTAGGGCGGTGGCGGCTACTCCGGCGGCGTCGAGTCCCAACTCCGACAGGATCGTGTCGGCTTTGCCGTGAGGGATGTAGGCGGTCGGCACACCCAGAACCCGTAGACGGCAATTGGCGTCGTGTTCGCTGAGCGCGTCGCGAACCGCAGCCCCGGCACCCCCGATTCGCAACCCGTCCTCGACCGAGATCACCAGTTGGTGTGCGGCAGCGTTCTCGAGCATCTCCGGGGCTAGTGGCGTGACCACACGCGGATCCCAGACGGTGGCGTTGATTCCCTCGTCGGCGAGAATCTCAGCAGCGCCTTCGCACGCGGCGAGCATCTTTCCGAACCCGAGGAGACATACCTCGGGTCCACCGGACTTCACCAAGCGTGCCGCCAGTCCTGAACCGACCTCCGTCTCGGTAACCCATGGGGCGGCGGTCTTCGGCCAACGAATGGCAACCGGCCCATCGGTTATGTCCATGGCATCGAACATCATCTGCTGGAGTTCCTGGTAGCTCGACGGCGCGAAAACGGTCATGCCCGGGACCTTCGTGAGAAGCACGAGGTCGAGGATTCCGTGATGAGAAGGTCCGTCGTCGCCGGTTATGCCGGCTCGATCGAGGCAGAAAATCACCGGTTGGCCGTGCAGACCGACGTCGAGATTGACTTGATCGAAAGCGCGAGTGAGGAAGGTGGCGTAGACCGCGAAAAGAGGCCTCATTCCGCCCATGGCCATTCCGGCGGCTGAGGTGACGGCATGTTGCTCGGCGATCCCGACGTCGATGCATCGGCCGGGGAATCGTTCGCTGAACGGAAGCAGGCCGGTCGAGTCGGGCATAGCGGCAGTGATCGCCACCAACTCCGGGTGCTGATCACCGAGCTTCAGCATGGCGTCGGAGAACGCTGAGGTGTAGGAACCGTCCTTGATCGACCCGATGTCGTGCATGTTCTTGATCTGGTCGTTCTCGGCCGGCGCGTAACCCCGGCCCTTCTGGGTCAGCACATGCACCACGACCGGGCCGTCGAACTCAGTGGCGTTGGCCAGAGCGTCTTCGATGCCGGCAATGTCGTGTCCGTCGAATGGCCCGGTGTAACGGATTCCGAGATTCTCGAAGAACGCGGGCGGCTCCCACATCTCGCGGATCGCGGCCTTCGACATCTTCATGCCGCGACCGAGTTGTTCGCCGACCCAAGGGATGCTCTCGGCCATCTGCTCGAGGCGGGCCTGGCGTCGCATGTAGGTCGGGTTGTTGCGGATCTTGATCAGGCTCTCCGACAAGCGGGAGACGGTCGGGGCGTACGACCGGCCGTTGTCGTTGAGGATGATGACAACATCGCGGCCGCTGTGGCCGAGGTTGTTGAGCCCCTCGAACGCCATTCCACCGGTCATGGCGCCGTCACCGATCACGGCCACCACGCGTCGGCGTTCGTCGTTTTGATGAAACGACGTGGCCAATCCGAAGGCGTAGGACAGGACGGTCGATGCGTGGCTGTTCTCGATCCAGTCGTGTTTGGACTCGGATCTCGACGGATAGCCCGACAGGCCGCCCGGCTCTCTCAAGTTCTTGAAGTCGGCGGCCCGGCCGGTGAGCATCTTGTGGACGTAGGTCTGATGGCCGGTGTCCCACAAAATGGCGTCGTGGGGCGATCTGAAGACTCGATGAAGAGCAACGGTCAATTCGACGTCGCCGAGGTTGGACCCCAAATGGCCGCCGTGTTTAGTCACCGCTGCCACGATGTGCTCGCGAATCTGTACGCAGAGATCGTCGAGTTCGTCATAGTCGCGGCCCTGAAGGTCCTGGGGGCCCGTGATGGCATCGAGAAACATGAAGGAGCGACCTCGATCGGCTGTCAGCTTTGGCTCGGGCTCTGAGGCGGGCCAGATGTGGCTTCGAGCGTAGCGCCTGCCCCCGGGAGGATGCGCTCGACCGGTCTGGCGAGTGCTATGCCCAGGGCGAGCGCTGCGATGCCGCCGACGGCGTCGATCCAGTAGTGGTTTGCTGTGACGATGATGGAGAACAGCGTCATGAAGGGGTACGAAAGGGCGAGAAGACGAGCCCAGCGGCTTCTGAGCACCGGATATAGAGCGACCACACACCAGGCCGCCCATGCAATGTGGAGGCTTGGCATGGCCGCGTACTGGTTGGAAATGCTCTCGAGAGTGCCCGAGTCGAACGACCACAGCCCGCCTGGACTGATGAGCGTGTCGACGAAGCCGTAGCCGGTCTGGCTTCCACCGAACTCGGACACGCTGTTCTCGAGCAGCCGTGGCGGCATCAGCGGGAACGTCGCGAACCCGATGAGGGCGACGGAGGTGGTGGCGGCCAGCGCCGAGCGCATCCGCAGGTATCGCGCCGGGAAGTAGAGGAACAGGTAGATCATGGCGCCGAGCGTCACCCCGAAGTGAAACGACCCGTAGAAAATGTTCCAGAATCGGATGAACCAATCGAAGTCGAGAAATTGCTCCTGGATCCACTGCTCACGAAACAGCCCTATGGCCCGCTCCCCGTCGATCACCCACTCGGCGTTGCGAAGAGCGCGATCGTTGATCGTGCCTCCGATCGCCGAACCGAACTGGTTCCGGACCGTGGAGTAGACGAGGTAGAAGACCAACGTTATGGAGATCTCAACCCACCAGCGCAGGCGGATGCCCGTGGCGGTGCTGTCTTCCATGGTTCCTCCGGCCGGCGCGTGCGCTGAGGCGAGATCGTACCGGCCTCGGGGCAGGCTGTGGGCAACGCGGCGCTAGCGTTGTTGACGAGCCTTGCGGGCCGGGGAATGTTCATGACACAACGGCCGCCTCCCAATGGAACAATCCGGAGGTGGCACGATGTCGCCCGCGCATTCTCGTACTCGTATTCGTCTGGCACTGGTGGGCTGGGTATTCCTGCCTCTCCTTCAGGGATGCGGGTCTTCGCCGCCGGTCCCCGAACCCCCTGAATCGACCTCCTCGGATCTGATCACGGAATCGTCGCCCACCACCGACGCGGCCAATGAATTTGCGGCGGCGATCACCGATGTGTTCGAGCATCGGTCAGGTGCTCTGACTCGTCGCACCCGGGCGGTCGTGGGCGGCTTCGGGGTCGATCAGGTCACGCGTCTCGACTGGCTCGGCGACGCCGGTCGGGTGACCCGCGAGATCACGGCCGACCCTGTGATGCTGGAGACGCCGGCAGTCAGGGAGCAGCTCGAACTGATGTCCAGCGAAGCGTCGGCGGGTGATTCCGAGCTTCGCGGTGCGGATCTGCAGGAGGTCAAGGCGGCGGTCCGAAGCTCGATCTTGGCGTTGCTCGACGGCGTGGAACTCCAACCGGATGGCTTTGGATGGTGGTCAGGTCGGATCGATACCGAGTTCGAGATCGAGACGCTCGAGGTCCATTTGGTCGACGGGATGCTGCAGCGGGTCTCCAGGTCGGTCGAGACTTCGGGAGCCATCGGCAGCGACACCTGGGAGTTCGGCGGCGGGCCGGGCTCGACCGATTCCGACTTCAGCCGTTGAGTCGGTCGCTGAACCGCTGGTGGTCGACCACCACTCGCACGATCCGGCCCGTGGCGATGGTGGTGCCACCTTCGGTCGCCTCCACCGAGAAGATGAGGCGGCGCTTGTCGATCTCGTCGAGCGAGGCGTGCGCCCTCACAGTCGATCCCGCCAGGGTGGGCAGCAGATGGTCGAGTTCGACTCTCGTGCCCACGCTCACTTCGCCCTGTTGAAGGTGCCCGTCGGTGGCCAACACGGTGGCTTCTTCGCATAGTGCGACGACCCTCGGAGTGCCCAGAACCTCGACCTTCCCCGACCCGATCGCGGTGGCAAGATCGGCGCCCGATACCACCAGATCGACGTGTGCGGAGAGTCCGGGTTGAAGTGCCATCGGCGGTACCATAGCGATTCCTCGACCAGGAGGTAAGGAGTGCTCGACCACGAGCTCGTCAATCAGACACTTTCGGTTGCGATGAGCACCGGCGGTGAATTCGCCGAGGTGTTCGTCGAGGACAAACGGTCTTCGTCGGCCTTGCTCGACGACGGGCGTGTGGAGGAACTCACCAGCGGCCGCGACCGCGGTGCGGGAATCCGGGTTGTGGTCGGTGGGTCGACAGGGTTCGCCCACACCGCTGATCTGAGCGAGAGCGGGCTCACTAGTGCGGCCCGGGCCGCAGCGGCCGCGGCCCGCGGAGCCGGCCAACCAGGCGCCACCATCGAGGTGTCTGCTGCGCAGGAGAGCCGTGGCAACGGCGTGCTCATTGCTCCGGAGGATGTCGCCAAGGCCACCAAGGTCGAGTTGCTCACCGTCGCCGACGCGGCTGCTCGAGCGGAGGGCGGCGCGATCTCTCAGGTGTCGGTCCGCTACGGCGACAGCCGACGTCGAATTCTGGTTGCCAACTCCGACGGCTTATTGGCCGAGGATGACCAGGTTCGAACCTTGTTCTCCGTCTCATGCGTCGCCACCGGCGACACGGGAATGCAGACCGGCCGCGAGTCGGTCGGCCGCACCATCGGATTCGAGCTCTTCGACCAGACCGATGTCGGTGAGATGGCGCAGCAGGCCGCGCGCCGTGCGATCACCAAGCTCAGCGCCCGACCGGCGCCGTCTGGAGCGATGACCGTCGTGGTTGGGCCGGGAGGCGGCGGTGTCCTGTTCCACGAAGCATGCGGGCATGGCCTTGAGGCCGACCTGGTTGCCAAGTCGGCCTCGGTGTTCGCCAACCGCATCGGAGATCAGGTCGCCAGTCCTCTCGTCACGCTCATCGACGACGGCACGATGGCCGGCGAATGGGGACACTTCGGCATCGACGACGAAGGCCAGCCGGCCGGCCAGAACGTGCTGATCGAAGATGGTGTTCTCACCGACTACATGTGGGACCGGCTACGAGCCCGAAACGAGAGTCGGACCAGCTCAGGCAATGGTCGCCGTCAGAGCTACCAGCATCTGCCGATGGTGAGGATGACCAACACCTACATCGGAGAGGGAACCGACGACCCGGCCGAAATCGTGGCCTCGACCGAGTCCGGTGTCTACGTGGCGCAACTTGGTGGCGGTCAGGTCAACACGGCCACCGGCGACTTCGTGTTCGGGATGACCGAGGCCTACCTGATTGAGAACGGTGAGATCACCGCTCCGATCCGCGAGGGAAACCTCATAGGCAACGGACCAGAGGTGCTCATGGGAATCGATGCCCTCGGCGACGATTTCGCGATGGGACATCCGGGCATGTGTGGCAAGGATGGCCAAGGCGTGCCGGTAGGCGACGGCACCCCCACCCTGAGAGTGAAGAGCCTCACGGTCGGAGGGACGGCAGCCTGATGTCGGACCTACTCGAAACAGCCAAGCGAATGGCCGATCGGGCCGTCGAGGGCGAACAGGTCGAGGTGTTCATCGTTCGCGAACGCGACACCGAGGTCAGGGCCTACAACGGCGAGGTCGAGTCGCTTACGGCCTCGGAGAGCCAGGGGATCGGAGTGAGGGTCGTCAAGGACCATCGCCAGGGTTTCGCCTACGCCGGCACGCTCGACGAGTCGATCCTCACCGAAACGCTCATCGAGGCGCGCGACAACGCCGGCTTTGCCCAGCCCGACGAATTCAATGGCGTGGCCGAACCCGACGGCGTAGATCCGGCCGACGTTGACCTCTACAGCAGCGATCTGGCGGATCTGTCCACCGACGACAAGGTGGCACTCGCCATCGAACTCGAGAGAGCCACCCTCGCTGCCGACACCCGCATCGCCGGAATCGAGTCCGCCGAGTACGTCGACTCGATCTATGAGTCGGCAGTTGCCACCAACACCGGTATTGCCTCGTTCACACGTGAGACTGGTTGCTACCTGTCGACCTACGCGATGGCCGAGGCCGACGGCGAGGTCCAGACCGGCTTCGGCTTCTCGGTCGGCAGATCGCCGGCGGTCCTCGATGTGGCGGAGGCCGCGGAATCCGCGGCGCTGAGAGCTACTCGGCTGCTCGGAGCGGTGAAGGCCCCCACGTCTCGCCTCACGGTGGTCCTCGATCCGTGGGTCACGGCACAACTGCTCGGAATCATCGGCGGCACCCTCACCGGCGACGCTGTGCTCAAGGGGCGTTCGATGTTCGCGGATCGAATGGGGGAGCTGGTTGCCGCTCCCACGATCACGCTGCTCGACGACCCCACTGATGAGGCCGCTTTCACCGCATCAACGGTCGATGGTGAGGGGCTGGCAACGAGATCGACCACCCTCATCGGCGGTGGTGTGGTCGAGGCGTTTCTGCACAACGGCTACTCCGGTCGCCGGTCGGGTTCGGCATCCACCGGGTCGGCGGTTCGGCCCGGGTTCAAGGGCGCTTCGTCGGTCGGGGCCCAAGCGCTGCAGCTGGTGCCGGGGTCGCGCAGTCCGGCCGATCTGATCGCCGAGGTCGACTTCGGGTTGCTGGTGCAGGAGGTCTCGGGCCTCCACTCTGGGGTCAATCCGGTTTCAGGCGACTTCTCGACTGGTGCCGAGGGAGTGATGATCCGAGGCGGCGAGATGGCTGAGCCGATTCGTGAGGTCACCATTGCCTCCACGCTGCAGCGTCTGCTGCAAGACGTCGTCGATGTCGGATGCGACCTCGAGTGGTTGCCGATGAATGCCGCCGGAACCACCCTCGTGGTGGCCGACGTGACGATGTCCGGTAGCTGACTCAAGTTGACATCCAACGCCCGGCAATCCCTGAGCGATTTGGCGCGGGCTCTCGTGGCTCGGGCGGAGATCGGTGAGCAGATCGAGGTGTGCGTCGAGCGGGTGCGACGTACCGAGGTGAGGGTGCATGGCGGCGAAGTCGAGTCTTTGACCGAGGCCGAGTCTCATGGTGTCGGGGTGAGGGTCGTCATCGATGGCCGGGAGGGCACGTCGAATTGCGGGAGTTTCGACTCCGAACTGGTCGACGCACTGTTGTGCGATGCTCGCGACAACGCCGGTTTCGCGTCTCCCGACGATCGGGCCGGAATCGCCCATCCTGACGGCCATCCCGTCACGGAGCGAGCCAGGCCGGGTCCGGGATTCTCTGCGACGTCGTCGGCCAAGAAGTTCGATCTCGCTCTGGCGGTGGAGAGACAGGCGTTGGATCTCGACCGGCGGGTGCGAGGCGTACGGGCTGCGGTCTACGGCGATCAGCAGGTCGAACGTGCGGTGGTCACGAGCAGCGGAATCGACGCCGAGGTCTCGTCGGCCCGGGGGGCGCTCTCGACGAGCGTCCTCATCAACGACATCGATGGAGGCACCCGAACCGGCTACGCGGCTCATGCCGGGTTCGATCCGTCAGATCTCGACCCGGAGAAGGTGGCGACTCTCTCCGTGCAACGGGGCCTGCAGCTTCTCGGTGCGACATCGATCGCCTCGGGTCGTCTCCCGGTCGTCTTTCCTCCTCGCATTGCGGCATCCCTGATCGGTCTAGTCGGGTCGATGTTGTCGGGCGAGAGGGTTGTGAAGGGACGAACGCCGTTTGGCGGCCGTCTAGGTGTCGCGGTGGCCGACTCCGCCCTGACCTTGTTCGACGATCCCACCGACCAGCGCTCGATCACCACCTCTGAACTCGACGGCGAAGGACTGGCCTGCCGTGTGGTGCCACTCATCGGCTCGGGGATGCTCGAGGGGTATCTACACGACACGAAGAGTGCACGGGGACTCGGGGTCACCGGCACCGGGTCGGCCATCCGAACGGCCCGCAGCTCTCCCAGTCCGGGGTATCGATCGCTGCACGTGGCCGCCGGGTTGGGCGACCTCGAATCGCTGATCGCCGATGTCGACGACGGATTGCTGATTCTCACTCTGCAGGGCTTGCACTCCGGTGTGAACCAGGTGAGCGGTGACTTCTCCGCAGGGGTGGAAGGAATTCGCATTCGGGGCGGCGCGTTGGCCGAACCTGTCAGGGAGGCAACACTCGCCGGCTCGATTCCGCGGATGCTGCTCGACATCGCCCGGGTGGGCGCCGATGTCGAGTACCTGCCTGGTGGTTCGTCGGTACCCTCGATGACGATGGGGGCGATGGCGATCGGCGGATCCGATCCGCGGTGACGTAGCCTCATCGACGGCCGTCTGACGGCCGATCAGGAGATGGCATGCAGATTCTTCACGCGATAGTCCTCGGCTTCGTCCAGGGCATTTCCGAGTTCCTGCCGATCTCGTCGAGCGGGCACCTCAAGATCACCCGCTGGTTGTTCGGGTGGGATGAGTTGTCGGGCGATCTCGAGACAGCGTTTGATGTCGCGGTCCATCTCGGGACCTTGGTCGGGGCGATCGCCTATCTGTGGACCGATGTCGTGAGGTACTTCAAGGCCGGAGTCGTCGCTCCGCTGCGTCGTCAGCCGCTTGGTACCGACGGACGAATCGCTTGGTATCTGGTTGCGTCGGCGGCCCCAGCCGGTGTAGTCGGGTTGTTGTTCAAGGATCAACTGTCGGACCTTGACTCGATGTGGGTCATCGCGGTGATGTTGATCGTATTCGGGTTGGTGCTGCTGGTCGCCGACCGCCTTCCCCAACGACGCGAGATCGGCGAGTTCCGACTTCGCGACGCCCTGCTCATGGGCGTCGGCCAGGCTGCTGCCCTTCAACCGGGAGTGTCCCGATCGGGAGCGACTCTCACCGTTTCGAGAGGACTCGGCTACAGCCGGGATTCGGCGGCCCGACTCGTGTTCCTCATGAGCCTGCCGGTGATTGCCGGCGCGGGCGTCGTCTCGCTGGTGGGCACGTCGATTCCTTCGTCGTTCTGGCCTCCGTTCATCTGGGGTATGACGGCGGCAGCGTGCACCGGGTACGCCGCAGTGTGGGCGACCTTGCGGCTGGTGCGTTCCCACACGTTCGCGCCGTTCGTGGCATATCGAGTGATGCTGGGAATCTTCGTCTTGGGACTCCTGGCCACCTCATGGCGGTGATGATCGACTTGCCGGGAGATCTGATCTCAGGGATGTAGCACTGCAATCACTCCGCCTAGCGTGAGCTCGTTGACAACGGCCGAGATCCGGGTGTTGTCGACGGCGAATGTGGCCCAACCATCGTCGGTCGACACGACCCGAACGTCGGGGGCCAGCGCCCGGCCATTGCGGAGAGCAATCAGATCCGCCGAGTCGCCGATCGACAGAACCGATCCGGCGTCGACCGGGACGGTGACACCGCGTGTGCCCGGCGGGAGTCTCGCTGCGATCTCACCGGCGCCACGGGTGGCCAGTCGGCCGCTGCGGATCACCTCGCCGGCCACCACCGAGTCGATCAGACGAATGCCGATCGGGTCGTCGGTGGGGTCGACCGGAATGGCCCCTACCGGCAACTCTCGCCGCTCGACGTCGGACGAATCTATCTCGTGGCCCGATTCGAGTCGCCCGAGAGCCACCCAGACGAACCGCGTGTCGGACCACTCGCGCTGAGCATCGGCTGCGTCCGAGCGAGCGCTCTGAACCGAAGCAGCGAGTAGCGCTGCTGCCGACAAGGCGATGGCCCAGCGGGCAAGATGCCATCGCCTCGCATGGATCCGGACCCGGGCCAATACGAATCGCAAGTTCGGGGTCGGGTCGGGTCGGGGTGGACCCGATCGTGTCGGTCGACTTTCGGACATCGAAGTTCCCTGCAGAAGATCTGGTCTCGGGGAAAGTGGTTTCCGGCCGGTCGAGGCGGCCCGGAAGATCTCAGCCGAACGCTGATGTCAGTCGGATGAAGTTTTCTTGGCAGATGAGTTGGCGCTGGTCTTGTCGGCAGACCCACTCGAAGTTTTCGTCTTGGTGGAGTCGGAGGTGCCATTCGACTTCTCGGAGGATGACGAGCTGGATTCTGAGCTGGATTCTGAGCTGGAATCTGAGGAGGAGCCGCCGGCAGAAGACGAGGATGCCATCTCCTTTTTTCGGCCCGATGAGTTGGCGCCGTAGTCGTTCTTGTAGAACCCGTCGCCCTTGAAGGTGATGCCCACGCTCGAGAACACCTTGCGTACGTCGCCGTTTCCGGGTGCCGCACAACCACCCGGACCCCCAGTGCTGGGGCAGGTCTTGAGCGTGTCGTCGGAGAACGACTGCCACAGGTCGAACTGCTGTTCGCAGTGATCGCAGCGATACTGGTAGGTGGGCACCCGGGGAGGATACCGGCGGAGGCATTTCTCGGCACCGTACGATGGGCGCGTGATCACCGCCGTCGTGTTCCTGGTTGCCGCCTACCTCATCGGCACGTTTCCGACCGCCCAGCTCGTCGGTGCCTGGATCGGGAAGGACCCCACCAAGGAGGGTTCGCGAAATCCGGGCGCCTCCAACGTGTGGCGACTCGGTGGGCGGCGAGCCGGGATTGCCGTGGCCATCGTCGATGGATTGAAGGGGGCAGCCCCGGCCCTGGTCGCCTTGGCGGTGTCGGGCCGACCTCTGGCACACGCCGTTTGGGTCGCTGCGGTGGTCGGACATGTCTGGCCGGTGTGGAGGCGGTTCCGAGGTGGAAAGGGCGTGGCCACCGCCGGGGGTGGTGGTTTGGCGATCAGCCCGCTGGTCGGGTTGGCCTGCGCGGCCCTGTTTCTGTCGGTGGTGAAGATCGGTCGTGTGGCGGCCCTCGGCTCACTGTCGATAGCTCTCGCCTATCCGATTGTCAGCGCCGCCGTGGGCCGACCGGCCTGGGAGGTCGGCGTCGGCGCGCTGGTCGCAGCGATTCTGGTGATTCGCCACCAATCCAACATCCGTCGCATGATCCACCACAGCGAGAGCGGGCCCTGATGATTTCTCTCGAGGACGCCCGTCGGCATGTTCTGGATCGCGTGAAGGTTCTTCCGGCGGTCAGCACCCCATTGATCGACTGTGCAGGCATGGTTCTGGCGGTTGATCTCGTAGCGACTGAGTCGGTTCCTCCGTTCGCCAACACGGCCATGGACGGGTTCGCGGTCGTTGCCGCCGACACGACCGGCGCACCGCTGACTCTCGATGTGGTGGGCACGATCGCGGCGGGCGCAGCTACTTACCCCGCGGTCAACTCCGGTGAGGCGGCTCGCATCATGACGGGCGCCCCCATGCCGCCGGGGGCCGACGCTGTGGTGATGGTCGAGCGCACCACCTACGACGAAGCTGCGTCGACAGTTGAGGTCGAGATCGAGGTCGAGGCCGGAAACCATGTCAGAAACGCCGGCGAGGACGTCCAACCGGGTGACCTCATCTTCAGAGCGGGAACGCTGCTGAGGGCCGGTCACGCTGGTGTCATGGCGAGCATCGGGGCTACGAATGCAAGCGTGTCGCCCCGCCCGCGCGTCGGTGTCGTGTCGACCGGCGACGAACTCGTCGACGGCGGCGGCCCGTTGTTGCCCGGACAGATTCGTGATTCCAATCGACGAACTCTTCTTGATCTGGTCGCCGAAGCCGGATTCGTCGGTATCGACCTCGGGTTGGTGCCAGACACCGAAGAGGCAATCACTGCAGCGTTTCTCGATGGCGCCGAATGCTGCGACGCGATCATCTCGTCCGGCGGGGTCTCGATGGGGGCATTCGACTACGTGAAGGTTGTGCTCGACCGGATCGCCGACATGAGCTGGATGCAGATTGCGATCAAGCCGGCCAAGCCGTTTGCCTTCGGTGTCGTGGGCGATGTTCCTGTATTTGGACTTCCTGGCAATCCGGTGTCGTCGATGGTCTCGTTCGAGTTGATGGCGAGGCCGGCCCTCCGGAAGATGGCGGGCCATGCCGATTGGTTCCGGCCAATGCTCAAAGCGACCACCGAGATTGCGCTGGGGCACCGCCCCGACTCGAAGACGCACTACCTCCGAATGGAGGGTGGGCCCGATGAGAACGGCCGCTGGAAGGTGAGAAGTGCCGGCGGTCAGGGCTCTCATCAACTCACTGCCATGGCTCGAGCCACCGCACTAGCGGTCGTTCCCGACGGCTTGTCGGTGCCGGCAGGTGGCGAGTGCGAGATCATCCCTCTGGTCTGAGCCACGATGCTCGGTAGAGTGAAGGGATGTCAGATGAACTGGTCGACGGTTTCGGGCGGGTCCATCGCGATCTACGAATAGCCGTCACCGACCGGTGCAACTTCCGCTGCACCTATTGCATGCCGGTCGAGGGGATGGTCTGGCAGCCCCGCTCCGAGATCCTGAGGTTCGAGGAGATCGAACGGCTGGCGCGACTCTGTGTCGAACGATTCGGCATCACGGGGATCCGACTCACCGGTGGCGAGCCGACCCTCCGTGCCCGCCTTCCGGTACTGATCGAGAAACTGGCCGCCCTCGACGTCGATCTGTCGATGACCACCAACGGCGTCACCATGGAATCGATGGCGCACGACCTGCGATCGTCCGGCCTCGACCGAGTCAACATCTCGATCGATTCGCTTCGCCCCGAACGCTTCGCCGAGCTCACGCAACGAGACGATCTGTATCGGGTACTGGCCGGAATCGATGCGGCGATCGACGCTGGATTCGAGCCGGTGAAGCTCAACGTGGTCGCGATGGCCGGTGTCAACGAAGACGAGTTGGTCGATTTCGTCGATTTCGCTGTTGGTCGTGGAGTGATTGTTCGGTTCATCGAGTTCATGCCTCTCGACGCGGCCGACGCGTGGAGCCAGGCCAAGGTGCTCACCAGTAAGAAGATTCTGCAGACGATCTCCGCTGTCCACCCGCTCGAACCATTGGAACGGTCTTCGGCCCCGGCGACCCGGTTCCGGTTGCTCGACGGGAGCGGCGAGATCGGGATCGTCGCGAGCGTCAGCGAGTCGTTCTGCGACAGCTGCGATCGTGTGCGGGTCACGGCCGACGGTCACTTCCGAAACTGTCTGTTCGCCACCGGCGAGTCTGATCTTCGGGCCCTGCTTCGAGATGGGTCGTCCGACGATGTGATCGCCAGGGTGATGAGTGGTTCGGTGGCCGCGAAGTGGGCCGGTCACGGAATCAACGAGGTGAATTTCATTCGTCCCCGTCGCTCGATGTCACAGATCGGTGGTTGATTCGTGACCGACGCAGGATTCACTCATCTCGATACGAGCGGCCGGGCTCGAATGGTCGACGTTACGCCCAAGGACCCAACTCATCGACGTGCTGTGGCGCGGGGCTCGATCGCCATGACAGCGGAGACCGCCACCGCGGTCGCTCAAGGCGCGATCAAAAAGGGCGATGTTCTCGCCGTGGCCCGGGTGGCGGCCATCCAGTCGGCCAAGCGGACCGCTGACCTGTTGCCACTGTGTCATCCGCTCCTGATCGGGGCGGTGAGCGTCAATTTCGAGATCAACGACACGAGTATCGACATCGAGGCTCAGGTGGAAACGGTCGACCGGACCGGTGTCGAGATGGAGGCACTCACAGCCTGCTCGATTGCCGCACTCACTATCTACGACATGTGCAAGTCTCTCGATCGGTCGATGGTGATCAGCGAGATCGCGCTATGGGAGAAAACCGGAGGTCGCTCCGGGCACTATCGCCGGTCCGGATACGCCGCTGGGTCGAAACCGGAATAGAAATCTCCCGAAATCGGCGGTTGTGGGTTGCTGTGACATGCGACGACCATGTTTGCGTTTGGATTACGCTCGTAGTAGAACCGTAACTTGAGTTCGGGCTCGAGAGGGTCCAAGAGCAACCAGTCGAATGCCGGAGGGCATCCTCAACGTGACGACATCAATAGTTCTTCTCGGGCTCGTGGCGATTTGGGGCGCGTATCTGGCAGTTTGGTGGCGCGACAACCGCGGCAGCGCCCTTCGCAGCTCCGACATGATCGACTCCTTCAGCCAGCAACTCGGGTCGCTCGGAAGCTCCGCCGGTTTCGGCGGTTCGGCCTTCGGATCGTCCGCTGGCCTCTGCCCCCGATCGATCGACCAAGCCGCTCGTCGGCGTCGTCTCGTGGTCGCCGCTCTCGGCTCGATGGTGCTGGTCACACTGGTGTTGAGTTTTGTCGTCGGGACCGCGGCGTTACTCGCCAACGTGGTGGTCGACATGGCGTTCGTCTGGTACTGCTACGCGATCGTTCAGCGCCGCAATCTAGAGGCCGAGCGTGAAATGAAGGTCACGATGCTGCGCAGTGTGCCGGCTCCCATCGACCTCGAAGAGCGTCGAACCGTCAACGCCTGACACCGAAATCGGGCCATTCCGGCCTGCGTTCATCAGCGAACGGTTCCGATACGCTGGCAACTCCGCGGGGGTGTAGCTCAGTTGGTAGAGCGCCTCGGTCGCATCGAGGAGGCCAGGGGTTCAATTCCCCTCACCTCCACCCCGCACGAACCCCAGGTCAGTGGAGTCGACCAATCGGTCTGGGGTTCTCACTTCAGATGGTCGACACGATCCGCGATCTGTGGTGTGATCGATTGATGAAGAAGCACCGGCCGGACGGTGATTCCGGCGTACGCAGTATCGACGAGATCCTCACCGAACTCGGGTCGCTGCAGATGAGACTCAGCGAGACGGATCTGAATGCTGCTGAGATCGAAGCGCTCAAGGCCCGCCAGCAGGAAGTGAGAGCAGAGGCCGCTCTCGCCCGTGAGGCGATGCCGGTCGACCGGGATCGGGCCTTGGCTCGGGTCTACGCAATCGATCGTCTGGTTGACCAAGCCCTCGCTCGCCACCTCGATCCGAGTATGGCCGCGAGCAGCGACCGATCGGGCGGGATCGATCCTTACATCCTCGTCAAGAACAACGCCAGGATCGACCGCGAGGCCGGGCTCGAGGAGCTCCGTCACGAGCGTCGACGCCTGGTCGCCCAGCTGACCCGAAAGCCCGCAGGTTGAACGAGTTTCTTCCCTCGAAGTGGTAGGAGCGACGGGCGACGGGTCGGGGTAACTGGTCAAGAAGTGGCTGCGTCGGTCGATGGGAAGACACGACCAACAGAGAGACCGCCGCGCCGTGTCCGACGCTCAACTTGTCCAGAAATTGGGAGTGCGACCGCCGAAGGCTGTCGATGATCTAGGCATCCCCTATGCGCTTGTGCATGATCTCGTGCTGCGCAGGTGTGCCATGGAGGGTCGCACCAACGTGAGCAGCTTGTCGGCTGCTCTCGCTCTCGGGCCCTCGCTGATCGACAAGATGATTCAGGAGATGAAGGAGAAGAAGGAGATCGAGGTTCTCGGCATGGTCGGCCGTGACTACACGATCGGGCTGACCGATCTCGGACAGAATCGTGCCCGTGATCGCCTGGAGATCTGCCACTACGCCGGCGCCGCCCCGGTGTCTCTCGTTGAGTATCGACGGGTGGTCGGTTCACAGCAACTGGCCGTGTGTGTCAACCGCGAGACTCTGCGTGCGGCCTTCTCAGATCTCGTCATAGACGATCGCCTGCTCGACGAACTTGGTCCCGCGATCAATGCCAACGGTGCTCTCTTTCTCTACGGCCCGCCCGGCACCGGCAAGACTTCCCTGGCCGAACGGGTGGTGAGGATCAGCCCGGACAAGGTCTTGGTGCCTCGATCGGTGGAGGTCGATGGTCAGATCGTGATCGTCTTCGACCCGACCGTTCATGACACCGCCGAGAAGCAGCCGGCCGACCTCGACCCCCGTTGGGTTCTGTGTCATCGCCCACGCGTGATAGTTGGTGGAGAACTGACCACGTCGATGCTCGATCTCTCCCATGACTCCACCACCGGCGTCTACCTCGCTCCGCTGCAGATGAAGGCCAACAACGGGGTCATGGTGATCGATGACTTCGGCCGACAGGTATTCACTCCGGACGAACTGCTCAACCGCTGGATCGTCCCCCTCGATCGCCGGGTCGACTATCTCTCGCTCAAATACGGCGTGAGCTTCGAAGTCCCCTTCGACGTGAAGGTGGTGCTGTCGACCAACCTCGATCCGTCGCATCTCGGCGATGAGGCATTCTTCAGGAGAATCCAGTCGAAGGTCAGAATCGGGGCGATCTCCGACGACTCGTTCGATTGGATTCTTGCCAGAGTCGCCCACACGATGGGCGTGGCCTGCGACTCCGAGGCATCGGCCTATCTGCGAGGTGTCTGTCGGGCCCACGGTGGCGACCTCAGGCCCTACCTCCCCGGTGATGTCTGCAAGTTGGTCCGTGCTGTGGCGAGCTACGAGGGCACGGCGCCCGTTCTCGATCGGCCCACCATCGACCGAGTGCTGAAGCTCTACTTCACCGAGGATGTCGCATCGGTCGAGGCCGGGTCGCTACCGGTTGGCGATCCGGAGCGTTCTGCTGAATCCGACCCCGATGAGGCCACACAATCCGGCCCAGTGACGACCTTCTAGAGGTGGTCCTGTGGATGCAGCGGGCGAACTGTGCCGTTCGCATCTGCATTGAGAGAGAGCGCAACTCGGGGGACATTCCAACCGCAACGTTTCCACTTGCTGGGAATACCGATCAGCTTCGCTTTGATCGAGTAGCAAGGCCCTGATCTATGTCTGGTTCGCCCAAAACATCCGTGAAGGAGCGTTCTCCTAGACGTCGTTTGCTGCTGGTCGTTGCTGCCCTACCTATTGACGGTCGGTGTCCTGGTCGCGACTTCCCACCGGGCTCGCAACCAGCCGTCACCCACGCCCGCCGGTCTCGGCGTCGCCTACCGGCGTGAGGAGCGCAGTGTCAGGCGTCGAGCACGCGATGGCGAGCGTCTTCTGCGTTCACCACTGGAGGTTCGGTCGACCACGGGAAGTTGATCCATTGGTCGGTGCGCTTCCAGACGTAGTCGCACTTCACCAGAGAGTGTGACTTCTCGTAGAGCACGGCGGTGCGGACCTCGCCGACACGTTCGAGGGTGAAGTCGTTGACCATCTTGAGGGTGTGGCCGGTGTCGGCGACATCGTCGACGATCAGAACCTTGGCGCCGTCGAGCTCGACGAAGTCGACGTAGGGCGGCAGCATCACCGGAACCGGTAGTCGCTCGTCGACGCCCGTGTAGTACTCGACGTTCATCACGTAGATGTTCTTCACCGACAGGGAATATCCCATCGAGCCGGCGACGAACAGCCCGCCGCGGGCGATGGACAAGATCATCTCGGGTCGGTAGCCGTCGTCGGCCACGGTCTGAGAAAGTGATCTGACGGCCGTGCCATAGGTGGACCAGTCGAGGGTCTCGCGTTCGTCGCTCATCGCCGCACCGTATCCCGAAGTTCGTAACCCTGTGCGAACTCGCCGGGATGTGACCACCGGCCCGTGGTTGGGCCAGACTGTGCATTCTGAGACGAGCCAGCACCGCTGCCTATGAAGGAGTCGACTGATGATTCACGAAGTGATTGAGCGGTGGCACCAACACCTTCGCGGCGAGCTTCCGGGCGGCCTCGATGAGTTGCTTCACCCCGACGTGGTGTTCCTGTCGCCGGTGGTGTTCACGCCTCAACGCGGACGCGAAATCACCAAGCTGTATCTCTCGGCGGCCTCACAGGTTCTTCCCGGTGACGTAGGGGGTACCGTCTCCGGTCCGGCACCCGCGGACCCCGCCGACAAGTTCCACTACGTCAAGCAAATCCTCGATGGCAACCATGCCGTGTTGGAGTTCGAGACCAAGGTCGGCGACATCGTGGTCAACGGCATCGACATGATCACCTGCGACGACGACGGGAAGATCATCGAGTTCAAGGTGATGGTCAGGCCGAAGAAGGCCATGGAGGCCCTGCACATGCAGATGCGGGACATGATCGAGACGATGGGCGGGGTGGAAGGTCTCTAGCCGGCCCGTCGAGGGATCTTCAGCTCACCTCGACCCTGATCGTGTGCCACCCTTCGGCCCCGTCGGGGCGTGGATCGGCGGGGCCGAGCGGTTGCAGCTCGCCGCTGCCGTCGTAGGCCCTCACCGTGATGATGTGGTCGCCGGCGGGGGCCTCCCACCTGGTGTTCCAGAGCACCCACGTCTCGTCTGTGGTGACCTCGCTGAGCTCGCATTCGATCCATGGCCCCTGATCGACCGACACCTCGACCCGGGAGATACCTCGGGTCGGAGCCCAGGCCACACCGGCGATGGGTGTGGCGCCGGCGACCACGTCGGCATTGCGGCGCGGCACGTCGATTCGAGAGGTCGTCTTCATCGGGCCTTCCTTCGACCAGCCACGAGGTATCCAGAACCCGTCGAAGTCGTCCCACGTGGTGAGCCTGATCTCTTCGATCCACTTGACCGCCGACACGTATCCGTAGAGACCAGCTACCACCAGGCGAGCCGGGAAGCCGTGAAGAATCGGGAGCGGCTCGCCGTTCATGCCGACAGCCAGCAGGGCGTTGCGGCCATCGCCTATGACCTCGGTCGGGAAGCCGGCGGTCCAGTCGTCGACGCTGCGTCCGACGATCTGGGTGGCGCCCGCTTGGACCCCGGCGCGGTCGAGTAGGGTCTCGAGCGGTACGCCGGTCCAGGTGGCATTGCCGACCAGGTTGCCGCCGATCTCGTTGGACACGCAGGAGAGCGTGATCGTGTGATCCTCCAGATCCATGGCGAGTATCTCGTCGAACGTGATCTCGAACGGGTTGTCGACCATGCCCGTGAACGAGAGCTTCCAATCGGCCGGGTCGACCTGGGGGATCGAGAGCGCCGTGTCGATCCGGTAGAAGGAATCGTTGGGGGTGATGTAGGACGAAAGACCGTTCAATGCGTCTTCGCTGACGGCAGGAGCGGTGGATGGAGCAGTGGACGGCGGGTTGACGGTCGGCAGCGCCAGCGAGTCGCGTGCGGTCTCGGCCGCGGATGTGCCGCGTACGCCCCTGCCGAGGCCGAGAGTGGCGAGAGCGGTCGCCCCTGCGCCCGCGGACCAGATCAGGAAGGCCCGACGTGTGGCACGGGGGTCGACGGGGTCCTCCAGTGCCGTGCGCAGCCGGGTGGGGCGCCGGAGTCGCTCGAGGAGAAACACCAGCGCCGAGGCGCCGATCGCTGCCGCCACCAGCGACCAGAACCAGCTGGCTCCCGCCGACGACATGGGGTTTCTGGCGGTGGTGAATCCTCCGAACAGCCCGAACAGTCCGAATCCGACAACGGCCGGCCAGTGTCCGTAGCGACGACTCAGATCACCGATGATTGCCCCGATGGCGATCGAGATGATGGAGATACCCCACAGTAGAATCGGCTTGTCGGCCGTGCCCGCTGTCTCTATCCCCAGGGCAGCAAGCCACCCGGGAGTGATGTCGACGATCCACTCGCCGACACCGAGCACGAGACCGGGGATGTTGTCGGATAGGCCCGACACGAGCTCTCCGAATGCGAGAGACATCGATGCAGCGAGCGCTCCGGCCGCCAGGCCGTAGTATCGCGGACGATGCTCCGTCTCCGTCTCCCTCTCCGTCTCGCTGGAAGTCATGGTCTCTCCGGGAGTTGGTCGTGCGCACCGGTTGCGGGGATTGTCGGGCGACTCGATGGCCCATAGAGCTGGTGACCGTCGCAACCGCGGCGGTCAGGTGAGTCGGGAATGCGACAGTCTGGTCGCTGAGGCGCTTCTAGCGATGTCGGGCACGAACTTTCCGATCGCGAGCGAGCCGGTGGTCGAGGCGGTCGAGGCCGACTGTCTCGACAGACTCGCCTCCGCGTCGGTCCAACATCGGTTGGCTCCGGTGCTGGTCGATGTGCTCGACTCCGTGCAACTCGATGTGCCGGAAGATATCAGGGCGGGGGTCGAGGCCGATCGGGTTCAGCGGATGAGGTCAATGTCGGCGCTGGGTCGTGTGGCAACTGCGCTCGACGAAGCCGGGCTGCAATGGGCGGTGTTCAAGGGCCCGGTGGTGGCCTCACTGATGTCTCGTCCCGAGCTTCGTCGATTCAACGACATCGACATCCTCGTTCGGGGCCGTGATCTCGGGGCAGCGATCGACACTCTCGCAGAGGCCGGCCTCGAGGAACTCAACCAGAACTGGGACGGTTACGTGCGGCACCGCGTCGGCGAGGTTCCCATGATCCTCGGGCCCGTCAACGTCGATCTGCATTGGCACCTGGTGGGGCTCGGAGTGCACCGGTCGACCATCGATCTGTCACCCGATGAGATGCTTGGTCGGGTCCGTAGGCGCAAGATCGCCGATGTCGAGGTGAGCGTTCTCGATCCGGAGGATCAGCTCCTTCACTTCGCCCTCCACTCAGCGCTCTCGGGGGCTCAGCGACTGGATCAACTTCGCGACATGGCCGTGCTCACGGACGCCGATCCCGTCGACTGGGATCGGTTCGCCGCGAGAGCGAAGGACGGTGGTGTCGCCCGACTCGTGGCCCACGCTCTGGATCGATCGCGTGTCGTGGCCGGCGCCGACGTCGGAGCGGAGTTCCTACGCGAGTTGGGTGGACGACCGGTGTCGGCCCGGCGATGGCTCGACGATCACAGTTCGCGACCGCCGTCGCAGATGCGCGCGATCAGCGTGACCTTCTGGCGCGACGGTCTTGTCAACACGGCTCGCTCCCTGTGGTGGAGCCTGCGCATGAGGTTGGCAACGATGGTGGGTCGGGGGACCGGTTGGGATGTGAGCGACGAAGGCGGCCCCCTGCACTACTCGACGCCGAGCGGAGGTTCGGAGCAGCGGGAAGCGTTCATCAACGGTGCCGCGGTGTGGAAGTGAATCCCTTACGCGACGAAGGCCGGGTCAGGCCCGGCCTTCATCAGATCTACAGAAGTCGAGTTCAGGTGTCTTCGTACTTGAGGAACGAACCGCGGACGATCTGGCCGTCTCCACCGAGCTTGCCCTCAAGGTCGACTTTTTGGTCGACTTCCGGCTTTTCGTACTTCATATCCACTCCATTCGTCGGTGACCACGCAGAGTAGTAGCCGACGCTCGGCTTGGCAAGGATCCTGGTGCGCGAAGAAGGCCGGGACGAGCCCGGCCTTCTCACGAAGAATCAGATGTTCGAGTGTGATTACGACTCGTAGACGCCTGAACCGCGGCCGGGCTTGGGAGGATGATTCCTGCCGAGCTCGCCTTCGAGATCTACCTTCTGCGTGATCTTGGGCTCTTCGTACTTCATACTTACCCCTTGATTTCTGTGTGCCGTTGGTACCACGGAGAGTAGCAGAATCCTGATACGAACTGAAGAAATGTTGTGAAATGGCTTGGCTAGCGTCGCCGGAGCCCTATGGACCTCGCTAGGCCGCGAAGGCGAAACACCAGGTCGCCGCCGATTCGGTCGAGTGTTCCGAAGGAGTGGTCGGCGCCGGTTGTGGTGCTGGAGATCACCCGGCCGATCAGGCGGGACCACGACACCGGTGAATCGTCGACCCTGTTGCCCACCCCTCGACAAGTGACCGTGTCTTGGCCAATGTGACGAATCCGGTGTACGAGAACCTGCCCGTTGTCGCCGGTGAACGCCCAGACCTCGCCGCGCCGCGGAGCTGAGGACCGGGTGATCGTCACGACGGCTCCCGATTCGATCAGCCCCTTCATGCTGGATCCCGACACAGGAATCGAGATGTCGCCGCCGTCGAGTCTGGATACGAGAAGTCGGGCTATGGCATCCGGGTCGCGGTTCGGCTGGTCTGGGGTCACGGCCACACGAGAGAAGCTACTCCGCGGCCGGTCCCCGTGGCCGTGACGGTATTCGGCTTGTATGTGTGAATGGTCTCAGAGGACATGGTCATCGACGTCGGGGGAGTGGCAGTGTCGGTCGTGGCCAACCCCTCCTATTCGGTGTTCGCCACCGACCGAATCGGGTCGCTGCGTTCGGTCGAGCAGCCCACGATCGTGCTTCGGCTCGGACCGGATCAGCCGGTACCGCCGGACCGAGATCCCGACCAGCACCTGGAGATGATCGATTCGTGGTTCGAAGGCGATGATCTGTGGATGAAGCTGGGCGGAGCGGTCACGCTGGTCAGTGGCAATGAGGTCGTCGTCGGCGGGCCGATCGACGGTGGCGCCGGCTACAAGTCGATCGATCTCATGGTGCAGTTCGGATTGGCGGCCGCCATGGCATCACCGGATCGAATCATGGTCCATGGCGCGGTCGTCTCTAAGAACGATGAGGCGCTCCTGGTCGTCGGCAAGAGCGGGCGGGGGAAGTCCACCGCAGCCACTGCGGCGATGGCCAACGGATGGGATCTGCTGACCGACGACCTCGCGGTTGCTCATCCGGTGAAGAGGCGGGTGAGGGGTGTGGCGCGGCCACCGCGAATCCCGGCCGATCTGGCGAACGCCTATGGCATCGAGGGCAGGCTGGAGCCGGGCGAGCGAGGGCGAATGATCCTCGACGAGAAGGCCCTCGCCGAGGGCGACCGGCGCTTGGCGGGCCTGGTGATGGTCGACCACGGCGACGCCGGGAGTCTCGCAAGGCTCCAGCAGGCCGACCTGCACGCCATCGACGACGCATTGGCGGTACCACCGTTCGGGCCGGTGATGCGGCGTCACCTCGTTTCGGCGGCCGCGCTGGTGGCCATCCCCACATTCCGACTGCTTCATGCTGCCGACGAGGCGATTCGAGCCGACCGAGCGTTGGAACTGCTTGATGAAGCTCTGCGCCTGGCGATCGAGACCTAGGCAGAGCGAGTCAGTAGGTGGCGAGGGTTCCGGTACGGCGGGCACTCCCGACCGCTTGACGGAAGATCAGCACCGCCAACGGCAGAAGTACCGCGGTGAACACGGTGAGGATCACCAGTTCGTCGAAGCTCGAGGTGAACCCTTCGCGGGCTTGCACCAGCTCGCGCATGCCGCGGACGCCGTAGAAGGCGGGTACCAGCTTCGACATGGCCTGCAGCCACCCCGGAAGAACTTCGATCGGGTAGAGGGCGCCCGATAGGAGCATCGTGATCTGCCGAATCGGTCCGCCGAACGGATCGCCTCTCTTGACCAAGATGATCACTGCGGCCGAAATGATTCCGATGGCGGCGAAAGAGGCGGTTGTCAGAACCAGCAGGGGAAGCGCAAGAAGGAGGGGAGCGATCGGGACGCCGTCGCCGAACACACCGAGTCCGACCCCTAGCAGGACTATGGATTCCGACGCGGCGAAGAGTGCGGGTACGAGGAATCCTCCGCCGAGCACCACCCACATCGGCGTTGGCGTGGTGAGGACCGCCTCGAGCGTGCCGTCGGATTGCTCGTCCCTGATGTTCATCGAGAACGCTGAGACCCCGAGGGTGGCGAAGGTCGTGACGATCGCTCCTATCAACACGAACTCGAAATAGCCGCCGTGGAGATCCGCTATGGAATCGGGCTTCCCGACGAACTGACCCACAAAGTAGAACGAAACGGCGAAGTACCAGATGCTGAGGAACCGCAGGATCATGTTGAGGCGGTACGACGTGAAGATCACGCCGTCGCGTCTCGCTATGGCGAAAAGTCGGTGAAGGTTGGATCTCACGATGAGCCTTCCCGGGAAGAGGATTCGTCGTCCACCAGGCGCCGGATCGTGGCGCCCAGTCCGGCCGGATCGCCGGCGAGTTCAGAGGCCGAGCCCTGCCATCTGATACGACCTCCGGCCAGGGCCAATACGCGGTCGCACACCGATACGACCTCGTCGAGACGGTGGCTGGCCATCAGGATTGCCCGGCCCTCGCCTGCCATGCGGCGAAGATCGTCGCAGACATCGGCGCCGGCTACAGGATCGAGGCTTCGGGTGGGCTCGTCGAGAACCACCAGATCAGGCTCGTGCAGGGTGGCCCGGGCAATGGCCAGTTGAGCTCTCATGCCTGACGAGTAGCCGAATACGGCCTTGTCGCGATGGGCCAGGCCACGCTGTTCGAGGATCTCGTCGATCTTCGACTCGGCAGCCTCCGCATCGAGGCCGGCAAGCGCTGCGAAGAAGCGAAGATTCTGCCGGCCGCTCAACCGCCAGTAGAAGGAACGTTCTTCGGGGAGAACCAAACCGAAGCGGCGGCGCATGTCGGGATCGTCGGCGTCGAGAGGATCGTCGTCCATCGTGATGGTGCCGGCGGTCGGAACGAGCAGAGTCGTGATGGCCTTGATCAAGGTCGTCTTGCCGGCTCCGTTGGGTCCGACCAGCCCGACCACCTCGCCGCGTTCGACATTGAGGCTCACGCAGTCGAGGGCCTTCACGGGCTCGGACGCGGCGGATCTCGAAACCAACTTCATGAACCCTCTCGGAGGTTCATAGGTCATGGAGACATCCGACACGCGCAGCATGGTTCAGTCGGAGCCTTCCAGCAGATCGGATTCGCGGAGAGTCTCGACGAACTTGATGATGTCGGTCAGAAGAGTGTCGGCGTCGATTCCGACGAAGTCGGGAGCGAGGTCGGCCGCAATAGTTGGCAGGTCACGGACACCGTCGAGGGCACCCCAGATCTTGGCGCCGACCGGATTGAGGGTGGTCATCACGGTCCCTTTCACATCCAGGATCACCACGCGATCGCCACTTGGCTCGTGGGACACCCCGGTTCGTCTGCTGATTGGCACTGTCCCAGCCTTCCATGATCGGTCTACCTCGCTGTCCATCGGCCACTTGGGCCACAATGAGAGGACGTGCCTGACCAACTTCTTGCCTACGGATACGACCCACGGGTGTTGAACGACCCCGTTGGCGACGACGAAGAGGTCGGTCGGGTGGTGCGGGTCGACCGAGGCGAATGCGACGTGATGACACGGACGGGGCGGATTCGGGTCTTGTCGGACTCGATGCGTGCCCAGGGCGACGTTGCTCCTGTCACCGGTGATTGGGTCCGGGTCGGGGACGAGGACGGTCTCGGCGCTGTGATCACGGCCGTTCTGCCGCGTCGAACCAGGGTGAGTCGTCGTGATCCCGCCGAACGCGATCTCGAACAGGTGCTTGCCAGCAACGTCGATGTTGTCGGGGTGGTGCATGGCCTCGACCGGTCGTTGCCTCCAGGTCGCCTGGAGCGCTTGTTGGTGTTGGCTCGCGACAGCGGCGCGGACCCATTGGTGATTCTCGCGAAGTGCGATCTTCCCCACGAGGAAAGCCTTCGTGCCGTGGTCGAGTCTGTAGCCGGAACCACCCCAGTGGTGGAGGTCAGCAACACCGAGCGAACCGGACTCGACGACATCGTGGCCCGGATCGGTTTCGGCCGGGTGTTGGCCCTGGTGGGCGCAAGCGGTGTGGGCAAGTCTTCCATCGTCAACGCGTTGGTTGGCCACGAGCTTCTCGAGACGGGTGAAGTGCGCGGCGGCGATGCCAAAGGGCGCCACATCACCACGGCCCGGGAACTGGTGCTGCTGCCCGATGACGCTGGAATGGTTCTCGACACGCCCGGCATCCGCTCGATCGGGCTCTGGGAGGCCGAGCATGCTCTCGATGTCGTCTTCGGCGATCTGCTCGAACTGGCCGGGGCCTGTCGTTTCAACGACTGCTCGCACGGGACCGAGCCGGGATGTGCCATCGTGGCGGCCGTCGCCGATGGTGATGCCGACGTGCTCAGGGTGGAAAGGTTCAACGCCATGGCGGCCGAGCTGACCGCTCAACGAGCGCGGGAAGAACAGAGGGCGCGGCGCAACGCCAAGGACGGCGATCGACGGCCGGGATCAGGTCGTCGGCGACGCCACTGATCGGGCGAGGGCGCGCCGATCGACCTTCTCGGATGCATTGCGCGGAAGCTGATCGGCCACGACCAGATCCTCCGGAAGCTTGTGGTGGGCGAGGCCCTTGGCTCCGAAGGCTCGAAGTTCCTCGAGCGTTGGAGCCTGACTCCCTTCGATCGGCACCACGACGGCGACACCGATCTCGCCCATGACCTCGTCGGTTCGGGCGACCACGGCGATCTCAGCGATGTTGGGATGCTCATCGAGCACCGCCTCGACTTCCATCGGGTAGACGTTGTAGCCGCCTCGAATGAACATCTCCTTGAGGCGCCCGGCCAGCCGGAATCGACCTCGGTCGTCGGTCAGGGCGAGGTCTCCGGTTCGGAGCCAACCCTCCTTCAAGGCTCGGGCCGACTCGTCCGGGTCGTTCCAGTAGCCCGACATGACCGCCGGCGACCGGATCCACAGCTCGCCGATCTCTCCTTCCGGCAGGGGCCCGCCATCGGGTGAACGCACGCTTGCTTGCACACCGGGTCTCGGTGTCCCGATCGTGTGCAGGGTTTCATCGTCGTCGGCTTCGAGATCGGTGGCGAGACCCACTCCGCCGCTTTCGGTGGACGAATACCTGATGGAGTAGCCCGCTCCGAACTTCTTGCGGGCTTCACGGACCAGACCCGGTGAAGATGCAGCCCCGCCGACCACGATCGCCTTCACAGCCTCGAAATCGAGTTCCGACATCAGCGGGTGGCGGAGCATCAGGGCGATCTGCGGTGCAACTCCAGTCACGGCGGGCATGCGATGCTCGGCAATGAGCCGGAGCACCGGGCCGGCCGACCAACGATCGAGGAGGTGGGTTGTTCGTCCGCTCGCCAGTAGCCATGGCAGCTTCGTCATAAACCCCACATGGGCAAACTGTGTGGGCGAGATGGCGTGGCCGCCGCCACCCCACGCACCGCCGGTATCGAGTTCGGAGATCGCCCTCAGCTGGCGGTTGGTGAACCAGGCGCCGCGGGGCAGACCGGTGGACCCGCTGGTGAAGCAGATACACACGGGTCGGTCGTCGTCGATCGGCAGCTCCGGTGGGGATCCGGCCCCTCGGACTCGGAGCGCTCCGGCCACCTCGCGAGGTGAGTTTCCGGGTGCGAGCAGTTGTGCGGCATGCCCCTCGGGCACCGAATCGGACAGGCTGTCGCTCACCAGCGTGAGCTGGGGCGACAAGGCAGTAAGACACGCCTCGATCTCTGGTGGGGTGAGTCCGGGGTTGATGCCTGCGGTGACCGCCCCGAGTCTTGCGAGCGCCAGATAGCAGACGACGTAGTCGACGGTTGATGGCATCAGAAGCGCAACCACGCAGCCTCGGCGAACACCCCGGGCCGCGAGGCCCGCGGCGACTTCATCGGCCGCCATATCGAGTTCGGAGTGGGTGATGGACCAGCCGACTTCGGTCGCGTAGACGGCCCTGTCCTCGAATTCATGGGCAGCTCGTCTTGCGATCTCAGTGAGCACACTGCGATCGTACGGTGGCGCAACCGACCGGTGCGAAACGCAAGGAGAGTGAGTGGACATGATCGACAAGCCCTGGCAGGGAGACATGGTGTCGTTGGTCGACGCGTTTCGGTCGGGGGAAAGGCACCCGAGCGAGGAGCTGGCCGCGACCTTGGCCGCGGTGGCCGACAGCGAGTTGAACGCTGTTTGTCACATCGATGCCGAGGCCGCCATGGCCGCGGCCGAGACGGCGGATGTATCTGCTCCGATGGGGGGCGTTCCCATTGCCGTGAAGGAGCTCTTGAAGGTGGGGGGCTGGCCCGACACGGAGGCTTCGGTGGCTCTGGCCGACCGCGTGGCCGCCGCCGACTCCACCGTGGTGTCGAGGCTTCGGATCGGAGGCGCGATCCCCGCCGTTCAGACCACTTCGAGTGAATTCGGAGGCGTCAACCAGTCGACGACCAAGTTGCACGGAGCCACACGAAACCCCTGGGGGGCCGACCGGACGCCGGGCGGTTCGTCGGGTGGATCCGCCGCCGGGGTTGCCGGCGGCTTGTTCTCGATTGCCACCGGAAGCGACGGCGGAGGCTCGATTCGCATACCGGCCGGTTTCTGCGGCTTGGTTGGCTTGAAGCCGACCTATGGCCGGCTACCGATGGGTCCCGGTGTTTCGCTCGGCAATATCACCGCGGTCGAGGGTTGCGTGTCGCGCAGCGTGCGCGACACGGCGCGCTACCTCGACGTGACCAACGGTTCGCATTCGCGTGATCCGCTGAGTCTCCCACGAGTGGAAGGATTCGAAGCGGGGCTGGGCCGCCGGCGCCACGAGTTGAGTGCGCTCAAGGTGGCGATCGTCATTGATCACGGCACCGCTGTTGTGGCGCCCGAGACCGAGGAACTGGTTCGTGCTGCTGCCGAGGAACTGGTGGAGGCATGTGGGATGAATCGGGTGGAGCTCGACCTTCGCTTGCCGGCGATCATGGGAGCGTGGTCGCTCACGGGTTCGGTGGGGCTTCGTATGGAGCTCGGTGATCGCTGGCCGGAGTGTGCTGATCAGCTCACCGGCATGATGCGCAAGGGAGTGGAGTTGGCCGAGGAACGTCTTGGCCTCGATACCTTGGTCATGGCTGAGACTCGGCGGCGAGAGCTCAACGAGGCAATGGCCGACATGTTCGATCAGGCCGACGTGGTGATTGCTGCCACCAACCCGTCGACGGCATTCGACGCCGAGGGTCGGTTGCCGAGTGTGTTCGGCGGCCGAGAATCGACATCAGGCAACAACGGTGCCCTCACGACGCCATCGAACATCTACGGCAATCCCGCGATCTCGCTGCCGGCCGGAGTGGCCAGCGACGGCTTGCCGGTGGGGATGCAGGTGGTGGCCCGCCACCACGAGGAGTCACTACTGCTCGACATCGGGTTGGCGTGGGAGAAGACACGCCCGTGGCCTCTCACGGCTCCTACGACTCCCTGCTGACCAACCCAACGAAAGAAGCAGCCCGAGCGGGGCGTATCAATCTTCGATGAAGGTGTTGTCGGATTCGCCGGTCAGAACCTTCTTCATCACCTTGCCGCCGGCGTTTCTGGGAAGCGGTTCGTCGCGAATCTCCCAGTGAGCAGGAATCTTGTGCCCCGACAGGGTTTGACTCAGCCACGCCGTCAACCGTTCAGTGTCGACTTCGGCTCCGGTGACCGGCACCACCACGGCCTTCACCTCGTGGCCGAGTTCGCGGTGCTCGACGCCGAACACAGCGGCCTCATGGACGTCAGGGTGATCGTCGAGGCGGGTTTCGATCTCCGCCGGGTAGATGTTCTCGCCGCCGCGGATGATCAGTTCGCTTCGCCGGCTGTCGAGATACAGCAACCCGTCTCGGACATGGCCGTAGTCGCCGGTGAGCAGCCACCCATCGGTACGGTGGGTCTCTTCGGTTGAGCGGGGGTCGTTCCAGTAGCCGGGGGAGACCATCGGCCCGCGCAGGTAGACGTTGCCGATCTCTCCGTCGGGTAGGGGCTGAAGATCGTCGTCGGCTATTTGCAGTTCGACCGTGGGCAGCGGAACCCCGACGGTGTCGGGGTGTCGGGCGAGTAGATCGTCGGGGGCCGCCGCGGCCAGGCCCGAGCACTCGGTCAGTCCGTATCCGACCCCAACGGCGCGCTCAGCGAGAGGCAGCGCAGCCCGGCAGGACTTCAGAAGCTCGGGGGTCCATACCGACCCGCCCCCGCCGATCGAGCTGACGGTCGATGTGTTGAACTCAGCGAACCTGGGATGCTCGATGATTCTCCAGATCTGAGTGGTGACACCACCCCATCTGGTGATGCCATACTGCTCGGTCAGGCTCAGAACCTTCCCGGGATCGAATCGGCCCGTGGTCCAGACGTGGCCGCTGCCCGACGCCACGGCGGTAATGGCGCAGGCGTGCAATCCGGAGATGTGAAACAAAGGGCTGGCCGCCAACGACAGCATCGGGGGCCGTTCGCCCTCGACGGGGAACCGGATGGCGTCGCGGGCACCGAGCATGAACGCGCAACCGATGTAGGCGATGAAGTTTCGGTGGGTACAGATCGAGCCCTTGGCCCGGCCGGTTGTGCCGGACGTGAAGAGAATCGCAGCAGGATCGTCCTCGTCGATCGGATTGTCGGGCAGGGCCGCGTCGGGGTGGAGGGCCACCATGCGTTCGAAGTCGTCCTCGATAACCACCACGGGAGTCTCGGCGCGTGATCCGAGACGCTCGAAGCGCGGCCGGTCGGTGACCAGGATCTTGGGCCGGGTGAGGTCCAGCCCGTGTCGAATCTCATCTCCGATCCACCAGCCGTTCATCGCCACGGCGATCGCGCCCAGCGACACCGTGGCCCAGAACGTCTCGATCCATTCCGGGCAGTTCGCCGCAAGGATGGCGACACGATCGCCGGGCCCGATGCCGTAGTCGTCGCGGAGGGCCGCGGCGACCGAGCTCACGCGTGTGATGTTCTCCGCGAATGTGGCCGACCGGCCGTTGTCGAAGACGTAGTAGCGAGCATTGCCGTCGGAGTGTTTGGAGGAGGCCGCGAGCAAGTCCCTGAGCGAGCGGTGACGGCCCGCCAACACCGACATCTCTCGGCCACGAACCTGTTCTCTTGCCGTCTCGAAGAATCCGCCTGGCCCGGTGAGCAAGCGGTCGACCTCGGCGATTGTCATCGTCGGTCGGCTGGTCATGGGCGTCCTCACGGCGGTTCGGGATCCGAATTGTCGCACAGCCGTTCCTGTGATCCGAATCTGACGAGGCCCCCAGCGGTGGATACTCTCCGGCCATGGATGTCCGGCTCGACCCAGCGTTGCAAGGTTTCGCCGATGAAGTCCGTTCCTGGCTCGAGGAGCATCTGGTTGGTTCATTTGCGGGGCTCCGTGGCCGTGGCCTCACTGGCCAGGAGGACTTGGCGCCGGAGGTGCAGATCGAATGGGAGCGCGAGCTGGCCGAGGGCGGATGGCTGGGAATCGACTTCCCGAAGTCGATCGGCGGTCGGGAGTGCTCGCTGGCCGAGCAGGTGGTGTTCCACCAGGCCTACGTCGATGCCAGAGCGCCGGGTCGTCTGCCGAATCTCGGCGTGACTCTCCTGGGACCGACGTTGATGGCTTTCGGGTCTGCGGAGCAGCAACAGAGGTTCGTGCCGAGGATCCTCGCCGGCGATGAGCTCTGGTGTCAGGGGTATTCAGAGCCCGACGCCGGTTCGGATCTCGCCAATGTGAAGACCCGCGGCGAGCTGGTCGACGGCCAGTGGCTGGTCAGTGGTCAGAAGGTGTGGACTTCGTTGGCGCAGTTCGCTAACTGGATCTTCGTCGTCGCCAGAACCGACCCGGATTCGCAACGTCACGCCGGCTTGTCGTATCTGCTCCTGCCCATGAATCAGGTGGGCATAGACGTTCGTCCCATTGTCCAGATCACTGGCGGTGTCGAGTTCAACGAGACCTTTCTCGATGGCGCGGCCACCGACGAGAGCATGGTGGTCGGCGGTGTCGGCAATGGTTGGAAGGTGGCCATGGGCACGCTTGCATTCGAGCGTGGCGCCTCCACGCTGGGCCAGCAGTCGAGCTTCCGTCAGGAACTCGAGTCCGTGATCGGGTTGGCGAAGCGCACCGGGCGATGGGACGACCCGGTCGTGAGGCAGGAACTCATGGCGAGCCATGTTCGGCTGGAGATCCTGCGCTTCAATCAGATGCGGATGCTCTCGGCTCTCACGAGTGGAGGAGTCCCGGGGCCCGAAATGTCGATCGGGAAGCTCTACTGGGCTGGTTGGCATCGTCGTCTGGGCGAGTTGGCGATGATGGTCAGGGGGGCGTCGGGAATGATCGGCTCCGACGATGCCCACGACGGTCACGATGGACGGCACTACCCCCTCGACCGCGAGCAACGCACATTTCTCTACAGCCGATCGCACACCATCTACGGCGGATCCAACCAAATTCAGCGCAACATCATCGGAGAGCGGGTGCTCGGGCTTCCGCGCGAACCTCGCTGAGCCGCCGAATCGTTGTTGGCGTTGTCGGGATTCAGCCGAGTTCGGAAGTGATCTCCGAGAAGTGCGAGGAGGTGCCTCCACCGAGAGCGGTGACCGCACCGATGCAGACGAGAGCAATAAGCGCTATCAGCAGCGCGTACTCGACCAGGTTGGCACCACGATCGTCGCCCATATGGGCACGAATCCAGCCTTGAGTGAACTTGATGGCGGTCATCGATACTCCTGAGTGAATGGCCGTTGTTCTTCTATCGGCGGCGGAGTGTCGATTATTGAGGACCTTCGGCTGATTGGAGCGCGGCCATTTGCGGCCGCTGATAGGTCAAATTGCGTGCGGCGTGTCGACGATGACATCGACCAGGCCGTATTCGAGGGCTTCTTCAGCCGCGATGACCGTGTCGCGCAACAGCAACTCGAGTGTTCGGGGGGCTCCGATACGTCGCGGGATACTCACGGTTCCGCCGGCGCCGGGCATCAGCCCCATCGACGTCTCGGGCATCCGAAATGACGCCTTTGGCGTGGCGACGATTCGGTGCGCGAACGCGGCCAATTCAACTCCAGCTCCGATACACGGCCCGTCGATGACCGCCGTCAGCCGGCTTGCCAAGCCGGCGGTCCACGGGGCGATGTTTGCCGTGCCTCGGATCAGGTTCGAGGTGGCGGGATCGTCGGCGGTGCCGAACTCCGCCGGGTCGCCACCTCCGCAGAAGCAGGTGCCTTCGCCGAGAAGTCGAACCGGTCGGTCGTCGGCTGTGGCGGTTTTGAACGCGTCGACGAGTTGGTCGCGCAGTTCGACATCGATCAGGTTCCGGAGCTTGGGTCTGGTCATCACGATGTCGATCCGGTCGGGGTGATCATCCATTCTCACGCGTGGCGACGGGTCCTCGGGTCGGACCCGTCGGCCTCTAGCCGCCAGCCAACGAGCGTGTTCGGGGCCACCTTGGAGTGCCGAGTAGGCGAGCGACTCGACCACGAGGCCGTCGGCGGTGCCGAGTCTCGGCGTGAGTCGCAACACTTGAGCGAGTGTGACAGCAGCGAGCGGATTGTTCTCGATCGATTCGACGACCGGCTCGGGGTCGTCGGTGTGAAGGTCCCAGCCGTGATCCGCCCCAGTGTCTCCGGTGGCGAGGGCGATGACCGGCAGAGCCGTGAGGGCCCGAGCCACGTCGGTCAGGTCTGATCCGTCTCCCTGCACCACCACCACCGGCACCCCCACCGCCGCTCCCACCGAGCGGTGGAGGTCGGGGGACTCGACAAGGAGTCGGGCCTTGCCGGCGGAGAGTCGGAGCACCGCCATGGTCAGTAGGTGTGATCGCCGAGTGACGAGAATCGGACGCGCAAAACGCGGCGCAGGACTTTCCCGGTCTCGTTGTAGGGAAGCTCGTCGACCACCACGATGTGTTCGGGCACGCGACTGGATCTCATTCGCTCCTTCACGAACTCCTGAAGCTCGGCGGCAGGTGGAGCTTCGGCGATCGGCACGATCACAGCCAGGATGCTCTCGCCCCAATCGCTCGACGGTATTCCGATCACTGCTACATCGTGAATACCGGGATGCGTCAGCAGCACGTCTTCGATCTCGCCGGGCGACATGTTCTCTGCGCCCCTGATGATGATGTCGTCGTTTCGGCCCTGGACGAACAGATAGCCCCCGTGGTCGATGAAGCCGCTGTCGTGGGTGGGGAACCAACCGTCGTTGTCGAGCGACGATCCCGTCTCGAGGTATTCACCGGCGACTTGAGCTCCTCTGACGTGGATCTCCCCGGCTCGACCGGCGGAAAGAACTTGTCCGGTGTCGTCGCGAATCGAGACCTCGATGCTGGGTAGGGGCACTCCGACCGACATGAGACGGCCTTTCTCGGCCGGATCGTCGCTGTAGTGGGCGAGTCGGTGCTCGTCGGGCCCCAGAAGAGCAACGGTGGAGCTTGTCTCGGTGAGGCCGTAGGCGTTCACGAAGGCGGTGATCGGAAACAGATCGAGAGCTCGGCTGATGACCGGAAGAGGCATTCTTCCGCCGCCATACGACATCACACGGAGCCCAAGGATCGGATCGCCGCCTCGTTGGTCGAGCGCTTCTACGATTCGAGCCATCATGGTCGGCACGACCATGGCGTGGGTGATGCCCTCCCGTTCGACGGTGTCGATCCAGTCGTCGGCGTCGAAGCGCGGGAGTTGCACGATTCGACGCCCGGCGTAGACCGACGACAGGATCGCCGACACCCCGGCGATGTGGTACGTCGGGACGCTGATGAGGGTTGCTTCGTCCTCGCCGGCTCCATCGAATTCCACGGAACCGAACACGTACGACTGCAGATGACGGTGTCGAAGCACTGCCGATTTCGGTGCGCCTGTTGTCCCGCTGGTGAACAACATCACCGCTATGTCGTCGGGGTCGCCGGAGTCGTCCGGGGGATTGGCGGGTGAGTCGAATCCGAGCAGTTCGGCATCGGGCTCGACCAGCGTGCAGGACTCAACCGGATCGATTCCGTCGACCAAACAGAGTCGTGTTGTTTCGGCTTGGCCGGTGATGGCGACCGCCGGTGCGGCGCGGGCCGCCAAGCTTCGAAGCTCGTTGTCGGGAAGCCGGTAGTTGAGCGGCACATAGGGAAGGCCGGCTGCCGCGGCACCGAAGATGGCAATCGGCACCGCCTCGCTCGATTCGTCGCACAACACGACACGCTCAGCGTTTCTGGATCGAAACAGGATGGCTGCGGCCATCGACTTCCTGAGGAGCTCTTCGTAGCTGATTCCGGAGTCGGCTGAACCAATGGCAGTGCGCTGGGGGTTGGCGCCGGCCGCCATCTCGAGCAGCAGCATCAAAGTCATGATGGGTTCGGCGTTCAGTCCGACGCCGGGAGCGTCTTGGCTTGGGCAACGTCGAGGGTCGAGTCGCCGACGGTGATGGACCCGGAACCCGCCTTGGTGCAGAGCAATTCGATGGAACCTGATTCGTCGGTGTATCGCTTACCGAGCAGCGTTCCGCCGGAAGCGTCGTCGGAATGGACCCCGTCGATCGCCGGCGACCCGGCCCCGACCATCGGTGACCCGCCGCAGCGGAGGTCGGCCGGTCCGGCGCCCTTGACCACGATGACCTGCGTGGAACACACGGCGCTCTGGAACTTCGCTCCGGGCTTTAGTTCGACCATTGTTGTGACCCCCGTGGCTCGTAGCGGCGAGTTGATGCTCCGATGCGACATCTTGGCGCGTCGGACGGTTCGTGCCAAAGCGTGTCGGCTCGCCGATGGCCGCTACGGTCGGCGATGTGACCCCAGGCCACGATGAAGTTGATTCCGGCGAGTTCGAATGGGCCGCCTCCGGAGCGATGGCGCTCACCGGTGATGCCTCCGGTCCCCCTCGACTCGAACCGTTTCCGGTGGCTGTCGCCATGACTCGCTGGGCGAGCGATCTGGCCGACGCATCCTCGAGTTGGGGAGAGAGAGTCGCGGTTGACGGGCCCGCTCTGTTGGGGGAGCGGGCGGCCATCGGTGGCTTGGGTCGCAATGGATCGGTGTCGGTTGGTGGCTCGGCACGATTCGTGCGAGCTAGCGACGGGTGGGTGGTGCTCAACCTGCCTCGACCGGACGACGTGGCCTCGCTACCGGCGCTGGTCGAGGCCGATGTCGAGCCTTCGGAATGGGGTGCGATCGAGCGATTGCTCGGCTCGACGCCCGCGGATGAGATAGTCGAGAGGGGAGCGCTGCTGGGTCTGGCCGTGGCCCATACCGGCGAGACGGTCGGAGGTCCACCGGCCACCGAGTTCGCGGTTGGCGGGAGCAGGACGGTGGTGAGGCGCCCGCTGGTTGTAGATCTCTCGGGTCTCTGGGCTGGACCGCTGTTGACTTCGCTGCTTCTCGAAGCCGGTGCTCGGGTGGTGAAGATCGAGTCGCGGGTTCGTCCGGATGGGGCTCGCCGGGGGCCGCGGGAGTTCTTCGATCTTCTCAATGCGGGAAAGGAGTGTGTCTCGGTGGATCTGACCCGACGAGGCGACATCGCGTTTCTCGACCGGTTGATGAGATCGGCCGATCTGGTGGTCGAGTCCTCCCGGCCGCGTGCGATGTCGAATCTGGGCATTGACACGGCGGCGGTGGTCGACTCGGGGGTCAATTGGCTGTCGATCACCGGTCATGGCCGCGATGGCTCAGAGGGGATGCGTGTCGGATTCGGCGACGACACAGCCGTGGCCGGAGGACTCTGGGTCGGTGGCGACGAGCCACTATTCGTGGCTGACGCCGCCGCTGATCCGATGACCGGACTGTGTGGCGCGGCCACGGCGGCGGCGATGCTCTCGCTCCCGTCGGCGGTTGGGGTCGATCTCGCCCTCTCGCGCTCGGCCGCGGCGGCCGTGCCGTTGTCGTCGAGGCGATTGGGCTCGAGTAGAGCGAACGCGGCCCTCGACCGAGACGGTTGGGTCGTCGAGGCTTCGGGGGAGCGAGTGATGGTCGCTCCGCCTCGATCTCGCCCTCTGACCGGGAGTGCTTGTGACCTTGGTCACGACGACGATGTGGTCCGGTCGACGCTCAACTGAGCGCGAACAGTGGTCACAACAACCACACAACGTGGCTTTCGTTGCCGTCTGCTGGAATGTACAGTCGTGGCGAAGGGCGATTCCGAATTGGTTCAGAAGTGCGATGCAAAGCGTTGCCGGAGTGGAGTGAAGCAATGGCCATACCAGCAGTCATCACGATCCGTCGAACCTTCGACGACCAGCGTTGGTCGCTGTATCTCGGCCTCGTGGTTCTCAACGTCATCGATGTGATCACAACCTTCTTGATCATCGGCCGGGGCGGGGTCGAGGGAAACCCGTTCGTGAAGCCGCTGATCGACGGCGCCTGGCAGGTGTCTCTGCTCAAGGCGGCCGTGTTGATCATCATTGGCTTGCTCCTGATGAGATGTGAGCAGTCGCGCATCTCGAATATTGCGCTCACGGGAGCCACTGGCTGGTATCTCGCCGTGGTGGTCTGGAACCTTCTGGTGCTCGCTGTCATCTAGCGGTTGATCCGCCGCAGGGATAATGTCCGCGGCAGACCACGTTGGGGGCAAACATGAAGGGCATCATCTGGGACGGCGAGGATCTGTCTGTCGTCGAGGATCTCGAAGTCAAGGAAGTCGGTCCGGGTGAGGTGCGGGTACGGATCGTCAACAGCGGGGTGTGCCACAGCGACGTGGCAGTGGTCGAGGGGACCATTCCGTTCATGACGCCGGCAGTGCTCGGACACGAGGGTGCGGGAATCGTCGAGGAGATCGGGCCAGGCGTCTCTCAGGTCGCGCTGGGCGACCACGTGGTGATATCCACATTGGGCAACTGCGGACATTGCCGCTTCTGTGACTCCGGCAAGCCCACCATGTGCCGCCGTTCATTCGGTCACTATCCCAAGCCGTTTACCTACCAGGGTGAGGAGCACTACGCGTTCGCCAACGTCTCGTCGTTCGCTCAGTTCACGGTGGTGAAGGCCCAGCAGGCAGTGCCGATTCCCGAAGAGGTGCCGTTCCCTTCGGCGTCGCTGATCGGATGTGGCGTGCTCACCGGTGCCGGAGCGGTGCTGAACCGGGCCAAGGTGGAAGTCGGAGCTTCGGTGGTCGTGATCGGGGTCGGAGGTATCGGCCTCAACTCGATACAGGCCGCGGCGATGGTTGGCGCCCACCCGATAATTGCGGTCGACACCAACCCGGCGAAGGAGGAGATCGCGAGGCTGTTCGGGGCCACCCACTTCCTCAACCCGGCCGAGGTCGACGACACGGTCGCGGCGGTGAAGGACCTCACCGGGGGAGGCGCGGCCTACGTGTTCGAGTGTGTGGGAGCCAAGCAGCTCATGGAGCAGGCCATAGCGATGCTCCAGTGGGACGGCACGTTCGTGATCCTGGGCGTCACCCCGTTTGGCACCAAGATCGAGTTCACCCCGGAATCGCTCTACAACGACAAGACGATCATGGGCTGTCGCTACGGATCGAGTCGGCCTCAACAAGACATTCGGCTCTACGCCGAGTTGTACCTGGCTGGGAAGTTCAAGCTCGACGAGTTGGTCACCAGGGTCTATCCGATGGACGACGTCCATGGTCTCCTTCACGACATGCACGAGGGCCGACTGGCCCGCGGCGTCCTCGACATCACCCCCTGACCTGCCAATGGCCACCGGCGACAACCCATGGGACGGTGCTCTCACCGATCTTGATCAGCGGCTCGATGCGGCCCGCTCGATGGGTGGTACCGACCGCCTCGCTCGCCACAACACCAAGGGGCGCCTCGACGCCCGCGCCAGAGTGGCGGCACTACTCGACCCTGACTCCTTCACCGAGATAGGCACTCTTGCCGGAACCGAAGCGGTGCCCGCCGACGCGCTGGTGGCAGGGGTCGGGACAATCGAAGGGCGGCCGGTGTCGGTGGGTGCCGAGGACTTCACTTCGGCCGGCGGTTCGATCGGCCCGGCCGCGAGCCGCAAACGGTGGCGCCTCGCCGACATCGCCCGCCGGGAACGAATTCCTTTGGTGATGCTGCTTGAGGGAGCGGGACATCGCCCGGCGTTGCCCGGTGATCCGGGCGGCGGTGGCCCCGGTGATCTCCAGGAACAGGCGGGCCTGTCGGGTCTGGTGCCGATGGTGTGCGGGGTCATGGGTCCATCGGCCGGGCACGGCGCGATCACGGCACCGTTGTGCGACTTCGCTCTGATGACGCCAGATGCCGCCATCTTCACGGCCGGTCCTCCCGTGGTCGAGGCTGCGATCGGCGAGAAGATCTCGAAGGCTGATCTGGGTGGGCCCGGAGTGGCCGTGGGCAGTGGGTTGATCCACAACCTCGCCACCGACGACCTGTCGCTTCTGGCGGATGTGCGCACCTACCTGTCGTTCTTCGGATCGTCGGCATGGGAAGCTCCGCCCCGGAGCGAGACCGACGACATGGGGTCGAGACGGATCGAGGATCTCGTCGATCTGGTTCCCCGCGACGGTGCGGCCGCCTACGACGTGCGTTCCGTGGTCAGCCGGGTCGTCGATGGCGGGTCGTTCTTCAGGGTGCAGCCCGACTACGGCTCATCGATCGTGTGCGCGCTGGCCCGGATCGGGGGAAACCCGGTGGGAGTGATCGCCAACCAGCCGATGGTGCTGGCCGGCTCGATCAACGTCGAGGCCGCCGACAAGGCCGCCCACTTCATCCAGGTTTGCGACCGCTTCCACCTGCCCTTGGTCTTCCTGGCCGACACGCCTGGTGTGCTGGCCGGTTCGGAGGCGGAGAGGGCCGGAATCTTGCGAGCCGGGGCCCGCATGTTCGCGGCCCAGAGCCGAGCAACCACGGTGAAGATTCATGTCACGCTTCGTAAGGCGTTTGGGTTCGGAAGCTCCGCCATGGCCATGAATCCCTACGACGGCCAGTCGCTGAGCTTCGCTTTCCCGGGAGCCACCTTGGGTGCCATGGGGGCTCGAGGCGCGGCCAATGCGGTCGGTGCCGATGGCGACACAGCAACGAACCTGGGACGGGCCGAAAGCGAGAGCGCCTACCGGTCGGCGTCGAAGCTGAGCTACGACGAGATCATCGACCCCGCGGAGCTCCGCAACGTGGTTCTGGCCGCGCTCACACTCTCGGAGTCGCGCCGAACAGCAGCCGTCGAGCCGGTGATGCTCCCTGGGATCAACCCCTGATTGTCCGAGTCAGGCGATGTGTTCGATCACGTGATCGATGCATGCGGTGAGAGCCAGGACATCGTCGGGGTCGACCGCGGGGAACATGCCGATTCGTAGCTGGTTGCGGCCCAGCTTTCGGTAACCGCCGATGTCGAGGATTCCGTTGGAGCGAAGCACTTCAGTGATGACATCGGCGTCGACGGAGTTGTCGAAATCGATCGTGCCGACCACTCGGCTGCGCTGTGAGTCCAATTGGACGTAGGGGGAAGCGACCGGACTCTGCTCGGCCCAGCCATAGAGATGATCGGCCGACTGGGCGCTCCGAGCCGCGGCCCACGGGAGTCCGCCGTTGTCGTTGATCCAGCTGACGGTCTGACCGGTGAGAAAGATCGTGCTGAGGGCCGGCGTGTTGTAGGTCTGGTCCTTGCGGGAATTGTCGAGGGCGAGCTTGAGGTCGAGCGAAGCCGGCCGCCACCTTCCGGAAGCGTGGATTCTTTCGATCCGTTCGACCGCGGCCGGCGACACCATTGCCAACCAGAGACCGCCGTCGGACGCCAGAGCCTTCTGCGGCGAGAAGTAGTAGACGTCGGTGGCCAGAGGATCGAAGTGCAGACCCCCGGCTCCCGAGGTGGCGTCGACGAGGGTGATCGCGTCGGCGTCGTCGGGGCGGGCCGGATCGATCATCACGCCGGTGGATGTCTCGTTGTGGGGATAGCAGTAGGCGTCGACGCCGTCGACGGCGACCAGTTCGGGGTGGGTGCCGGGCTCGGATTCGGCGACGGAAGGCTCGTCGAGATGGGGCGCCCCGGCGGCGGCCTTCACGAACTTGCCGCCGAATTCGCCGAAGGACAGATGATGCGAGCGCTGCTCGATCAGTCCGAAAGTTGCACAGTCCCAGAATCCGGTGGCTCCACCGTTGCCGAGAATGATCTCGTAGCCGTCGGGTGCCGCAAACAGCTCCGAGAGTCCGTTGCGGAGCTCGGCGACCACGAATTGCACGGTGACCTGACGGTGTGAGGTGCCCATGTAGTCGACAGCGTGGTCGGCCAGCGCTCGGACCGATTCGGGGCGGACCTTGGAGGGCCCGCTGCCGAAACGGCCGTCGGCGGGAAGCATGTGGGATGGAATGGCGATGTCTGGAGTGCTCACCTGACCACTCTCGCATCTCCCGGGCCGGTTCGGCGCGCTTTTCATGGCGAAATCTCGGGGTACTCACGTGTCGGGGTTGGCTACGCTTCTCACGTCGCCCCTAGAAGGCGCCCGTACATCTCAACTCTGTGGAATCGAGCCTGCAATGAGCACTGACCGAATCTCACGAAGGGTCGGGGCAATCGCCCCGTCCGCCACGCTCGCGGTCACGGTGAGGGCCAAGGCGATGAGGGCGGCAGGCGACAACGTCATCGGCTTCGGGGCCGGCGAACCCGACTTCCCGACTCCAGCCCATGTGGTTGAGGCGGCGGTGGAGGCGTGTCGCGACCCGAGCAACCACAAGTACTCGGCGGTCGGTGGCCTACCGCTGCTGAAGGAGGCCATAGTCGCCAAGACTCGGCGCGATAGTGGGCTCGAGATCGATCCGGCCAACCTGATCGTCACCAATGGCGGAAAGCATGCGGTCTACAACTGCCTGGAGGCGCTGCTCAACCCGGGCGACGAAGTTCTTCTTCCGGCTCCCTACTGGACCACCTACCCCGAACCGGTCGCGTTGGCTGGAGCCACCAGCGTGGTTCTGCCAACTGATTCCGCGTCGGGTTTCCGGGTCACGGTTGATCAGCTCGAGGCGGCCCGAACCCCCAACACCAAAGCGCTCATCTTCGTTTCGCCCTCGAATCCGACCGGAGCGGTGTATCCGCGCTACGAGATTGAAGCGATCGGCCGTTGGGCGGTCGAGCACGGGGTGTGGATTATCACCGACGAGATCTACGAACATCTCGTCTACGGCGAAGCGACCCATCATTCGATAGCGGTGCTCGTGCCCGAATTGGCCGACAGGTGCGTGGTTCTCAACGGCGTGGCCAAGACCTACGCCATGACCGGCTGGAGGGTGGGGTGGATGGCCGGCCCGACCGATCTGATCAAGGCAGCCGGAAACCTGCAGTCCCACTCCACCAGCAACGTCAACAACGTTGCCCAGGTGGCCGCGGCTGCTGCTCTCAACGGCCCTCTCGACGCGGTGGTGCAGATGCGGGAGGCGTTCGACCGGCGCCGCCAGACCATGCATCGCATGCTCAACGAGATCGATGGAGTTGTCTGTCCGGAGACGCAGGGTGCGTTCTATGCGTTCCCGTCGTTCGAGGCACTTCTGGGTCGTGAGATCGCTGGCCGCACCATCGCCACCACGATCGACTTGGCCACCGTGATACTCGAGAAGGCCAAGGTGGCCATCGTGCCGGGCGAGGCCTTCGGCTCCCCGGGGTATGCCCGCCTGTCGTTTGCTCTGGGCGACGACGATCTGGCCGACGGCGTCGGCCGCATGGCCGATCTTCTCGGCCGTTCGTGACCGAGGCCGCCGGCCCGACGTTGAAGCCCTACGGCGAATGGCCTTCGCCGATCTCGGCGGTGTCTCTCGTCAGTGGAGCGGTCGGCGTGGGTGGACTTTGTGTCGACGGCGACGATCTTTGGTGGTCGGAGGCCCGACCCGACGAAGGTGGCCGGGTCGCGATCATGTGTCGGCGCGATGGGCGGGTCGTGGAGGTCACCCCGCCGAATGCCTACGCCCGGACGCTCGTCCACGAATATGGCGGGGGAGCGTGGACCGTTTCGGACGGGTCGCTCTTCTACGTCGAGCTGGCCGATCAACGAATCCGACGAATCAGTGGCGAAGGCGAACCGGAACCCCTCACTCCGGAGCCGCCCTCCAACAGCAGCCATCGCTATGCCGATTTCGTTGTCACGCCCGACCGCAACTGGCTGGTGGCGGTACGCGAACGTCACGTCGAGGAGGGCGAACCGGTCAACGAGTTGGTGGCGGTGCCCACCAGTGGTTCCGGCGAGACCATGGTGCTCTGGCAGGGCAGCGATTTCGTCATGTCGCCGAGGATCTCACCTGCGGGCGACCAGTTGGTGTGGGTGGCCTGGGACCACCCGTCGATGCCGTGGGACGTAACCGAGTTGTGGATTGCCGACTTCTCCAGCGGGGCCATTGTCGGCCCGAGGTGTCTGGTCGGCAACGGCAGCGAGGCGTTGTGCGAGCCGGGTTGGTCGGCCGACGGGCGGCTCTTGGTGTGCACCGACCGAGATGATTGGTGGAATCTCCACGAGGTCGACCCAGAATCCGGATCGCTGACCGCTGTCGTCGGGGGATCCTTTGAGATCGCGACGCCGCCCTGGGTGTTCGGAATGCAGCGCTGGTCGGTGAGCGGCGAGCATGTGGCCGCCGTGGCCGGGATGCCCGGGGGGGATGAGCTGGTGATCGACGGGAGCACCCTGGCGATGCTCGATACTTCGATCTCGTCGTTGCATGCCACGTCCGATGGGTTCGCCTACATCGGTGCAGGCTGGGGACATGAATCGGTGCTGGTGCAGATCCATCTCGATCAACAAGGCGGCGTACGACGTGAGGAGGTGGCGACGTTTCGTGACCTGCCGGTTGATCCGGGGTTCCTGGTTGAGCCCACGCCGATCACCTATCCGACCGCCGACGGCGCGGTGGCCCACGCCCTCTACTTCGCTCCGCTCAACCCCCATCACGTCGGCCCCGATGATGCGCTCCCTCCGTTGTTGGTGCTTGCCCACGGAGGCCCGACGGCCCAAGCGCGCCGACAATTGCAACTCGGTGTCCTCTACTGGACTTCTCGTGGAGTAGCCGTTGTCGACGTCGACTACCGCGGTTCCACCGGCTACGGACGTGCCTACCGGCGGGCGCTCGACGGCCAGTGGGGTGTCGCCGACGTCGCCGATTGTGTGGCCGCGGCGAAGTATCTGGTCGATCACGACGATGTCGATGGCGACCGTCTGATGATCCGCGGCGGTTCGGCCGGGGGCTTCACCGTCCTGTCGGCTCTCGCCTTTCACGATGTGTTCGCGGTGGGGGCAAGTCGCTATGGCGTGGCCGATCTGGCGGCGTTGGCCTCCGACACCCACAAGTTTGAGTCTCGTTACACCGACACGTTGGTTGGTCCGTGGCCCGACGCCCGCGAGATCTACGAGGCCCGTTCACCGATCCATCACGTCGACGGTTTCGATCGTCCGATGATCGTTCTGCAGGGATCCGAAGATCAGATCGTGCCGCCCAACCAGAGCGAGATGATCGTCGCTGCGCTCGAATCGAAGGGTGTTCCGGTTGCCTACCTCTTGTTCGAAGGTGAGCAGCACGGTTTCCGGGCGGCCGACAACATCGTCGCCGCGCTCGAGGCCGAACTGGCATTCTTCGGGGAGATTCTGGGATTCACCCCCGACGGTGAACTGCCGCCGGTCGAGATCCGTCGCTGAATGACCGGCCAGAGGAGATGCCAGAGGAGATGATGTTCCCATGAAGAGAGTTCTTGTCACCGAAGTAATTGCCGAAGACGGGCTCGACCTGCTGCGCCGATCGGGTTGTGAAGTCGACGTGCAGACCGGGCTCGACCCCGACCAGCTCGTGGAAGCCGTCCCCGGTGCCGCGGCGCTGATCATTCGGTCGGCGACCCAGGTGACGGCCGAGGTGGTCGAGGCCGGCTCCGATCTGATCGTGGTCGGGCGGGCCGGCATTGGCCTCGACAATGTCGACGTACGGGCCGCGACTGCTCGCGGAGTGATGGTGGTCAACGCCCCTCAATCCAACATCTTGTCGGCGGCCGAGCACACCATGGCCCTGCTGTTGGCTCAGGCCCGCAACGTCCCTCAGGCCCATGCGGCGTTGAGCGAGGGTCGTTGGGAGCGCTCGAAGTGGGAGGGGGTCGAGCTCAGCGACAAGGTCCTGGGGGTGATCGGTCTGGGCCGCATCGGCAAGTTGGTGGCTCAGCGGGCGGCGGCGTTCGGCATGAAGATCGCGGCCTTCGACCCGTTCGTGTCTGTCGACGTGGCGCGAAAGCTGGGTATCGAACTTCTTGATCTCGACGAACTGATGGCTGCCGCCGATTTCATCACCATTCACGTGGCGAGAACACCAGACACGATGGGCATGGTCGGGAAGGAATTGTTGGCCAAGGCCAAGCCCGGTCTGCGGCTCGTAAATGTCGCCCGTGGCGGCATCGTCGATGAGCTGGCCCTGGCTGATGCCATCAGCGACGGCCGGGTCGGAGGCGCGGCCTTTGATGTGTTCGAAACCGAGCCCTGCACCGACTCTCCGTTGTTTGGGCTGCCGGGTGTAGTGGTGACTCCGCATCTCGGGGCCAGCACCCGGGAAGCTCAGGACAAAGCAGGTTTGGCGATCGCCGAGCAGGTGCACTTGGCGCTGGCCGGTGAGTTCGTTCCGTTCGCCGTCAACGTCGATGCCGCCGAGGTCTCCGAGGTGTTGAAGCCGTTCCTGCCGTTGGCTGAGATGCTCGGTTCGATATTTGCCTGTCTCGTCGACGGTATCCCCGGCACTCTCGATGTGGAATTCCGCGGCGAGGTCACCGATGTCGATACCCGGTACGCGGTGTTGGCGGCGGTGAAGGGCCTGATGTCGCAGGTCGACGAGCAGCCGGCGAGCTACGTCAACGCTCTCACGCTCGCGTCAGAACGCGGGCTTGAGATCCGCACCATCACTGTCAGCGAGGCGGGTACCCCAACCGGTGTGGTCACCTTGCGCGGCGGCGGCCATTCGTTGTCGGCCACCATCTCGCCGCTTGACTACGAAATGCGGCTGATCGGTCTCGACGAACACACTCTGGAGATCCGGCCCGGACACCACATGCTGGTTGTGCGCAACGACGACACCCCTGGCATGGTCGGGATCGTCGGTTCGGCGCTCGGCGACTCCGGTGTCAACATCTCCAACATGCACATTGGAGAGACCACCGACGGGGTGGCCGCATTGATGGTGGTGGCCACGGATGGACCCACCCCGGTGAGAGTGCAGGACGCATTGCGGGCTCACCCGCACATCACCTCGGTGCGGGCGATCGACCTGGTCTGATCAGCGTTTGGCCTGTCTGAATCCGTCGGCTTCGGCGTCTTCGGCGGTGGCGTAGCAGCGTTCAGGGACGGTGCGCTCGTAGGACTGGCCGCCGGGAACGTGAAAGATTCCCGAGTCGGCGTTTCCCTTGATCGGATGGCTGGCGGGACACTCGCCCTTGTCGGGTTCGACCCACGACTGCGTGCCGGGCTCCGGTTCGGCGTCGGCCGATTCTGCGTCGGCGGGCTCGGCGAACTTCACGGGCTGGGATCGCTTCGGGGGTGGCGTCGGCTCCACCAACGGCTGCCAGCGGGCTTGACCGGTGGCGTCGGGTGTGGACTGCCCGCGGAATCGGCGCACCAAGGTGATGATGATCGCGGCGACCACGACAATCTTCAGAAGTCTGACGAACTTGGAAGCTGAGCTTGTCATTGGCGTCTCCGTTCGAGATCTCGAAGTGAACGTAGCGTACGCGAACGGTCCGGCCTCGCTGAAGGCCGGACCGTCGCGGGGAGGATGCTGGGTTGGCTCAGAGGTCGAGCGCTGCTAGCCGGGTGAGGGAGTTCAGGTCGTTGACCTGCAATCTCGCTTCCGCCTGTCCTGACAGGTCGCCGTACATGACGCTCATCGACCAGAGTTCTCCTCCGGGAAGCATCATGGTTCGTGCGATCTGTTGGACATCATTTCCCACCGGCCAGCAGATCTCGATCCGCTGCCCGTCCTCGATTTGTATGCCGACGTTGGCGGCTTCGTCGAGCAGCCAAGGCTCGGGGCTGCAATCGAATCCCGTTGCGCCGCCCTGATCGTTGGAGTCGCAGCGCAGGACCTTGGCGTAACCCTCGACCACCATGTAGGCGAGTTCAGTCTCGAAGTCGCCCTGTTCGGCTCCAGGCACGTCGTCGATTCCGAGTTCAGCGCAATCAGTCTGGCCCGGCACCACACCATCGTCGAGGTGATCGATGCGGCCCAACTCGGTGATCGATCCGTCGAGTACCTCGAGAACGACTGCTCCGGACCAGTTGTCGCCGCCAATGCTGACGGGGATGACGGCGGTGTTCTCGGCGCCCCACCAGAGGAACGAGCGGTGGTCCCAGCCGATTCCGTTCCAACTGTCGGGGGCACTCCAGACGGCGACCTCGATCGGGTTGGCGATGTCGGAGGCGTCGAACAACGAGACCTTTGCTCCGGTGATCCGTCCGTCGTTGTCGCCGGCTGATCCCACTCCGATCACCATGCCGTCGCCGATCGGATGGAGGTAGCTCGAGAACCCGGGAATCTTGAGCTCGCCCGCAACGAGTGGGTTGGTCGGGTCGGAGATGTCGAGTGTGTAGAACGGGTCGACCTGGCGGAAGGTGACGACGTAGCCGGTGTCGCCGTCGAAGCGCACCGACTGGACCGTCTCACCGTTGCCCATGTCGCCCACACTGCCCACCTCGGCGAGGCCGTCGGGGGTGATTTGCAGCACATGGAGCACGCTCTCGGAGGTGTCGTCCCAAGGCTGACCGGTGGTGGCGACCACTCGGAGGTGGCCCTCGTGCTCCGACAGGGCGAACTGGTCGTGGATGTCGCCGGGAACCGATCCGGAGGCCACGTAGGTGGCGTGGGTGTCGGATCGGATGTCGAAGCGATGAATCGAGGTCTGGCGGGCATCCCAGATCTCCTGCCAGGCGGTCTCGTCGTCGACCTCGGTGTTGTCGAGCCACCGTGTGGTGGTGACATAGAGAGAATCGGTGGAGGCGTAGACGGTCTCACCCGGGGCGAGCACGGCGGCGGTGTTGGACGGATCGATCGTGCCGTTGATCGCCACGGTGAGCACCGAGACAACACCGAAGCCGGCGAATTCGGTCGGGGCCTGAGTCCGGGCGCAGTCCGACAGGAGGCCGGAGGAGATCTCTTGCCCGGAGGCGTCGAGGCTCACGTAGGAAGGCAGCCAATCGGCGAGCTGGGAGTCGAGCAGCGCCTGCTTGTTGGACTCGGTGGCCCGGTCCTCGCCGGCCGGACCGGCCGGGTAGACGAACGGGAACTGGTCCTGGGGGTTGGATCGCAGGACGATTCGGGCCGTGCCGTTGACGGCTCGGCTACTCACATAGTCGCCGGCCACGACGAGGCTCTCGATGACGCTGGGGGCGCCGCTGGCCGAGATCGAGATCCGGGTGATGGTGGTGTTGGCCGAGTTGTAGTACGGGAGGATCGAGAGCTCGTCTTCGGTGACCCCGATCGCCGGGGCGCCGACGGCTACATCGTCGAGGGGGTAGGGCCCGTCGTTCCAGCCGCTGGTGATGTGGATGACCTCGTTGCCCGAAACGAACAGTTCTGAGGTCCAGCCGGTGTTGAGGTCGACCGTGCCGAGCACTTCACGGCTGGCGACGTCGACCACCACGAGTTGTCCGCTGGAGACGACGTAGATGCGCTCGCCATCGGTCTTGATGATGTCGGCCTCGTCGACTCCGGTTTCCTGGACGTTGGTTCCGGAGAAGTCGACACCCTCGACCAGGTCTCCGTCGGACCCTCCCTGCGCGACGCGTGTTGCCGCCGTGGTCTCGTTGCTGGCGCTATCAGCGGCGCCGCTGGTGGGCTCTACCGCCACACCAATCGCATCATCGGTTTGCGTCACCGTGACGCTGTCGCCCTCCGCGAAGGCAACCGGTCCGCCGTACCAGCCGTTGGAGTTGAAGCCGTAGGGGCCGACGTGTTCGGCGCCGGTGCTGCGCAGGTGGTCGAGCAGGGCGTCACAGTTGTCGAAGCCGGAAAGTGACGACGTGAGGATGATCTGCTGATCACCGAGGTCGACCACCACGGGTGTGGTGGTGGACGGGGACGAGCCGTCGGGTCCTTGTGCGATGGGGTTGTCGGAACCGCAGGCCGAGGCGAGCAGGCCGAGTGCCGTCACCAATAGAAGAAACTTGCGCATGAGAGGCCTCCGAGGGTCTCTTGATTGGTCAACGATGAGACGTCGTCGACCCGCGATGGGTTCCCGAATATCGGAGATTCTTTCGCGCCGGACCGCTCAGGCCGGCCATCGGGCCCTTGAGAGTGTCAGGAAGATGCCGGCAACCAGGGTCGGCGGGTCGCCTCGTAGTCGGAGATCGCGCTGACCTCTCGCATGGTGAGGCTGATGTCGTCGAGGCCTTCGAGGAACCGCTCCTGGGTTCCCTGGTCGAGAGGGAAGGAGGCTTCCATTCCCACCGCGGGTGCTTCGATGGTGAGGCGCTCCACGTCGATCGTGATCTCGAGGGTGGGGTCGTTCTGCACTGCGGCCATGAGTCTCTCTCCGAAGCCGGGCTCGACGGTGACGGGAACGAGCCCGTTCTTGGTGCAGTTGTTGCGGAAGATGTCGGCGAACCGTGGCGAGATCACGGCGTCGAAGCCGTATTGCTGGATGGCCCACACGGCGTGCTCGCGTGAGCTTCCGGTGCCGAAGTTCATCCCGCCGATCAGGATGCTGGCGCCGGCATGGCGTTCGTCGTTGAGGACGAAGTGACGATCGTCGCGCCATTCCGAGAACAGCCCTTTGTCGAATCCGGTTCGCTCGACTCGCTTGAGCCAGTCGGATGGAATGATCTGATCGGTGTCGACGTCGGTTCGGTCGAGCGGCACCGCGGTGCCCGAGACGATTCGTACGGCCTTCATGATTCTGCTCCGGGGAGGTCGGCGGGGGTGGCGAACGTGCCGGCGATGGCGGTGGCCGCGGCCACTTCAGGTGATACGAGGTGAGTTCGTCCGCCGCGTCCTTGGCGGCCTTCGAAGTTTCTGTTGGAGGTGCTGGCCGAGCGCTCGCCGGGGCTGAGCTTGTCGGGGTTCATGGCCAGACACATCGAGCATCCCGGTTCTCGCCAGTCGAATCCGGCGGCACGAAAGATTTCGTGAAGTCCTTCGGATTCGGCCTGCTTCTTGATCTTCCAGGAGCCGGGTACGACGAGGGTGCGCATTCCGTTGGCGACTCGACGGCCCTTGGCAACCGCGGCCGCTGCTCTGAGATCCTCGATGCGGCTGTTGGTGCACGAACCAATGAAGACGGTGTCGACCTTCACTTCGGTCATCGGGGAACCGGCGGTGAGTCCCATGTATTCGAGAGCGCGTGCTGCTGTGTCGCCCTGGCCCGGCTCGTCGAACGACTCCGGTGAGGGAATGTTGCCGTGAAGGGGCATCACCTGAGCAGGGTTGGTTCCCCACGAGACGTGGGGGACGATGCCGGTTCCGTCGATGATGATTTCCTCGTCGAAGGTGGCGCTCTCATCGGTGACCAGATCGGCCCAATCGGCAATCGCGGCATCCCAGTCGTTGGTGCCGGGGGAGTGGGGTCGACCCTTCAGGTATTCGATGGTGGTTTCGTCGGGTGCTATCAGGCCGGCCTTGGCCCCGCCTTCGATCGACATGTTGCAGACGGTCATTCGCCCTTCCATCGAGAGTCCGCGAATCACGCTTCCTCGGTACTCGATGATCTTGCCGACGCCGCCGCCGGTGCCGATGCGGCCGATGATGGCGAGGATGACGTCTTTCGCGGTGGACCCGGCGGGTAGTTCGCCGTTGACCGTGACCGCCATGGTGCCGGGCTTGACCTGGGTGAGGGTCTGGGTGGCGAGGACGTGTTCGACCTCGCTGGTTCCGATTCCGAAGGCCAGGGCTCCGAAGGCGCCGTGGGTGGCGGTGTGGCTGTCGCCGCACACGATGGTGGTGCCGGGCTGCGTGAGGCCCTGCTCGGGTCCGATCACGTGGACGATGCCTTGTCCGGGGTCGCCCATCGGGTAGTTCTTCACACCGAACTCTTCGGTGTTGCGGCGAAGGGTCTCGATCTGGATGCGGCTGATCTCGTCGGCGATTGGTTGGTCAATGTCGGCGGTAGGGACGTTGTGGTCTTCGGTGGCCACGGTGAGATCGGGTCGTCGGACCTGACGGTTGCTGGTGCGGAGTCCTTCGAACGCTTGGGGTGATGTGACCTCGTGGATGAGGTGGAGATCGATGTAGAGCAAATCGGGCTGTCCGTTGGTGCCGTGGGTGACGACGTGTCGGTCCCAGATCTTCTCGCTGAGGGTTCGGGGTGGATGGGTTGGCTCTGGCTGGCTCATGGTCTTTGAACTCGCTGTAGTTGACGATCTCACTATATGAGACGTATATTCCGGAATATGGAATCCACCATAAGCGGTGTGGGCGTGATCGACAAGGCCGCGGCCATATTGTCGGCGGTTGCCGATGAGCCTCTCGCTCTGGCCGGGCTGGTCGAGGCCACCGGTCTGGCCCGACCGACCGCTCACCGGCTGGCCACGGCACTCGAATGTCACGGCCTGATTCGTCGCGACCCCGACGGCCGGTTCGCTCTCGGGGCCCAACTGCTGGCCCTCGGCCACGCTGCATCACGATCGTGGCCGCTGGCCGAGGCCGCCAACTTTGCCCTCGGCGGCCTTCGTGACCAGACCGGCGAGTCAGCCCAGCTCTACGTCCGCCAGGGCGACAGACGAGTCTGCCTCGCTTCTCTGGAATCGGGCCACGGACTGCGCACGATCGTCGACACCGGAGAGATACTCCCGCTGGGCCTCGGATCCGGAGGTCGGGTCCTTCTCGAAGAGGTGGGCCCCGACGGTTGGCTGGCATCGGTCGAGGAACGACAACAGGGCGTGGCGTCGGTCAGCGCACCGGTTGTCGACGCAGCAGGTCGGGTGGTGGCTGCGGTCGGAGTGAGCGGTCCGATTCAGAGACTCACACGAGACCCCGGCCCCCGATTCGGTCCTGCCGTGGTGGCCGCGGCCGTTTCGATCGCCACAGACGCCGGCCTCACATAAGCTCTGCTCCGATGACCGGAGACGATTCCGAGACCGAGGTGGGACCCAAATCTCTGTTCTTCCTCCGCGCCCTCACCGTCGCCACGATTGTCGTGGTGCTCTTCTTCATCGTCGACGCCATATTCGCCTGAGCGGCGTCATCGAATCTCAGGACCTCAACCGCCGACGGCCGGTCGCATCCCAGCGGCGTGGCGGATTAGCTCGATGAACGGCGGCACGAACGGATCGGGTTCGACGACGCAGCCGTCGTGGCCGAGATCGACACGGCGTATCTCGGCATCTGGAACCAGTGAGGCGAGCCGGTGTTGACGGTCGGGAAGGACGATCTCGTCGGCGTTGGTGATGAGCACACCCAGGGGAATGTCGACTCCACCCACCCAGTCGCGGCTGTCGAATCCGGCGATGGCGCCGGACGCTTCCAGCATCATCGGGATCGACCCTGATCTGACCTCGGAGATCATCCACGGAGGACGGGTGAGCGTGATCGGGTCCTTGGCGGCGACCCGTGTGAGCAGATCGAGTTGGCGACGTCGAGATGCGAGTCGCGACAGTCGGCCGACGGTTCCGATGGTACGAAGCGTGGCCGATTCGCCGCGGCTCATGGGCTGACGGGCGAACGTGGCGGCGAGAACCATGCCCGACACGCGCGACCGGTGGCGTTTCCAGACGAGCTGGGCGACCGGACCTCCCATCGAGTAACCGGCAGCCACGAACGAGTCGAGTTTGAGGGCGTCGGCGAGAGCGGCTACGTCGTCGGCGGCATCTTCCAATCGGAACTTCTTGCGCGAGCGAATGCCTGCGCCGTGGCCGCGCTGGTCGATGGCAACGACGTTGACGTGGCGGCTCAACGGACCGAAGAGTTGGCCCCAGTTGAGGGCGGCCGTGACGGTCCAGCCGTGAAGAAGGACGACGGTCGGTGCGCCTTCGGGGCCGATGACCTCACGAACGAAGGTTGTTCCCCGGCCGGGGAGGTCGACTCGGCGGCCACTCGGCAGCGGGGGTTTGCCGATCTCGGGATGGGCCGGTTCAAAGTCCGGGTGGATCGGTGGGCTGGATGTCATCGATCAGTCGATCGCGACGATCTCGATCTTGATCACGCCGCCGGGGCTCTCGTATTCGAGATCGTCTCCGATGGCTGCGTCGAGGAGGGCGACCCCCATCGGTGAGCCGGGTGATACGACGAGCACATCTTCAGGCTTCTCCTCGATCGATCCGACGAGGTACTTCTCGGGTTCGTCGTCGCCTTCGTAGAGAACCGAGACGATCGAGCCGGCTCGAACGATGTCGCCTCCCCCCATGCCGTCGGGGACGATCTCGGAGTTGTCGAGAATCGCGGCGAGGTGCAGGATGCGGCCCTGCATCTTCCCCTGCTCTTCTTTCGCCGCGTGGTAGTCGCCGTTCTCCGACAGATCGCCGAGTTCGCGGGCGGTTTCGATCTTGCGAGCGATGTCGATGCGGCCGCGGGTGGTCAGGTCGTCGTGTTCGCTCTTGAGACGATCGAAGGCGCTCTGGGAGAGCAGATGCTGGTCGGCCATCCGAAAAATCTACCGGCCCGACGGGCCGTGCGGGCGTGGGGGCGTATCTCCGGCGGCGACATCGTCTCCCCAATTGAGTTCGATACCCGCTGTGGATAAGCTCGGATGGATGGTATTCGAAGCGAGAATCGCAATTCTGTAGCGCACGTCGGTACCCGGCGTGCGCTTTCTCACCGTCCACTGCCGTGGGCGGTTTCTTTTTGTCCCGATACACCCAATATCCAGTCGAGCATCGAGTGAGTCAGATGAGCAACGAGAGCAACCTCCACCGAGTCGGAATCGTGGGAGGCGACGGCATCGGTCCCGATGTCGTGGCCGAGGGTCTGAAGGTCATCGCCGCGGCCGGAGTCGAGCTCCAGATGTCGCACTACGACCTGGGCGGCGACCGCTACCTCCGCGACGGCGTGGTGCTCGACGACGCCACGATCGAGGAGTGGCGAGAGCTCGACGCTCTGTACTTCGGTGCTGTGGGCAGTCTCGACGTGCCTCCGGGCCTCATCGAGCGGGGTCTTCTGTTGAAGATGCGGTTTGCTCTCGACCTCTACATCAACCAGCGACCGTTCGTGACCGAGTCCCACGACTTCGTTGTCATCCGTGAGAACACCGAGGGCACCTACGCGGGCGAGGGCGGCTTCCTGCGCAAGAACACTCCCGAGGAGATCGCAACGCAGGGCTCGGTCAACACCCGCCGCGGGGTCGAGCGGTGCGTCCGTTACGCCTTCGAGTTGGCCAAGACCCGTCGCGGCCACGTCACGCTGGTGCACAAGACCAACGTGCTCACCTTTGCCGGCGATCTGTGGGAGAGGACCTTCAACGAGGTGGCGGCGGAGTATCCCGATATCGACACCGGCTACAACCATGTCGACGCCTGCTGTATCTACATGGTGGAGGACCCGGGCCGCTTCGACGTGATCGTCACCGACAACCTCTTCGGCGACATCATCACCGACCTGGGCGGTGCGGTTTCCGGAGGCATCGGGTTGGCCTCGTCGGCCAACCTCCATCCGGGTTCGGTTTCGATGTTCGAGCCGGTTCACGGCTCAGCGCCCGACATCGTCGGCATGGGCAAGGCCAACCCCACCGCTGCCGTATTGTCGGGGGCGTTGATGCTCGATCATCTCGGTGAGTCAGATGCCGCCGACCGCATTCGTGCGGCTTGCGGTGATCCAGAGTCGCTCACCGGCACAACTACCGAGATCGGCGATGCCATCGTCGGTCGGCTCTGAGAGGGGTTCACATGCCAATCACACCGACGTCCCACATCTGGATGAACGGCGAGATGGTTCCGTGGGAAGACGCCACGGTTCATGTTCTCACCCACACCCTCCACTACGGCACCGGCGTGTTCGAGGGGATCCGCGCCTACGAGACCGACCGCGGGGCTGCGATCTTTCGTCTGACCGAGCACATTGAGCGGCTCTACCGGTCGGCGAAGATCCTCAACATGGACATGCCGTATTCGGTTCCTGAGCTGGTCGACGCCTGCAAGCAGGTCGTAGCCGACAGCGGACTGCCGTCGTGTTATGTCCGTCCGATTGCCTACTACGGCTACGGAGAGATGGGACTGGCCACTGCGGATTGCAAGACCGAGGTGGCGATCGCGGCATGGCCGTGGGGGGCCTACCTGGGCGATGACGCCGTCACCAAGGGCGTGAGGATGAAGATTTCGTCGTGGACCCGCCACGACCACAACATCATGCCGCCGGCGTCGAAGACCACCGGCAACTACGCGAACTCGACCCTCGCGAAGATGGAAGCGCTGCGGGCGGGCTACGACGAAGCAATCATGCTCAACAACGCCGGCCTGGTGAGCGAATGCAGCGGCGAGAACCTGTTCGTTGGATGCGGCGATGTCCTCATCACACCCCCCACGTCTTCCGGAGCGCTGCCCGGCATCACCCAGGACACGGTCATATCGATCGCCGAAGATCTTGGCTACGACATAGCGGTGGCCGATCTGGCACGATCCGATCTCTACGTCGCCGACGAGATCTTCGTGTGCGGCACCGCCGCCGAGGTCAGCGCGGTCAACTCGGTCGATGATCGCGACATTGCATGCCCGGGTCCGCGTACTGCGGCGATCGCCGAGGCCTACGCCGACGTGGTGAGGGGACGCAACGAGAAGTACTCCTCGTGGAACGAGCACGCCTCGTGACCTCCGACGATTCGACGATCAGCAGGGCGCCCCGTCGTGACGAGGCGTGGCCAACCGCGGTCGACATCTACGACACGACCCTGCGCGACGGATCACAGCTCGAGGGCATCTCGCTCACTGTCGACGACAAGCTCCGTATCGCACGCGAACTCGACCGGCTCGGTGTGGCCTACATCGAAGGCGGATGGCCCGGAGCCAATCCGAAGGACGATGAGTTCTTCCGGCGGGCCCGCAGCGAGCTCGACCTGACCACCAGCCAGTTCGTGGCGTTCGGGTCAACTCGCAGGGCCAAGGGCAAGGTCGACTCCGACCAGACTCTCGCCAATCTCGTCGGGGCTGGCACCGATGTCGTATGCATCGTCGGAAAGTGCTGGGACTATCACGTCACCGAAGCCCTCAACACCACGCTCGACGAGGGCGTGGCGATGGTGGCCGACTCGGTCGAGTATCTGGTGGCCGAGGGCAAGCGGGTCCTCTTCGACGCCGAACACTTCTTCGATGGCTACCGCCGCAACCCGGAGTTCAGCCTGCGGGTGGTGGAGGCCGCGGCGATGGCCGGCGCCGAATGTGTGGTCTTGTGCGACACCAACGGAGGGTCGTTGCCCCCCGACATCGAGTCGGCGGTCAGAGATGTGGACGGCCATGTTGATTGCTCGGTCGGTATCCACCTGCACAACGACACCGGCTGCGGAATCGCCAACGCGCTCGCTGCGGTGCGGGCGGGTGCCACCCAGGTGCAGGGCACGATCAACGGCTACGGCGAACGGGTCGGCAACTGCGATCTGGTTCCGATCATTGCCAATCTCGAATTGAAGATGGGCGTGGCCGCGCTCCCCGAGGGCAGGATCGAGCTGCTCACGTCGGTCGCCCACAACATCGCCGACATGGTGAACTTCACGGTCGATGCCCAGCAGCCCTACGTGGGCAAGTCCGCCTTCGCCCACAAGGCCGGCCTTCACACCAGCGCTCTCAACCGGCGTCCTGACGCCTATGAACATGTGGCCCCCGACGCGGTCGGAAACGGCACCCGTGTGCTCGTGTCGGAGATGGCGGGTCGGGCGTCTCTGGAGATGAAGGCTGCTGAGATCGGCATCGAGATCGAACCGGCCAAGCTCTCCGAGGTGATCGACACACTCAAGCGGCTCGAACATTCCGGCTATCACTTCGAAGCCGCCGATGCTTCACTCGAGTTGCTTTTGCGGGGAGCGGCGGGCTGGGTGCAGCCGTTCTTCGAGCTCGAATCGTTCAGGGTCTCGATGGACCACCGTTCGGGGTCCGGCGCGCGGGCATGGAACCACGTGACGGTGGATGTCGACACCGAGGCCACCGTGAAGCTTCGGGTCGATGGCGAGAGGCGGGTCGCTGTAGGCGAGGGAAACGGCCCGGTGAACGCCCTCGACGCCGCGGTGCGCGGAGCGCTCAACGGCATCTATCCCGCTCTCGATGCGGTCGTGCTCACCGACTTCAAGGTACGCGTGCTCGACACCGAGAAGGGCACGGGCGCGGTCACGAGAGTGCTTCTCGAATCGTCCGACGGGCGCCGCACCTGGTCGACCATCGGGGTGAGCGAGAACATCATCGAGGCATCGTGGCAGGCCCTGATCGACTCGTTGGTCTACGCCATGCTCACCGCCGAGGATGCATAGGGCTCGACCCGGCAGCTCGGCCCGACCGGTGGCTACCATGCTCGCATGTCTGCTCCCGAGTTCGTTCCCGCAGGTGCCATGACCGACAAGGTCTACCAGTCGCCGCCCCGACGCCCGCAGCAGTGGTTGGCCGACCGGCCCGGCGACGTTGTCGGTGAGGTCGTTCAGCCGACCGGTCCGGCATTGGGTAATCAGGGTCCCGATCAGGGCTACGTCCTGAAGCTCTCCAGCCAGTTCGCTGGCAGCCTGGTGTTGGCCCCCGGCGAGCACGAAGCCGATGCCATCGCCGGCGCCTGTTCGGTGGCGTTGCGGCGGGCGTCGATTCTCGGTCGCGGTCCTGTTGTCGACGATCTGCGTCTGGCCCTCACCATCTTCGGGTACCTCAGTGAGGCTCCCGCAGAGTTGGTCACGTTCAGGCGCGAGATGTTCGATGAGGTTCATCACCAGGTGATCCACTACCGGCAGGCGAGAGATATCGCCGATCTGGTGCCGGAGATGACCCTTCGCTCGTCGGTTGGTTCGGTGGAGGCCGATCATGCCGTCGACTGGCGTGGCCCGTTGGGTCTCGCGACCTGACCACAGCTCGGCGGGCGGTAGCCTCGCCGGGTGACCAGTCCCCGTGTTCGTTTCGCTCCGGCACCCACCGGCTTTCTTCATGTCGGTAGTGCGAGGTCGGCTCTGTTCAACTGGCTTTTTGCCCGTCACACCGGTGGTCAGATGGTTTTGCGCATCGAAGACACCGATGCGTCTCTGAAGACCCAGGAATTCGTTGATGCGATCGTCGAACCACTTGAGTGGCTGGGAATCGACTGGGACGAAGGCCCGTTGTTCCAGTCCGATCGTCGTGTGGCTCACGTTGCCGCGGTGAATCAGTTGGTGGCATCGGGTCAGGCCTACTTCTGCGATCTGACTCGGGATGAGTCGGATCGGTTGGCGGCCGATGCCGGTCTGACGTCGGGATATCACGGCTGGTCGCGCGACCGCGGTGTGGCCGATGGTCCGGGCGTGGTGGTGAGGTTCAGAGCCCCCGACGATGGCGTTACCGTGATCGACGATGTGATCCGTGGGCGGGTGGAGTTCGCTCACGAGACGATCGAGGATTTTGTGATTCGGCGTGGTGATGGTTCTCCCACATTTCTGATAGCCAACGCGGTCGACGATCACGACATGTCGATCAGCCATGTCATCCGAGGCGAGGATCTGCTCAACACCACCCCCAAGGTTCGTTTGATCTGGGATGCCCTCGGTTTCGGTTATCCCCCCACCTACGCCCACCTTCCGCTGCTGGTCAACGAGCGCCGCAAGAAGCTTTCGAAGCGTCGCGACGATGTTTCTCTCGCCGACTACGTGAAGCGGGGTTACTTGCCCGAGGCCATGGTCAACGCCTTGTCTCTTCTCGGTTGGGGCCCTCCCGACGATCAGGAGATCCGGCCGATCGAGGAGATCATCGAACTGTTCTCGCTCGACACCGTCAACAAGTCGGCGGCATTCTTCGATCCGAAGAAGCTCGATCACATCAACAACGCCTACATCCGGGCCCTCACCCCCGAGCAGTTCGCCGAGCGGGTCGCCCCGTTCATGGTCGGCGACGACGTCGGCTATCCCGACGAGAACTTCGACGCCGCGGTGGTGGTGGCGTTGGCTCCTGAGATCCAGCAGCGCATCTCGACTCTGTCGGAGGCACCGAGGTGGGTCGGATGGATTTTCGTCGACGAATTGGCCGAATACGACGAGAAGTCGTGGAACAAGGCCATGGTGAAGGGCCGGGTCGCCGACAGGGTGCTCGACGACGCGATCCTGGCGCTCTCCGACGACCCGTTCGACGACCCTGATTCGATCGAGGCCAAGGTGATGCAAATCGGCAACTCTCTGACCGAGGAGATCGGAGCGAGGGTGATGTCTCAGGCCCCGGTGCGAGTCGCTCTGACCGGGCAAATGTCCGGTATCCCGTTGTGGCAGGCCATGACCCTGCTCGGTCGTGATGAGTGTCTCGGTCGGCTGACCGCCGCCAGATCAAGGCTCGAAGGCTGACCGATGCGGCTCGGGCGGCCCAGTTGGCTGTCCGCTCGTCGCGCGTTGCGGGTGGGGTTGATTGTCGGGGCGCTCGGATTCACCTATGTGGCGATCACGTTCGTGCAGGTCCTCATGGCTTCCGATTCAGACGACCGCGCACCGGCCGATGCCATCGTCGTGCTCGGCGCGGCGCAATACAACGGCACACCGTCGCCGGTGCTGGAGGCCCGGCTCGATCACGCCAAGGAACTCTGGGAGGAGGGAGTCGCCGAACTGATCGTCACCACGGGATCGAAGCTCGAGGGTGACGTGTTCACCGAGGGGTACGCCGGATTCGAATACCTTCTGCGCGCTGGGGTCCCCGAATCGAACCTCCTCGTGATCACCGACGGAGCGTCGACCTGGGAGCAGTTGGCAGCCACGAGCCGTCAACTGCGTCTGCTCGAGTTGAACTCCGTCGTTCTGGTTTCCGACCCGTATCACGCGCTGCGACTGGAGCAGATCGCGTCGGAGGTCGGTCTGTCGGCCAACGTCTCGTCGACGTCGGGCAGTTCGTCGTTGCGTCAGCTGATGCGCGAAACCGCGGCGGTCTCGTTGGGTCGGGTTCTCGGATACCGCAGAGTCGACAACTGGCTCGGCGGTGTCGGCTGACGCCGGGTTCTGCTCTCGTTCAACCGAATGTGGTGTGGGTACCCGTGGCGGAGGCAGCTACGCTTCTGTTGTCCTTCGGGGATGGTGTAATCGGTAACACAACTGGTTCTGGTCCAGTCATTGGGGGTTCAAGTCCTCCTCCCCGAGCCAAAATCGCGACACGGCGAGAGTGTCGCTCGGCGAATGTTTCGGTGAAACGTGCCGACAATTGACCGGTGAGGCCAACAGCATCGATCTTCATGGTCCTGGCGACTCTCGCGTCGTCGTGCGCGGCGGGTGCCGCCACCGAGGATTCGGGTCTGGTAGCGGCACTTCCGCCCGAGACCACCGCGACCCCTGCGACCACAGCCACGACGACTTCCCTGCCCGATGTCGTTGACTCCGCCCCCGAGCGTGAGGTGACCCGGGGTGAGGGCCAGCCGGTGGGCTCCGCGGCACGTCTCAAAGCCGATGGGGCTCCGGTCTTCGCAGGCGACTTCGCCGACCCGTTCGTGATGAGGGTCGGCGACACTTACTACGCGTATGCCACCAACACCTTCACGTCTCACGTACCGCTGATGAGGGCTGTTTCGGGGGGACAGGGCCGCTACCTGGGCGATGTGCTTCCCAAGCTTCCGGCGTGGAGCGAATGGGGTCACGTCTGGGCGCCGAGTGTCTCGCCGGTCGGCGACGGATTCGTGCTCTGGTACTCGACGCGACACAGCGCTTCGGGACGACAGTGCATCTCGGCGGCGAGTGCCGACAGCCCAGAGGGACCGTTCGTCGACTCGTCGAGCGAGCCGCTGGTCTGTGATCTGGAGCACGGCGGATCGATCGACCCCAGTCCGGTTGTTGATCGGGATGGCTCGCTCTGGCTGCTGTGGAAGTCCGACGGCAATTGTTGCGGACTGCCGACCGTGATCTACAGCCAGCCCCTCACGCCCGATGGCCTGACGGTGGCGGGCGACGCATCGGAGCTGATCCGCAACGACCTGTGGTGGGAGCGAGACGTAGTCGAGGCGCCGACAATCGCGTACGGACCCGACCGTTACCACCTGCTCTATTCGGCCAACCGATGGGACACCGACGACTACGCGGTCGGTCATGCGATCTGTGATTCGATCATCGGCCCGTGCGAGAAGGATCCGGGCCCGTGGCTGTCGTCCTACGACGACGTGTGGGGGCCGGGAGGAGCTGAGTTCGTGCCCCAGGCCGACGGCGGGGCCGGCTTCGTGGCGTATCACGCCTGGACTGCCAGCGGCATCGGCTATCCCGACGGTGCCAGGAGCCTTTTCGTCGCCAAGCTCGAGATCGAGAACGGCGCGCTGATCTCTCCCTCGTTCGCCGCCTGAAACGCGTTGGGCCGGTCGGGGGCCGCGGCTACACTCCCTGAGCCAACGACCGCTTCGGCGGCTCGGCTAGCCCCGTTCGTCTAGCGGCCTAGGACGCCACCCTCTCAAGGTGG
>JAJCXX010000062.1 GCA_029263195.1 Acidimicrobiales bacterium
CTCGGCCCAGAGCTTCGGATACATCGAGATCGGGGTGAACCCCGGCATCGTGTTGAGCTCGTTGATGATCCAGCCCCGATCGCCGTGCCGGCGACCATCAGATCCCGTCAGACCGTCCTCGAAGAAGAAGTCGACCCTGGCCAGGCCCTCCACTCGCAGGGCTTTGAAGGCCGCCACCGCCATCGCCTGCGCATCGGCCACCTCATCGGGCCGTAGCGGGGCCGGCACCCTCAATTCGGCGCCGTCGTCGTACTTGTCGGCGTAGTCGTAGAACTCGGCGCCGGGCACGATCTCGCCCGGAATGCTCGCCACCGGTGTGTCGTTGCCGAGCACCGCCACCTCGATCTCGCGGCCCCGTATCTCTTCTTCGATGATGACGATGCGGTCGTAGTCAGCCGCGAACGCAATGGCCGCCGCGGTCTCTTCGACGGTGGAGGCTCTCGACACCCCGACCGACGATCCCATATTGGCCGGCTTGACGAACAAAGGCAGCTCGAGCTGATCGACCGCCCGTTGGGCCGCGTTGTCGATGCTGACGGAAGTGCCGTCGGGGAAGACTGCGGCATCGTCGGCATCTCGTGGCCCGTCGACGGTGAGCCAGGTGTAGTCGCCCTGGGGTATGTCGCTCGCCGCCAGGTGGGCCTTGGCCGCAACCTTGTCCATGCACAACGCCGACGCCAGGACCCCAGCTCCCACGTAGGCCACGTTGGCCAACTCCAGCAGGCCTTGCACGGTGCCGTCCTCGCCCATCGGTCCGTGCAGCACCGGAAACACCACCGTCGGAATTGCCGAATCATCAGCTGAGGTCGTCCCGGTGTTGACGGCGGTCTTCCCGGCGATGAATGGCAGCGCGTCGATCGCCTCGCCTCCCACGGTGAGCTGCTCGGGGAGCTCACCGACGGCCCGCTCGTCGATGCTTGTCGTTGCATTGCCGGCAAAGGCCGATGAAGCGGCGGTAGAAGCAGGCAGCTTGTCTCGGTGCCAGATGCCGGCGCGGTCTATACCGATGGGCTCGATCAGGTACTTGTCCGGGTCGGCGGCGGCGACCACGTGGCGGGCCGAAACGCACGACACGTCGTGTTCGGCCGACTGCCCGCCGAAGAGCACGACGAGTCGGACCTTGCCAGACGGCGCGGCGGCGCCATCTCCGGAAGACAAATCGGTGGACGGGGGAGTTTCGGACATCGCCACGACGCTAGTCCCGCCGGGCTCCGCTGTTGGACCTCAGGTGCGCCGCAAACCGTTCGGGTGGTGCAACACTGCCCGTATGCACTGGACTGCAGCGGCCGTGGCCGAATCGGTTGGCGGTGTTCTTCGCGGCCCTGATGTCGGGATCGACATGGTGACCCAGGACAGCCGAGAGATCTCCCCGGATGAGGGTTGCCTATTCGTGCCGATCGTGGCCGAACGTGATGGCCACGAGTTCATCGGTGCCGCAATCGAAGCCGGCGCAGTGGCCTACCTGACCGCTAGGGCTGGGGCCGAGGCAGCTGGAGCGCGTGAGGCGAGTGAGGCGAGTGAGGCAGCCGTGGCGGCCATCGAGGTGGCCGATACCGCGGTGGCTTTGGTGGATCTGGGGCGGGCGGCGCGCCGGCGACTTGCCTCGGCGACCGTGATCGGAGTCACCGGGTCGGTGGGCAAGACCACCACCAAGGACTTTCTCGCTTCGGTGCTGGGCGAGGCGATGTTGACCCACGCCAACACTCGCTCATTCAACAACGAGCTCGGAGTGCCGCTCACTCTTCTCGGTGCTCCCGATGATGCCAGTGCCGTGGTGGTCGAGATGGGTTCTCGTGGCATCGGCGACGTGGCCCATCTCTGCGATATCGCCCAGCCCCGCGTTGGCGTGGTGACCACGGTCGGGGTGGCGCACACCTCGGAGTTCGGCGATGTGGATTCGGTGGCCCGTGCCAAGGCCGAGCTGGTCGAGACGCTGCCCGCCGATGGCCTGGCCGTGCTCAACGCCGACGTGCCGTTGGTTGCCGCCATGGCCGCCAGCACCAAAGCCGAGGTGCAGACCTTCTCCGCGGCCGGGGCTCACGCTGCCGCCGACATGGGGGCCGACGTGTGGGCCGATGAGGTGGTGCTCGACGATGAGCTCGTGCCGAGCTTCCGGCTGGTGACACCACACGGCTCGGCCGACGTGACCTTGGGCGCCCGGGGCCTTCACCTGGTGGGCAACTCCCTTGCCGCTGCCATTGTGGGGCTTCATCTGGGACTTTCGCTCGATCAGGTAGCCACCGGGCTGGCCGCCCCGGTGCTGTCGCCGCTTCGCATGGAGTTGCTGAGCCTCGATGGTGGTGGGGTGATCCTCAACGATTCCTACAACGCCAATCCGATGTCGACCGAGGCCGCCCTGCAGTCGCTGGCCGCACTACCGGCCGACGATCGGATCGCCGTTCTCGGGGTGATGGCCGAACTCGGTTCCAGCGCCGAAGTCGAGCACTACCGCATCGCATCGCTTGCCGCCGACCTCGGTATTCGGGTTATCGGGGTTGATGCCCCGGGATACGGCGGCCATCAGGTGCCCGACATTGCCGGGGCCCTGGCGGCGATCGGCGAACCGGCTGCCGGAACCGCGATCTTGGTCAAGGGTTCGAGGGTGGTGGGGCTGGAACGTTTGGTGAAACGTCTGACCTCACCGAATATCGACTGATCTAGATTCGCAGGCGCGGGCACCTGGGCCCGATGTGGTCTTCGCCGGGTGTCGCCCGGAGTCGAGCCACCGGCCTGAGATCGCAATCGGAGCTGCCATTTGCCGTTGACCTGGTGGAGCTCCATGCCGCGGTCGTGAATGTCGTGGTGGCATCGGCTGCACACCAGAACGAGGTTGGTGATGTCGGTGGTGTCGTTGGCCTGCCATGCCTTGATGTGGTGGGCCTCGCAACGGTTGACGTGAGCGCCGCAGCCAACGCACGCCTTGTCGCGAGCTATCAGGGCGGTCCATTGGGCCGGGGCCGCGGTGCGAATCGTGCGACCGACGTAGATGGGCCGACCCGGGCCGTTGAACAAGACGCCTGTGATCGAGGCATCGCATGCCATGCGTTCGAGCATCGACTGGGGGACCGGTTCGGATACACCGATGATCTCGGCGACCCCCTCCGGCTGCTCGGACCGGAGGCGGCTGATATCGGACACGACCGTGATCTGATGCTTGGGATGCCTGACGGAGCCGGACCCGGTGGCCGGGGACGAATCACCGTCGGCCCCGTCGGTTGATCGAACCCCGACCAACGAGACCAGGGCATCGGCTCGCCGTTGGGTAGACGTGCGCTGCGATGCGGCTCCGCCATCTCGGCCGCCGTCGTCGTTGAAGAGCTGATCGGTGCGGTGATCGAGACGGGCCCTGAAAACGGCCCCCGCCTCGGGATCGAGACGGGCCTTGAGATTGAACATGCCTTCGCTGTCGATCCAGTCGCTGACGCCGCGGGCGGCCCGGCGCCGGGCGTGGAGCTCCTCGGCTGAGTCGCGGCGGTGGCGCGCCACCCACTCGCGGCACTCCTTGGCGAAGAGGTCGGCCGGGCAGCCAGCGGCTCGAGCAGCCAGGGCCTGGTCGGCCTCGGTTGCC
>JAJCXX010000063.1 GCA_029263195.1 Acidimicrobiales bacterium
CAGCGCTTGCCGGCGAACAACCACGGCCCCACCATGCAGCCGGCATAGAAGTGATCGCGTTCGTACCACCGGTTGTACTCGACCTCGTGTCCGGGTTCGGGATCGACCAGCGTGAACAGCATGCTGCCCACCCGGATCGGAAAGTCGTTCACGAGTCGAAGACGATCCGGCCAATCCACTCGGCCACGAGCGCCGGCTTCTCGACACCTTCGATCTCGACGGTGATGGTTCGGGTCGAGTTGATGGCCGATCCCTTGAGTTCGACGCTCTTGACGACGCTGCGACCTCGTACTCGCTTACCCGAATTGACCGGATTGATGAAGCGGACCTTGTCGAACCCGTAGTTGATACCCATCAGGACGCCGTTCATGGGCGGGAGATCACTGGAGATCGACGAGGTGAGATGAGTGAGCATCGACAGGGTGAGGAACCCGTGGGCGATGGTCCCGCCGAACGGGGTTTCGGTGGTGGCTCTCTCCGGATCGATATGGATGAACTGGTGATCGATCGTGCAATCGGCGAACTGGTCGATCTGATCCTGGGTGATCTGGAACCATTCACCGGATCCCTCATCGTTGCCCTCGGTGGCCTTCAACAGTTCGTAGGCAGCGGCGGCGTTGCTCATGTCTGTCTCCTCGATACGCGGTCGGCACGAGCCTAGGCGTGGTCAGCCTCTCAACGCCCGATCGAGGAGGTCGATCGCGGGGCTGGTCGCCGCTCCGTCTCTCTTGGCCATCACCAACTGGCGGGTAGCGACCGTGGCGCCGCGGGCCAGCCGCGGCCCGGGGCCCTCTCCCTGCACAGTGGGAAGCACCGTCCAGCCGAGATCGAGTCCGACCATCTCCCGCAACACATCGGGCTGATGGGACTCGGCCACCACATCGATCGGCGCGTTTAGTTCCATCAACGCTTCGACGATCACCGACCTCGTGTGGCTGCCTTCGGGGAACAGAACCCAAGGACCCCATTGGGCGGGCGGTTGCTCGACGACCTGATCGGGACCGTACACAGCGAGGTCCTCCACCAACAGCGGGGCCGTGTCGATCCCGCGCACCGGGCTCGGTGGCTCCACACAGACCGCCACGTCGATCGACCCGGAGATGAGGCCGTCGATCAGACCAGACGAGGGGGCAACCACCAGGCGCATGTCGATTCCGGGATGATCGACTCGGAAGCTGCGGAGTATCTCGGGGAAGTGCCCGACCGCCGCGGCGTCGATCATCCCGACTCGGAGTCGTCCGGCCGAGCCCTCGCGTGTGCGGTCGGCCCACCGGGCGAGGTCGGCGGTGAGGGACACGACCTGTCGAGCATGGGCGAGGACGGCGTCGACCTCTGGACGGATCACCCGGCGGCGGCCGAGGCGATCGAACAGGGGCACGCCGATCCGACGCTCGAGTTCGGCGAGTCCCTGGGAGAGGGCTGAAGCACTGACTCCGACCTCCGACGCGGCCGAAGCCCAGTTCGGGGCATCGGCCACCGCCACCAGGTATTCGAGTTGGCGAATCGACAGGTCTGGGAGGGAATGGGACACCCCCGCAGGATAGTTCAGTCTTTCTAATGTTTCTCTCCTGTAGGTGAAGTAATGCTTATGGTGGGGCCATGACTTCACGAAACATCGCACCGGCAACCGGAAAGCTCGGGGTACTCACCCCGGGCATGGGCGCCGTCTCATCCACATTCATGGCCGGCGTTCTTGCCGCCCGCCAGGGCCTCAACGCCCCGATCGGCTCGGTCACACAGATGGCCCACATTCGCCTCGGCACCCGCGAGGAGAACCGCAATCCACTGATCCGCGAGTTCGTGCCGCTGGCCGAACTCGACGACATCGTGTTCGGCGGCTGGGACCCCATCTCCCCCAACGCCCTGGAAGCCGCCCGCACCGCCGGAGTCCTCGAGGGGTCCGACCTGTCGGCCATCTCCGGGGAACTCGAAGGCATCACCGCGATGGACGCGGTGTTCGACAAGAAGTGGGTCACTCGACTCGACGGCGTGAGGGTCAAGGACATCGACTCCAAGTGGGATCAGGCCCAAGCCCTGATCGCCGACATCGAGAACTTCCGTACTGAGAACGGATGCGACCGTCTGGTGATGGTGTGGTGCGGTTCGACCGAGGCCTACCAGGAGGCATCGGCTGTCCACGACACCGTCGCCTCGTTCGAAGCCGGCCTCCGTGACAACGACGACAACATCGCACCGAGCCAGATCTACTGCTACGCGGCCCTTCAGAGCGACGTACCGTTCGCCAACGGTGCCCCGAACCTCACCGTCGACACACCCTGCATGATCGAATTGGCCGACACCCGCGGCGTTCCGATCGCCGGCAAGGACTTCAAGACCGGCCAGACCCTCATGAAGACGATGCTGGCCCCGGGGTTCAAGGCCCGCATGCTCGGCGTTCGCGGCTGGTTCTCAACCAATATTCTCGGCAACCGCGACGGCGAGGTCCTCGACGCTCCGGAGAACTTCAAGACCAAAGAGGTCTCGAAGCTAGGTGTGATCGGATCGATCCTCCAGCCCGACACCTATCCCGACCTCTACGGCAACATCGACCATGTCGTGCGCATCAACTACTACCCGCCACGGGGCGACAACAAGGAAGGCTGGGACAACCTCGACATCTTCGGTTGGCTCGGCTACCCGATGCAGATCAAGGTCGACTTCTTGTGCCGGGACTCCATCCTCGCCGCACCGATCGTTCTCGATCTGGCCTTGTTCATGGACCTCGCACACCGTGCCGGTTCCGGCGGCGTGCAGGAATGGCTGAGCTTCTACCTCAAGGCCCCGCAGGCCGCCACCGAGATTCCCGCCGAGCACGACCTCTTCATCCAGCAGACCAAGATGAAGAACACCTTGCGCGAGTGGATGGGCGAGCAGCCCGTCACCCACTCCGAAGCCGGCTGATACGCCGCTTCACCACACTCCAGGAGTCGTGGCCGGGGTCGATCACATCAAAGTGGTCGGCCCCGGAGAACTCCACCACATCAAGACGCTCGTCGCCCGCCGTTCTCGCGTAGGCCCTCGTTGCTTCGATCGGAACATTCTGATCGCGATCACCGTGGACGATGAGTTGCCGAACCTCTACCGGCAGCAGACGAGCAGGATCCGCGATCGCATAGATGTCGGGCGTCGCTTCCGGGCTCGATCCCATCATCTCGATCACCGCGCCGTCACCCATTCCGGCCCGCGCCGCGGCTGAGAGGTCCGCTACGGGGGCTTGTCCGACCACCAGCTTCGGAACGACCCGCGGCCGGCCACCCGGAGAACCTTCGGGCAGACTCTCCCGCTGCCCAGCCCACAGGGCCAGATGCCCTCCGGCCGAGTGGCCAACGATCGCGACCCGACCAAGGTCGAGTGCGAACTCGTTGGCGATGCCTGCCAGATGATCGATCGCGGCCGCAACATCGCCAAGTGTCCCCGGGTATCCCCCACCCGGATCACCCACCCGTCGGTACCCGACATTCCATACGGCGAACCCGTCGGCAAAGACATCGGCCGCCTGAGGCCGAGCGAGCGACAGGCCGTAACGGTTGCGCCAGAATCCGCCGCTGATGAACACGACAACGGGATGCGGGCCATCGCCAGCGGGCGCCATCAACTCAGCGAACTGCTCGGGAGCGGACCCGTAGACGGTTCGTTCGCCCAGAGGGGGCTGGTTCGACTCAGGCAAGGTCGGTCTGGTCGGTCTCGAGAACACCCTCAGTGATCAGAGTCTCGATCTCGTCGGCATCGCGACCGAGAGCAGCCGCCACGTCGCGGGTGTGTTCGCCCAGCGCCGGAGCCGGACGGATATCGGGGCCGAGCATCGCGGTGGCCCGGAACGCGGCTCCTTCGAAGGTCATGTTGCCGATCGGCGGTTGGAAGAGCTCGACCAGGAATCCCCGTTCGCGATAGTGGGGATCGGCAACTTGTCCCGCGACGGTGAGCATCGGGCCCGCCGCCACGCCGCCGGACAGACAGGCCTCCGTGACCTGTTGTTTGGTGAGCTCGGCCGTCCAAGCCCCGACCCCGGCATCGACGGCCGCTTCCCCAGCCTGACGTCCGACGAGAGCGTCGAGGTCGGCGGACATCGCCCATTCAGGATCGCCCATCACGGTGACGAGGCGCCGCCACTCGGCATCGGATCGGGTGCAGATCGCCACCCACTCATCGTCGCCCGCGCAGCGGTACAGCCCCCAAGGCGCACCGCGTTCGCTGTGGTTGCCCTTCGGAACCACCGACCCCGGATCCAGGGACTCCTTGGCGAGCAGGTCGGCCATCACCTGCACGACCTGTTCGACCTGACAGATCTCGGTGTGGCATCCCCCGTCGCCGATCCGGTCTCGACCCAGCACCGACGCCAACGCGACAACAGCACCGCTGCGACCGGCGAAGTGGTCCGGAAATATCGACTGGCTCCCGGCCGGCCGATCAAGATTCTCGTAGTTCCACAGGTGGGTCATGCCCCCGGTTACCTGCGTGTTGGGTCCATAGCCCGACCACGACGCCCACGGCCCCCATGAGCCCATCAGCTGGCTCGACATCATCACCACGTCGGGGTTGGCGTCGGCCACTGCCTGGTAGCCCAGCCCCATCGCATCCATCACCCCGGTCGAGTTGTTCTCGATAATCACATCACTCTCGCGAATCAGGTCGAGCAACAGCTCGCGACCGCGGTCGGTCTTGGCGTTGACCCCCATGCTTCGCTTCGAACGCGACGACGACCCGAACGAGGGCGACATCTCGCCGCCGAGTACCACCCGCATGAAATCGGGGTACGTGCGACTCTCGATCTTGACGACGTCGGCGCCGTACTCGGCAAACATGCGACCGGTCTCGACACCCACGCCTCCGTGACCGAAGTCGACCACTCTCATTCCCTCGAGCGGTGGGGCCGGAACGAGCGACTCGAGAGGGGCTGGTCTCGGGTCGGTGAGGGTCGAGAACACCTCATCGGTGTGTTGCCCGACGTGGGGGGCTGGTCCCGTCGGGCCAACTCTTTCACCGTCGATTTCGAAAAACCCTGAAGCCATCTTCATGGTCTTCCCGGCCGACCCGCCTTCATGGATGGCAACCTCGTCGAAGGTGCCGCGGGCCCCGAAGTGTTCGTTGGCGAGAACGTCGGATGGCTTGAGGATCGGTGTGCAGACGATGCCTCGTTGCTGGCACTCTGCCGCGACCTGCTCCATGGTCATGTCGGCGAAGTGCTCGCCGTAGAGGGGATTGAGCACCGCGTCGGCTATGTACATGCGCCCCAGAAACGTGTCGAGCTCGGGATCCTGCAGATAGTCGGGCTCGCCCAACCACTCCCTCATAGCTCGCCAGTGGCGCACCGCGATGATCACCAGCCGGACGAAGCCGTCGAGACACGGAATGATCGTGTAGACGGGGCCGGGGCCGGCACGAAGCTCGGGAGGGGCCATGCCGGCGTCGGCGGAGCGGGTCCAGTTCGACAGCGACCAGTCGGTGATCTGGGCGACCGATTCGTTGACCGAAATGTCGATCACCTGTCCGGCTCCCGCCTTCTCCTTCTGTCGGAGCGCACAGAGGATGGCGAATGCCCCGGTCATGGATGCGGTGTCGTCGGCAATGTGGCCGGGTGGAAGCAGGGGTTCGCGATCGGGCAAGCCAGCCTTGAACGCCATCCCGCCCGTCGCCTCGATCACTGCGTTGGGTACATCCCGACCGGCGTAGGGGCCGGTTCGGCCGTAGGCAGTGATCGACGCACAAACCAGATGGGGATGACGTTGCGTCAGGTCATCGGCATCGAGCCCGGATGTCGCCCAAGCCCCCGGCTCGGCCGAGTCGACGACCACATCGCTGTGGTCGAGCAGGTGATGCAGACGCTCGCG
>JAJCXX010000064.1 GCA_029263195.1 Acidimicrobiales bacterium
GCCGCCACGACATCCGCTCCACGCTTCCTGCAGCCCTGCAGGGAATCATGCAGGACGGGCTTCTCGACCGGACGTTCCAGGACGCCCTCGTCCCGGAGTTCCTGTTCCCTGCCGTCGCGACATCAAGGCCGTGGAACGCCAACCTGGGCGACACCCAGCATTTCACTCGCCGTGGACTGCTCACCCCACAGACCACTCCGCTCGGCGGAGCCGACCCGACACCGGAGACCTACTCGGCTGAGCGGTACTCCATGACGATGGACCAGTACGGCCACACCGTCGACACGAACATGCTCGAGTCGGCAATGACGCTGGCGTCGACGTTCCTTCGGGACATTCAGACGCTCGGCATCAACGCCGGTCAGTCCGTCAACCGGATCGCCCGCGAGAAGCTGTACAAGGCCTACGCGGGTGGGCGCACGTTCGCCAACGGCGCCGGCGCCGCAGCAACGGCCCTGATCGTCGACAACGTCGACGGGTTCGAGCAGATACTCGTCAACGGAATCCCGACGGCCATCTCGGTGACGAACCCGCTGTCGATCAGCATCAACGGCGCCGCCGCGGTCGACATCACCGGTGTCAACACCGGCACCAAGACGCTCACCCTTGCTGTCGCCCAGACCTGGTCCGACGGCGACTCTGTCGTCGCAACCAACGCCCCGGTGTCGTACAGGCCCGGAGCCAAGGGATCGGCTTTCGATCTGATCGCCGCTGATGTCGCTGTGTTCTCGCTGTTCCGCGACGCAGTGGCACGACTGCGCACCATGAACGTGCCGACCCTGGGCGGCGCGTTCGTCGCTCACATCGACCCGACGACCGAAGCAGAGCTGTTCTCCGACTCCGAGTTCCAGGCCCTCTACCGTGGGGCTGTCGAATCTCCGGTGTGGGGCAACCTCGCGCTCGGCCGGTTCGCAGGCATCGACTGGGTTCGCAACAACGAGGCCCGCACCCGCAGCAACGGCACCATCAACTACCACGAACCGGTCGTGCTCGGCGCTGACGCGTTCGTTGCCGGTCCGTTCGCGGAGATGGCCAACCTGCTCGCTCAGGTCCCCGAGGGTGGCTCCGCCACCCCCGACGTTCAGATGGTGCAGGTCGGCCCGTCGATTCAGGTCGCCCGGATCATCCGGCCCCCTCAGGACCGGCTCGGTCAGGTCGTCGCGTCGTCCTGGTCGTACGTCGGCGACTTCGCAGTGCCGTCCGACGAGACCACCGGAGATGCCGCCACCTTCAAGCGCGGCGTCGTCATCCAGCACGCCTGACACACAAGCGAGCTTCTTCCACCCAGACCCCGCCGACCATCCGGTCGGCGGGGTCCAACCCCTTTCACAACTGGAGACCCCACATGGACACCAACCCTCTCCTCGAGCTCGAAGCCGATTCGGTTGTCGAGTTCGTGACCGCGGCCAGCATCGGAGACATCAAGACCGCTCTGCAGGACCTGCCCGACGAATCGCAAGCTGACGCTGCGAAACGGGTGCGTGACATCGAGAACAACCGCGATGACGAGACGCCCCGCAAGGGCCTCGAGACGTTCCTCGCCAAGATCCTCGACGTCACATCCGAAGCGACCGGCGACGGCACCTCCGACACCGGCGACATCTCCGACTCAGCCCCCCCGGACGACTCGACCGGCGACGCCCCGCCAGAGGTGCCGTCCGCAGAGGCGCCGTCCGCTCCGGCGCGACCTGTGACCCTCGATCGAGACTGCACTCTCAGCATCCGTGGTCAGGTCCTCAAGTGCAAGAAAGGCGACGTGCTCACCGGAGCCGCCGCCGGGTATGCCCTAGCGGCCGGTGCTCCCGTCACCGAAGTCCCCGCTGACGACTGAACAGGCCCGACATGTTCGCCGTTGCAGCTGATCTGGCTGAGTATCTAGGTGTCGATGCGTTCGACACCGCCGATGCCGACCGGGTCACAGCCCTCCTTGACTACGCGTCAGGTGAGATCCAGCGAGAAGCCCGGCAACAGATCGCGCAAGTTGCGAGTGACCAGATCGAGATCTCGGGTTCATGGGATCGATCGATCCGCCTGCCGCAGCGGCCCGTCACAGCGATCACGGCGGTAGCGATCATCGATGAGGCAGGAGTGGCCGAGCCGTTGACAGCGAACGTCGACTACCGGTGGCGCCGCAACGGTCAGCTACTCAGGCTGACAGCGTTCCCGGCTCAGCGGGTCAACACACGCCCGGCTGGGCGTCATTGGGGTGGAGACCACGCGACGGTGCAGGTCACATATGACCATGGGTACGCGACCATTCCGGCCGATATCGCCGGGTTGGCGATCGCTGTTGCAGCCAGAGCGTTCGACAACCCGACCGCAGTCGTGCAGGAATCGTTCGGAACCTATTCAGTCACCAACGCACGGCAGGCCGGTATTCGACTCACAGACTCGGATCGTCGATCGCTCCGAAGATGGGTTCGTCGATCGTGAGCATCAAACGCCGGATCGGTGCGGCGGCACGTCGCACGCGGCTGTTGATGATCGACTCGTGCACCATCACCCGATCAACCGGGATCGGCGCATTCAACACGGCGACTCTCGCCCACGACGCCACCACGCCGCCCACAGCGATATACGACGGCGACTGTCTAGTGCAGGTCCGCAACCGGGCCGAACACACCGCCGATATCGGCGACGAAGACGTCACCGTTCACCTCTACGACGTGTACCTGCCAGCCACCGCGACCGGCATCAAGATCGATGATCTGGTGGTGATCGACGACTCCAGCGACGACGACCTCGTCGGCGTGACGATGCGGGTCCGTGACGTCGCAGCTCAGTCGATGCTCCCCGCCCGGCAGCTCACCTGCGAGTACAAGCTCGGCTGACCCAACGGAGGCCCGCGATGACGATGACCACAGTTGGTCTCGACAGCCTCGTCGCTGACCTCGACAAAGCCGGACTCACCATCGGCCTCCGGGCCTCAAGAGTTGTCATTGACACCGCGAACCAGATCGAAGACACGCAACGCCGGACGGTGCAACGCCGTTCAGGAGCAACCGCCCGATCAGTCAACTCTGTGGACGACAGCGGCGGCCCGCTGACTCTGGGGGATCTGACAGCCGAGATCGGGCCAGACGACTGGAAAGCGCACCTGCTTGAGTACGGCACCAAACGGGCCCGTCCGTTCCCGTTCGTAGGGACATCGCTCGACCCGCACCGCGCCGGATACATCGCAGCGATGGCCCGAATCGCCGGAGACATCTGATGCACCCCGACAACCGAACCCACACCGACGCCGTCATATCCACCCTCACGAGCCACATCGCCGGGCTCAGCATCACCCTTGCGGTCGGCGACGGCGAAGCCCCAGCCCACGGAACGAAAGACCCGTACCTGGTGGTGCACTCGCTGCCATCGGGACCTCTCGACGGCAGCCTGGGAACCCCGAACGCCGACGGAGACATGCTGTTCCAGATCTCGGCATGGGGCATCTCCAGAGAGCAATCGCAGGGCGCCGCCGACGTCGCCCGCGCAGCACTGCTCAACACCCCGATCGTCATCGCCAGCCGAACCGTGATGAGAGTCGCGCTCGACTCGACCGGCGGCACGTTCCGCGACGACGACCTCGGCGAAACCCCATCGATGTACCAGACCCCAGACCGGTACCGGATTCGAACGACCCCCTCATAGGAGGACCCATGAACTTCGTGGACATGTATCACCCGGAACTCGACACGACCGTCACGGTCGCCGAGATCTCGGTGGAAACCCACAAGCAGAACGGCTGGATGCTCGTCGCCGACGAGACACCAGACGTACCGGCCGAAGACCTCCTGGTCGACGCCGACAACGACGAAACCACCACCCAGGAGGACTGAAATGACCAGAGTCGTATTTGAAGAGCAGTACAAGATTCTCCATCTGCCGGCCGTCGCCTCAATAGCGGCGCCGACGCAGGCCGAGATCACCGCAGGCACCGACCTCACAGCATTCGTCCCCAAGGACGGCGTGCAGATCGGTACCTCCAACCAGCGTGTCAAGACCGACGACATTTCGACCACGTTCGATTCCGAAATCATGGGATCGTGGGGCTCGAACCTCGCCATCAAGTTCTTCAAGGACGACACGACCGACACGGCCTGGACCACGCTGCCTCGCGGCACCACCGGGTTCATCGTGATCGCCCCGTACGGGTCGACCGCAGCCACCGAGGTCGGGTTCGTGTTCCCGATCGAATGCGGCCAACGCGAGCTGCCGACGTCGGCCGCCAACGAACGCCAGACGTTCACTGTGCCGATGGCAGTCACCGGCACACCGGACCTCGACGCTGTCTTCGCCGCCTGATGTCGGACTTCGCCACGATCCTCGCGCAAGCCACCCCTCGCACCGAGCGGGTGACGTTGTGCCTGCGCGGGGATCTCACCGACAAGATCGACCAGCTCATCGCGGCACACGCCCTCGCGGCTGTCGACGACGACAATCACAACTCCGAAGATGTCGCACCCGACATAGCGAACGAGATCATCGACCTGATCGCCGAAGCCGACGCCGCGTCGGTCGAGTTCACGCTTCGAAGCATCGGCGCCCGGGCATGGACAGATCTGCTCTCCGAACATCCCCCAACTGCTGACGACATGGCCATGGGCCGAGACCACAACCCCCGGTCGTTTCCCCAAGCAGCGCTGGCCGTGTCGATCACCTCTCCGGAAGGGGCGACCGCGGACCAGATCCACGAGCTCGAAGAGAAGCTGTCCGCCGGCGCCTGGCAACAGCTCTGGACGGCGTGCCTCGCCGTGAACATCATCGGCGGCGACATCCCAAAATTCGCGGGGCGCTCCGCCGTTCACGACCTCTCCGCCAGCTAGCTGACTACTGCTGCCCGCGAGGAATCCCCCGGTCGGTCTTTCTTGGCCGGCCATGGCCACAACCCGGCGAACCGATGTGGCTCGACGAGGACCGTGACTTGGCTCTCGCCTGGCAGGCCGAAGAGGCAGAGAAATGCCCGGGCTGCGGAAAGCCACATTCGGAGTCCTTCGATCAGGACCTCGAGGATGAGTGGACCGCCACCGGTTTGCGCTGTTTCGCGTGCAAAGCCAAAGGCCGCGAACGCGAACGATTCACCGACGGCTCGGCTGACACCGCGGGTCTCTACATGACCGTCTCGCGCCCCGACCAACCCTCCCCCTAGACCCATCCGAGGCGGTGACATGTCCGACAAGACCGTCTCAGTACGCCTCGATGCCGCTGTCGCCGGCTACCAGGCGAAACTCGCTCAAGCCTCGAAATCGACCCGCGAGTTCGGCCGCGACGTTCTCGATGTTTCGGCACGCAACGAGCAGGCATTCAACCGGATCGGCACCGCCGCGGTCGTCGGAGGCGCCGCAGTCCTGGCAGGGTTCGGCGGGGCAGCATCCGCAGCGATCGGCTGGGAA
>JAJCXX010000065.1 GCA_029263195.1 Acidimicrobiales bacterium
GACCACCATGTTCATGTCGCGTGCGATGAGGTCGGTGAACTTACCCTTGCCCTCGTCGCCCCATTGAGTACCTACGACGATGGTCGCTGGCACGGCGCTCTCCTCTCAAGGAATTGCGTTACCGACGAAGGTTAGCGGGTGAATAGTGGGCCGACCGACAGTTCCAGCGGACGACTCATGAGAGCGAACGCGACGAGACGCGGGGCCCGAACCCCGCGTCCCGTATATCCAGGGTGCGTTCGAATTGCTTTGCTGATCAGCCGGTGAAGACCGGGGTGCCAGCGGTTGGGGTCGCAGGCTGAGCCACCTCTACGGCGGGCAACACCTGAGTTGCCACGGTCGTGGTCGGTGCCACGGTGGTCGGCGCCACAGTGGTGGGCGCAGCCGTGGTGGTGGGTGCAGCCGTGGTGGTGGGTGCAGTGGTGGTGGGTGCAGCCGTCGTAGTGGGAGGAGCCGTGGTGGTGGTGGTGGTGGGAGGAACGACAACGCTCAGCCCGACACACACCGGCATGACCGAGTTGGCCGTGGCCGGATCGGTGACGAACGGGAACGAATGCATGGCACGAATCTCGACTGCGTCACGATCGAGGACTACCTGACCGACGCTGCCGGCCCAAGTAGCCTCAATGACCCCATCAGCGAGGTCGGGGGTGGTTGCGGTGGACGCAATCACGACACCCGAGCTATCGAGGAATTCGAGGTGGAACTGCTCGAACAGCTGAGCGGTCCCGCTCACACGGTTGGAGTTGCCGTCGTAGGACACGGTGTCGACGTCGTAGGTGCCGGCCGCAACGGCGGCGGGCAGAGTGAGGCTCACGGGCAGAATACCGACTGGCGGGCCCACCGACAGGGCGACGCTGACGATCGAGCCGCCGAGCTGGTCGAATCCGGCACCAGGCCAGGCGTACTGAACTTCAGTGTTGCATGTGGCCGGCACTGGGCCAGCGGCCACCTGAGCGTTGACCAAGGTCGAGCCCAAGGCCATCACGGTGACGGTTGCGAGTGCGGAGCCGAGAATCGCTCCTATTGACTTCGTCTTCATTTCGACCGACCTCCTGGATTCAGCGTGGGGATCACGCTCGGGTGGGGCCGGTTTCGCTCTGGCTCGCCGTGGACAAAGCGACCAATTCGCGTCCACGGGTCGTTGCCTCCCCTATCAATCACCAATGTACCGATGGTGGTTACACCGAAACAATAGGTCCCGAGACTCAATGTCGCAGCGACACTTGGGTCATTTGACCGACAACCGAAGCTTGCGTGGATCAACCAGCACTGCCGCCAAGGTTCCGAGGATCGAAATGGCCAGAACGGCCTGTGCTGCTGACGCCGCCGCACCCCCGTCTTCACCCGTCGAGCAGTCGAGAGACACGGCAACCAGAGCTTCGGCGCGGCCGGCCTCGACCACTCTCACCTCTCGGGCCCCGGCTACGTCGAGAGTGATCGAGCGGGAGGTGCCGGGGGCAAGATCGAATCCGGACTCTCCCGGGTGGTCGTCGACGAGCACCAACAGGCGTGAAGTGATCGAACCGGAATTCGAGAGATCGATCCGGGCCACACCGGTCGAACAATCGACGGTGAACTCGGCCGCGGGTACCGCACAGCTCCGGTCTGCGACCAGAGATGGATCATCAGAACCCTCGATGAGGGCTCCGGAGGCAGCGACAGCCCACGACGCACCGGGTGTACCGACTACCAGCAAGTCGGATTCGCCAGTGGCGGGGTTGGTGACGACGACCGATGTGCACGGAGCCTGCAACTCGGAGGGAGTCACCTCACACGGATTCTCGACCTCGCCGTGGTGGAGGTCGACACCGCCAGAGTCCAACAACTGCAGCGGTGTCGCCGTCGAGCCCTCTGGCAGAGGGAATCCGGCCACGACCACCGAACCCGGGCCCAGGTCGACGTTGGAGACGGAACTATGCCCGGCCACCACATCGAACGAAATCGAGGCGTCGCCCTGGTTCCAGACACTCACCAGAATCTCTCCGCTGACACAACTCACGGCGGCGGACGAACCGAGATCGGGTCGGGGACAGTCGACCGAAATGGACTGGCGCAATATGTCGTCCCCGTCGGCACCCACCAGGCGTAGAGGAACACTGTCGACTCCCTCGGTGTCTATGTCGACGGTCGTGCTGTCGCCACCGTCGAGCGAGACCTGGGAGATTCGTCCCGATCTCTCCACCAGTACGTCGACCATGGTTCCTTCTTGGCCCCGGTTGGCCAGGCCGACACCGATGGAGTCGGTGCCACATCGAACCTCGATCGACACTTCGACCGCGGCAGGTTGCCGGCAGTCGATCAACAACTTTGTCGAGTCGGCTACACCCACTTGGTCGGAGACCACCAGTTGGAGGACACGCCCTTCTGAGGCTTCGGGGAGCTCGAACTCTGTGATGCTGGACTCGCCGGGAGCCAGCCGAATGCCGGTCTCGGCGCTCTCGGTGACGAGAAAGATATCGATCGTCGTCGGTCGGTCGCCCGCATTGACAACAGTCGCGTTGATGGTTTCGGCCCGACAATCGACGCCAGCGCTGAGTTTGGGAATCGGACCACGAGCTCTCGGAGACACAGCGGGTGCGGTGGTCGGCGGTACGGGTGTCGGCGGCGGAACCGAGATTGGCGCCGTCGAGGTGGTGCTCGTGGTCGCTGGTGGCGAGGTGGAGGTGGGAGACGAAGAAGTGGTTGTCGGTGCTTCAGTGGTTGTGGTGGTTGTAGTGGTCGTGGTTGTTGTAGTGGTAGTAGTGGTCGTGGCCGGCGGAGCAACCGTCGTGGTCGGCGCGGGCGGCTCCACGAAGTTGAGTCCCACGCACTTTGCGGTTACCGATTCGGTTCCGTCCTCGGTCGGTGTGAGGTAGTGACGCACCCTCAGCGAGTCGACCCGCTGATTCAACACCACCGTGCCAAGATCGTCGGAGGCGACGGCGCTATCGACTCCATCGGCAAGATCGGTGGTGGGTCCGGCCACTGCCACCACGGTCGAACCATCGAGAAACTCGACGACCCACTGTTCGTGCTCCTGAGGCCAGTTCTCGCGTCCCTGATACTCGTCGACGGAGACCGCCCCGACCTCCCAGGCGCCCTCGCCGAGCGGTGCATCGAGGTTGATCTGATAGGAATCGAAGCCGGGCCTGGCCCACAACCACGCGTCGATCTGCACCACGACCTCGGCGTTGCAGTCGCTGCCTGATCCGGCCGCCGCGGTGCTGAACACGGCTCCGAACACGAGCGCGACAAGAGCGAAGCCCGACAGCATGGAAACACTCCGACGCAAGACCGTGATCCTCCCGAACTCCGCGTCTCTGAACCTACCCCGGGTAAGCGGTCGGCGACGCGATGGTTACAGGTGATTGTCGGATCAGGTGAACACGAGTCGGGAATGCCCGGCGTCGCCCGTGGCGACGTCGACCACGACCTCGTCCCCTTCCGCGAATCGACCCTCCAGCAGTGCGATCGCAAGGGGGTCGCCGATCTCTCGCTGAATGAGTCGCTTGAGCGGTCGGGCGCCGAACTCGGGCTGGTAGCCCTCGGCGGCGATGAAGCCCTTGGCAGCATCGCTCACGTCGAGACCAACGCGGCGAGCCGATAGACGATCGGCGAGACCAACGAGCTGTATGTCGACGATCGCCAGAAGGTCGGCCTCGGTGAGAGACCCGAACCTGACGATGTCGTCGATGCGGTTGATGAACTCGGGACGGAAGTGGTCGCTTGGCTCACCGCGGAGGTTGGAGGTCATGATCAGCACGACATTGGTGAAGTCGACAGTCCGACCCTGACCGTCGGTGAGCCGGCCGTCGTCGAGAAGTTGGAGCAGAGTGTTGAACACATCGGAATGGGCTTTCTCGACCTCGTCGAGAAGTACGACCGCGTAGGGGCGGCGCCTCACTGCCTCGGTCAACTGACCGCCCTCGTCGTATCCGACATAGCCGGGAGGGGCGCCAATGAGCCGACTGACGGAGTGCTTTTCCATGTATTCCGACATGTCGATTCTGACCATTGCCTTCGAGTCGTCGAACAAGAAGTCGGCCAGCGACCGGGCCAGTTCGGTCTTGCCGACCCCGGTCGGACCCAGAAAGAGGAACGACCCGATTGGCCGGTCGGGATCCGACAGTCCGGCGCGGCTTCGACGAATGGCGTTGGCGACCACCCCTACCGCCTCGTCCTGGCCGATCACCCGCTTGTGAAGGTGTCCTTCGAGGTGAACCAGTTTCTGGATCTCACCTTCCATGAGTCGAGAGATGGGGATTCCCGTCCATCGACTCACGACCTCGGCGACGTCCTCGTCGTCCACCTCTTCCTTGAGCATGGAGTCCTGGGCCTGAATCTGGTCGAGAGACTGCCGGGCCAATTCGAACTGAGCCTCGACCTCGGGGATGCGGCCATAGCGCATTTCGGCGGCCTTTTCGAGATCCACTTCCCGCTCGACATCTGATCTCAGGCGCTCCAGTTCTTCCTTTAGTTGACGCATCGCCGCGATGGCGTCCTTCTCGGACTGCCAACGTGCGGTGAGCCCCGAGAGTTGCTCGGTGAGATCGGCAAGTTCCCGATCGAGATCATCGAGACGTTCGACCGATGAGGAATCGGTTTCCTTGGCGAGCGCCACTCTTTCGATTTCGAATTGGCGAATCCGTCTCTCTACGACGTCGATCTCAGTGGGCACGGAATCGATCTCGATACGAAGCGAACTGCCGGCCTCATCGACGAGGTCTATGGCCTTGTCGGGAAGGAACCGTCCGGAGAGATAGCGATCGCTGAGCACGGCGGCCGCTACCAAGGCCGCGTCCTGGATGCGAACCCCGTGGTGGACCTCGTATCGCTCCTTCAATCCGCGCAGGATCGCAATGGTGGCCTCGACGGATGGCGGTTCGACCAGCACCTGCTGGAATCGACGTTCGAGCGCCGCGTCCTTCTCGACGTATTTGCGATACTCGTCGAGCGTGGTGGCGCCGATCATGCGGAGCTTGCCGCGAGCGAGCATCGGCTTCAGCATGTTGCCGGCGTCCATGGCCCCGTCGGCTCCTCCGCCCGCTCCTACGACCGTGTGCATCTCATCAAGGAACGTGATGATCTCGCCCTCGGCGTCCTCGATCTCCTTGAGAACCGACTGGAGGCGCTCCTCGAACTCGCCGCGGTACTTGGCGCCGGCGACCATCGACGACATATCGAGGCTGATCAGTCTCTTGTTGCTCAGACCGTCGGGTACGTCGCCTTCGACGATCCGTGTCGCGAGGCCCTCGACGATGGCCGTCTTGCCGACTCCTGATTCGCCGATGAGAACCGGGTTGTTCTTGGTACGTCGCGACAACACGCGGATGACCCGGCGGATCTCTTCATCGCGTCCGATTACCGGATCGAGCTCGCCGCGACGGGCGGCCTCGGTGAGATCGAACCCGAAGCGTTCGAGGGCCTGGAACTGGTTCTCCGGATTCTGGTTGGTGACCCGGTGGCTGCCCCGAACCTCCTGTAGCGCAGTGAGTAGGGTCTCTCGATCAATCCCGAGTTGATCAGCCAGGGCGAGGAGCAGATGCTCGGTGGAGAGATACTCATCGGCGAGATCTCCTCGAAGTGAGTCGGCCGACTCGAGGACCTCTCTCAGGTCTTTGGAGATCGACGGATCGGATCCCCCGTGGGCCTGGGGAAGCTTGTCGACGAGATCCTGAGCGCGAGCCCTGACCTGATTCGGGTCTACGCCGACCTTGTTGAGGATGGGAAGAACGATCCCCTCGTCCTGGGACAACAGAGACACCAACAGGTGTTCCGGCACCAGTTCGGGGTTTGAGGCCGAACGGGCCCCATCGGTGGCCCGTGAGAACGCCTCGGTGGTCTTGATTGTCCAGCGGCTGGGGTCGAGCACCATTCGGTGATCCTTCCGTCGGCTGCCAATCCTACAGCAGAAAACTTGAGTGCCACACACTCAAGTTAGGATCTTCCGCTGAAATACCAGATCTGGGGCCACGAGAGGTCCAGGCATCAGGGATTCAATTCAGAGTTTCAAGAGGTGTGCCACCCGATCGGTGACGACCGTATGCGATGATTCCGCCCATGCCGACGAGGAGCACCCCAACCCGCGGCAGGCTGCTCGTCGCCGGAGCAGCAATGATCATCGTCACGATTGCGGCCTTCGCGGTATCGCGACTGCGCGATGACGGTCCTCGACTCTTCGACCCCGACCAACACCTCCAGCTCGTGTCCTCGGTGCCCGGCACCGGAATCGGCCCGCCCGACCTAGTGAGCGTTGCCCCCCAGCCGGTGGCCGTCGACACGATCACCTTTGCCGACACCGAATTGCTCGTCGTGCGGTTCAACGGCCGAATCACCAACATCGGTCCCGGCCCCCTCGACGTTTTCGGGAATCCCCGCGCATCGGAGACCGACTCCGCCGACGCCGGCCCCCACCAACGAATCTGGGATGGCGAATCCTGGAACCGCGTCGAGTCTTCGCCAATCAAGTTCGAGTCGGCCGACGGCCACAATCACTTCCATCTCATGCAGATAGCCCGATACTCGCTCTGGGACGAGACCAAGTCGCACGAGATCGCCCCCAGTAGCAAGGTGGGGTTCTGCCTCACCGACTCCAGCGAAGACGACCCAGAGGCCCAACGTGGGTATTTCGGCGACGACGGCAACTACTGCAGGCAGGG
>JAJCXX010000066.1 GCA_029263195.1 Acidimicrobiales bacterium
GGATCGAGTACCTCGACCTCGACGGTCTCGGAGGTCATCTGCCGGGTCTCGTCGCCGTAGATGTAGCTGGTGGGATCTCCCGGAACCAGGTCGAGGGTGTAGGCGGTGAATCGATGGCCGGCCGACACGGTGTGGCTCCACGCCACATCGTCGTTGAATCCGATGTTGATTCCGGGTGAGCCGAGCAACGAGGCCCCGTAGACGTTGATCTTGCCGGGAATGGTCAGGTGCGCTTCGTAGAACCTGAGCGAACCCTGCCACGGAAAGTGGGGATTACCGACCAGCATCGTGGTGCCATCGGCGGTGCGGTCGGGGCCGATGGCCCAAGCATTGGACGCAGTCTCCGCCGAGCCGGCACCGCCGTTGAACGCATCGAACCCGCTGGTCTCGGGGGCCAGAGCCGACTCATCACTGGACGAAGACTCGGGTGGTGTGGCACCAAAGGCCATCGAGATGATGGGGTCGAGCGAGGCTCTGAGAGTGAGGGTTTTGTAGTAGGCCGCGAGGTCGTATTCATCGATTGGTCGGATCCACTCGGCTCCGGTGCACCATCCACTCACACCGTCGGGTCCGACCTCGTCGAGGTAGGAGTTGTATCCGGCCGCGTAACCACGAATCAGGTCCTGCAACTCGGTGTCGAGTCCGTCGAACTCGACACGTGACTGGCCGAGAAGATCGATGGCCTTGTAGACGACGTCGGTCTCGATCTCGTCGGGGCCGTGGTACTCGGCTCGTTCGCTGTTGCTGCGCACGACCATGTCGGCCAGCGTGCAGAGGTGATCCTCGCTGAATGCGTAGCCGTATCCGAAGCCGAGGCTGCCCATGTCGTCGGCGAGAACGTGAGGGACGTTGTTCTCGGTGCGGCGGATGGTGGCCTGGTACTGAGGACCAGCGGTCGTGGTTGTGGCCACGGCGGTTGTGGTTGTGGCCACGGTGGTAGTGGTGGGCTCGGAGGCGGATTCAGATCCGCTGCATGCCGCCGCCACGACGGTGAACGCGATCGCGACCGCTAATGCCCGAATGATTCGGATTCTGTTACTCACGTTGTTCCTCCGGCTATCGACATACAGCGTACGGCTTGCTGACTTCACCCCAGACCACCCTCGCACGGTCAGACGACCGGCAGGGCCTGCTGGCGGTCCATCATGTTTTCCATGATCGACCGGATGAAGTCACCGCTCTCCTCGGTCGGCCCCCCTTCCACTCCGCCGTAGATCGCGCCGCTCAGTGGAGTCTCGTCGGAGTGTTGGTGGGCGTAAGTGACGGCTTCGTCGAGGTCGTCGGCCCAGGCTTCCACCAGGCCGGGTCGAATCTGGGGTCGGGTGACGGCCATGTGGATCGAATCGGGATACTGCTGGCCGTTGAGACGCCAGCCCTTGGTGGAGAGCGAATCGTTGACGTGGTAGATGTTGAAATCGTCGCTGGTGAAGCTGAAACAGAAGGTGGGATCACCAACGATGCGTAGTTCCGAATGCGACTTGACGGCTTCCTGCATGGCGAAGGCCGTCTCGAAGATCTGCTTGGCGTAACCCATGTAGCCCTCTTTGCCCAGGCTCACCATGGCGGCCCATGTGGCCGCAAGTAGCCCGCCGGATCGTGATCCTTCGATTCCCGGAGATGCATATTTTCCGCCGGTCCAGTCGGTCATGTAGAAGTACTGGCCGTTTCGCAGCGAAATGTCTCGGAACGTGAGCACCGAGGTGCCCTTGAAGCCGTAGCCATATTTGTGGGTGTCGGCCGAAATGCTCGTGACCCCGGGGACCCGAAAATCGAACAGTGGGATGTCGTATCCGAGTTCTTGGCCCCACGGGAGAATGAATCCGCCCAGACAGCCGTCGACGTGGAAGCCGATATTTCGGTCGAGAGCGATCTGTCCGAGATCCTCGATCGGATCGATGGTGCCGTAACCGTAGTTGCAGGCAGAGCCGACCATGGCGATGGTGTCGGCATCAATGGCCTCGTTCATGGCGGCCGGATCGGCTCTGGTGGTGGTCGGGTCGACGGGAACCTGGCGCATCTCGATGCCGAGCAGGTGACAGGCCTTGTCGAACGCCGGATGGCCGGTTTCGGGCTTGACGAAGTTGGGCTGGCTGATGTTTCGTTCGGCTCGGGCCTGTTCGCGATAGGCGAGCACCGCGTGAAGAATGCTCCCGCTGCCTCCCGTGGTGATGATGCCCACCGGCTCGGAGTCGGTGACCGCGTCGGCGTGAAGCATGTCGAGGGTCATGGCGATGATCTCACCTTCGAAGCGGGTGGCACTCGGGCACATGTCTCGTTGCAGCACGTTGACATGGGCGAAGCGTTCGTAGACCTGAGCCATGAACGCGTAGTGGTCGTGGTCGCCGCAGTACATGGTTCCCGAGCATTGTCCGGTCTCCCATCGGGCGTCCTCATCGGTGGCGATGGTCGCGAGTTCATCGATGATCGCCGATCGGCTCCGACCTTCCGAGGGCATGCCACGCAGGACTCCGTGGGACTCCGCGTAGGGATAGGTGCGGCTCATGGGGTTCCTCCGAGGGCGGTGTGAATCGGTAGTAGCGCTTCGAAGCAAGCTTCGAATTGAGATTGCCGGTGATCGTAGAGGGCGCGGTGCCGCGTGGCCGGATCGTGGACCGGACCGATCTCGACCGCGGCCGCCAGATCGGTGCGGGTGATGGCTCCGCATCGCTGGAGAGACAGAAGCGCCGCGGCTCTGGCCGTGGCTAGATGGGGTTGGGCGACCACGGCGACAGGTCGGCCGAGCACGTCGGCTATCACCTGGACCCAAGCTTTGCTGCGGGCACCTCCCCCAGTGAAGTTGATCTGGTCGACCCGATTACCGGACAGCGCTTCCACGTGGGGCAGCAGCCACGCCAGATTGTGGGCTACTCCCTCGGCCACGGAACGGATGAGGTCGACCCGGACGGTTTCGAGCGACATGTTGATGAAGCCGCCGCGCATGGCGTGGCTCGAATTGGGGGCCAGCGACCCGGCCAGCCAGGGCAGAAACATCACGTCTCCGGCTGCAGGCGAGGTGGCCGAGAGTGCGATGTCGACCGAGCTGAAAGGATCGCCATGGGAGTTGGATCCCAGGATGTCGTCGGGGTGGACGATGTGGTCGATGGTGTGCTCGAGGACTCGACCACCGAGTCCGTTCTCGGCCATGGTCAGATAGGAGTCGCCGAACGGTCCCGGCATCGACACGATTTCGTGATCGAGATCCACGGAGAACGACTCGACCGTGTCGATGAGCACGCTGGTGGTTCCGATCGCCAGACCACCAATGCCGGATTCAAGCGCCCCAGTGGCCACCGCCACGGTGGCAGTGTCGTTGGTGCCTGCGGCCACGACCACACCGGCAGGTAGGCCGGTTGTCTCGGCGATCTCACCGACAATGGGCGCAACCACGCTCTCGACCTCAATCAAGGCGGGTAGTCGGGTGGAGTCGACACCGGACATCGCCACCAGGTCGGCGTCGTAGTGGGTGTTTCCCAGCGTGCGGTTGTCGCACAGTTGGGTCATGAATGCGGTCTGCTGGGTCGAGGTGATTCGTGAGGTGAGTCGGGCGGTCACGTAGTCCATGGCTTCCACGTAGGCAGTTGTGGCGGCATGAGTTTCCGGGCGTTCGAACTGGAGATGAAGAATATGGGCGAGCGACAGGCCACCTCCGACCGGCGGTATTCCGTGGCGTTGCACCCAGGTGTCGAAGGCGGTGTCGTGTTCGGAAATGATCGCCCACGAGTAATCACTTCCGCGCTGGTCGGACCACATGATGAGCGGCGATGTGGGCCGCCCGGTCGCGTCCACGCCGACGATCGACGAATACTGACTGCAGACTCCGATCGACTCGATCGAGCGGGCCTCGGTGGGCCGCAAGGAAGTGAGTTCGGTGATGGAGTCGATCACCAATCGCCAGATCGCCTCCGGATCCTGCTCGACTGTGTCTCCCTCCACGCCGCTGGTCAGAGCCCGGGCCGTTGAGGCGATCACCGTGCCGTTCGCTGCCACCAGTACAGCCTTCACGTTGGTGGTGCCGAGGTCGATTCCGATCGAGTGTCGCATGCAGCAACTTACGTCTGTGTAGGGTCGCTCGCGTCGAGAGGAGACATCATGGCTCGTTTTCATGAGTTCCGAATGGAGTCACTGGAGGGCGACACGGTCGACTTCTCCGAGTACTCGGGGACCACCTGCTTGGTGGTCAACGTCGCGAGTCGTTGAGGCCTTACGCCTCAGTACGCAGGTCTGCGTGCGATTCATCACGATCTCGAGGGATTCGCGGTCTTGGGCTTCCCCTGTAATCAGTTCGCTGATCAGGAGCCGGGCACCGCCGAGGAGATTCGGCAGTTCACAAACGACAACTACGACATCGACTTCCCGATGTTCGCCAAGATCGAGGTCAACGGCGACGGGGCGTGCGACCTCTACCAGTGGCTGCGGTCGGAGCAGCCCGGTGAGGGTGAGACCTCAGACGTGACATGGAACTTCGAGAAGTTCCTGGTCAACGGATCCGGTGAGGTGGTGGCGCGGTTCGGCCCGCAGATCACCCCCGAACAGGTGGCAGAGCAACTCCCCGCCCTGACCTGATCAGACGTTGGTGTCGGTCACCTCGTTGAGAAGCGGCTCTCCCCGTACGTAGCGATCGAGATTGGCGATGAACAAGTCGTTGAGTCTCTCGAATCCGAGCGGGGAGTAACCCGACTGATGCGGAGTGATGATGCAGTTGGGAAGATCCCAGAGCGGCGATTCCCGGGGCAGAGGTTCCTTGGCGACCACGTCGAGGGTGGCACCTCGGATTCTTCGATCGGTCAGGGCCTCGGATAGAGCTTTCTCGTCGACGATCGCGCCCCGAGCGACGTTGATCAGCACGGCATTTGACCCCATGGCCGCGAAGGCGGCATGGTCGATCATCCCTCGAGTCGCGTCGGTGACCGGTACCGACACAACCACATAGTCCGATGCCGACAGCAGATCTGGTAGCCGGTCGGGCGTGAACATCTCGTCGACGTTGACGGCCGGTCCCGGGGTACGTCTGCTGGCGAGAACGGTCATTCCGATGGCCTTGGTGATTCGGGCCGTGGCCGCACCGATTCCGCCGAAACCGATGATCCCGACCGACTGACCGGTCAGGTCGTCGGCAACCACTCGGGTCCATTCGTGGTGGCTCGACCTGATCACCTGGCCCGGCAATCCCTGTGACCAACTGAGGATCCAGCCGACCACGTACTGCGCTATCGGCTCGGCATGGATACCCGACGCGTTGGTGAGCCGAACCCCGCCGTCCAGAAGGGAGCCCCACACTGGATGTTCGACGCCGGCTCCTGGTCCCTGAACCCAGCTCAGGGAGGGATCGCTCCGTCGCTCGAATATCCGCATAATCCGAGGGTCGCCGCGCTCGATGCCGATCGAGAAGAACACGACCTCGCAACCCTCTGGGTCTCCCGTGATGGACGCGTCGGGTTCGATCACGATCCACTCGGTGCCGGGCGCGGCCGCGTCGAGATCAGCCCTTCGAGCCTCCAGCACGTCGCGAGCGAGAAGGATCTTCATCTGTGCGGCGGGTGAAGCCGGGCGGGGCTGGCTCAGGGTATTAGAGCGTGGGCCTTGTCGAAGATGTCGGTCGGCACCCAACCCTGATAGATCGGCAACCAGACGTGAACCATCCAGATGGTGGGATGAAGGATGTTGAGTCCGCCGATCGCTGAACACTCAGCGCTGTTCATGTGCTCGCCGATGATGAACGGGTAGGCGCCGGGAGCGGGATCGGTGCAGAGAGGGCCGTGCTGGTGCCAATGGTCGTTGAGGCCGAGGAATCCGGGTGGCGGTGAACTACTGCCCTCGTCCACCAGATACATCATTCCTGTAATCTTCGAGTCGGGCGCGGTGCCGTCGTACATCAACCAGTTGGGCTTGTTGGGATCGAACGGACCGAGCAGTCGGTTGGGATCGACGTAGTGGATGCCCTGACCAGCAGCCCACACGGCGGCCTGACGCCATCCGGCAGCTTCGGCATCAGCGACTGTGGGAAACTGGCTCACGAAGGCGGTCGAAGCGTTGAGCTGACCAGTGACCGACATGCACTGCACAGCGTTCAGTGGTCCCTTGGGCTGGGTGTAGGCGGCCGCGAAGTTGGCCCCGTGGTGGCCGTCGTTGATGGCGGTATCGGTGGGATCACACCAGTAGGGACGAGCCGAGCCGCCTGGTCCCCAAATGTCGGGTAGTGACACTGAATGACACGCGGTGGCAATCAGAGTCACGGCCACGAGGACCGTGATCATGCGAGTGAGCTTCATTATTTTCCCTGTCCGAGATTGAGTGTGACGCCGTCGATGCCCCGGAATGATGGCCGACCATGTGACATGCGTCAATTACACGCCAATTATCTATGAACCGGGGTTGGATGGCGCGATGATATTGAAGGTGGACCGGCCCCGTTTTCATCTGGCGTTTCCTGTGCACGATCTGTCGGAAGCTCGAAGCTTCTACGTCGGTGTGCTCGGCTGCGACGAAGGACGCTCTAGCGACAAGTGGGTCGACTTCGATCTGGGCGGTCATCAGGTGGTGGCTCACCTGGCACCCGATGACTGCCGTCCGCCGTCCACCAACGTGGTCGATGGCGACGACGTGCCGGCGACCCATTTCGGCCTGTTGCTGGATCCCGCCGATTGGAACATATTGGTTCGTCGTCTGAAGGCGACGTCCGATACTCGATGGGTCATCGAGCCGACCACCCGTTTCAAGGGTGAAGCGGGCGAACAGCGAACGTGCTTCGTGCTCGACCCGAGCGGCAACGCCATCGAATTCAAGTCCTTCACTGACGACTCACAGGTGTTCGTCAGGTAGTTCTCGGGGGCCGCCGCGCTGGCCAGGCCATCGGGAGCCGCCGATTACGTCGGCGTGGGGCCAGAAGGCGATCGGGTCGAGAGGTCCGGCATTGGTGATGTCGCGGGCCTTGTGGCGGGAGGTCACGAGATTGGCCGAGAGCAACTCCAGGTTGGGGAGCCGTTCGGTGTAGGGGTCCCACGGTGAGTCCCGAAACAACAACTCACCTTCGAGGATCTCGGTGTGGATCATCTCGCTGGTGGTCGAGACCCTCACGACATGTGGGGGGTAGTCGTACTGCAGCTCTGCTCCGCCGACGGCCCGCAGATACTTGGTCCACCACTCGTTCTCGGTTCGATTCTCTCCCGTGGGTTCGATCTGGCCCGACACGTCGCCGCTGAACTCGAGAAAGGTGTAGCCCTGATGGGTGCAACGTGCTTCGACTCGGTCGCCGAGCCTGAAGTAGCGCGTGTTGCAGGGAAACTTGGGTTGGCCGTTGAGTTCCTGACTGATGAAGATCGCCGACTCCTGGTCGATGCCCATGCCGAGGGAGTACCAGCCCCTGATGCCGTCGAAGTCGGCGGCCACCTTGGTGCTCACCCCGTACTCAGGTTCGCCATTCACCGGAACGCAGTAGATGCCCACCTGCACGTGGGGTTGGGCGCCGGCGGTGATGCCCGGTGGAAGTAGGGCCGCGATCTTGTCGGGGTCGCTGCGGTAGAGCATTGTGAGCTTGGGCCATCCGGCGATGTCGCCGGGCCGAATCAGCGGGTTGTTAGTCATGATCTGGACTCCTGGGCGGGTACGTAGTGGTCGACCACGGCCCTCACGGTCGTCTCGAAGAGGGCGTGAAGATCCACCGGATGGGTGAGCGATTCGATGGTGGAAGGATCGATTCCGGGATCATCAACACCGGCCCAAAGTGCATGGCTGGTGTGTTCATCGTTGATGGCAGATTCGTCACGCAACGCCAGAACGAGGAACCCACCGACCGAAATCAGAATGGCGCGCAGAGCATTGCGGGCGGATTCGCCGCCCAGGCCGGCCGCCGCCAACTCGCGGGCCAGCACGATTTCGAGGTCGAGTTCGAGCAGTGAAGTCGATCTGTGCTGGTGGGCGAGAGATGTCACCTCGGGGTGAGCGAGAGCGCTTTCCCAGACGTGGCGAGCCGCCGACATGACCCGGTCGGGAGCGAGGGTTCCGTCGACGGGGGTGTGAGCCAGACGCTGCGACATGAGCTTGATGACAGAGGTGACGATGTCATCGCGTCCTCCGGCGTGCCAATAGATGGTGGTGGTCGATACCCCGAGTTCGGTAGCGAGCTTGCGCATGGTGAGCGCCGCGGGTCCACCGGCCTCGACCAGAGCCAGGGCCCCCTCGATGATGTCGGCATGGTCGAGACCAGCCCGTCGCCCGGTTCCCTCGTTGTCGGGCCGGTTGGTGTCTGGGTGATCTGGGTGATCCGGGTGATCCGGGTGATCAGCGTGCTTGAGCATGTTGGTCTTGTCGGGTTGCGGAGGTCGAGGGCTTCTGTAACAGTGTGCAAGACACTATGACAGTGTGCAAGGCCGAGCAAGCAGAACCCCACTAGCAGTCACGAACGACGAGGAGCACCAATGTCGAATCCACTCACTGATGTCGACACCGGCAACACCCCCTATGTGATCGTGTCGTCCGACACGCACGCTGGCCTTCCGGTGGCGGAATACCGCGACTACCTCGAGTCGTCGGTCCACGCCGAATTCGACGAGTGGATCCTCGAACGGCACGAACACCGGCGAATCAGCGAGGAGTCCAACGGCGAATACATCGCCCAGTGGGAAGGCGACAACGCCGAAGGCCTGCGCGGCGCCTACGACCCCGAAGTTCGCGACAAGGAACTCGATGCCGACGGAATATCGGGCGAGGTGATCTTCGCCGACGGTGATGCCGTCACCGGCATGGAATCGCCGCCGTTCGGGGCGGGACTCTCGGCCGGCCAGATCACCGACCCGAAGCTGGCCTTCGCCGGAGCTCGCGCCCACAATCGATGGCTGATCGAGTTCTGTGCCACCAGCCCGGTGCGTCGAGCCGGCGTGGCTCTCGTTCCGATTGTTCACGACGTCGATGAGTCGGTGCGAGAAATCGAGCTACTGGCCGGCAAGCCCGGGATAAAAGGGGTGATGGTGCCCACCATGTGGCACGACAAGCCGTCCTACGGCAGCACCCACTACGACAGGGTGTGGGCGGCGTGTGCCGAGGCCGGCTTGGTGGTGCATACCCACTCGGGCGAGGCCGACTTCGAGAGCTACAACGACAATGTGGCCCAATACATGCTGGAGGTTCCGTTCTGGACTCACCGGATTCTCTGGCAACTGATGCTGTCGGGGAAGTTCGACAAGTTCCCCGGTCTGAAGTACTCGGTGGTCGAATGCGGGTCGTACTGGTTGGGCGATCTGCTCTGGAAGGCCGACGTCAACTTCGGAGCGAGCGGCAAGGTCAAGAAGATGAGCTCTCGCACCAAAGGTCTGATCAAGAAGCTTCCATCGGAATACGTCGGTACCAATGTGTTCATCGGAGCGTCGACCATGAGCCGTGAGGAAATCCGTCGACGTCACGTCAACGGCATAGATGCGTTGATGTGGGGCACCGACTATCCCCATCCCGAAGGGTCGTGGCCCCACACAGTCGAGCGGCTCGAAACCGACTTCCGCGGAGTCTCGATCGAGGACACCCGCCTCCTTCTCGGCCTCAATGCCGTCGAGTGCTACGACCTCGACCTCGACGGACTCACCGAGGTTGCGGCCCGAATCGGGCCGACCCCCGAACGTCTGAATCAGGATCCCGACCTGCGTACCCCCGACGAAGCGATTCGCACCGCCCGGTGGTGGTTCGACGACTATGGGATGGACTGGAAGGGCTGAGGGCATGACCATCGATTCCGACCATCACATCGTCATTTCGGCAGACGTGCACTGCGGCGCAGACATCAGGGGCTACCGGCCCTATCTCGAATCGAAGTACCACGACGACTTCGAGGAGTGGGCCCTCCACATGGAGACCCAACAGGCCGAACAGGACAAGCTCTTTGCCGGCATGGCCCGTTCGCCCCGCAATGTCGGAATCGATGGCGACCCCGCGGTCGACGGAGACAGGAACTACTCCAGCGATCGGCGGATCCGTGAGCAGCAGACCGACGGAGTGGTTGCGGCGGTGTTGTTTCCCAATACCCAGCCTCCGTTCGCTCCGGCCGCGGCCACCCAGTTCGAGGCACCTCCCTACGGAGACGACATCGAACATCGCTGGGCCGGACTGCGGGCCCACAACCGGTGGCTGCTCGATCTGGTGAGCGAGGCTCCCGAACGACGGGCCGGGGTGGCACAGATCTTTCTCGGCGACGTCGAAGGCTCGGTGGCTGAAATCGAGTGGGCGGCGGCCAACGAACTACGTGGCGGCATTCTGGTGCCTGGCGCTCCCCCCGACTCTCCTTTCGACCCTCTCTACTCCGCGAAGTACGAGCCCATCTGGGAGGCGGCGGCGGCCAACGACATGACGCTCAACCACCATGCAGGTGGAGCCACACCCAACTTCGGGAATCACTTTCCGGCATCTCTGGCCGTGTTCATGATCGAAGTGAAGTGGTGGTCGCAACGGGCGCTGTGGCATCTCATGTTTTCCGGCGTGTTCGAACGTCACCCCGAACTGCGGTGGGTCAACACCGAAACCGGCACGGCCTGGGTGCCCGAAACCCTTGCCCAACTCGACTCCTTCCACGAGCGGATGAAGTACAGCAAGTACGGCTCCGAGTCGATCTTCGGCGGGATGGCGGTCGCCGACATGAACCTCAAACCCAGTGAGTATTGGCAGCGACAGTGCTACGTCGGAGCGAGCTTTCTTCGGCCGACCGAAGCTGAGCTGTGTCGGGAAATCGGAATCGACAACATCATGTGGGGCTCCGACTACCCCCATATCGAGGGGTCGCATCCCTATACCCACGAGCACCTTCGGCTCACGTTCGGTGATCTTCCCGTGGAGGAGACCACCAAGTTGCTCACGACCAACGCGGCCCGGGTCTACAACTTCGACCTCGACGCATTGACATCTCTGGCCGAGCGTTTCTGCCCGACCAAAGCCGAAGTGGCCAGTCCGATCGACTACGCCGAGATCGCCGAAGAGGCCAAGGGCTGCCCGGCGATGAACCCGCTCAACCAGACTCAGAAGGTGGCGTGATGTCGACAACCAGCCCCGACCTCGGTCCCGACGTACGACTTGATCTGTCGGGCATGGTCGCGGTGGTCACCGGAGGGGCCGGCGGAATCGGCAAGGGCATCGTGAGGGCGTTGCTGATGCGCGGCGTCACGGTTGTGATCGCCGACATCGAACAGCCGGTTCTCGAAGCCACGGTCCAGGAGTTCGCGGATCTTGGAGCGGTCAGGGGATGGCAAACCGACGTGAGCAACATCGACTCGGTGCAATCCCTGGCCGACCATGTGTTCACGTCGCACGGCCGCTGCAACCTGCTCTTCAACAACGCCGGTGTCACCTCTGGTGGAGGGGGTCGACCGTGGCAGCAGGAGCCCAACGACTGGAGATGGTGCTTCGGCGTCAACGTCTTCGGCACCGCCAACTGCGTGTCGAGTTTCGTCCCGCGCATGATCGAAACGGGTGAACCCGGACAGGTGATCAACACGTCGTCGGGCGATGGCGGCTTCGCTCCCGTGCCGATGGCGTCGGTGTATGCGGCCAGTAAGGCCGCGGTCAGCTGTTTCACCGAAGCACTGCACCACAATCTCGTGAGTGATGGCACGGCTTTGAGGGCCTCGGTCTTCTACCCCTCGGGCGGGCTCATGCCCACCGGCTTGTTCACGGCCTCACGCAACCGTCCCGCTGATCTACAGAGGGTCGGGGAGGGCACCGGACGCAAGAGCATGAGTTTCGAGGAGCTCAAGGCCATGCTCGAGGAGTCGGGTCGAGACGTCCAAGTCGCCGACCTTGATGAACTCGGAGCCTTCGTGGTCGATTGCGTGGAGCAACGGCGCTACATCATCGCCCGTGATCTCGACGACACAGTTGAACTGTTGCACCGCCGGGCCGACGCCATCGGCCGCTTCGAAGTCCCCCCGCATCACGACATGGGACTCTGACCAAGCCGGCTAGACAGAGCCAGCTCAGATGTAGTTCGACAGACGGTGGGCGGCCTCGACGGGCGCGACGGTTCCATCGTCGACATCGGCGAGAACCTGCTCGCCTTCGGTCGTGGCCATGGTTTCGTCGACCCTGGTCAGCAGGAAGGCGTGGAGTCGGGTGGCCACCTCCGACCGAGCTCTCACTCCGCGTCGGGTATCGATCTCACCGGATTCGCGGAGATGGCCGAGATGGGTGGAGATTGCCGTGGAGACCTCGTCGATCCCCACGTTGTCGACGGCGGTGGTCATGAGGATCGGAGGCCGCCATGCCGGGTGTCCGCCCAGGTCAAGCATCAACTCGAGGTCGCGACGAGCGTCGGATGCTCCGGGGCGCTCAGCCTTGTTGACCACGAAGATGTCGGCCACCTCGAGGAGCCCGGCCTTGTTGGCCTGCACTGCATCGCCCCAGCCCGGGGTGACCACCACGACGGTGGTGTCGGAGGCCGCGGTGATGTCGACCTCGATTTGGCCGACACCGACTGTCTCCACGATCACCGGATCAAACCCGAGAGCATCGAACAGCCGCACCGCTCCCGGCACTGCCACGGCGAGCCCTCCGCTCTGACCTCGAGTGGCCATCGATCGGATGAACACGTTGTTGGGATCGGCGCCCTCGGTCGCGTGGATCGGTTCGTCCATGCGAATTCGGTCTCCGAGAATGGCACCGCCGTTGAGCGGACTCGACGGGTCGATCGCTACGACGGCTACGCGGTGGCCGGTCGCGGCCAGACCGGCCGCGAGGCGACCGGTGAGAGTCGACTTTCCCGCTCCCGGTGCTCCGGTGATTCCGACCACGTGGGCCTTACCGGCATCGGGGTGGGTGAGCTTGGCCACCTGGTCGGCTGCTTCGCCTCCACGCTCCACCAACGTGAGGAGTCGCCCGATTGCTCGGCGGTCGCCCGACCGAGCCTCATCGAGGAGTTCGGGGACCGTGAGGTCGCGAAGACTCATTCCGGCGCGACCGTGGTGCGGACGACTGCCACCACGTCGGCGGCGGAGGTTCCCGGGCCGAGAACGGCCGCGACACCGGAGTCGAGCAGGGCCTGGATGTCGCGGTCGGGCACGATTCCGCCAACGATCACTGGGACCTCGAGCTCACGCTCGGCGACCGCCGCGACCATGCGAGGCGCGAGCGTGAGGTGTCCGCCGTTGTGAATCGAAAGCCCGATGGCGTCGGCATCTTCTTGTTCGGCGACCGCGACGACAGCATCGGTGGTCTGGCGAAGGCCGAGATAGATCACTTCGAAACCAGCATCGCGAAGCAATCGGGCGACCACCTTGAGGCCACGGTCGTGGCCATCGAATCCGATCTTGGCGAGCACTATTCGGATGGGGTCCTGCATCACCAACTCACGCTCCTCACGCGTCGTCTTCCACTCACACAATCGCCTTCTCTGTGTAGGTGCCGAACACCCCTTCGAGCGTGGAGACGATCTCGCCTTCGGTGGCGTGGGCCTCCACCGCATCGATGAAGCCGGGCATCAGGTTGACGTCGGGCTCGGCCGCATCGGCAGCCAGAGAGTCGAGGCACCGGGCCACGAGATCAGAGTCGCGATTCTGCCTTACCGCACCGAGACGACCGAGCTGTTCCTGTTCGACCCCGGCGTCTATGTAGAGAAGATTGGAGCCGTCGGCGTCGTCGCCATCGGTGAAATCGTTGACCCCGACGATGATGCGTCGGCCGGAGTTGACCGACCGCTCGAACCGGTAGGCCGAATCGGCGATCTCCCCCACGAAGTAGCCGTTTTCGATTCCTTCGTAGACACCCTCAAGCATCGAGCCGTCGCCCAGCTCGAGAAGATGCTCGAATACCTCTTCGGCTCGCTTCTCCATCTCGTCGGTCATCCACTCTACGTAGGCCGATCCACCGAGAGGGTCGGCCACGTTGGTGACCCCGGTCTCGTGGGCGATGATCTGCTGGGTACGCAGGGCGATGCGGGCCGCCTTCTCGGAGGGAAGAGCATGGGCTTCGTCGTATGAATCGGTGTGGAGACTCTGGGTTCCGCCGAGCACTCCCGCGAGGGCCTGGATGGCGACGCGCGCGATGTTGATCTCGGGTTGCTGAGCGGTGAGCGACACACCGGCGGTCTGGGTGTGGAATCGCATCAGCAAAGAACGCTCGTTGGTGGCGCCGTATCGCTCCTTCATCCATTGGGCCCAGATCCGGCGCGCCGCGCGGTACTTCCCGATCTCCTCGAAGAAGTCGAGGTGGGAGTTGAAGAAGAAGCTGAGGCGAGGCGCGAAGTCGTCGATCGGCAGTCCGCTGGCGACGGCGGCCTCCACGTAGGCGAACCCGTTGGCGAGAGTGAACGCCAGCTCCTGAGCTGCAGTCGAGCCGGCCTCGCGAATGTGGTAGCCGCTGATCGAGACGGGGTTCCAGCGAGGCATCTCGGCCGCGGTGAACCGCATCATGTCGGTGACCAGCCGCATCGAGGGGCGTGGGGCGAAGATGTACTCCTTCTGGGCCTGGTACTCCTTGAGCACGTCGTTCTGGATGGTTCCGGCGAGCTTGGAGCGGGGCACGCCGTTGGCTTCGGCGACCGCCACGTACATGGCCATCACGATCGCGGCCGGACCGTTGATGGTCATCGATGTGGACACTTCGCCCAGATCAATGTCGGCGAACAGGTCGCGCATGTCGTCGACGGTGTCGATGGCCACGCCGGCCTTGCCAACCTCACCGACCGACCACTCATGGTCGGAGTCGCGGCCCATCAACGTGGGCATGTCGAACGCCGTCGACAGGCCGGTGCCGCCATTGGCGAGGATGTCCTTGAAGCGGAGGTTGGTGTCGTGAGCCGTGCCGAAACCGGCAAACATCCGCATCGTCCAGAGACGCGACCGGTACATCGAAGCGTGGATACCGCGGGTGTAGGGGTATTGACCCGGGTAGGGCCCAGGCCCGTGGATCGGGTCGACCGGAATTCCCGACATGGTCTCGAAATCGACATCTCGGAGGCGTGCTTCGGCGTATTCGGCTTCCCAGGCGGCCCGGTCATCGGAGGTCATGGAGGCCATCATCGCACCCCATATGGCTCAACTCCCACCCCTGTCTTAGCGACCGAGGTGTGAGCTGGTTGGCCGTAGGTGTTGCCGGAGGCTCCGATGGACGGTAGTTCTGACACGGTGAACGATGCGCCAACCGGGTCGACCAGCAACTCCGGCACCGATTTCATTCGTGAGAAGGTCAAGGCCGACCTTGCCGCGGGTCGGTTCGGGGGACGGGTCCAGACCCGGTTCCCGCCCGAACCCAACGGCTATCCCCACATCGGGCACGCCAAGGCGATCTGTCTCAATTTCGCGGTGGCGGCCGAGTTCGGCGGCTCCTGCAAGCTGCGTTTCGACGACACCAATCCCGAAACCGAGGATGCCAACTTCGTCGATGTCATTCAGGACGACATTCGTTGGCTCGGATTCGAACCGTCGGGTGAGGTCGTCTACGCATCGGACTACTTCGAACAGCTTGCGACCTGGGCGGTCGATCTGATCGAAGCCGGGCTCGCCTATGTCGACGACCAGGACGCCGAGACGATCTCGCTCAACCGGGGCAGCTTCACCGAGGTCGGCACCGACAGTCCGTGGCGCGATCGGAGTGTGGCCGACAGCCTCGACCTGTTCACGAGGATGCGTTCGGGTGAGTTCGCCGAAGGCACACGGGTGTTGAGGGCGCGCATCGATATGGCGCACGAAAACATGCAGATGCGTGATCCGGTGCTCTACCGGATTCGCCACGCCCACCACTATCGCACCGGCGACTCTTGGCACATCTACCCCACCTACGACTGGGCCCACGGTCAGAGCGACGCCATCGAAGGGGTCACCCATTCGTTGTGCAGTCTTGAATTCGATACCCACCGTCAGCTCTACGATTGGTGTCTCGAACATCTCGACCTACCTGGCGACAAGCCGGAGCAGAGCGAGTTTGCTCGTCTCAACCTGACCCACACGGTGACTTCGAAACGCAAGCTCCGTGCCCTGGTCGACGGGCACCTTGTCGATGGCTGGGACGATCCTCGAATGCCGACTCTTCGGGCCATGCGTCGCAGGGGATATCCGCCTGAGGCCATCCGAGGGTTCTGTTCGGCGATCGGTGTGGCTCGTGTCAACGGCACCCACGAGATCGAACTGCTCGAGTCGTTCGTCCGAACCCATCACAACACCAACGCGCTGCGGCGAATGGCTGTGCTCAACCCGCTTGAGGTGGTGATCGACAACTGGCCCGAAGGTCAGGTCGTCGAGCTCGATGCGGTCAACAATCCTGAAGACGAGTCGGCCGGCACCCGCAAGGTGCCGTTCAGTGGTCGCCTCTTCATCGAGCGCGACGACTTCATGATCGATCCGCCCAAGAAGTTCTTCCGTCTGGCGCCGGGCCGGGAGGTTCGGCTTCGGGCCGGTTTCTTCATCACCTGCACGGGCTACGTCACCGACGCCGATGGTGAAGTGGTGCAGTTGAGGTGCACCTACGACCCCGAGACCCGGGGCGGTCAGGCTCCCGATGGGCGCAAGGTGAAGGCCACGCTTCACTGGGTGTCGGCCGAACACGCCATCGACGCATCCGTGGCCCTCTATCAACGACTGTTCACCGACTCTCATCCCGGCGCCGACGGTGCCGATCCGCTCGATTCGGTCAACCCCGACTCGCGGACTGTTCTCGAGGGTTGCAAGCTCGAACCGGTGTTGGCCGACACGCCGGCCGGTGAGGTGGTTCAGTTCGAGCGCCTGGGATATTTCGCCCACGATCTCGATCAGCCCGACCTCTGGCATCGCACCGTCGGACTGCGCGACGAATGGGCCAACATCCAGAAACGTCAGGCCAAAGGGGCCCAGGGAGCCAAAGGGGCTAGCCAGGCCAAGGGAACCAAGGGCTAGGCAGGCCGGTTCGGGCTAGCCGAGCCAACTGGCGCGCGTGGCGCCATGGGGATCGTCAACCACTCGGCTGGTATCGCCGAACTCCATGGTGGCCCGACGGGTGGTGTCGTAGGCGGGCCAGTGCGGAATGTCGACGTGGTTGGGATCTCCGGTATGAACGAAGGAGATCCATGAGCGGTGCATGTGATCGGACAGCTCCGGCGGCCAGGGGCTGCCTTCACCAAGGAGCACGGTCCACGGTTCGAGAGGCTGCTTCCAGATGAACGGAATCTCGAGGGCGTGCATCGCCCCGAACATGCCGTTGAACCCCTGGCTCTGCCAACTGAACAGGTAGACGTAGACCGGTGAGTCAGTGGCGGTCTGGGCATCGGCGACGGCCAGGCTCGAGGTTCGAAACAAGGTGTCGCCCAGCATGTGAATGGCGAGCTTCCGGTTGTCGGCGTCGGGATGCTCGGCGCGGAAGGCCGCGGTGACGCTCGCGGCGTCGTGTCCGATGCGGGTGATCTCCGACTCCAGTTCGTCGTTACTGATCTCATCGGGAAGGAAGAAGCTGAAGAGCGTTCCCTCGTTGAGGTTGGTGCCGATCAGCAACGGCACCGGGCTTTCGGCGACCGCCTCGTGGGGGTTCGAATCTACGGTCAGCCCGTCGATCGCCGGCCGAAACCCCCTCCGTTCGGAGCTCATGAGCGTGACCCCGAGCGACGCGGCACCCTGATCAAGAACTGCGGTCTGGGCGGCGAGCAACTCGTCGGCCGAGGCCGACCGAAGAGTCTCGAGACTCGCGGGTCCGCCCGCTCCGAACTCGCTGCGGAGAGCGTCGGCGAAGTCGGTTCGGGCCGGGCCGAAGCGGGCCGGGGCGCTCTGGGAGATGGCTTGGTTGAACAGACCCCGCGCGGAAGGCGCCGACATCAAGGCGTTGACCAAGCCGGCACCGGCCGACTCTCCGCAGATGGTGACTCGACCGGAGTCGCCTCCGAACGAGGCGATGTTGTCGCGCACCCAACACAGGGCCTCGATCGCGTCGAGCACGCCATTGTTGTGGGAGCCGGTGAGCGCCGATTCGAGGTGACCAAACTCGGCGAATCCGAACATCCCGAGCCGGTAGTTGATGGTGACGACGACCATGTCTCCGTTGACGGCGAACGGGCTGCCGTCGTAGTCGTTGCCCGAACCGTTGATATAGGAACCGCCGTGGATCCAGAACAGCACCGGTAGATCGATACCCCGGTCGGGAGGCTCGGGCGTGTAGATGTTGAGGAACAGGCAGTCCTCGTCCCAGACAACGTCGCGTCGCGGGAGCACGCTGTCCGCGGCTCGAGGTGGCTGCGGGGCCGCGGCACCGAGTCGGGTGGCGTCGTAGATTCCGTCCCACGGATCGACCGGCCGGGGAGCACGAAACCGATGCTCTCCTCCAGTCGACTTGGCGTATCGAATCCCGAGGAACTGTCGGCAGCCGTTGCGGCTGCGACCACGAACCACTCCGAGAGGCGTCGCGACGTCGGTCAACTGGGGCCGTCCCCTCTGGCGGTCTGGCCCGAATCGACCAGGTAGTTCGAGATTTGGATGTCGTCGGTGCCGTAGTCGTCGAAGTTGTCGTCCATTCGGCCCTTGATGAACTCACGCCACGTGAATGGCCGGTAGAGCGGTGTGTTGTCGACGAGGTCGTCGATCGGCGCGACCACTGCGCTGGCCGGAGGGTTGAAGAAGAGCGGGATGCTGTATCGATCGGAGTCGGTCATCGGCACCACGCGGTGAACTGCGGCCCGGTATCGATCGTTGGTCCACACCTGCATGGCGTCGCCGAGGTTCACGACGATCGTTCCGGGCTGCGGCCGTACGTCGATCCAGTCTCCGGATCGGTCGAGGGCCTGCAGGCCACCGGTGTCGTCCTGGATGAGGAGGGTGATCACCCCGGGATCGGTGTGATGCCCGAGGGCGACCGATCCGAGATCGTTGAGCCCGTCGCGCTGATCGGCCGGGACCGGATCACCCACCGTGTAGTGGTTCAGACGGATGGTGCTGGCCGATCGACTTCCGATGTGAAGGTCGGCAGTCTCGGTCGACAAGCCGAGGCCGCTGTGGATGAGCGAGAGGGTCGCGGTCGCGAGGTCGGTCATCGAGTCGAAGAAGTCGGTGAGGGTTTCGCGGAAGCCCGGAACTCCGGGCGGCCAACGATTCCTGTCTTCGCCGTAGGGAGATCGAGGATCGAGGAAATCGAACACTTCCTTGTGGTCGCGTACCCGTTTGGTGAGCTCACGATCGAAGTACCCGAGGTGATTGTCGGCGTCGCGCCGGATCGGTTCGGTGACGTCGGGTCCGGCGCTGAAGAAGCGTCGGGTCTGCTCCCAGGTGCGGTCGATGAGACCGTCGAGACCATGACCTTCGATAAGGAAGAACCCGTGGGCCCGACACGACGCGTCGAGCGACTTGATCGAACTCTCGGTCGGGTTGGAGAGGTCGACCACAGGTACTTGCGACATGGCCCTCGAAACTACGCGACAGCAGCCGTCAACCTGAAATGGTCGCGCTGCCCGATCGGATGTCACGGCGGAGGCTTACTCTTTTCATGGAAGGGCAGGTAGCGATGGGAGCTGATGATCGGGTGTCGGCCGATGACACTGCGACGATGGCCAGGGAGATCACGCTGGGAATCTCCTCGGCGGGTTCCTCGCTCGAAATGACCCCTCAACGACTGGAGATGTGGAGCCGTCTGCAGAAGCAGATCTCCGAGATCATCCGCCGAGGGGGAATTGTGGAGATTCCCGAATAGAGAGCGAACATATGTTTGCTTTCCGACCCATCCTTTGATAAGGTGAACTCACTCGGTCACCGGCCCCGACTATGTCCGGATCATTGTTGGCACTCCCCAATTCTTGAGAGGTTCGGGTGGGGCGCGTGTTCGATGCATGGTCAGCCGAGCTGCGACAACTGACGGTCGAAGGACTTGATCGGCCTGCCCTGTGCGACCTGGCTCAGGATTCAGCCAAGCTCCGGGCCGCCCTCGACTCCTTCGATTCGCGTGCCGCCATAGCGCTCGATTCTCTCGACGACAATGGTCCGGGTTCGGCGGCCATGTTTAGGGCGGCATCTCGGTGCTCACAACGTGAGGCCGATCGTCGGGCTCGCCGATCGGCCGGGCTGCGAGAAATGCCCACTACCGCCGAGGCCCTGGCATCCGGGGCGCTGTCGGCCGAACACGTCGACACCCTCGTTCGGGCCGCTGAGCTGACTTCGCCCGCTGCTGTCGACGAGTCGAAGTTGGTCTCCAATGCCACCAGACGGCCCGCCGATCTGTTGGCCCGCGATGCCCGCGAATGGGCTCGTCGACATCAGTCGGGCGACGACCTCGAGGAGCGCCAGCGTCGTTGTCGAGCGGCCCGGCGAGTCGCGATATTCGACAACGATTCCGGCATGACCGTGCTTCACGCCGAGCTCGATCCGATCAGCGGGGCGGAGGCGCGGGCGGCGCTCGCCGCAGCCACCGACCAGATCTACCACGCCGATGGCGGTCGCGAAGGGGCCGATGAGGTCCGCACTCCGGAGCAGCGGCGGGCCGATGCATTGGTCGGTCTGCTCACGGGGGTTCGTGCCGAACGACCGGGTCAGTTGCCGGTGCGCCACCAGATGATCGTGGTCGCTCACGCCGATGGCACGGCCGAAATTCCTCAGACTGGAGCGATTCCCCCAGCCCAGCTCCATCGACTGGCGTGCAACAGCGACTTCTTCGGTTTGGTCTTCTCGGGCGACGGTCGCCCCCTCTGGCATGGCCGGCGAGTGAGGCTCGCCACCGACGACCAGTGGAGAGCGCTAGTGGTTCGCGATGGGGGCTGCATTGGATGCAATGCCGCGCCTTCTCGATGTGAGGCTCATCATCGGATTCCGTGGTCGGGCCGGCGATCCGGCCCGACCGACATCGACAATCTGGTGCTGGTCTGTGCGCATCACCACCATCTGATTCACGACCATGGTTGGATGCCCAGGTTCCGGCTGGGGGAGGGCTGGCGGATCGATCCGCCGCCCTGAGCATCTGGGCTGAGTGTCCGGCCTGAGTCGTAATTGGCTGCGCTCTCATGGCGATGGTGTGATCTGATGAGACGTCATGGAACAGCGTGAGACTGTCACTGTCGACCAGATCTACGGAATGCAGTCTCCTGCGTACGAGGCGGTGCAGGCGGTACTCGATAGGAGCCTGAAGCCGCGTTCGGTGGATTCTCTTTACGACGTTGTTGGGGCTCTCGGAATCGGGGCGGACCGCTCGATATCGGGGCACGAGACGCCAGACACAGCCTGGAGCTTGCCGCCCGACTCGGCTGTCGAGTCGTTGCCGTCGATCCGGTCGAGGGCAACATCCGCAACGGGCTGGAGCTGATAGCGGACCACGACCAGGGCGATCGGGTTGAGCTGAAACCGGGTCGGATCGAAGACATACCCGTGGCCGACCGCACCGTCGATTTGGTGTTCTCCCGCGACATGTTGATCCACATCGCCGACATCGACCGGGCGCTGGCCGAGTGCGCCAGGGTGTTGCGTCCCGGCGGGGCGATGGTTGTCCACCAGACCTTCGCCGGGCCACGGCTCGAGCCCCTCGAGGCGGCAGAGCTCTATGGGGGGCTGGCGGCTGTCGCCGATCGCATGGAGCCAAGTGGTTTCGAGGAGGCCGCGCTGACTGCGGGGTTCACCGTGGAGTCGTGCGATGTCGTCGGGTCGGAGTGGCGTGAAGCGTGGGAAGAAGACGGCTCCCGGCGGAGCTCGCAGCAGCTTCTTCAGGTGGCCCGACTGATTCGGGCGGAGGACGATCTGCGGGAGGAA
>JAJCXX010000067.1 GCA_029263195.1 Acidimicrobiales bacterium
GCCCGGGTATGACCATCCCCGCCCATAACCCCTCTACGCTCATCAGGCGGACTTGTCGCCGCACCCGGCCCGAGTAGCTCAGTTGGTAGAGCAGCTGTCTTGTAAACAGCAGGTCGCAGGTTCAATTCCTGTCTCGGGCTCTCTGTGATGTCACGGCGATGAACTTCGCCGGCGGGTGACCTCGAAGCAGGCCACGGCCGCAGCGGCCGAAACGTTGAGCGAGTCGAGCACCCCCTGGAGCGGGATCGACACGACTGTGTCGCACCTGGCGCGCACCAGACGCGACAGTCCAGGTCCCTCGGCGCCGAGAACCAGCGCAACCGGTTCGTCGGCGACCGGAAGGTCGTGAATCACTCGGTCGCCGCCGGCATCCAATCCGACCGTCCAGACCCCGGCCTCACGCATGGTCGACATGGCCGACGGCAATCCGCCCACCACCGACATTCGGAGATGCTCGATGGCGCCGGCCGCGGCCTTGGACACCGTGGGGGTGATGTGGGCGGCGCGGTGACGGGGCAGCACAACACCTGTGACTCCGGCGCATTCTGCGGTGCGAAGGATTGCTCCGAGATTCCCCGGATCGGTGATGCCGTCGAGCACCATGAGGAAGGGCTTGGTGCCGTCGATGTCGTTCACAAGGAGTTCGCCCAGGTCGACCGGCCTGATCGGCGCCGCCATAGCCACCACTCCCTGGGCCCCTTCGGTGCGGGTCAACGAATCGAACCGGCCCCGGGACAGCTCGCGCACCGTCACCTTGTGCTCGTCGGCGAGATCGATGATGTCGTCGATGATCGGAGCCGAATCGAGGTCGCCGCTGAGGATGACCTCGCGAGTTCGCCGCGATCCGGCCAACAGAAGTTCACGAACCGCATGACGACCCTCGACCTGTTCGCCGCCCAGAGAGCTTTCTCTCTTGGAGCCTCCACCACCTGACGTCGCACCTGGCTCACGAACCGGCGTGGTGCCGCGCTGGCCGGCACCTGCCGGCCGACGTCGTTTGCCGCCCCCGGACCGGGACGGAGCGCGACTCGACCCACCGCGCTTTCGGTTTGCTCCACCCGACGACCGGCCGCTCATCGCGCCACCAGGGCGACCGCCCAGGCCGCCACACCCTCTCCCCGACCCAGCGAACCGACTCCCTCGGTGCGCCGCCCCTTCACGGTGACGGGCGCTCCGACCGCAGTGCTCAGATTCTGTTGCATCTGTTCCTTGACCGGAGCGAGCTTCGGAGTGTCGAGCACCACGGCGCAATCGATGTTGGCGGGGTTCCAGCCGGCGGCTCTGACCGCGTCGGCCGCGATGCGAAGCAGGGCAACGCTGTCGGCCCCCTCGAATCTGGGGTCGGTATCGGGAAACATCTGGCCGATGTCGCCCAGGCCGGCCGCGCCCAGCAATGCGTCGATGCAGACATGCGCGACCACGTCGGCGTCGCTGTGCCCCGCCAGACCAGCTTCACCGGGAAACTCGACACCGCCCAGTACCAGCAAACGATCGGCCTTCTCGCTCACTCGGTGAACGTCGAACCCCTGACCGACTCGAAACGGGAGTTGGTCGGCTGGGGCTTCACCGAAAGGATTATCGGATGTCATGTCGTCTCCTCTCGCCGATCGAGTAGCAGTCGTGCCACCTCGAGATCAGGTGGCGTGGTGATCTTCACGTTGGTGACGTCGCCGTCGACCAACGACACGACCCCTCCATTGGCTTCGACCAGTGTGGCGTCATCCGTGGCGTCTGCATCGGATTGGTGTGCAGAACGCAGAGCCGAGGCCCGGAAGGCCTGTGGGGTCTGGACCCCAACGAGTTCGGATCGGTCGATCCCCCCGTTGCGACGATGCCTGATCGTGTCGGTGACCGCAACGACGGGCACCACAGCGTCGGCGCCGGAATCGATCGCTTCGAGGACCCGCTCGTAGATCCCGTCGGTGGCCAGCGGTCGGGCTCCGTCGTGGACAATCACCACCGTGGCGGAGTTCGGAACGGCACGCAATCCCTCCCGAACCGACGCCGATCTCGACGACGATCCGGCCACCACCGACACGACAACACCGTCGGAAGTGCCCGTGGGATGGAAGTCATCGACAAGACCGGGAGGCACCACCACCACCACCCCATCGCCATGACCGGAGGCGACCCGCACCGAACGACCAACCACGCTCTCGCCGCCGAGATCCAAGAACTGTTTCTGGGCCCCGAATCGGCTACCGGATCCGGCCGCCACCACGATTGTCCATACCTCGCCGCGATCGGCCGCTGAAATCATTAGGGCAACTTGATAGGACGGGTGCGGCTCATGTCACTAGTGTGGTGCCCGATCATGCCTGATACCAGCCATCTCAAGACGACCCTCCTGTTCCAGCATCTCGAAGACGACGAACTCGAAGAAATCGCCGATCTCGCCGACGAGACATCGCTACGTCGTGGCGACGTGATCTTCGCGGAGGGCGACGAGCCCAATGATCTCTTCATCGTGGTCAGCGGGCGCATCGCCATCGCCAACAAGTCCATCGACGGTCGCGAGTCGATGGTCGCCCTGATGGAACCCGGAGATCTCTTCGGAGAAATGGGACTGTTCGACGATCTCGGTCGATCAGCCGAGGCCCGTGCCCTCGAGCCATCAAAGGTCATATCAATCCCCTACTCTCCGCTTCGCCAGCACTACAACGAACGACCTGAAGCCCTCTGGGGCGTCGTTGGTCTCCTGGCCGGACGGCTTCGTTCGATGGACGCCGCGCTCGCCGACTCGGTGTTTCTCGATGTCACCGGCCGCACCGCCAAGCGTCTGCTCGAACTCGCCGGCAACAGCGACGAGTTCGTGCTGCCGGTCACCCAGGAAGAGCTGGCCGGCATGGTCGGAGCAAGTCGCGAGCGGGTCAACAAGGCGATCGCTTCTTTCGTACGGCTCGGTTGGCTGGCCCAATCCGACCGCCGCTACGTGATCACCAATCGCGAACAAATGCAGATCCGGGCTCGCTGATAACAGTTAGTCCCAAAGCCATTCCGAGGCCCGGCGCCAGGCATCAGCCGCGTCGTCAGGCCGGTGGGCCGGTCGATCTGGATCGTGCACGAATCCGTGCTCGGCTCCTTCATAGGACACGACATCGACTCCGGCGGCTCGCAGATCGGCCACCGCATCGGGCGGGGTGTAGGCGTCGAGCTCTCCGATGACGGCCATCACGGTCGAGGCATCGCCCCCGGCGACGTGATCGAGAGGTTCGCCTTGTGACGGGCCCCTCCAGGCCGGGGGGATCTTGATCATTCCGTAGAACGGGACGATCCGATCGAAACGTCGGGTCGATGCCGCCTTCAGCGCGTACATGCCACCCATACAGAAACCGATCGCTCCGACCCGTTCGCCGCCGACCAGATCGGCGGCGGCGGTCATGTCGCCAAGAACCCTCTCATCTTCCATATCGGCTGCGGCCTCGAACCGGCCCTCGAGGTCGAGGTGCTCGAGCCCCGGATAGAGCTCCACAACGCACACTCGGCACGACCATTCGTCGGCCAACTTCGCGCCAATCGACTCGGACAGAGGTCGGAGCCCGAAGATGTCGGGGACCACGACGAGGCCGCGATTGCCGGGCTCGCCAAATACCTCGGCCGGTGTTCCTGAAGGGAGCGTTGTTCTCATCGCCCCATCATGACATCACTCAAGCCGGACCTATCTCGGCCAGCGCCACCGCCGCGGCGAGGGTGGGGGCACGCATCACCATCAACCCTTCCGGAGCTTCGACCGCGGAGTTGGGGACGATGGCTCTCCTGAATCCATGCCGCGACGCCTCGGCCAGGCGCCGCGCCTGATGACCAACCTGACGAAGCTCACCACCAAGGCCGACCTCGCCGAACACGACAAGATCGTCGGCGACCGGATTGCCGGTTAGTGACGAGGCCACGGCCATCGCCAGCCCGGCGTCGGCCCCCGGATCGGTGATCCGGGCTCCGCCCACCGCCAACGCGTATACATCGCAGCTCGAGACGGCCAGGCCCACACGACGTTCGAGCACCGCCAACAGCATCGCCAGGCGACCCGGATCGACTCCCTGGGCGCTGCGACGCGGTGTCGCCAACGACGAACCGGCCACCAGCGCCTGCAGCTCGATCAGCAGTGGTCGCTGGCCATCGATGGTGGGCACCACAGCAGACCCCGACACTCCGGACACTCGGTCGGCGAGGAAGCTTCCGCTCGGATCATCGACGGTGGAGAGCCCGGTGTCGGCCATCTGCATCAGGCCGACCTCAGAAGTCGGCCCGAATCGATGCTTGGTGGCTCTCAGGATGCGTAGCCCGTGGTGACGATCGCCTTCGAATTCGATCACCGTGTCGACGATGTGCTCCAACACGCGCGGCCCCGCGAGGGTGCCCTCCTTGGTGACATGCCCGACCAAGACGAGGGAGATTCCCCGGGACTTGGCCACACCCAACAACTGGGCGGTGCACTCCCGTACCTGGGCCACCGAACCCGGCGCCGAACCGAGCATTGGGTCGTGCATGGTCTGAACCGAATCAACGACGATCACCTCTGGTTTCACGGAATCGATGTGGGCAATCACGTTGGGCAGCGATGTCTCGGCGACCAACCAGAGATCGGCATGGATGGCCCCGACCCGGCCGGCACGAACCTTCACCTGAGATGCCGACTCCTCACCCGTGATGTAGAGCGAGGTTGCTCCCGCTTGTGACATCTGCCCCAGTAGCTGCAACAACAAGGTGGACTTGCCGATTCCGGGCTCACCTCCGACGAGCGTGACCGAGCCAGGAACGAGGCCGCCACCGAGAACCCGATCGAGCTCCGGAATGCCGGTGGCCACGACCCGCAGCGCCTCGTCGCTCACGTCGGTGACCGACATCGGGATCGAAACCGCCGCCGTGTCGGATCGGGCGCCGGCGGCCACACCCCGCTCCTCGACGAGACTGTTCCACTCGCCACAGGAATCGCAGCGGCCGGCCCACTTGGGGTGGGTTGCGCCACACGACGAGCAGCGGTGCACAGAACGAGGTCGGGCCATGACCGCACACTACGCGGCGACTACGACACCCTCACCGACCCCACAGATCAGGTGGCGCGACCCCGGAACAGGTCGTCGAAACTGCGAAGCGGCGAATGTGCGGTCTCGGGGGGATCACCCGGACCCGGGAAGAAGAACGCCGTGGCCACACCCATCTCCTGCGCCGCATCGAGGTTGGCGGGCACGCTCGACAGGTAGAGACAGTCGAACAGGTCGACCGACATCACCCGCCGGGTGGCCTGCAGCAAGGCCGGCTCGGGCAACATCTGCCCCACATCGCCGCTCACCATCCAGGACGCGACAGCGGTCTCCAGAGCGGCCATTCGCCGCAGTCTCTCGCCCCACATGCGGGGCTGGTTTCCGATCGCGGCAACCGGCAGCCCCCGAGCTGAGGTCTGATCGAGGAAGTGATGAAGACCGGGAACCAGACGGTACGACGACAGGTAGCGCGTCTCCATGTCCTGGGCAACCGGCCCGAGCCCGACCTCGCTCCAGAACTCCGACGGCGAGATCCGGTCGAGCACCAGCTTGTGGTACAGGCCCTCCACCGAGTCGGCGTCGCAATCGGGCAGCTCGGCCCGGATCATGGGCAGGAGCAGACCCTCGAACGGTTCGGTGGGCCGCACCACCACGCCGTGCACATCGAATATCACCAGCCGGAGCATCCTCTGACGGGGCTTGTTGGCCTCGGCTTCACGAGTTGCCGCCCTCTTCTGGCGCTGGCGATGATCGCGTCGACGTCGTCCCTTGGGCGTGCGAATCTTCGCGAGCAACCAGGCTCCCAGCCTCCCGAGCAGCCACAGGGCCAACGAGAGACCGGCCACCAGCGCGACACTCGCCCAGACCCGGGGAAGAATGTCGTCGATGCTCGCGGTGGTGTCGAGCGAACCAGCGCCATCGCCGTAGGCGAATGTGAAGGTAGAGGTGTTTCCCTCAACCGCAGCATCGTCGTTGGTGCTGGACACCCCGCTCGGCATCTGCACGGTGACGATCAACCCGAGTGAGTCCTCCAGGTCGGCCTCTGCATCGGCCGCTATTCGCGACACTGATCGTCCGAGCGGCAGACCAAGTTCACCGGTGAGAAACTCATCACCGAACAACTCGAGGTCGGGAGTGGGGTCGACCATGCCGGTCAGTTCGTAGCGGGTCTTGGCGGCCGCCAAACCGACGAAGTCGAAACTGTGGCCCTGAGAGAGAGCCAAGCCATCGAAGATGACTCCATCACCGGCGATCTCTGCGATCACGTCCGGTAGGGCCTCGGCGGAACCGAAGCCCTTGGTGGCCGAGACCGTCATCGCTCCGGCCTCATCCATATGGGGGCCATCAACGACCCAACCCGCGGCGCTCAAGTCCTCGAGACGCAGCGAATCAGGAGCATCCGGGGCCAGCGCCACGGCATCGGCGTCGACCACAACGGTGAGAACAACCGTGCCGGAACCGTCGTTGGCGACAGTGATATCGACCGCCGCGTCGATGCGGCACGCGCTCGCCAACAAGACGAGAAACGCTACAACTGCAAGTGTCCTCACCCGACCCATCCCCTGCAACCTAGACCGACATCGGGCAGCTCGACATCGACGGGCCATCAGAATCGTGCCGGAAGCTGCCTATTCGGAGCGAAAATGCGTGACCGTCAGAACGCGGCGTCGACTCCGTCGGTGGCCTCGGCCAGTTCGGGTTCGGGGGGTTCGAACCCCTCGATCGACCGGAACACGACCTTCAGTTCGTCGCCCTTGGAATCCGGATCGGGTTCGACATCGACGATGATGATGTGTCCGGCCCGGAACTCCTTGTAGAGCAGACGTTCCGAGAGGGGATCCTCGACCAGTCGCTGAAGAGCTCGCCGCAACGGCCGCGCCCCCATGGACGGGTCGTAGCCCTTCTCGGCGAGATGATCCTTGGCCGCATCGGTGAGCTCGAGCCCCATGCCCTGGCCGCTCAGCTGAGTGGCGACACGGCTGGTCATGAGATCGACGATCTGGCGTACTTCGGGCCTCGACAGCTCGTGGAACACGATGACGTCGTCGATGCGGTTGAGGAATTCCGGCCGGAAGTGAGACTTGAGAGCCTCCTGGACCTTCTCCTTCATGCGTTCGTAGGTGACCGCCTCATCGACCTTGGTGAAGCCGAGATTGGCCTTGCGGAGATCGCCGGTGCCGAGGTTGGAGGTCATGATGAGGACCGTGTTGCGGAAATCGACCGTACGGCCCTGGCTGTCGGTGAGGCGACCCTCTTCCAGAATCTGGAGGAGGGTGTTGAACACGTCGGGATGGGCCTTCTCGACCTCGTCGAACAACACCACGGAGAACGGCTTGCGGCGGACCTTCTCGGTGAGCTGGCCACCCTCTTCGTATCCGACATATCCGGGAGGTGAACCGACGAGTCGGCTAACGGTGTGCTTCTCCTGATACTCCGACATGTCGAGGCTGATGAGCGATGCCTCATCACCGAACAGGAACTCGGCCAGCGTCTTCGAGAGCTCGGTTTTGCCGACACCCGACGGCCCGAGGAAGATGAACGACCCACTGGGGCGCTTGGGGTCCTTCAGGCCGGCGCGGGTGCGTCGAATCGCCTGTGAAACCGCACCGACGGCATCTTGTTGGCCAATGACCCGCTTGTGGAGTTCGTCCTCCATGCGAAGAAGCTTCTCGGTCTCCTCTTCGGTGAGTTTGTAGACCGGGATTCCGGTCCAGAGCGACAGCACCTCAGCGATTGCCTCTTCGTCGACCTCGTCGAACAGATCAAGGCCCGACGCCTTGGCATCGCCCTCCATTGCTTCGCGGCGGGCCAGTAGATCCTTTTCCTTGTCTCGCAACACGCCAGCCTGCTCGAACTGCTGGGACTCGACGGCGGTGTTCTTCTGATTGACGATGTCGGCGATCTCGGTTTCGATCTCCTTGTATTCGGGGGGAGTCGACATGCGCATGATGCGCAACCTCGACCCGGCCTCGTCGATCAGGTCGATGGCTTTGTCGGGGAGTTGACGATCGGAGATGTAGCGGTCGGCGAGATTGGCGGCAGCCACCAGCGCCTGATCGGTGATGGTCACGCGATGGTGGTTTTCGTAGCGGTCGCGAAGACCCTTGAGGATCTCGATGGTGTGACCGACGCTGGGTTCGTCGACCACCACCTTCTGGAAGCGACGTTCGAGCGCGGCGTCCTTCTCGAGATGCTTGCGGTATTCGTCGAGAGTGGTTGCGCCGATGGTCTGCAATTCACCCCGGGCCAGCATGGGCTTGAGGATCGATGCGGCATCGATGGCTCCCTCGGCCGCACCCGCACCCACGAGGGTGTGGATCTCGTCGATGAAGAGAATGATGTCGCCGCGGGTCTTGATCTCCTTGAGGACCTTCTTGAGCCGTTCCTCGAAGTCGCCGCGGTAGCGGCTACCGGCAACCAGCGCGCCGAGATCGAGCGTGTAGAGCTGCTTGTTGAACAGGGTCTCCGGAACGGTGTCCGAAGCGATCGACTGGGCAAGTCCCTCGACGATCGCGGTCTTTCCGACACCGGGTTCTCCCACCAGCACCGGGTTGTTCTTGGTGCGGCGACTCAGAATCTGCATGACACGTTGTGTCTCGCGGCTGCGCCCGATGACAGGATCGAGTTCCTTGTCGCGGGCAAGCTGAGTGAGGTTTCGACCGAACTGATCGAGAACCAGCGAACCCGAAGGGCTGTCGCCACCCGATCCTCCGGCCGTGGCGCCGGCCTTCTCGCTCGAACCCCCCGGAGCGGAACCGCCACCCGACCCGCTGTAGCCCGACAAAAGCTGGATCACCTGTTGACGAACTCTCGAAAGGTCGGCGCCGAGCTTCACCAACACTTGCGCGGCCACTCCCTCACCCTCCCGAATCAATCCCAAGAGGATGTGTTCGGTGCCGATGTAGTTGTGTCCGAGCTGCAGGGCTTCGCGAAGGCTCAGCTCGAGGACCTTCTTGGCGCGAGGAGTAAACGGAATGTGGCCACTCGGCGACGAGCCACCCTGACCGATGATCTCCTCGACCTGTGAACGAACGGCTTCGAGACTGATGCCAAGGGACTCCATGGCCTTGGCTGCCACACCCTCACCCTCGTGGATGAGGCCGAGCAGAATGTGCTCGGTGCCGATGTAGTTGTGGTTGAGCAGCCGCGCTTCTTCTTGCGCGAGCACGACGACTCGTCGGGCTCTGTCGGTAAACCGCTCGAACATCGGCATTCCTCCCAGATACGGGGTACGTGGATCTACTCTATCCGGACCTCTCAGCCTGTAACGCGGCGCTGAGTTTCAACCTGAACCATCAACATCGGCAGAACCGCTCTCGATACGAGGTTTGGGTCGTCACACCGCCTTGGATGGGCGAGACGATCCCGTACGGCCTAGCGTGTTCCCGTGGCGACATCCCCTCTTTCGATCCTCCCGACAATGGAGGCCGACCTGGTCAGGGTCGAGCACGAACTCCTCAGAGTGGTGAGATCCGACGGCGAATTTCTCACCGAGGTTGCCAGCCACCTCATCAGAGCCGGCGGAAAGCGGGTCCGCCCCGGATTCGCCATGGCGGCCGCCTCAACTCTCGACGCCGACGCTCAACCAGCGGCCATCGAGGTGGTCCGAGGAGGCTGTGCAGTCGAACTCGTCCACATCGGGTCGCTCTACCACGACGACGTCATGGATGATGCAACCACCCGCCGGGCGGTGCGCAGCGTCAACTCCGAGTGGGGAAATCTGCGTGCGATCCTCGCCGGCGACTACTTGCTCGGCCGAGCATCCGAGATCGCGTCCGAACTCGGCACCGAAGTAGCCGGACTCCTGGCCACCACGATCACCCGCCTGTGTGAGGGACAGATCCTCGAACTCGAGAGCGCATTCGACACGAGCCGCAGCGTCGAGCGCTACGAGAAGTCCATCACCGGAAAGACCGCTTCTCTACTCAGCGCAGCATGTCGAATCGGAGCCATAGTCGCCGGCCATCCCCGCAACGTCATCGACTCACTCACTGAGTTCGGACTCACCTACGGAATGGCGTTTCAGGTTGTCGACGACATTCTCGACGTGATCGCAACCGACGAGCAGCTTGGGAAACCGGCGGGAAACGATCTCATTGAGGGCATCTACACGCTCCCTGTCATCCACTCGATGCGAAACCCCGAAGTCGGATCCGAACTCTACGAGATACTCGGCGGACCCATCAGCATCGATCAGCGCGATACCGCCCGCGACCTGGTCCGCCGAGGCGGCGGTATCGAGTTGGCTCTCGAGTCGGCGCAGTCGTGGGCCGACCAAGCAGCGAATTCGGTTTCGGACCTCCCCGACACTCCCGGGGCTCAAGCGCTACGTGCTGCTGCCGGCCACATCGTCGACCGAGCCGCGGCGCCTCTCGGCTGAGCTCGACATGCTCTGACGGTCGATGAAGTCTCTGACCACGCTGTTGAAGGACCGCGCCTGCTCGATCATGAAGCCGTGGGCCGCTCCTCTGATGATCACCAATTCGCTACCCGGAATCCGGTAGGCGATTTCCTCGGCGTCGGCGACCGGCGTGAGAATGTCCTGACTTCCCGAAATCACCAGGGTGGGCACCGTGATGTTGCACAGCTCATCGGCGATGTTGGCATCCACTGCTCTGAGGGCCTGCACCTGCCCGAGAAACCCGTGTTCGGGGGCTCTCAAAAGGAAGGGACCGGCCGCTATCGCCACCGGGTACAGCCGACGAAACGAGCGCGGCCCGAATATCCACTCGAGGTTGTGCACCGCGAACTCGCGCATGCCCTTCTCGTGGATCAATTCGATCCATCCGTCGAACAGTTCCTCTCGCCAGGTATGCAGCGTGCATGCGGTGCACGCGAGAGTGAGTGACCTGACCCGCTTGGCGTGCATGACAGCGACGATCTGGGCGATCGCCCCGCCCATCGATGCCCCGATCACGTGGGCCGACTCGATACCGAGATCATCGAGGACCAACATCGCATCGAGAGCGAGTTGTTGGAGATCGTAGGGTCCGATCGGTTTGTCGGACCGACCTGACCCGCGATTGTCGACGGCGATGCATCGATACTTGCGGCCGAACGCGAATCGCTGCATCAGCCAACCAACGTTGTCGGTTCCCAGCCCATGCAGGAACAACACCGGCTCACCGCGCGGATTGCCCCACTCGACATAGTGAATACGAGTGAGATCGTTGGAGGTGATCCAACCCATGTCAGCGATCCCGACTCACGGCGTCCACGGCCTCACGGGCCATGCCGGCCATCTCTATGGCGCCGAGGCGACCATCCTCCATGGGAGGCGGTACCGGCGGATCGATGACGACCCGCCACCTTCGACCCAACTCCGATCCGTGAACCGCAACCGGAAGCACCGGAACGCCCAGGTCGATGGCTGGTTCGAGCACCACCGGATCAAGAGATCCGGGAGAAGTCGAAATCAGTGACCTTCTCATCGGGACGGCCACGACATGGCCATCACGCAGCAGTCCCCTGACCTCTGCCGGATCGGCCATCACGCCACCCGTGAGTCTCATGGGAGCCTCGAAGACCACCGGACCCGGAATCCCTACCCGCCTCACGCGACGACCTGCCGATGCCAAGGCCATGCTCACCACACTCTGCTCCGACAATCCGAAACGCCGCTGGACCGCCAGCAATACCGGCCCGGTCTGGGGAACGTTGACGAGCCCATCGACCACGACATCCCATCGGGCCTTTCCCAGCGACATGAGCGCGGCGTGAATCTCTTGATCGAAACCCCAGGAATCGATCTCGTAGCTCCCATCGAAGCGGCTCGCCATACAGCGTGCCAGACGAACCTGGCCGTCGACCAGGTGTTTGGGTGCGGTGAGAAACCCCCACTTCATGCGGCACTCCGATCCACATCGACCCTGACTATCGAAGCCCATTGATAGAGATCCTCCACACATTCGCGTGTGGTTCGTGCCGGTACGAAATCGAGTTCCTTGTGAGCGCGGCTGCCATCGGCGGTCTGACCACGACGCATCGCCTCTGCGGTGTGTTCGGGGAGAGGAGATCCGAACGCCGCCGTAGCCAACTTCGACAGCTGCCACCCGGGCCCCCAGACCGGGACGATGAGCCTGTTTCCGAGTCGAGCCGCCTGGGACCCGGTGACCGCACCCTCACCGACGATGTTGAACACCCCTCCGACACGGGCCCGAACCGCGGCGACCGTGGAATCACAGACATCGTCGATGTGAACGAGTTGGATCGGGGAATCGACAGGGGCGACCACCGGAACAACCGGCAGACGGAGATAGCGGCCGAGTGGGCTCGGAATGTAGGGGCCGATTATCGGGGCAAAACGGAGAATGGTCACCGGAATGTCGCGCAGAGACGAAAACGCCCTGGCCGATTCCTCGACCTCGGCAAGAGCCCTACCGAATCGCGACGTGGGGTTGATCGGAGTGTCTTCGTCGGGCCGAAGGGCCGTGCCCCGCTCCCGCCCATAGACCTCGATGCCGGACCTCACCACGATGTGACGCAGCGAACCACAGTCGAGTCCGGCATGAAATACCGACCGGGTGACCGCCCGAGTACGACGGGTGGAGTCGAGAGGATTGGATCTGGCGTGAGGCTCGTAGACGCCCAGATGAACGATCACCTCGGGATCGAAATCCCGGATGAGTGTGGTGCGCAGAGAAATGTCGCCCGTCTGCACAAGATGAAACTTGGCCCGGCGGAGATGACGCCGCGGCGGCATCAGGTCGACGCCCAGAATCTCGTTGTCGGGATCCCGCTCGAGCTTCTGGGCGACGCCGGTTCCAATGGCCCCACCCATACCGGTGATGAGGATGCGCATGATCTACTCGTCGGCCGCGGATGGGTCCAAAGTAGGACTCTCCGCGCGGAGCGTGGGAAAAAGGATCACGTCGCGGATAGTAGTCGTGCCGGTGAGGAGCATCACCAGCCGGTCGATTCCCACGCCGAGACCAGCCGTCGGGGGTAGCCCGTAATCCAGAGCCCGTAGGTAGTCGGAGTCGACCACCATGGCCTCCTCGTCGCCCGCGGCCTTCTCGGCTTCTTGGTCCTCGAACCGGGCCAGCTGCTCGGCCGGGTCGAGAAGTTCACTGAACGCGTTCAATAGTTCGCGTCCGGCGACGATTCCCTCGAAGCGTTCGGTGTAGCCGGGCTTGTCGCGATGAGCACGCGAGAGCGGAGACACCTCTTGGGGGTAGTCGGTGACGTAGATCGGTCCCCAGAGTTGAGCCTCGGTGGTCTTCTCGTAAATCTCCAGAATGAGCTTTCCGGGTCCGTAGCTGTCGCGAACCTCGACCCCGAATCGCTCGCACAACGCGACGAGTTCCTCGCGTGGAGTATCGAGGCTGACCTCCACGCCGGCGTGTTCCATGATGAGTTCGTCCATGGTGGCCCGACGCCAGGGTGCGGCAAAGTCGATCTCACGTTCGTCGTACTGGATCTTGGTGGAACCGGTGACATCGAGCGCCACGCCCTCGATCAGCTTCTCGACCAGCTCCATCATCTGCGCGTAGTCGGCATATGCCCAGTAGAGCTCGAGCATTGTGAACTCGGGATTGTGGCGGGTTGACATTCCCTCGTTGCGGAAGACCCGCCCGATCTCGAAGACCCGTTCCATCCCGCCCACTACCAGCCGCTTCAGATAGAGCTCCGGCGCGATCCGCAGGTAGAGCTCGGTGTCGAGGGCGTTGTGGTGAGTGGTGAATGGACGAGCGGTGGCTCCACCCGGGATGGGATGGAGCATCGGCGTCTCGACCTCTACGAATTGCTGGTCGGAGAGCCGGCTCCTGATGGCAGCGACGATCTCTGAACGCTTCTGAAAGGCGTCCCGGGCGTCGTCGCTCACCCACAGATCGACATAGCGCTGGCGGTAGCGGACGTCGGGGTCGGAGATTCCGTGCCACTTGTCGGGGAAGGGCCGTCGGGCGTTGGCGAGCACGGTGAACTGATCGACCCGTACCGAGAGCTCACCGCGGCGGGTTGCCATCACGATGCCGGTCACAGCAATCCAGTCGCCGATCGACAGCGAGGTGAACCCCTCGAACTCTTCGGTGAGCTTGCTGGTGGCAAACAGCTGGATCCGGCCCGAGGAGTCCTGCAGGGTTCCGAATGCGATCTTTCCCTGATCGCGGCGCAACATCATGCGGCCGGCCACGGTCACCGTCTGATCGGTTTCGGTGCCGGGTTCGAGATCTGGGTGCTCGGCCGCAACCGCCGCCGCCGTGTGGGTCACGTCGAAGCGGTAGGGAACGGGCGGGTATTCGGTGTTCGGATCGGTCATCGATTGTTCCGTTGATGGACGATCCGGAGACCGTGAAGGGTGAGAAAGGGCTCGACCTGGCTGAACGACTCGGCCACGGGTGCGATCAGATGGGCCAGCCCGCCGGTGGCGACAACGTTGATCTCACCGATTTCCCGTTCGAATCTGGCCACCATTCCGTCGATCATGGCTGCGAACCCGTAGACCGTGCCCGACTGGATCGACTCGACCGTGGACTTGCCGATCACGTTTCGAGGTTCGACCAACTCGACGGCACGAAGCGCCGCGGCCCTACCGAACAAGGCGTCGAGGCTTATCTCGATGCCGGGAGCAATGGCGCCACCGAGGAATTCACCATCGGCCGAGATCACATCGAAGTTGTTGCCGGTGCCGAAATCGACGACCACGGTGGGCCCACCGTAGAGGTCGTAGGCCGCGACGGCATTGGCAATGCGGTCGGCTCCCACCTCCTTGGGGTTGTCGTAGAGAATCGGCATTCCGGTGCGCACCCCGGGCTCGATCACGATGGGCTCGACCGCCAGGTAACGCGTCACCATTTCCCGGAGGTTGGCCAGAATCCGTGGCACACCAGAACAGAACGAAGCCCCCGTGAGGTCTTCGTCGATATCGACGCCGACAGTGTCGAGCAGCGACCGCACCAGCACCCACATCTCGTCGGACGTACGTTCGGCCTCGGTCGAGAGTCGCCAATGATCGACCAAACCAACCGAGGCGCCCTCGCCCTCCTCGGATTCGGGGTCGTACAGCCCCAATACGGTCTGGGTGTTCCCGACGTCGATCGCTAGTAGCACAAGGGAGGACGCTAGCGGACTACGGCCCTCAGCCGAACCCTCGGTTGTCCTGCTTCAGAGCGAGGTCCACCGACACGGCCGACGCGATGACCATGCTTCGAAGCGGTTCTTCGAGCGGCCGATGGATCTTCACCACGTAGTTGTCGGCCGTAGTGAACATTGTCTTGGCCAAGCCTTCCCATGTCTTGGTGATACGGGCAACCTCGACTCCGGCTCCGTCCTGGAGGTTGAAATTCCAGGCCCGCCAGTTCTCGCCGTTGAGCGATCCGATCTCACCCGACGGGCCCTCGATCGAGAACCTGATCTTCCCGATCATGTTCTTCTGGACAATCGATCCGATCTGATTCCCGGCGGCATCGGTGACGTGGACCTTCGACTTGGCAAACTTCTTGGGTCGGGTGACGGTGAGCTGAACCGCTCCGGAAATGTCGACCAATTGAAGGCTGTGGGTCATGAATTGATCGAGGCTGCTCACGAACCGGGCCACCTTCTTCAGGTTGCTCTGACCCACCTGTCGAATCGCACCGATCTGCGTGCCGTTCTGGTCGTAGACCGCGTATTCGTTGTTGAGCTCGATCAGCTTGGCCTTCTGATTTACCACCAGAACGGGTTCGGTGAACAACGTGCCCCCACCGACTTCGGTGGAGTCGTGCCCGGCTTTTGCGGTCACTTGATGTTGGATCTTCTCGGCCGACATCGACGTGACCGGAACATGGCCCGAGTCGGCGAGAGGGTCGACGGATTGAGTGCCGTGGCTGGCGACGTGCTCGGTCCAGCGCGAACCATCCCAGTAGCGCTGCTCGTGCTTGCCTCCGGGATCGGGATACCAGTCGGCCAGCGGTGAGTCACCGTCTCCAGATAGACCCGAGGAACCTTGATCGCTCATGTCGAGATAGTACGACATCCGGCGTTGTCGATCAGTCTGGCCTTGCCGAATCGCACCGCAAGGAGCAGTCGCACATCGCCATCGAGAGGGCCATCGGCAACCATGGTCTGAGCGGGCACAGCCGCTACATAGTCGATTTCGGCCAACGACGCCGAGCTGATCGTTTTGCGCAGCGCCGACTCGACGCGGGTGGCATCGGTCTCGCCGCTCTCGACGAGGTCCACTCCGACAAGAAGGGCTCGGCGCAGAACGGTCGCCTGAACTCTCTCGTCGGCGGTCAAATAGACATTGCGACTCGACATCGCCAACCCGTCAGGTTCGCGGATGATCGGACACGCGAACACCTCGACCGGGAGCGAAAGATCGATGGTCATGCGGGCGACGACCTGGGTTTGTTGCCAGTCCTTGGCCCCGAAGTAGGCCCGGCACGGGCCGACGATCGAGAACAGCTTGGCGACGACCGTTGCGACTCCCGCGAAATGGGAGGGCCGGGAAGCCCCCTCGAGCGGTTCGGACACGCCACTCACGGCCACCGTGGTCGACATCTCGGCGGTGTACATCTCCTCGGCCGACGGCGCGAACACGAAGTCGACACCTGCCGACTCGCAGGTGCGCAGATCGCCGGCTCTATCCGTCGGATACGACGCCAGATCCTCGTTGTCTCCGAACTGCAGCGGGTTGACGTAGATCGACACGACCGTGACGTCGTTGGCCACGACCGATACCTCCATCAGGGAGGCATGGCCGGCGTGCAAGAAGCCCATCGTGGGTACGAAACCAATGGTTGCGCCCACAGAACGAGCCTCGGAGAGCACCGCCCGCAAGTCGGCGACCGTGTTCATGACCTTCATCGCGGGCCGCCTTCGCTTCGTCGGTGGGGATTCGACTGTCGGGCCAGCCGACGAGCCTCGTCAACCATCGCCTCATAGACCTCCCGCTCAGCGGGCGGAAGTGCCTCGATGTGGCGGCTTATCGTCGCCTCGTCGCCACGCGCCGCCGGACCGGTGAGCGCGGTCGCCGGTCCGAGTTCGGCGACATTGTCGACCGTGGCGCGAACCAGATCGATCATCGCTTCGAATGGCACTCCAACCTGTGCGGAGATTCTCTCGGCCTGCCCCAGAAGTGCGACCAAATGGTTGGAGGCGATCACCGCAGCCGCGTGATAGAGCGCCCGATCGGCGTCGGCCACCTCGAACGCGGTGCCGCCGAGAGCGACGACCAGGTCGCCGGCAATCTGATGTCCCGCCACGGCAAACCAGGCTTGGTCGCGCAGACGTCTGGCACCGGTGACGGGATCAGGTAGCGCCGCAAGGGGGTGCAGAGCGGCCTTGAGCGGGTGAGGCTCCACCGCAGCGAGTCCGAGAGACCCCGACATGTGGGCCACGACCGTGGATTCGACCGGAATGATCTCTCGGGCGACCTCCTCGATCGCAGCATCGGGGGTGGCGATGACCACCAGATCGACACCGGAGGCGGCCGCGGCGACCGATTCGCCGTGTCGGAGGATCTCGGCCACCACGAATTCCGATCCCTCGAGGGCGCCGGCTAGCGACAAGCCCGCTCGTCCGCCACCGATGATGCGAATGGTGGTCATGACGGAGGTCGGTCGACCGGACCGACTCAGGGTCCTTCCAGCTCGCTCAAGACACCGACCCGTCGAACTCCGTCGTCAACGGGACAGAAATCGTCGGGCACCACGTCGGCTCCGACATCGTTGAGCGGAATCAGCACGAATGGCCGCTCGAACATTCTCGGGTGGGGCACCGTGAGTTCAGGGTCGTCGACGGTGACGCCGTCGATCCAGAGCAGGTCGAGATCGAGACTGCGAGGTCCCCATCTGACCTCTCGGGTGCGTTCGGCTTCGGCCTCACGTTGACGACACACGTCGAGCAGTTCATGGGCCGACAGCTCGGTCTGGAGACGAGCCACGAGATTGAGGAACATCCCCTGTTCGGGGCCACCCACGGGGTCGGTTTCGTAGACCGCCGAGACGGCATCAACATCGGGGATCGCAGCAACCGCCGCCTTGAGGTAGGCAACACGGTCACCGATGTTGGATCCCAATCCGATGAAGGCGCGGCGTCCGCGGCCGGATTCGGACTGCTCGGCAATCGAGGGTGTCATCGCAGCACCTCAGTGCTGGTCGACCGGGTCGTTGCCCTGATCGTCGCCTGGGTCATCGTCGAGATCGTCGCCCGGATCGTCGTCGAGTACATCGGGTGCATTGATGAACGCACCGACCGGCACCTCGTCCGATGACTCGCACTCGGCGACCATCGTCACCAACTGACGGGCCAGCGGTCCGAGTTCGTTCTCGAATAGATGCTCGGCGACACTGATCGCCTGCGGTCCGCTCTGAACCAGGCCGGTCCAGAGCAGATACGCCGCGATGAGGCCCATGACTCGTTCGCCGACTTCTTCGTGGTGGAGAACGACCCTCTCGTTGGCGGTCACGTGATCTCGTATCGATGCCATGGCCCGGGTCAGATCGAGCGGACCGCCTTTCGGACCGCGAAACGGCACATGGTGGAACGGGAGTCCCATCTCTTCGTAGTTGTGGAGATTGTGGGTGGACGAAATCAGCGAGACCACGAAGGCGAATTCGTTCTGGCGGATCCAGATGATCTCTTCTTGACGCCGGACCCGGCGGTGGTTCTCGCCGTAGCCTCCGGGCCTCTCACATACCGCGACGCGATCCTTCACGATCCAGGTGAAGTGACGGGGCTGAATACCTTGAGCCCACTTGCCTCTCATGACACGACCATTCGCACGGCATCGACCGTAGCCCGCACATCGTGCACTCGTACCATGTCAGCGCCCACATGTGCCGACCAGGCCGCGATGGCCACCGATCCGTCGAGCCGATCGTCGGATTCGACATGGTCGACACCGTCGCTTTCGGCGTGGAGCTGTCCGATGGTCCGCTTGCGACTGACCCCCACGACCACTGGTGCGATCGTGATCAGCCGGTCGAGATTGGCGATTAGTTCGAGGTTGTGGGTGGTGGTCTTGCCGAATCCGATTCCCGGATCCACCCAGATCCTCTCGATGCCCAGATCCCGTCCTCTGGCGGCGGATTCACTGAGGTACTCGGCTACCTCCGCGACCACGTCGTCGTAGCGGGGGTCGTCCTGCATGGTTGTGCTGGGTCCACCGGCGTGCATTGCTATCCAACCCATTCCGAGATCGGCCGCGACGTCGTCGAGAGAAGCCGAGACATCGTTGAGAATGGTCGCTCCCGCTCGTGCGGCCTCGGCCGCAACCGCCGATTTGGTGGTGTCGATCGAAATCTCGACGCCAGGCCAGTTCGATACGGCCGCTTCGATGACGGGGATGACTCTCGCCAGCTCGGTGTCGGCATCGACGGCTGCCGCGCCCGGACGCGAGCTCTCTCCACCGATGTCGACGACCTCTGCCCCTTCGGAAAAGAGCCGGCCCACCTGCTGTACCGCCTTCTGGGGGTCCAGCCACAGTCCGCCGTCGGAAAACGAGTCGGGGGTTACGTTGACCACCCCCATCACTCGTGTGCGCACCCCTGGACTACGCACCGTCAGGCTGGTTCGAAAACGCGAATGTCGCTCAGCTCTCGGTAGTACTGAGCCACATCGAGCCCGTAGCCCACCACGAAATCCGGCGGGATCGGGAAACCCACATACTTGACGCCGTCGGTGCGAGCTCCCTCTCTCACCAACAGGGCGCACACCTCGAGACTCGAAGGATTGCGATCTCCGAGCAGCCGACGCAGGTACTTCAGAGTGAGACCCGAGTCGACGATGTCCTCGACCAAGAGCACGTCGCGTCCGGCGATATCGGTCTCGAGATCCTTCACGATGCGGACCACCCCGCTGGAGGCCGTGGACTCCCCATAGGACGACACCGCCATGAAGTCGAACTCGACCGGGAGAGCAATCTCGCGGGCCAAGTCGCTCATGAATACGTAGGCGCCCTTGAGCACTCCGACGATGAGGGGCGGCCGGCCGGCGTAGTCGGCTGTGATCTGGCGGCCCAACTCGCTCACCCGCTCTCTCAGATGATCGGCGCTGATCACCTCAGCGCCTATTCGTCCCGCGGGCACCTCGAAGCTCATCTGTCGACCCTACCGTCATCCTCAGATGCAGTTCCCGCTGTTTCAACACGAAGGCGCCCTGCGGTTCGGGCCACACGGTGACCACCGACGACCTCGGCCGCGATCACCTCGCCTCTCACCACCGCCATCACCCGATCGATCGAAGCCGAGTCGACAAAGTGCGCTGAACCTGACTGCTGCCTGATCCAGGCTCGTAGGGCCTCCGTGGCTACAGCCTCTGGCGCTTCGCCCACGGCGCCGACGTCGGTGGGGTCGAGTTGTTCCGCGGCGCTCTGCACGACTGTCAGAGCATCGGCGACGGCATCGGCGTGCCGGTTGAGCAGCGGAACCGGATCACGACCGAAGATCTCTTCTGCCAAGGGCATCAGGCGTCTACGGACGGCCACTCTGGTGAAACGTTCGTCGCTGTTCATGGGGTCGTCGACAACATGGAGATCAAAGTGTTCGCACACCGCCTTGGTTTCAGATCGACGCACCGAAATCAAGGGACGATGGACCCGCCCAAATGGTGCCGCCACGCCGGCCATCCCGGCTCCCCTGAACATATTGAACAAAATCGTCTCGGCCCGGTCGTCGGCAGTGTGGGCGGCGCACACATCGTCGGGAAGGGCGTCGTACCTCGCCTCTCGGGCTCGTTCTTCGAGAGCAGAACCGGAGCCGACCTCGATCCGACGCACCTCGACGGGCATTCCAAGTCGACGCCCGAGATCGACCACCACATCCACGTAGCGGGCAGCCTCGGGACGAAGTCCATGGTCGATATGCCACAGGACGACCGGAAGGTCGAGCTCGGCAGCGAGAACCGCCATGGCCATGCTGTCGGCACCGCCGCTCACCGCCAGCGCCAAGGGCGAATCCCCGGTCGGAAACCGACAACGCCGGAGCACAGGTTCCAGATTCAATCAGGTGCCCGTCATTTGACGAGTTCGGTCGCACCGATTCTCGAGATCCACAGCTCTGGATCTCGAATCTCGAGAATCGAAGGGACACTGTCCGGGGATTCCCAAGCGCGGTCGAACAGGTCGGAGCCGCCTCGTTCTTCGACGACGTTGATGAAGTATTCGCCTTCGGCGTATTGCTTGATCTTGGCTTCGAGCCCGGCCAGCCGTTGGAAGACCTTGGTGAAACCGCTGGAGTTCTGTCGCCGGTGTCGGAGGACCCTCGCGAATCGATCGGCCGACGGCACGAGCCCCTGCCCGGCACGATCCATCGTGATGTCGCCATGGCCTTCGAGCAGGCTCATGAGGCCGGCCACCTGATTGATGACCGCCAGCTGCTCCTCCGATGCGAACAGGGCCATGATCCCGCCCTGATCCATCGGGTCCTCGCCGCGCCGACGAGCTTCGAGAAGTCGTTGCAACGCCGCCATGAAACGCTGGGGATCGGGGTCGACGCTGTCGATCGTGGACTCCACCAGGCCGAGAAAGTGCTGCCGCATCCAGGGCACGCCGGTGAACTGAGCGCGGTGGGTCACCTCGTGCAGCGCCAGCCACAGGCGAAACTCACGTTGCGGGAACGCATAGCGGCGCTCGAGCGCCAAGACGTTGGGTGCCACGTAGTAGACGATGTCCTGATCGTCGGGCTTCTCGTCCTCGATCACCAAGAGGTCGTACTGACCGAGCACCCGGGTCGACATCCAGCCGAGCATCATCCCCAGTTCGGCGCCCGCGACCTTGCTGCCCACACCCATCGACGACTTGTCGAGCTTGTCGCCGAGCTTCTTGGTGATGGGCCTGAGAAGCCGTTGGAATGAAGCCAGGTTGGCGTCGACCCATCCGGCCCGTGACGTGACCCGTCCACGGGCCGATCCGCTGAGGGATCGAAGACCGGTGCATTCGGCCACAAGATCCTCGGCCTGCTCGGTGAACTCGGCGAAGTCCTCTTCGAGCCCATCGCGATGCTCGCGGCCCGCGAACGGCTCCTTGCCGCCGAACCGCTGAGCGACCTTGCGCGCTACTTCCCAGTCAACTGCGTCGTCTGACAAGGAAAGTCCTCTAGTCGCGCGGGTAGCGGCTGTAGGTCACCTTGGCCAGATAACCGCCGATCGTGCCGACTATCGCCGCAACCGACGCAGCGGCCAACGGCACGGCGATCCAGTAATGCCAGACGACTGCGAGAATGCTCATGGCCGAGAGTGTAGGGGCCAGTCAGAGCCCGGCGACATTCACCGGCCACGGCGGTCAGTCGTTGATTACCTTGCCCCGCATTCGAGGTACGACCATTGGGGCATGAATGCTGCAGAAATCGAGATCGTTGTAGATGCTCAGGACCGTGTGGCACTTGTCGTCGTCGCAAACGCGACCCGCTATGGCTGGGGCGCTTTGTCGGTCGGTGCTGGTGAATCTCTCTCCTATGACCCGCATGGCCAGAAGAACCGCCGAAGCACCGACTTTAGTTCCGCTGAAATATGAACAGTTTCGAAACGATCATTTGGAGGGTCGGCCCGAGCTTGCCATCGAGGCCGATTCAGTCTTCGTCGGCGACGGAATCCGCCAGGCTCGGATCACATCCGATCGCTTCCGCCACCCGCAGCCGAAGTGAGTCGGGCACCGTGTCGCGACAGTTCTGGGCGACGACCTGACGCAGCTCTGTTTCGAAGGAATACCGCTCGAAGCACGGAGCACAACGATCAATGTGGCCCGTGATCATCTGGCGCCGCTCCACCGTGAGCTGCCCATCGAGATACACGAAAAGATCGTGCAGTGCCTCTCGGCACTGGTCCGAATCGGATTCGCAGCAATCTTCCATCTCAGGTGTCATGTTCGGAGTCGGGATTGTTGGTGGATGTCGTGGAGGTGGCGGCCATCGGTTCGGCATCATCGGGAAGCAGTCGATTGGCCTTCGCGAAGTCGTACAACCGCATCTGAAGCTGCTTTCTTCCCCGATGCAGTCGGCTCATCACCGTTCCGATCGGAACGTCGAGGATCTCAGCGATCTCCTTGTAGGAGAATCCTTCGACGTCGGCGAGCAAAACCGGCAGCCGATAGTGCTCGGCCATACTCTCGACCGCCTGCTTGACCTCGGCCTCACCAAACAGGTCGAGAAGCTCATCCTCGGCGCTGCGTCCGAGCGACGCGCCCTCGAGTCCGCCGAGCCGGTTGTAGAGATACATCTCGTCGGTGTCGAGCTCGGTTTCGGTCGGCCGACGCTGCTTCTTGCGATACGAGTTGATGAACGTGTTGGTGAGGATGCGGTACATCCACGCCTTGAGATTGGTGCCCGCCTCGAATCGTTCGAAGGCCCGGTATGCCTTCAGATAGGTCTCCTGCACGAGGTCTTCAGCATCGGAGGGATTGCGGGTCATGCGCAGCGCCGCCGAGTACAACTGCGTCATCATGGGCATGGCTTCTTCGGCGAAGTCTTGCTGATTGGCCACGGAACCTCCCTCGGATCGACGCAGAAACTCGGAGCCCGAGAGGAGAGTTGAACTCCTGACCTACGCTTTACGAGAGCGTCGCTCTACCAACTGAGCTACTCGGGCGGGACACGTGAAGGTACCAAAACCACCGATCGGATCCTCGCGTCTACTCAGCTGACGCCCGCCCGTCTCGATGGTCCTACAACGGCCACCACGGCGATCGTAAGGTTTGTCGTGACCACCGCCGACACCCCGAAGTCTCACCTCGACGAACTCCCGCCGATACAGCATCTTCCGCCAGAGAAAGTGCTGCTGGAGATGGCCGAGATCGGCTCCCGACGGGCCACCTCGCTGTCGACGGTTCAAGTTCTCGTATTGTCGATACTGGCCGGCTCTTTCATCACCGCCGGTGCGTTGTTCTCCGTGTTGCTGTCGGAGGGGACGACCAACGCCGGCACAGCTCGACTACTCGAAGGGTTCGGGTTCTCCACCGGCTTCTTCCTGGTGGTTCTCACGGGATCGCTGCTGTTCACCGAGATCAACGTCGAGATGCCGGCCACTCTGCTCGGCGGCAACCCTCGCGAACTCGGTCGTCATGTGGCGAAGCTTTGGGGCTTGGCCGCTCTCGGCAACATGATCGGGGCGTTCGCCATGGGTTGGGCGATGGTCGAGGTGTCGAGTTTCAGTCCGGCGTTTCATCAGCAACTCGAGGAGATTGTCGAGGCGAAGATGCGGTTCCGCGAGGTCGGCGGAACCGAGGGTTGGATGCAAGCCGTATTGTCGGGTGTCGTCGCCAATTGGCTGGTCGGCATCGCGGCATTCCTCTCGGTGATGGGCCGATCGATCATTGGCAAGTACATCCCGGTCTTCTTGACGGTGAGCCTCTTCGTCGCCGGTGGATTCCTTCACAGCCCCGCCAACATGGGCTACTTCTCGTTGGCCTCCCACGGCGGATACGGGCCGGGCTGGGGTCCGGCGTTCGAGTGGAGCTTGATCCCAGCTGCGCTCGGCAACGTCCTCGGGGCGTTCTTGTTGGTGGCGTTGCCATTGTGGTTCGCCATCACTCACAGATCAGCCGAGGCCCCGACCGTCGACTGACCGGACGGCCCAGTCAGACTGGAGGCATATCGAGAAGAAGCGCCAGGAGCATCAGCGACTCGTTGGGGCTCCTGTCGAGCGATTTCGTCGCCGAGCCCAAGCGATCGACGGCCTCCGACAGTCGCCTCACCCGGGGCGGATCCGCCGATTCGATCTCCTCGCGGTACCGGCGGGCCAACGTGGCGAGACCGAATACCAGTTCGTTGTTTCGGTGACTGCGTTGGACTCTTCGATGATGTGCTTCGAGATCCAGGCGCCCCGACCCGCGTGTGCCGTACTGCTTCTCGTGCTCGTCGAGCACCTTGATCTCAGCGGAGTGGATCGCCTTCAACGCCGCCATCGAGTCGTCAATGAGACCCCGTATCTCCTCCACCAACACGGCGACCGACGCCCCGGTTTCGTCGATGCGATCCGGGGCCGACCACCAAGCGTTCCGTCGAGTCATGAGAAGCTGATCGGTGGACAAAACTCGCGCTCGTGCCAGATTTCCTCCCGAAGCCTCGGCCGACCGAACTGCAACCTCGGCATCGACGCCATCGGCCACGAGGGCCGCCACGATCTGATCTTCGTGGATGCTCCTGAACTCGATCCTCGTGCAGCGTGACGCCACCGTGATCTGTTCCGGGGCCAGACGATCCGCCAGGAAAATGAAGATCGTGCTGTCGGGAGGCTCCTCGGCCACCTTCAACAAGACCGGCATGGCCTTGTTGTTGGCGTCGTGGAAGCGCTCGGCAATCACCACCTTGCGAGTCCCCTCCATAGGAGACCGGCTGGCCTCCGATACCAACCTCTGACTCTCCTGCAGCCGGAATTCGCTACCGGTCGGCGTGACCAGCCTCACGTCGGGGTGAGCAAACCGGGTCGCCAGCGAGCGGTGTCGATCGGCGTTGTCGGGATCGCTTTCGGCGAGAAGCTCACCAGCGAATACTCCTGCCGCCACCTTCTTGCCGGTGCCTGCCGGCCCCACAAACATGTAGGCGTGAACCGGGCTCGAGACGGCGGCCCGCAGGCTCTGAGTGACGTCGGGCTGGCCGATCACGACGGTCCAGGGGTCGGTTGCCGCGTCGGCGTTGTTCATCGAGACGCCGTCCACGCCTCGTAAGCCACCAATACCCGCTCCGCGACCTGCTCAACCGTGCCATCGGCGTCGATTATCAACCATCGATCAGGGTCGGCCCCGGCCATCTCGAGATACCCGTCGCGCACCCTTCGATGGAAGTCGGCCCCTGCTCCCTCGATCCGATCGATCTCGTCGCCCAACCGCCGACGAGCCACAACGAGACCGACATCGAGCAGAACAGTGAGGTCAGGTTCGAGCCCGTGGGTGGCGAATTCCATGACCGATCGCAACAACTCGAGGTCGAGCTGTCGGCCGTAGCCCTGGTAGGCCAGCGCCGAAGAAGTGAAACGGTCGGTGACGACCGTCTGGCCGGCCTTCAATGCCGGGCCCACCACCTCCGAAACGTGTTGAGCCTTGTCGGCGATGATCAAGAGGGCCTCGGCTCGATCGTCGAGTTCCTGATGGGCGTTGTCGAGAAGAATCGACCGGATCGCGTCGCCGATTCTGGTCGCCCCGAACTGAAAGGTGAGTTCGGCTCCGATGGAGCGAGCGAACAACTCGGCTTGGGTCGACTTGCCTGAGGCATCGGCGCCTTCGAACGCAATCAGACGACTACTCACCCGGCACCTCCGACGATTGCGGTTCTGTGGACGATTCGACCTCAGAACGGATACTCACCGAGGCCAGGAGACCGGCGAGGACAATGATCAGACCCGACAACCACAGCGTGATGCGGACGCCGGGAATCAAGATGTCGAAACCAAGTATCTCGACATCACCTCCCCACCATCGGTTGGAGAGCCGGTCGAGAACCTCCGACAACACCGGTGCCACCGCCAAGGCGATCAGAAGACAGAGCCGAACGAGAACCAAGAGAGTCGAGAAGATTCGACCCCTCAGGTCGTCCTCGACATTTTCGTGGAGCAGCGTGAAACCCAGCACATAGATCGGGCCGGCCGCGAAACCAAGCAGGCCGACCATGGGAACCAACACCGACAACCAACTCGAAGAGGCGGCAACCACCAGAGATCCACCGGCGATGACTATCGCCACGGGAAAGACCTTGGCGCGATTGATCTTCTCCTGAAGAAGCGAAGCGGAGATCACTCCGAGTGCCATTCCGAGACCGAGCGCGAAAAGGACCAGATTGAAATCGGCCTCGGTCCCCGAGATCACCTGATTGACGAAGATCGCCCCCAGCGGAACCAGCATTCCGCCGCCGACGATGCCGGTAGCAAGGCCGACGTTGACTGATCGCACGACCGGGTTGGACACGATGAAGTGCCATCCCTCGCGCAGGTCGCGCCACGCCCCGCCGAGATCGAGCCCACCCATCCTGCCGGCCGATCTCTCGGCCTTGCTGCGGGTCGGAATCGCGAGCCGCCAGATGATGAACGCCGTGACCAGGAACGACATTGCGTCGACGTAGAAGGCCAGGCCCTCGGCATTGAGACGCCAGGTGTCGACCCATCCCTCGTCGGACAACGTCTCGGCGTACTTGGCGAGCAGCGCCGCGATTCCTGCGGCCACCGGAAACATCCCGTAGGCGGCAGCCACATTGAGAGAGTTGGCGGTGGTGAGCTTCGACTTCGGAACCAGGTTGGGGACTATGGCTTCCTTGGCCGGAGACCACAGCATGGTCAGGATCTCGAGGAAAAAGGAAGCCACGACCAGGCCGGCCAAGGAGTCGACGAAGGGTAAGACCACCAGGATCAGAGCCCGGCCCAGATCGCAGGCGATCATGACTTGGCGCCGATTCATCCGATCGACGATTACCCCGGCTGCAGTGGCCAGAAAGAACCCTGGCGCCACGCGCGCCGCCAGAACTATCGCGATCGCGGTGCCCTCTGAACCCTCCGAGATCGATTCGGCCAGAACAATGATCGCGAACAGGCCCAGCCAGTCGCCCGTGGCCGACACCACCTGGGCAATCCACAGCCAGAAAAACTCGCGAGTGCCGAAAGTCTTCTCTATTCGACCCGAGCCACGGGTCGACTTCATCGCGGACCCGAGCCGCTCCCCCGCTGTTGGCTGATGATCCGTCACGAGAGTCGAGACTATGCGAGAGAACCGTTGGCCATCAGGCGGAGTCCGCAGTCGGCTCGGTGGCTGGGGCTGCGGCCTTCTTGACTGCCTTCTTCTTCGCCGCGCTCTTCTTGGACTTCTTCTTGGTGGCCTTCTTCTTGCGGGCCTTCTTTTTGGCCGGCCCCTTGGCCCGACGGTCCGCCAGTAGCTCCGAGGCTCGCTCCACGCTCAGCTCCTCGACCGTGTCGCCCTTGCGCAGCGACGCGTTGGTCTCGCCATCGGTGACGTATGGGCCGAATCGGCCATCCTTCACGACCATTGGCTTGCTGGTCTCGGGATCCTCGCCCATGTCGCGCAGCGGTGGCTTGGCTGTTTGGCCGCGTCGTCGTTTGGGTTGGGCCAGGATCGCCAGACACTCATCGAGCGTGACCGTGAACAGCTTCTCCTCGGTGTCGAGGCTTCGGCTGTCGGTGCCCTTTTTGAGGTAGGGACCGTAGCGACCGTTCTGCACGGTGATTTCGACCCCGTCGGCGGGATCGGTGCCAACCGAGCGCGGGAGCGACAGCAACTGCTCGGCGTCTTCGAGGGTCACGCGTTCGAGGGTCATGGTCGAGAACAGCGAGGCCGTTCTCGGCTTGTCGTCTACATCGTCGTGTGAGCCGACTTGTACGTAGGGGCCGAATCGGCCGGCCTTGGCGAAGACCATGAGTCCGGTGCCCGGATCGACTCCGAGCTCGCGCCCGTCCTTGGGCATGGCGAGATACTCGAGTGCCTTCTCGAGCGTGAGCTCGTCCGGTGCAACATCGTCGGCGATCGACGCCGAATGCTCGCCCTTTTGCACGTAGGGGCCGAACTTTCCGACCCTGGCCACGATCGGTTCGCCGTCGTCGGCCACTCCCAGAGGGATCGAGTTGACGGCCCGAGCGTCGATATCGCCCAATCGACTGGACACCTTCTCTTTGAGGCCGGGGTCATCGTCTCCCCCGAAGTAGAACTGAGCCAGCCACGGCACCGGCTCCTCCGCCCCTCCGGCGATCTTGTCGAGGTCGTCCTCCATGCGTGCGGTGAACTCGTAATCGACCAGATTCGGGAAGTGACTCTCGAGCAGGTTGATCACCGAGAATGCCGTGAACGATGGAACCAGAGCCGATCCCTTCTTCCAGACGTAGCCGCGATTCTGGATGGTGCCGATGATTGATGCGTAGGTCGACGGTCGCCCGACGCCCAGTTCCTCGAGACGCTTCACGAGCGACGCCTCGGTGTAGCGGGCCGGAGGCTGTGTGTCGTGACCTTCGGGAGAGAACTCCAGAGCCGTCACTTCGTCGCCGACATCGATCGCCGGCAGACGACGCTCTTCATCGTCGGAGTCGGGCACCTTCTGTTCTTCGTAGACCTCTCGGAATCCACGGTGACCAATCACGGTTCCGGTCGCCGAGAACTCAGCGTCGACACCGGCGGAGCTGGCCGCACCGAGTCGCAGCTGGACGGTTTCACCGGTGCAGTCGGTCATCTGGGACGCGACCGCACGCTTCCAGATCAGTTCATAGACCGAAGCCTCTGACTTGGGCACCTGACCGGCAACGTCGGCGGGCAGTCGGAAGCGATCACCGGCGGGACGAATCGCCTCGTGGGCCTCCTGAGCGTTCTTGGCCTTCTTGGCGTAGACCCGCGGGGCATCAGGTAGCGAACCATTGCCGTACCGTTCGCTGACCATCGCCCGGGCGGCACGTATGGCGGTGTCCGACATCGTGGTGCTGTCGGTTCGCATGTAGGTGATGAAGCCCTTTTCGTAGAGCCCCTGAGCGGCCCGCATGGCCATCGCCGACGACATCTTGAGCTTGCGGCCGGCCTCCTGTTGGAAGGTCGAGGTCGTGAACGGCGCGGCGGGGCGACGCCTGTAGGGCTTCGACTCGCGTGATCGCACCGCGAACTGCGCACCTTGGAGATCGGCCGCGAGTCCGGCGGCCTGGGCGGCGTCGAGCACCGTCACGTCGTCGCGGGCTACGAGGCCGTTTTCGCCGAAGTCGCCACCCTTGGCGACACGCACACCGTCGATCGCCGCCAGAGTTGCCGAGAATTCGTGACTCTCGGAACCGGCTAGATCGAATTGGCCCCCGATGCTCCAGTAGCCGGCCGACACGAACTCCATTCGCCGGCGCTCACGCACGACGACGATTCGAGTCGCCACACTTTGGACCCGTCCGGCCGAGAGCTGCGGCATGACCTTCTTCCACAGCACCGGCGACACCTCGTAACCGAACAGTCGGTCGAGCAGACGGCGGGCTTCCTGGGCGTCGACCATCTTCAAATCGATTTCACGAGGATTCTCGATGGCGTTGGTTATGGCGTCCTTCGTGATCTCGTGAAACACCATCCGTTTCACGGGCACTGTCGGGTTGAGAACCTCGAGGAGATGCCACGCGATGGCTTCGCCCTCACGATCCTCATCAGTCGCGAGATAGAGCTCGTCGACCTGCGCCAGGGCCGACTTCAACTTCTTGATCTGATCCTTCTTGTCGCTGTTGATCACATAGAGCGGCTTGAAGTCGTTGTCGACATCGATTCCGATGCGCGCCCAAGACTCACCCTTGTAGGCCTTGGGCACCTCGGAGGCGTTCTTGGGGAGATCGCGGATATGGCCAATGGAAGACTCGACGATGTAGTCGTCGCCCAGATAGCTGGCGATGGTCTTGGCTTTGGCCGGTGATTCGACGATTACTAGAGCGTTTGGCAATTTTCTTCAATCAGTCCGATTTCGACGACAGTTACAGGAGGTTCGGTTGTTCAGTTCGGCGCCGGGGCTTCGAAATCGACCTCTCTCACTTCTTTGGCACGGGCCAAGATCACAGATCCGACCACCGCAGCGATGATCGAGGCCGCGACGATACCGATCTTGGCGTCATCTGTTATCACCGGATCATCGAATGCCAGCCCGGTCACGAACAACGAGACTGTGAACCCGATACCGCCGATGGCGGCTAGGCCTATCACATGTGTCCAGTTCGCGCCTCTCGGCATACGAGACATCCCTGTGCGCACCCCCACGTAGGTGAACAGCGAGATCCCCACCAGTTTCCCCAGCACCAGGCCGAATACCACTCCCAGCGTCACGTCGCTGGTGGCAGCAGCCGACAGGGCATCGCCGGAGATCTCGATGCCGGCGTTGGACAACGCGAACACCGGGATTATGAGAAAGCTGGTGTACGGATGAAGAAAATCGGCCAGCCGTTCCGCCACCGAAACCTGCTCGTTGAGATCGAAACTGGCGCGCCTTACCACTGGAGCGTTGCCATCGCCCGCCATTACGCGGCCCACGTAGTCCTCATCGTCTGGAACGTCGGGCTTCAGAGGTAGAGCCGGGGTGAGCAGACCCAACACCACTCCTGCAATTGTGGCATGAACCCCTGATTCGAAGACCGCCAACCAGACGAACCCGCCGACCAGCACGTAGGCGGGTATGTACCAGACTCCGGCGATCCGCATGGCGACGATCACGCCGATCAGGGCGAATGCGACAGCCAGCCAACCGAGGGACATATCGCTCGTGTAGAAGATCGCGATCACCAGGATCGCGCCGATGTCGTCGACGATCGCCAGCGTGAGCAGAAACACCTTCATTGCTCCGGGCACCCGTGAACCGAGCAGCGACACCACCCCGAGAGCGAAGGCGATGTCGGTGGCCATCGGGATTCCCCAGCCGTTGGTTGCCCCACCAGCGTTGAAGCTGAGATAGACGAGCGCCGGAACGACCATCCCGCCGAGGGCGGCCATGGCCGGCAATGCCGCGGCGCGAGGGTCGCGGAGTTCTCCCGCCACCAGTTCGTACTTGATCTCGAGACCGACGACGAAGAAGAACAGCGCCATCAGGGCGTCGTTGATCCACTCCTCGAGAGTCAATTCGATCTGCAGCAATGATCCGAACTCGAGATTGATGTGGGTCTCGAACAGGTCGTGGTAGCTCCCGCTCCAGGGCGAGTTGACCCAGACCAACGCCGCGATCGTTGAAATTATCAGGATCACTCCACCCGCGGCCTCGACCGCGAGGAACTCGCGAACGGGCCGACCGACGCGTCGGGCCAGCGGTCGGTTGCTGCCTATCCAGGTGAACGGAGAGGGTTGGAGATGTTCCTTGGCCATTTGTGGGGAATCTATTGTCGAAGGTGGAAGGTCGCCGGGAACGCTACCCGCAGCCGACCGAAGTTGACCGGGGCTAACTCCCCGAACGACTAGGTTCAGTCGGTGGACGCTCGCTTGGACGAGTAGACCACGAGACGAACATCGGTGCCGGTCGGGCCCGACATGATCTCGGACTCATCGGCGAGGGCCTGCATCAGGAACACGCCGAGACCCGACTCGTAGCGAAGCCTCTCGGGCGACTCAGGGGCCGGCAAGGCCTCGAGATTTGCGGGATCGAAGCCGTGTCCCTGATCGTGGATCATGACCACCACTTCATCCTCGGAGACGGCGCACTGAACGCCAACTCGTTCGTTTGACCCGGATTCGTTGTGGGCCTCGATGGCATTGGTGGTTGCTTCGGAGACAGCCACACGAAGGTCCTCGACACGATCAACCGACATATCGGGCCCGATCTCGGCGGCCGACGCAACCACCAACCTCACCAGTGACACGAACTCCGTCCGAGCTGGAATCTCGAGTTCGACCCGGCCGGTTGGAAACGTGGCCTCGCTCATTTCGACCAGGCCACCGGTTCGGCTCCGATGGCTATCTCGACGGTGTCGGCGATCACGAACACCCGGTCCAGATCGCACACGTCGAGGACTCGTCGGACCCGCCGTTCGGGAATCACCAATCGCAGGTCGCCGTCGACCATTCGCACACGCTTCAGCGCTCCGACCAGCACCCCGAGACCGAAGGAGTCTATGAAGTCGACCCCTGTGAGATCGAAAACAAGGTTGGACGCGCCGGTTTGGGTCGCGGTCATCACGTGTTGTCGCAACTCCGGACCACCGACAACATCGAGTTCACCTGCCACTGTGAGGACGGTCCAAGAGTCGACCAGGTGAGTGTGGACGACTATCTGCACATCAATGACGGTAGTCGCGCTGTGCCGTGACGACGATCAGGGGCCTTCGATTCGCATTCTCGGCGTCGCCGAACTCACTAACGTCCCGAGCGGCGTCGTTCCCGAATCCCTGCTGCGCCAACCCAGAACGGCGTCAGGAAGAGAATTGCTCCAAACGCAGCGAAAGGTGATCGGGCGACCACAACGAACAGCAGCACCACCACGCTCGACGCGATGACCATGTAACGCAACCGAGGACCAAGCTCTGACACAACCTACTCGCTTCGCTTGGTCTGATTCGACGAGGAAGCGATGTCCCATGCGATGAATCTTGCGACCATGTAGAGGCCAGCCGAAGTTCCCAGCCCGAGCGCTACCGCCCACCAGAGAGTCCCCAGAGCAAAAATGCAAGACATTGCCAGCCCGAAAACGACCGACGCGCGAACACCCTGGAGTTGCGCTCGCCTCGCTGCCCGCCAGTCTCGCTCAGTCATGCGGGACTGTTGTGGGGTGTGACCGGAGTGGTCATGGCTAGTAGGCGACGGCCGCTAGGCGGTTGCTGTGGTGGATGGTCAGGGTGTGCAGCATGGGCTTCCAGCCGCTGATTCGTCCAGTCGGGTTGATCCTGTTGTTGCGGCGCTCGATGGTGGTGAGGAAGAGCATTACGAACGCGGCTTGACCGGTTGGGACTCGCCTCCGTGCCGTGACGACGATCAGGGGCCTTCGATTCGCATTCTCGCCACTGCCTCCATCTCGGCGTCGCCGATCAGGGAACCAACCAACGGCACGTCGGTCGGATCGGTGTACACGACGATGACAGTGGCGACACCGCCCGTTCGCTCGACTTCGACATGGATTCGATGGAGCGCCAGATCACCCGCAATCGCCGCGGCGCGGGCGATCTCGGCATCGGTTCCGCCGACGGCTGCGACCCGGGCCCCTTCGCGGGCAGCGTGGGTTACGAGAATTCTCGCTCTCACCACCAACCCGATTTGGATGACCGCCAGCAGGGCCAACGCGATGAACGGCAACAACAGGGCCGCCTCGACGGTGGCCTGACCGCGCTGGCGCACCGGTCCGGATACGGGGTCCGACGCGTCGCCGCGTCGGACCCCGGCCGGCCGTCTCACGCCACCTGACTGGTGATCTTCTCGACAACCTTGTTGAGGAGCGTGCTGACCTTCGATGTCTTGGTGGCCCACGAGATCACCAGTAGTGCCACGGCGGCGGCCCCGAGAATCACCAGCGAGTATTCCGCGGTCGCCTGACCGCGATCACCGGAGCGAGCCCGGGCTGTGAA
>JAJCXX010000068.1 GCA_029263195.1 Acidimicrobiales bacterium
TGACAGCGATTTCGCCGCGGTTGGCGATTAGAACCTTGTTGAACACGAGGTAATGGTTACCTCACCGAGGCATACCAGTGCTACATCTGACTCATGGGATTTCCAGAGAGCACCCTCGCGGCGTCACATACAGGTCTCGGCGAACTACGGCATGTGGCTGTCACCCGGTCGACCAACACCGACCTGGCTGACGAAGCGAAGAACGGTGGCGCCAATCCTGCCGTGCTGGTGGCAGATCATCAGACGCACGGGCGCGGTCGGCTTGAACGAACCTGGCACGACCAGGGTGGTTCGCTATTGGCGAGTGTGCGCATGCCCATCGATCCCATCGGAGCGGGCCAAGCAATGATGGCAGTGGCGGCCTCGATTCGTCAGGTGTTGGATGTCCACACCACCGCGCATATCCGGGTGAAATGGCCCAACGATCTGGTGATCTCGACGCCCGATGGCCAGCGAAAGCTGGCGGGAGTGTTGGCCGAGTTGGTCATCGGCTCGCCGTCGGTACTCGTGGTCGGATTCGGTATCAATCTCACGTCGATCGAGGCGCAGCCCGATGCCACCTCGATGCTCGAGTGTGGTGCTGATGTCGGCAGAGATCGACTCCTCGCGGAGATTCTCACGGCGATCGGGCAGCATCTCGGGGATCCGGCGGTGGTCCACCGAGACCTCCGAGCACATTCGGCCACGATCGGATACCGAGTTCGAGTGGAGCTCCCCGGGGGAAGGTTCGTGGCCGGTGAGGCCACTGATCTTGATTCCGATGGCCGCCTGCTGGTCGAGGACGAGGTCGGTGTGACTCACTCGATCTCGGCCGGCGACGCGATCCGGCTCCGACCAGAAGCTTGAACCAGCGCGTGTGATGACAACGAGTGGCTCTCTGCGACTACGCTCACCAGCCGTGATGCTGCCAGGCGACGAATTGTTGAGGCGGACGTGGCCTCAGCGCCTTGTGATGCTGGCCGGTCTGACGGTGATAGTCGCGGCGTTGGCTGCCACGTGGTGGGTACAGACCATCTACGACGGCCTCTCCTCGATCGGACGGGTGGAGATCCCGGGGGACATTCTGATTTCTGACACTGTGCCGGGAGAGCCGGTGAACTTCCTGTTGGTCGGCACCGACAGCGGTGATGGTCTGGATCCCGATGATCCGATCAATATTGGTCGTGATGAGGATCCCCGGGGCCACGGCTTTGCCGACACGATCGCCGTGCTCCGTCTTGATCCCGTGTCGCGACAGGCCTGGGTTCTGCCGATTCCGCGTGACCTGGTCGTCCCAGTCTCGGGGTCATCGAACCAGCGCATCAACGTCGCGCATCTCATCGGTGGACCGACGACCCTGCTCGAGACGGTCAACGACTTCTTCGATATCCAGATCAATCACTACATAAGAGTGGACTTTCTCGGATTCCGGGAGATTGTCGATCAGATCGGTGGTGTTCCGGTTTGGTTCCCGAATCCCACGAAATCCGTGGCGACCGGCCTCAATATTGCTGTTGCCGGATGTCATGTGCTCGACGGTGCCGACTCTCTCCGCTACGTGCGACCGCGAAAGGACTATTCGGAGTTCATCGACGGTGAGTGGGTGGTCACCGGCAACACAGATTTCGAGAGGATCCAACGTCAGCAGGACTTCCTGGTGCTGGCTCTCGATCGAGCCATTCAACGTGGAGCCCGTGATCCGCGCACGATGGCAGATCTCCTGCAGGCCGGTTCCCAAAGCGTGGTGCTCGACGGCGAACTCACCCTCGCCGAGCTGAAGGACCTGGGCGAGTCGTTCAGTTCGTTCGATTCCGACAACATCACGCGCTTCGCCCTCACCGTTACGACCCGATACACCGACGACGGCGTCTACCTAGGCGAGTTTCTCGTCGACGGCGTCGACACCGCGGCGCTCGATGTGTTTCGTGGCGTTGCCGACGCGGCCCGACCATCCGAGATTTCGATTCAGGTCGTGGGCGCCGATCTTCGAGAGTTGTCGGGCGAAGCGGGAGTGCTTCAGGACATCGGTTTCGATGTTGTGAGCCAGCAGCAGATAACGACGTCGGTGCCGCATTCCGTCGTGATTCACCCACCCGGAGAGCGGGCGTCGGCCGAGGTGTTGGCGCGCTATCTCCTGCCGGTGCCTGCACTGGTCGAGGACCCGTTGGCCACTAGATCGACTTTGGTGTTGGGAGAAGATCACCAGCAGATTCTCTTCTTGTTTCCCCAGGGCATCGGAGACACCCAGGCAGCCATCGATGCCCTCGGAAACATCGACCTTCCCGACCTCGGCGACGTAGCGGTCACAACAACCGCGGCGCCGACGACCTCCGCTTCGGTCGAGAGCGGCACGACGCTCACCACGACCGCCGCCCCAATCGTCACCAGCACCACGGCCGTCATCATGGGGAGACCCCCGGAAGGCCAATCGTGTGGATGATCCGGTGACTCCGGATTCATTGCCCCGTAGATTCATGTCCTGAGCGCTGGTGCCGACTCGAGAGTCGAACCAAGTTTAGGAGTTCTCATGATCAACAGGATCGCGGTGATCGGTACGGGCTACGTAGGCCTCACGACGGGTGCCTGTTTCGCCCATCTCGGCCACGAAGTCATATGTGCCGACATCATTCCCGAGAAGATCGAGAGCCTCAGGCGCGGAGAGATACCGATCCACGAGGCCGGACTGCAGGAACTCGTCAAAGAGGGAATCGCGTCCGGACTCCTGAAGTTCGTCTTGGGCGCGGAGAATGCCGTCGGTGATGCCGAATTCGTCTACCTCTGCGTCCCCACTCCCCAGGGAGCCGATGGATCTGCTGACCTCAGCTACATCCAAGCTGCCGCCGGCGAGATCAGTGCCAAGCTCCGCTCGGGCACCGTCGTGGTCAACAAGTCGACAGTGCCGGTCGGATCAACTCACCTTGTAGAACAGGCACTTGGCCGGTCCGACATCCCGGTCGTTTCCAATCCGGAATTCCTGCGAGAGGGAAGCGCCGTCGACGACTTCCTCAACCCCGACCGCGTGGTGATCGGCTCCGACGATCGTGCCGCAGCAGCCCAGGTTGCGGCCCTGTATCTCGGAGTGCGGGCCCCGATCATGGTCACCGATCCGGCCTCGGCCGAGACCACCAAGTACGCCGCCAACGCTTTCTTGGCCACGAAACTCTCGTTCACCAACGCCATTGCCGCGGTGTGTGAGGCAGTTGGAGCCGACGTAAACGACGTCCTTCTCGGAATTGGCTACGACAGTCGCATCGGTCACGAATTCCTCCGTCCCGGTCCGGGCTGGGGTGGGTCGTGCTTCCCCAAGGACACCCGCGCGATCATCACCATTGCCGAGGAGTCCGGGTACGACTTCTCTTTGCTCAAGGGAGTTGTGTCGGTCAACGAAGAGCAATTCGATCGCACGGTCCGCAAGGTCACCAACATGGTCGACGTCGATGGCGCCACCGTCGCCATGCTCGGGCTGGCGTTCAAGGCCGGCACCGACGATATCCGGGAGTCTCCGGCGCTCGAGATGGCGAAGCGACTGGTGGCCAAGGGAGCCAAGGTCAAGGGATTCGATCCAGCGGTTTCCGCCGTCGACCTCGAAGGACTCGAGGTCGTGGGCGATGCCTACGCAGCATGCGAAGGCGCGTCAGCGCTGATCGTCGCCACCGAGTGGGACGAGTTCAAGTGGCTGGATCTCGACAAGATCGCCGGCCTCATGGTGGAGCACCATGTTGTCGACTCCCGAAATCTTCTCGATCGTGGAGCACTGCGCCGTCGGGGATTCACCTATCAGGGAGTCGGGCGTAGCTGATGGCGACCGTCGTCGTCACCGGCGGTGCCGGATTCCTCGGCTCTCATCTCTGCGATGCCCTGATCGCCCGTGACGATGAGGTGGTGTGCATCGACAACCTCATCACCGGAAGTGTGTCCAATATCGAGCACCTGTTCACGGAACGCAGTTTCCGATTCGTGGAGCACGACGTCTCGGAATACATCTGGGTACCCGGTGAGGTCGACGCGGTTCTCCACTTCGCCAGTCCGGCATCGCCGATCGACTACCTCGAAATGCCGATCCAGACACTGAAGGTCGGGTCGTTGGGCACCCACAACGCGCTGGGTCTGGCCAAGTCCAAGGATGCGACGTTTTTCATCGCGTCCACCTCGGAGGTCTATGGAGATCCTCACGTGCATCCGCAGGTCGAGACCTACTGGGGCAATGTCAATCCGATTGGACCGCGTGGGGTCTACGACGAAGCAAAGCGGTTCTCCGAAGCCATCACCATGGCGTACCACCGTTTCCACGATCTCGACACCCGCATCGTTCGGATCTTCAACACCTACGGGCCGAGAATGCGTCCCAACGACGGCCGTGTGGTGTCGAACTTCATCATTCAGGCCCTCGAGGGGAGACCCCTCACCATCTACGGAGATGGCGCGCAGACCAGAAGCTTCTGTTTCGTTGATGACGAGATTCGTGGGCTGATCAGCCTGCTCGACTCCAATGAGACCAACCCGGTCAACATCGGCAACCCCAATGAGTTCGCGATCAGCGAGCTGGCTGAGATCGTCGTCGACGTTGTCGGGTCGCAGTCGGGAATCGAGTACCTCGACCTACCGGTCGACGACCCGACGCAACGCCAACCCGATATCACGAGGGCGCGGGACATTCTCGGTTGGGAACCTGAGGTTGATCTCCGCACGGGTGTCACACGAACGGTCGAGTACTTCGCCGGTTTGCTCGGCCGTTAGTTCGAGCGGGCCTCGGCCGTGGTTCGATTCTCTTCGTACCAGGCGATGGTTTGGGCGAGGCCGTCCCGGAAGTCGGTGGTCGCATCGAATCCGAAATGCTCATGGGCCTTGTCGGCATCGACGCAACGGCGGGGCTGGCCATCAGGCTTGGAGTGGTCCCATCTGATTCGACCCTCGTAGCGGGTGAGTTCGGCGATCATCTCCACGAGTTCCTTGATGAGGAGCTCGCTGTTGGTTCCGAGATTGATCGGCTGGTCTCCGTCGTAGTGTTCGGCCGCAAGGGCGATTCCAAGGGCGGCATCGTCGACAAAGAGAAATTCCCGACTCGCCGAGCCGGTGCCCCAGACCTCGATTTCATCGGTGTTGGACTCGCGTGCGAGCACACACTTCCGGATCAGTGCGGGTATCACGTGGGATACGGCCGGATGAAATTTGTCGCCCGGTCCGTAGAGATTGGTGGGCATCAGGTAGATGCCGTTCTGGCCGTACTGGGACCTGTTGGCCTGGAGATGGACCAGTTGCGCCAGCTTGGCGATGCCGTAGGGAGCGTTGGTCTCCTCCGGAAAGCCCTTCCACAATGACGACTCTTCAAACGGAACAGGAGTGTGTTTCGGATACGAGCAGATCGTTCCCACCACCACCGTCTTGTCGACTTCAGCAACCCGGGCCGCTTCGATGACATTGGTGCCCAGCAGGAGATTCTCGAGGTAGAGCGAGGCCGGTCGTTCCATGTTTGCGCCGATTCCACCGACTCGAGCAGCAAGATGAATGACGATGTCGGGGCGGGATTCGACGATGGCAGTCGTTGCGGCATCGACATCGAGGAGATCCACGTCAGCGCTCGAGGGAGCGACGACATCGGTGACTCCGCGTCGGGTGAGAGCAGCCCTCAGAGAGGTTCCCAGAAATCCTGATCCGCCGGTGACGAAAACTCGCTTCAGTTCAAACGGTTCGCTCATCCTCGGGATCGTACCCGGCCGACCGTTGTGTCGCAGTCGCGGGAGGTTGGTGGCACCGGACGCGACACGTGCCAGAATCCCGAGGTGGTCCACCGCGTCGCAGCCGTAGTCGAACAAAGCTGGCATCGAGTCCCCGGCGGTACTGCGGCGTCCACTGTGAGGAGCCTCGACGCCATAAGCCGCAACTCCGACTGGGAGATCGTGGGCGTGGCTGCCACGCACCTGCGAGGTCCCGACCCGTTGGTCGTGCCGAGCGTTCCGGTGAAGCACATTCCGCTCAACCGCATCGCCATGTATGAATCCTGGCACCGGCTACGTCGACCCACCGTTCAGCGGGTGACCGGCCCAGTCGATGTCGTACACGCCACAGGTGGTGTGATCCCCCCGAGCGGAGGTGCCCCCATCGTCGTCACGGTGCACGATCTGGCGTTCATGCATCGTCCCGGGCACTTCTCTCGCCACGGCGTCTCGTTCATGACGAGGTCGTTCGAGCTGACGAGACGACGCGCCGAACTGGTCCTCGTCCCGTCCCAGACCACAGCCGACGATTGCGTCCAGCACGGCATCATCCCGGAGAAGATCAGGGTGGCTCATTGGGGGGTCGATCCGGTCTCTGTGTCAGACGCCGACCGAGTTCGAGTTCGATCCTCCCACGGTCTTCCGAGCAGCTTCCTCTTGTGGGTCGGCACCGCCGAACCCCGAAAGAATCTTCGTGGTCTGCTGGCTGCACTCAGGGCCACTTCGCATGAGGTCCCGCTCGTCCTGGTTGGGCCGGAAGGCTGGGGCGTTGATATCGACGAGATGATTGCAACGACCCAGCAACCGGTGATCCGCCTGGGCAAAGTCTCACAGGGCGATCTCATGGCTCTCTATGACCTGGCCGAAGTCTTCGTGTACCCAAGCCTCTTGGAGGGGTTTGGCATGCCCGTGCTGGAAGCCATGGCACAAGGCACGCCGGTCATCACCAGCGCCGGCACGGCCACCGAGGAGGTGGCCGGAGGAGCCGCCAAGTTGGTCGACCCGACCGATCTGGCGGCGTTGGGAGACGCCATCGACACGCTGCTCGACGACTCGTCGCTGCAGGTATCCATGGCGGCGGCCGGCCGGGCCAGGGCGGCCGAGATGACCTGGGCATCGACCGCCGAAACGATCGTCTCCGCCTACAACGAGGTCAGCGGGTGACATCCGTCGTGGCAAACCTCTGCTGGATCGTTCCAGGCGATGTCGGAGGCAGCGAGGAGTACACCACCCGTCTGCTGCGGTCGCTGGCCGACGCACCGACCAACGATCTCGACCTGAGACTGGCAGGGATGAGAGGGTTCGGAGAGGCCCACCCCGACTTGGTCTCGCACTTCACGACCTCGACGGCGGCCCTGCGAGGCAGTCGACGCGCCGTACGTCTTGCCGCGGAGAGCTCCTGGCTGGCAGCGACGTGTCGAGGAGCTGATCTCGTTCACCATTTCGGTGGACACATACCGGCGATACGCGGAGGCCCGGCCTCGGTCACGATTCACGACACACAACCTCTCGACCTCCCTCAGAACTTCTCGGGCGCGAAGCGCGCCTACATGTCCTGGATGCTCCCTCGCACTGCTCGGAGGGCCCGATTGGTGTGCACGCCTTCGCGGTGGGTCGCCGATCAGGTCGCCGAGAGGTTCGGAGTCGACGAGGCGAATCTGGCGGTGGTGCCCTCGACTTGGGACGATCGCCCCACGACCAACGACGACTCGGCCCGGTCTGATCTTCTGCAGAACCTGGTCGACCGTCAGGTGGTCGTCTATCCGGCGGTCACTCACCCCCACAAGAACCACAGCGTTGTCGTGGAGGCGGTGGCCAGACTGGCACCGTCGCACCCGGAACTTCGGCTCGTCCTGACCGGCTCACCGGGTCGAGCAGCCGACGAGGTCGACTCGTTGGTGACCGAGCGCGGTATCGACGACTTGGTGGTGCGTCCGGGCCGGCTTCCCGCCGCCACGATCGCCGCCCTGATCAAACGAGCCGACGTCCTGGCGTTTCCATCGCTCTACGAGGGCTTCGGCCTTCCCGTGCTCGAGGCAATGCGTTGCGGTACTCCGGTGGTGGCCGCCGACACAACGGCACTCCCCGAGGTCCTCGGTGGTTCTGGATTGCTTGTCCCGCCCGACGACATCGACGGTTGGACTGTCGCGGTGGAGACGGTTCTGGCCGGCGGTTCCGACATCGACTCGATGATCGCTGCCGGGCTGGCCCAGAGTGGCCGCTACAGCCCCGCGCAATCGGCCAGCCGGCTGGCCGGTGCCTGGCAACGGGCGGCCAACTGACATGCATCGAGACGCGAAAGGACCCCGGTCGTGCGAGTGCTAGTTGTGTGCCCCCACTTCGAACCCGACGTGGCGCCGACCGGAGTTGTCATATCGGAGATCGTCCATCAGTTGGTCGAGGCCGGGCACGAACTCCACGTCGTCACATCGCTGCCGTGGTATCAGCATCATCAGGTGGAGCCGGCATGGAGAGGATCTCTCGTTCGCAGAGAAACGACCGAGTGGGGCCGGATAACCCGCGTCTATCCGTTCCCGACGGACAAGACCCGAATCCCGGCACGTGCCGCGGCGTTCGCGGGTTTCACCGCCCTGGTGACGCTCGGTTCGATTCTTCAGCGGCGTCGGCCCGACGCGGTTCTGGCGATGTCTCCGCCCCCGACTCTTGGCTTGGCGGGATGGGTGGCCGCGAGGCTTCGCCGGGTGCCGGTCGTCTACAACGTCCAGGACATATTTCCCGACGTCGCGGTCGAGGTGGGCGCGCTGGCCAACACGAGGGTGATCAAGCTGGCGAGTTGGCTCGAACGATTCACCTACCGCCGATCCGACACGGTCACGGTCCTATCCGACGATCTCAGGCGAAACGTCGAGGAGAAGATCGGCCCCGACATGCACACTCCGGTGCGAGTCATTCCAAACTTCGTGGACACGGTTCGAATCAGGCCCGGACCACACCGCAACTCCTATCGATCCGACCACGGGTTGGGCGACAGGACCGTGGTGATGTATGCCGGGAATGTGGGGTTCTCGCAGCCGCTCGACCTGATGCTCGAAGCTGCCCGAGAACTCCGTGAGCGCGACGACGTCGTGTTTGTGATCAACGGGGGAGGATCAGCCCGCCTCGGCTTGGAGCAGCGGGCGGCCGGCCTCGACAATGTCGTGTTCGTCGACTTCCAACCCTCGGAGCGACTGCCCGAGGTATTGGCGGCCGCCGACGTCCACGTGATCGCTCTCAAGAAGGGTCTGGCGCGAGCATCGGTGCCATCAAAGTTGTACTCGATCCTCGCCGCGGGAAGGCCGACGATTGCGTCGTTGGACTCCGACACCGAGGTCACCCGCGTTCTGGATGAGAGCGGAGCGGGAATAGCTGTCGCCCCGGAAGACCCCACCGAGTTCATTTCTGCTGTCACCGAGCTGGTCGATTCGCCTGAGCGCCGCGCCGAGATGGGTGAGAGCGGGCGTAGCTTCGTCGAGAGGTGGGTGTCCCCGGCCGGTGTCGCATCCGCCTACGTCGAGCTGTTCGAGGACCTCATCAGAAGTAGATGACCGTCCCGCGTGCCAAACAGGCCCTGCGGAGCGCTAGCGTTGTCTGCTGTGGGAAAAGCAAGCTCGTCCAAGAAGGTCCAGCGCGCTGCACGCGCAGCCGCATCATCCCGTGGTGCATCCGAACGTCGTGAGCTGGGGTTTCCCCTCGCCATGGCGCTGGTGGTGATCCTGGGTCTGGCTTTGGTCGCCGTGTCGCGCAATTCGCGTAATGCCACGTCCTCGCCAAGAGTCGGGAGCGATCACTGGCACGCCGCTTACGGCGTCTACGACTGCGTCACCGACAGTTTCCTTCCCGACTTCCAGGGCACCCTTGATCCCGACGGAATTCACTCCCATCAGGACGGCCTGGTTCATATCCACCCGTTCAACGGGAGTGCTTCGGGTTCTGATGCCAATTTCGATGTCTTCCTGTCGTCCATGAACGCCTCGATCACCACGACGGAGATCGCGTCACCCGACTTCGCGACGCTGAGCGCCGGGGTCGAGTGCAACGGCGAGCCCTCGGTCATCAGGGTGGCTCGATATCAAGTCGACCCCGATGTTCAACTCCTCGAGGTGTTCGACTCCGGCTTCAACGACATTCACTTCGATGAGAACCGGCAGGCGTTCACGATCGCCCGTGTAGCTCCCAGCCAGGATCCGCCGGAGCCGACCGCCGAGTCACTCGCGGCGCTCGACGAGTCGACCGGTTCACCGCAGCTGTCCGAAGCTCCGGTCACCGGAGATGACGGCGGGCACGGCTGAGCCGTTCCCCGAGAGAAGATCAGCGCAGGCGAGGAGCACCGATGAAGGCTGTCGTTTTGGTAGGCGGGTTCGGCACAAGGCTTCGACCCTTGACGCTCTCAACTCCCAAACAGATGCTTCCGGTCGTCGACCGTTCAATGCTGGAACATGTGATCGCGGGACTGGGGCGTCACGGAATCGACGAGGTCGTGCTGTCGCTCGGCTACAGGGAAGACGTATTCCGCAATGCCTATCCCGACGCCAGGTGCTCGGGCGTGAGGCTCGAATACGCGGTGGAGCCCGAGCCGCTCGACACAGCAGGCGCCGTCAACTTCGCGGCCCGAGCCGTCGGCATCGATGAGACATTCGTCGTGGTCAACGGCGACGTGTTCACCGATCTCGATGTGGGGCAACTGTGGCAACGCCACAGGGAAGTGGGAGCTGAAGCCACGATCGCATTGACGCCGGTCGATGATCCGTCGCGCTATGGAGTCGTGCCGACGGACGAAGACGGTCGGGTTCTGGGCTTCATCGAGAAGCCTTCGCGTGCCGATGCGCCGACCAACTGGATCAATGCCGGCACCTACGTGCTCGAGCCATCGGTGCTCGAACGAATAGACACCGGTCGAAGGGTCTCGATCGAGAGAGAGACCTTTCCTGCGCTGGTCTCCGACAACGCCTTGTGGGCCGTCAAATCCGATGCCTACTGGGTCGATGCCGGCACCCCCGATACCTACCTCCAGGTGCAACTCGATCTGATCGACGGCATGAGAGGTCAACCAGTCGACGGAATCGCTGCTTCAGCGTCCATCGACCCCTCGGCCACGGTCGAGCACTCCGTGGTGATGGACGAAGCAGCCATAGGCCCCGATGCCGTGGTGCGCGATTCGGTTGTTCTGCCCGGCGCCCGCGTTGAAGCGAGAGCGAGTGTCACCGGCTCGGTGATCGGACCGCGGGCCGTCATCGGCGAAGGCGCCCGCATCTCAGACATGTCGATGATCGGCGACGATGCCAGTGTCGACGCAGGTAGTGAAGTAGTCGCTTCGAAGATCCCCCAGGAGGTTTGATCATGGCGGTTCTCGTCACGGGAGGGGCCGGATACATCGGCTCGCACACTGCGGTCTCTCTGCACGAGGCCGGACGAGAGGTGGTTCTGCTCGACAACTTCTCCAACTCGAGCTCGGGCGCAGTCGAAGCGGTTCGGGCGCTCACCACCCCGGACATGGCGTTCATTGAGGCCGATCTCCGCGACGGCGAGGCCCTCGATGGCGTCTTCCAGCGATACGACATCGACGAGGTGATTCATTTCGCGGCCTTCAAGGCGGTGGGGGAGTCAGTCGGGAGGCCACTCGACTACTACGACAACAACCTCGGTTCGACCATCGGGCTGGCGAAGGCGATGGTTCAACACGGCGTCGAACGTCTGGTGTTCTCGTCGTCCTGCACGGTCTACGGCCAGCCCGACACGATTCCGGTCACCGAGGCTGCCCCGACCGGAGCCGAGAGCCCGTACGGCTGGACCAAGTACATGAGCGAGCAGATCCTTCGGGATGCCTGCGAGAGCCTGCCCCTCAACACGATCCTGCTTCGCTATTTCAATCCCGTCGGTGCACATCCCGAAGGAACGATCGGCGAAGACCCAAATGGCATCCCCAACAACCTTGTGCCTTTCGTGATGCAGGTTGCGGTGGGCCGACTCGAGAAGCTCCGGATATTTGGGTCCGACTACGATACGCCCGACGGCACTGCGGTACGCGACTACATCCACGTTGTCGATCTCGCTGAAGGGCACGTTTCGGCCCTCGATGCGCTCGCTTCCGAAAGCGTTGGCTGCACTGCGGTCAATCTCGGGACCGGTGTCGGGAGCAGCGTGCTCGAGGTGGTCGAGGCGGCCAGCCGTGCCGTCGGCACACCGATTCCCTACGAGATAGTCGATCGAAGGTCAGGCGACATCGAGAAGATCTGGGCCGACCCCGCTCACGCCACAGCGGCTCTCGGATGGACTTCGACACGAGATCTCGACGACATGATGCGCGATCACTGGAACTGGCAGAGATCCAACCCCAACGGGTTCGCGGTCTGAGCCGACTCAGCGGAAGAGGTCGTCGCTGGGATCGCGAACGATCTCCTCGACCACGTTGCCGCGGCGGAACCATGCGGAGTCGAGACCGCGGACGATGGCCACAGCGATATTCGCCGACTTGCCCATCACGAGATCGGCGGCTGAGGCGATCTCGTCGACGATGGCAACTTCGGTGACCTGAAGCTCGCGGCCCAAGGCGTCGCTGGTGCCGCGAAGATCGGCGATAGCACCGATTCCGGCACAACCGATCGCGACGTCGGTCACCCCACGTCGCCACGGACGGCCGAAGGTGTCGCTGACGACAACAGCCACATCGACACCGGCCCGAGCCTTCAGTCGGTCACGTATGCCGCGTGCCGATCGATCACTGTCGATTGGCAGAAGAGCGGCCTGCCCGTGCTCGACATTCGACAGGTCGATACCGGCGTTGGCGCAAACGAACCCGTGTGAGGTCTGGGAGATGATCAGATCGCCCCGGCGACGGAGGATTCGAACCGATTCCTGCTCTACCAGAGGCTTGTGGCTGAGTGGGTCGTCGGGGTCGATGTCGACCAACCGTCCCTCGGCCTTCGACACGATCTTCTGAGTTACGACCAGACAGTCGCCGTCGCGGAGATCGGCGGTGGCCGAGGAGATGAGATCGGCGATGTCGTCACCGGGTCGGACCTCGGGAATGCCTTCCACGGGAATTATGTTCAGTGCATTCATGACAGCCCCGCCGTGGCGATGTCTGCCGCAGTGCGGGCGAGTGCCTTGGAGACTCCGGGCTGCGACATGATCGTTGGTGTCACCACGGCCCGAACTCCTTCGCGTTCGACGGCTTCTGCAAGGTCGCAGTCGACCTCGTCGATGATGAGTGTGGCCACGAGATCGCGATAGCGCCTCGCTACTCCCACGACGCTTGATTCCTCACCGAGTTCGTTCAACATGCGGTCGGCCGGCCCCTTCAGGGCCCTTCCTCCGACGATCGGGGAGATCGCCACGTTGCGGCTGCGTCGGCCGGCGACGGCGTCGCGCACGCCGTCTACTTCCAGAATCGGTCCGATCGAGACGATGGGGTTGGACGGTGCGATCACCAGTGCGTCGGCTTCGCGAATGGCGCCGATCGCCGCGCTCGTCGGTCGGGCGACGTCAGCGCCGTCGAAGCGCACACTCTTCAGCGCCACGTCGTGGGCCAGGCGCACGAAGTACTCCTGGAATCCGACCTCGTGGCCATCGGCCAGTGTGACCATGGTGCGGATCGGGTCCTCGGACACGGGAAGCAAGGTGCATCGGAGTCCCCACCGCTTGGTGATCTCGGCGGTGACCTCGGTCAGGGAAGCCCCCTGCGACAATCGATCGGTCCGGTACATGTGGGTTCCGAGGTCGCGATCTCCGAGCCCGAACCAATTGTCGCCCCCATAGCTTGCGAGGCTGGCCATGGCCTGCCACGACTCGTCGACCAATCCCCAGCCCCGGTCGGGATCGATGGCTCCGGCGAGGGTGTACGTGCAGGTGTCGAGGTCGGGACTGATTTGAAGCCCGTGCATGACAACATCGTCTCCGACGTTGACCACCGCGGTCACGTCCTCGGCCGGGAACGCTTCGATGGCCCCGAGCAGGTATCGGGCAGCGCCGACCCCGCCCGCGAGGACCACGTGCATGTCAGACCAAGCCGTTGAGTCGGCCTTCGAGAAGATCGAGGTCGGCGTCGACCATCAACTCGACGAGGTCCTTGAACGAGGTTTTCGGTTCCCAACTGAGACCCTCACGGGCTTTGGTTCCGTCTCCCACGAGGAGATCGACCTCGGCCGGACGCATGAACGCTTCGTCGATGACGACATGATCCTGCCAGTTGAGATCGAGATGGCCGAAGGCCACCTCGCAGAACTCGCGCACCGAATGGGTCTTGCCGGTGCAGATGACGTAGTCGTCGGGTGTCTCCTGCTGCAGCATGCGCCACATTGCATCGACATAATCGCCGGCGAAGCCCCAGTCGCGTTTCGCGTCCATGTTTCCGAGCCGAAGCTCCGTAGCTCTGCCAAGTTTGATCTTGGCGGCCGTGTGGGTGATCTTGCGGGTGACGAACTCCAGGCCTCGGCGAGGGCTCTCGTGGTTGAACAAGATGCCGGACGTGCCGTGAAGCCCGTAGGACTCGCGGTAGTTGACGAGGATCCAGTGGCCATAGACCTTGGCGACTCCGTAGGGGCTACGCGGATGGAATGGCGTGGTCTCGCTCTGGGGGACTTCGTGGACCTTGCCGAACATCTCCGACGAGCTGGCCTGGTAGACGCGGATCTCCGGGTCGACCAAGCGAATTGCGTCGAGAAGACGGGTAACGCCGAGGGCGGTGGTCTCACCGGTGAGAACCGGTTGTCCGAATGAGGTCTGCACGAACGACTGGGCGGCCAGGTTGTAGACCTCCTCGGGTCGGTACGTGCGAAGCATCTCGATCATTGAGATCTCGTCGAGGAGATCGCCGGGCACACACTGAATCTGATCCTGGATATGGGCGATCCGCTCGAAGTTGACGGTGCTGGAGCGCCGCACCATGCCGATCACTTCGTACCCCTTGCCAAGCAGGAACTCGGCAAGATAGGAGCCGTCTTGTCCGGTGATGCCTGTGATGAGAGCTCGTTTGGCCACAGTGGTCCTTCGTGTCAGTTGGAGGGATTGAATTCGGCTTAGGTTTGCTGAGAGCGCCAGAAGTCGAGCAGATCGCGGAGGGTTGTATCCATGTCGATTCGCGGCTGCCATCCGGTGACCGATCGGATCTTGGATGGGTCGCCTCTCACCACCATGAGATCGACCGGTCGGAGAAGCTCGGGATCGGGCCGAAGAGTCATCGGCGAGTGGGCCAGGCCAACGAGGCGGTCGGCGATCTCCTGTATCGGACGGTCGAGTCCGCTGCAGACGTTGTAGACCTCGCCGGCGGCACCGGTGGTCATCAAGAGGCGGTAGGCCCTCACGACGTCGCGCACATCGGTGAAGTCGCGACGTGCTTCCAAGTTTCCGATGCGAACGGTGTCGGAACCGGAGGTCTCGTTGTCGACGATGCGATGGGCTATTGCCGACGCCACGAAGCGATCGGATTGCCCCGGGCCCAGATGGTTGAAGCTCCGGGCCCTCACCACGTCGAGCTTGTATCCCCGTGTGGCCTGGATGCAGATCATCTCGGCGGCGGCCTTGCTGGCTGCGTAGGGGCTTGTAGGGCGAATCTCCGAGTGTTCGTCGAGGGGCAGTTCCGACTCATCGACGATGCCATAAACGTCGGCGCTGTTGACCGCCACAACCCGCCGCGCCCCCACGAGTCGGGCGGCATCAAGAACGTTGAGGGTTCCCTCCACGTTGACGCGGACAGTCTCCAGTGGATGGTCCCAGGAACCGCCCACATCGGCCTGGGCTGCCAGGTGGTAAACGACCTCGGGTTGGAGCTCTTCGAACACGGCGCAGATTTCATCGCGGTGGGTGATATCGGTCTCCGGCGTGAGCACCTCGTCGCCCTCGGCGATGAGATGTTCCACGAGATGAGGCCCGACAAATCCATTCGCTCCGGTGACGAGCGCTCGCATGGATGAGGCGCTCAAGTCGGCGCGCTGTGACTGGACATCATCGTTGACTCTAGAGGGGGTCGATATGGGCTTCAACCATCAGCTCCGGCTTGCGGGTGTGCCCATCATCGTCGCCGCGGAGCGGTAGCCTCGCCCGATCGTGGCCGACGAACACGCCGATCCTCCATCGATCACGCCGACAGGCGAAGATCAGCCAACCCCGGCAGTTCAGCCCACCCCCGCCGAACCCCGAGATGCCACGCCATCCGTTCTGGCGGTGGTAGTGGCAAATCAGCCCGGGGAGTGGTTCGACCAGACCCTGGAGAGTCTCGCGACACAGAGCTATGCCCGGCTGGAGGTGATGGTCATCGACTCTGCCGGAGACCCCTCGACGGCTGGCCGGGTTCGCTCGGTCGTGCCCAACGCCACCGTCCTCGATGCTTCCGACACGGTCGGGTTCGGTGCCGCTGCCAACGCCGTTCTCGACACCGAGGCCGAGTCGGCCTTTCTTCTCGTGTGTCACGACGACATCGCCTTGGAGCGCGACGCAGTCCGGATCATGGTCTCCGAGTCGCTCCGCTCGAACTCAGGCATCGTCGGCCCGAAGTTCGTGGAATGGGATCGCCCTGATCGTCTGCAACACGTCGGGCTGCGAGTTGATCGGTTCGGCGTCCCGGCCGATGTGGTCGATCCTGCGGAGCTTGATCAGGAGCAGTACGACTACGTTTCTGACTTCAGTGCGATCCCGACGGCATGCATGTTGGTGAGAGCCGACTTGTTCCGACAGATCGGTGGATTCGACCCGGAGATCACCTTCAGAGGCGACGACGTCGACCTCTGTTGGCGGGCCCAATTGGCCGGAGCCCGTGTGATGGTGGCCCCGGATGCCGTCGCCCGTCATATCGAGAACCTGATTTCCCGCACGCAAGTCGATGATGTGCGCCGAACCAGGGCTCGTCATCAGCTTCGAACCGTGTTGACCACCTCGAGCCTGCCGTCCCTGGTGCTCACCATCCCACTCCACGCAGCTCTCGTTGTCGGCGAAACCGTTGTGGCTGTGGCGACAGGGAGCTTCCGGCACGTCGGCGACGTTCTGGGCGCCTACGTCTGGAATCTGCGTCGGTCGAGCGAAATCCTCCGACGTCGCCGCCAGTCGCACGACGACAGGAAGTCCCGCTTCCGGGAGGTCAAGCAGTCGCAGGAACGCGGGAGCGTTCGAATCTCGGCGTTCATCAGGGGTCAGATCGGCCGCAACCGCGGCGGAATCGGCGCTGCTGGGCGAGGTCTGGCCAATTCGATGCGATCAGGAACGTCGCGTATGGCCTGGCTGGTCCTTTCGTTGATTGTGGCGTTCATATTGTTCGGCTCCAGATCGTTGATCAGCAACGGCATTCCCGCGATAGGCGACTTCAGCGCATTCCCGGCCGATTCCGGGGACCTCATTTCGCAGTGGTGGAACGGCTGGCGGGCCCGAGATCTCGGCTCTCCGGGAGCGGTGCCGTCGGGTGTGGCCCTGCTGGGCGCCTTCAGTTGGCTGTCGGGCGGTTCGCTCGGACTGGTCAGGACCGGCTGGATCATCGCGCCGCTGTTCGTGGGGCTGCTCGGAAGCTGGAGGATGCTGAGCCCCACGGGGTCACGTCGGGCCCAGATCGCCGGGGCGTTGGCGTACGTGATCGTCCCCCTGCCGTGGGCGTCTCTCGCTTCCGGGTCTCTATCCGGAATCTACGCGTATGCGTTGGCTCCGTGGGTGTTGGCGGCGCTGCTGAAGTCCCAGAGCGCGCCACCTCATCCCAACGTGGGAAGTTCCGCGGCGAGAGTGCGCCAGACATCGTTGGCCTTGGGATTGGCGGTGGCGGTTGCGATGCTCTTCGAGCCGACCACCGTTGTCGTGGTACCGATCATCGCAGTGGGCTTGGTGATCGGCGGGTTGGTGTCCGCTCACCCCGCCGGTACCTGGCGTCTGCTGTTGACCACAGCCCTCGGTGGTGTCACGGCCATGGTCTTGTCGTTGCCACTAGTTCTCGACCTGCTGGCTGCTGCCCCAACCTGGGACGTTCTGGCCGACGGGCACACCGGTTCAGCCACATCACTTCGTCTCGACGACATCGTCCGATTCGGGGTCGGGCCCAACGATCCTGGCCCACTCGTCTGGTTCATGGCGGTGCCGATGGTTCTGCCGCTGCTGGTTGGTCGGTCGTGGCGTTTCGAAATGGCCGCGAAGGCGATCATGGTCTGTCTCTCAGGCTGGGGCCTCACCTTGCTGGTAGCGGTTGGAGCGATTCCGTTCGGCCTGCCCGATCCGGCGGTACTACTGGCGGCGCCGGCGGTGGCATTGGTTGCTCTGGCTGGTCTGGCGGTTGCGTCGGTCGAACACGATCTTCGGATGGCCGGATTCGGCTGGCGTCAGCTTCTCCTGCCGTTGGCCGTGGCATCGGCGGCGATCAGTTCCATTCCAGCGGTGGGACTGCTGCAGAGTGGCCGATGGGATCTCGGAAACAGCGGCTTCGAACACAGTCTTCCTCTGGCCTCTCCGGCTACCGACGGGAGTTATCGGGTGCTCTGGGTCGGCGCGCCGGAATTCCTCCCGGTATCGGGTCGGCCCCTTGTCGGGTCCATGGCGTGGACGGCAACTCTCGACGGGATTCCGACGCTCGCCGACCGTTTCGTTCCCGCCGACGACGGCTCGTCGGTGTTGATTCGCTCGACGGTGCTACGAGCAGTCGAAGGCCAGACATCGCGCCTCGGTCGTGATCTCGGCGGACTGGGAATCCGCTACGTCGTGATGGTCGAACGGCTGCAGCCATCACCGTTCAGTTCGGCCGACGATGCTGTGGCGATACCACCGGCTCTCGTCAATGGCTTCTCCAGCCAGCTCGATCTCGAAAGGGTGGAGGGCACCAACAGCTCCATCCGGGTCTTCGAGAACACCGAGTGGACGAGCGTACGCGCTGCCTTGGCCCCTGGATTCGACGATGAAGTCACCGCGCTGTTCGATCTGGAGACGGCGAAGCTCCCGGGATCGACCGGAGTGCTGGCGGGCTCAGGTGAATCGATTCACGGTCCGATTCCGGCCGGTACCGAGGTGTTGGTATCGCAGAGCCCTGACCCCGGCTGGAGTCTCGAGGTCGATGGCCAGAAGACATCGCACCGCGAAGCGATCGGATGGGCCACCGCGTATACAGCCGGAGGCGGAGGCACCGGCGACCTCGTCTACTCGACCCCGTTGTGGCGACAATTGGCATTGCTGCTGCAAGTGGTGATGTTCGCCGGAATCGCCGTCGTTTCGTTGCGTCGTCTCTTGCTCGGCGGTCGCGGCTGATGAGGACGATTCGGTTTGTTGTTGTTTTCGCCGTCGTTGGCGCTCTTCTCGCGGCAGCGAGTCTCGATCAGGCCGACCGTACGCCGGAGGGGTTTCCTGCTCCGGTCGAATCGGCGGTCGCGGTCATATCTGCCGGCGGCGCCACTTGGTTCTGTCCGGGAGGATCTGGCAGCACCGGTCCGGCTCGGGTCGGAATCGAACTCGCCAATGCCGGCACCACAGATGCTGCGGCGGTCCTCACTGCAATGGGTTCGGAGACCGAGACCGACATCATCGAATCGCGAGTCTCGGTGCGGTCTGGTTCGCGGACGGTTGTCTCTTTGCAGACGCTGATTCCCGATGACCCATGGGCGGGAGCGGTCGTCGAGGTGAGCGGCTCAGGTGTGGTCGTGTCGCAGATCTTCGACGGTCCGACCGGTACCGATCGTGCGGTCTGCCTGAGCCGAACAGCCGATTCGTGGGTGGTTCCTGCCGGAGCGACTCGTGTGGAGTCCGATGGCGAACGCATGGTCATCTTGCTGCTCAATCCGTTTCCCGACGACGCGGTCGTGGAAGTGGCGTTCGACGCGGATGTGGGACTCGATTCTCTGTCGGGAGTCGTGGCTCCCGCTCATCGGGTCACAGCGATCGACGTCACCAACGAGGTCACGGTCGCCAGCAACGTGAGCGCAATCATCGATGTGCTGTCCGGCCGGTTGGCGGTGCAGCGAATACAGACCTACGACTCCGAGCTGGCTCGCGGGTTGAGTGTCGACACCGCGACGCCGATCGGGTCTCCGGTCTGGTACCTGCCGACGGTTCGGCGTGCCGACGGACGGACCGATGTCCTCAGCGTCACGAACCCGTCTCTTGACGAGATTGCTCAGGTCGACATCGAGATCATTTCGGAGGCCGAGGTTCCTCTCGATCCGATCGAGCTGACCGTTCACCCTCGTCGGACCATCAGGGTGAGCATTCCCGATGAGTCTCGTCTTGTAGATCTCGAGTCGTTCACTCTTGTGGCGCGATCGTTGTCGGCCACCCCGGTAGCGGTGTCTCTCGACAGCATCGTGGCGCCTGGCGGCGAGAATGTCGCCGGCACCGCGGCAGGTTCCGGCGCCGACATTGCGTCGACATCGTGGATGCTTCCCATAGGTGCGACCGATGCCGGTAGCGGTGAACTGGTGGTGGTCAATCCGTCGGTGGTCGCAGTCGCGCGTGTCAGCTTCAGGGTGATCGACACCGAGGGGCGGCGCGACATTTCCACGGTGGAGCTCGGACCTTCGAGGCGGGTCAGCATCCCGACCGTCGAATTCGGTGGGACTCAGGCGGTGGTGGAGGTCGTCTCGACCTCGCCTGTGGTCGTCGGGTCAGAGTCGGCTGGCCTCACCTCTAGGTCCATGTCGATCGGAGTGCGAACTGGGCCGCCGACCATGTTCTTGGATCTGCGCTGATCAGGAGACCGACTCGACGTCGGACATCGCTCGGGCGAGTTGGTTGTGTCCGACCGGGCCGAGGAACGACTTGATGGCCTTGCCGGAGTTGTCGACGATGAGTGTCGTGGGGACTGCGTCTATCCGGTATTTGTCGTGCAGTGTCTTGGAGCGTCCGACCTCGATCTCTTGAGTGGCAATCCCGGGTCCGGCCAAACGTCGGACATTCTCGACCACGGCACGACACGTCTTGCATGTGGCGGAGGTGAACACGACGATCAGCAATTCGAGATCATCGCCGATGAAATCGGCGCGGTCGAGATGTTCAGGAATGTGGTGGAGTTCAGCGGCGGAGGCCGGCGAGCGTCGGCGCGTGATCAGGGTTGACACCGCTCCGGCTACTGCCACTGCTCCCATGACCAGCAGGGCCTTCTCCATGGGTCAGGACTCGGTTGACTCGTTGGAGGTGATGAGTTCGGCGGTGTCGGTGGCCTCGGCCGGAGCATCATCTGAGTCGCCTGAATCGTCTGAGTCGCCTGAATCGTCTGAGCCGCCCGAATCGTCTGAGCCGCCCGAATCGTCTGAATCGGCCGTAGTCGGCAATCCGAGGAGTTCGGCAACCTGGTCGCCCGAAATCGTCTCATGCTCGAGAAGGGCCCTGGCCACGAGGTCGAGTCCATCGCGGTGGGCCTCGAGCACCTCATGGCAGCGGTCTTGCTGCTGGCGGAGTATCCGCTCGATTTCCTTGTCGATCTGACCGGCCGTCGAGTCGCTGTAGTCGCGGGTGTGCATTAGGTCTTCGCCCAGGAACACCTGGTTTTGTGAACCCCACGCCATGGGCCCGATGGCATCGGACATGCCCCACTCGCGAACCATCGAACGTGCGAGTGCGGTCGCCTGCATCAGATCGTTCGATGCTCCAGTGGACACGACGTTGAACACGATCTCCTCGGCGGTGCGCCCACCGAACATCACCACCAGACGGTCGCGAATGTAGTCTTCGCGATAGATGTGTCGCTCTTCCACGGGGAGCTGCATGGTGACCCCGAGGGCCATCCCGCTGGGAATAATCGTGACCTTGTGGAGAGGGTCGGTCTTGTCGAGAACGGCTGCGCAGACCGCGTGGCCCGCCTCGTGATAGGCGATGGCCTCCTTCTCATCGTCGGAGAGAGCCATAGTGTCGCGGCGTTGGCCCATCAGGACCCTGTCGCGGGCCTGCTCGACGTGCCTTTGGTGGATCTCGTCGACGCCGTCACGCACGGCGAACAGAGCGGCTTCGTTGATGAGATTGGCCAGGTCGGCGCCGCTCATCCCGGGCGTGCCCCTGGCAATCAGATTGACGTCGACATCGTCGGCGAGGTGCTTGCCTTTCATGTGAACAGCGAGGATCTGTTCACGGTCGGACAGTTCGGGCAATGGCACCACTATCTGGCGGTCGAATCGCCCCGGTCGCAATAGTGCCGAATCGAGAATGTCGGGACGGTTGGTTGCCCCCATCATCACGATGCCCTCAGAGCTTTCGAATCCGTCCATCTCGGAAAGCATCTGATTGAGGGTCTGTTCCCGCTCGTCGTGGCCGCCGCCGAGGCCTGCGCCCCTCTTGCGACCGATCGAGTCGATCTCATCGATGAAGATGATGGCTCGCCCCATCTTGCGGGCGGACTCGAACAGGTCGCGCACACGGCTGGCACCTACGCCGACGAACATTTCCATGAAGTCGGATCCGGTCACCGAGAGGAATGGCACTCCGGCCTCGCCGGCGACGGCCTTCGCTATCAGCGTCTTGCCAGTGCCGGGAGGACCGACCAACAGCACGCCTTTTGGCACTCGGGCTCCGATGGCGGCAAACCGGTCGGGGGTCTTGAGGAAGTCGATGATCTCGGTGATCTCGCTCTTTACGCCCTCATATCCGGCGACGTCGTCGAACGTTGTTCCGGGCCGCTCAGTGGAGTATGTCTTGGCTTTGGATCGTCCGATCGACATGACCGAACCCATTTGGCCCTGGGCCCGCCTCTGCATCCACCAGAAGAAAAGGATGAGTAGGCCGATCGGCAGGAGAAGCGGGAGAATCGAGGTGAGGAATCCGGCTGTCGGGGTCTTGTACTTGAAGTCCTCGATGTTGGAGTTGATCGTGGCAACGTCGGCGTCGGGTAGCGGCGTCGGCCCATTGGACTCGTACTCGATCCCGTTGACGTCGGTGGCCTTGATCTTGCCGTTGTTGTTGTCGTAGTTGCCCTCGGTGATGTCGCCTTCGAGAGTGCGTGACAAGAAGTCGGGGTATGCGATGGTCTCGCGGGACTCGTCGGGTAGCAGCGAGGTGACCAGGAATGCGGCGAGAACCGCACCGAGAAGGATCCAGACTGCGTAGCGGGACCATCCCTGACTGCCGGACTTCCCGGATGCGGAGAGGTTCTTTCCCCGGTCGTCCCCAGCTGGAGGTGGGGGAGGAGGTGGAGGGTTCTGCGCCATGCGACAAGGCTAGAGGGCATCGGAGGTCGATCGGGCGGCGCGGCTGGACCGTCCGCCCATGGCGCCTTCGCTGCTTGTACCGTGCGGTCGATGAACAGGTGCTGCGCTCGTCCCGAATGTGGTCATATGGCCACGTGCACGCTCTCGTATGCGTACGCCCAGCGAACAGCGTGGCTCGACGACCTCCAATCCGACGATCATCCGGCCAATCACGATCTCTGTGATCGTCATGCCGACCGCACCAGCCCGCCCAAAGGTTGGGATCTTCGTGACCGGCGCTCGGCTGTAGCTTCGGTGCGACTCCGCTACGCCGGATAATGACCGGTAGCGCCGCCGAGGGTCCGGTCGGGACCCGTCGGGTCGTGATTGCTGTGACCTCACTCGCAGTCGGATTTGTCGCCGCGGCGTTCGTGGGGGCGGCGGTGATTTCGTCCGGTGATTGGGAGATAGACGTCCCGGCGACGATCGGCTCCGAGGTCGGTCGTACGGTCATGCAGTTCGCCACGTCGCAGACTCTGGCCGATCACCGAATCCCGCTCGGGTTGGCTCTGCTGCTCAACATTCCTCTTTGGGCTGCGTTCCTGGGCGGCCCGCTTCTGGCCCGCAGGGAGGGGCTCGACTGGCGTCGCGACCTGGGGTGGTCGATGAAGCCGATCGATGTGCCGGTTGGACTGGGGATCGGAGTCGTCACACAGTTGGTTCTCGTACCTGTTCTCTACGCGCCGATCTTCTGGATCGTCGGGGACCAGGACGTCGGGTCGGCCGCTCGTTCGTTGGTTGCCGCGACCGATACACCCTTTGATGTGGTTGCTCTCGTGGTGCTCACCGGCTTGGGGGCGCCGATCGTCGAGGAGGTCTTGTTTCGCGGCCTCCTACACCGTGGCATTGCCGACATGTCGTCCGACTGGGGGCGCCCCGGAGTGCTCCTGGCAGTGGCGGCGTCCTCGGCGGTGTTCGCGGCATCCCACCTCCAGTTGTTGCAGTTCCCGGCCTTGATGATGTTCGGGGCCATAGCGGCGATTGCGCTACATCGAACCGGACGACTCGGCACGTCGATTTGGATTCACATCGGCTTCAATCTGACGACAGTTGTGGTGCTGCTGTCGGAGTTGTAGCTACGGAGAGTGCCGCATTTGGCCACGTATAGTGCTATTTTGCCGCGTATCGGCTCAACTTGGGCCCGGCCCGACCGACTGGATTATTGACCAGCGAGTGGGGATAGGAATACATGCCGGAGTCACAATGTCCCGAGTGCGGGGCACCATTGGTATCAATCTCGATCAACGTCGGGGCCGGCGTGCGGGTGCTCTGCAGTTGCGCCGCCTGCGACCGCAGGTGGTGGCTCCGAGATGGCGTATTCAACGACCTCGACTCGGTGATCGACGACCTCGCCCAGCCCGTGCCAACCAGGTCGCGATACCGGACCTGACGGTCGCGGCGCCGCCTCGGGTCTCCGAGATGGCACGATGTACGACGCTATGACTCTTGTACCCACCGACGCCGAGCAATCCGGAGGCGAGTTTCTGCCTGACATGGTGGAGGACGAATCCGTTGCTGAGCCGCGTCCGCTCCTGACTCCCGAGGGTGTCCGGACGGCCTTTACGCTGTTCGTGGTCGTGGCCGCGTCGATGTTTGTCATCTGGAACCTGCGCCCGTGGCTCTGGATCACCGACAGCACTCCAACTGGCGGAGACCTCGGGGCCCATGTCTGGTCGCCGGCGTTCCTCCGAGACGAGCTTCTTCCCAACTTCCGCCTCAGCGGCTGGACGTCAGATTGGTACGCCGGCTTCCCGGCCTTCACCTTCTACATGGTCCTGCCGTCACTGATGATCGTCATGGTCAATGTGGGCTTGTCCGGACCTCTGCCGGTTCTTGCGTCGGTGGCGATCGCGGCATCGGCCATGAGAGCACGAACCAAGTGGGGGCATACCCCGGGCAGGGTCGTAGCGGTCTACAGCGTGGCCGGTCTGGCTTGGATGCTGAGCGTTCCGGTCTCCTACGGCATCGCCATCAAGTTGGTGGTGGTTCTCGGGCTGATCACGCTGCCGGCGTCGGCATGGGCCGCCGGCAAACTCGGTGGCTTGGCGTTCCCGGGACCGGCGATGCTGTCGGTTGCGTCGTTGCTGTTCATCTTCGACCGGTCGTACAACATCTACGGCGGCAATCTGATGTCGACGATGGCCGGCGAGTTTGCGTTCTCGATCTCGCTGTCGTTGGCGATGCTCTACATCGGCTTCGCCGCCCGAGGAATGGAAACTGGCCGCCATCGAGGTATCGCCGCCGGTCTCCTCGCCCTGTCCGGCCTCAGTCATCTCTTCCCAGCATTTTTTGCCCTCGCCGCCACCGCTGCCTTGTTCCTCATCAGGCCCGGTCGCAGGGCGTTTCGGTGGCTGATGGTCACGGGCCCGGTGGCCTTTCTGCTGGCTGCATTCTGGGTGGTTCCGTTCTTTGCGAACCGGGCATTTCTCAACGACATGGGTTGGGGCAAGGAGCGGCGTTTCGTCCAGGCGTTGTGGTCGCGGAGCGGCAGCTTTGGCGACCAGTCATTCCTCGCCAACTCTCCGACCCTTCAGTTGTTCGTGATTCTCGCGGTAGTTGGTGCGGTCATCTCCGGGTTTCGCCGGATCCGATTCGGCATGGCCATGTCGATGGTGGCGATGATGTTCGCGGCGGCCTTCGTGATTCTTCCGGAAGGACGACTGTGGAACGTGAGAATCGTTCCCTTCTACTACCTCGCCATCTATCTGATGGCAGGCGTCGCCATCGCCGAGATGGCCAGAGGGGCGGCCGGTTTCCTTGAGCGTGTCGGTTCCGTCAATGCCAGAACGACCGAGATTCTCTCGGGATCTGTCATCGTGCTGACCCTCGGAATCACTGTCGTCACGCTCGGCATGCCTCTGCGGTCGTTGCCGGGTGGAGATTTCAACGCTGCCACCGGCAAATATGAGTGGCTGGGCCTCAGCTCGTCGCAGCTGAACCTCGGGCCGGGCTGGGTCGAGTACAACTTCCGGGGCTACGAGGACAAGGGACCCACCGCCGATGGAGGCGGAACGACCGAGTACACCGACATGATCGCGACGATGACCAAGGTCGGGCAGGATCACGGCTGCGGTCGAGCCCTCTGGGAGTTCGACGCCGGCCGCCTCGGATCGTATGGCACACCGATGGCGCCGATGCTTCTGCCGCATTGGACCGACCGCTGCATCGGATCGATGGAAGGTCTGTATTTCGAGGCGTCGGCCACCACGCCCTACCACTTCCTGATGCAGTCCGAGTTTTCTGCTGCCCCATCGAGGGCTCAGCGAGATCTTCCCTATACCGGCCTGAACGTTGGCACGTCGGTCGGCCACCTCCGCGACCTCGGTGTCGCCTACTACATGGCGTTCTCGGACCAGGCGCTCGCCCAGTCCAGGGCTGCCGATGGGCTTACCGAGATCGCAACGTCCGGTCCATGGGTCATCTTCCGGGTCGATGATTCGCCGCTCGTCGTCGGACTGGAACATATGCCGGTCGTGCTCGACGGTGTTGGTGACGGCGGCGAGGAGTGGCTCATACCGAGCGTCGGGAACTTCACTGCAACCGAGGATGTGCCCCTCATAGCGGCCAGTGGGCCGTCGGACTGGCCGCGGGCATCGCTGTCGGATCTTCGCGACACCGACCCTCAGTACGAAGCGCTCTCGGACGACGATGACCGAGTCGCGGTGATGAAGTACCTCGCCGACGTGATGGGGGAGTGGCTACCGGCCGACCCCGTCGGGTCGGTCGAGATAACCAACATCGATGAGGGTGTCTCGTCGATTTCCTTTGACGTCGATCGAGTCGGTACGCCGGTTCTCGTGCGAACCAGCTACTTCCCCAATTGGGACGTCTCCGGCGGCAGTGGGCCCTACCGTGTCAGCCCGAACCTCATGGTCGTCGTGCCGACCTCCAATCATGTCGACCTGACCTACGGCCGCAGCGGTGTCGAACTCTTCTCGATCTTTCTCACTTTGATGGGAATCGGTGCGTTGGTGGTAATAGGCCGTCTGGCTGACGAACGAAGCGGACCGGCCCTCTGGGACCTCACCGATCGGTTGGCGGCGGATCTGCCCCAGCGCGACGAAGTTGTTGCAGAGATCCGCAATGGCCGGATGGGCCCTGACGATGTGGATGATCTTCGCCGGGAGTTGAGGTCCGAGCGTTCGTCGATCGAGATGGGGGTCGGGTTCTCGATCCTGGCGATTGCCGCTTCGCTCCTGCTCACCTCATTCATGGGCGAACACGCCGATACTCCCATTAGGTCGATCGTCGTATGGGCGCCGGCAGCGTTGGGCTTGATTGCTCTCGTGTTCAGATTCGGCCCTGATCTCTTCGACTTCTACGCCTACCAACGCCGCGTGATCGCCCCTGCAGTTCTGATAGCCGATCTGATGGGTGATCCTGTTTTGGATCTCGAAACTGATGTAGGTCTCGAGCTCGGCGGGGATGCCGGCGCGACGGCCGAACCAGAAGGGGATGAGTCGCCCGAAACGGAAGAACCAGAGGCGTGAACGGGCCGCCGGGCGATTCGCACCAAGCGATACGCCCTCGGGCCCGGCGATTCGCGCTCGTAGGGCTGTTCGCCACCTCGGTAGACGTAGGGATAACGCTCATTCTCACCGAGGCCGGCCTACCTCGGGCGGCAGCCGATGCAATAGCACTGCTGGTGGCGGCTGCGGTGTCGTTCGCCCTCCATCGCCGATACACACTTCGTGGCGACAACTTGGATCGATGGATTCGCCGACCGGTCGTGTTCGTTGCGGTGGCCTCAGCGGCGGCGATTGTCGATCTGTTGGTTTACGTGTCGCTGTCGACGCTGGATCCCCTTCCGGCGAAGATCGTGGCGGTCTTGGCGGCCGCCGTCATTCGAGCATTGACCCATCGGGCCGTGCTGTTCCGGGCCGTCCAACACGGCCAGAGCAGCCCCTCGAATCGTTCGTCGTCGCCGGGGGACTGCCGACTGTCGGTCGTGGTACCTGCCTACTGCGAAGAGGCGAGGATCGCGGCGACCATCGACACCATTCGAACCGAACTGGCATCGATTGGTGGGCCGGGGGCGGTCGAGGTGGTCGTGGTCGACGACGGATCGGGAGACCGAACGGCTGAGGTCGCTGAGAGGGCAGGCGCCGACGTCGTCGTCGTGCAACCCCGAAATCGCGGCAAGGGAGCGGCAGTGAGAGTGGGAATCGCCGCCAGCAGTGGTCGAACGGTTGCCTACACCGACGCCGATCTCGCCTACCCGCCGAGGCAGCTCATCGGCTTTGTCGATGCCATCGAACAGGGCTGGGACGCGGCGATCGGCAACCGCTATCACGAGGACACGGTCACGGTCACCGAGACATCGAGATTGCGTTCGGTGGGTAGTCGGGCCGTCAATGCCGCCACCAACATTCTGCTTCTCGGCAACTACCGGGACACTCAGTGCGGCTGCAAGGCCTTTCGGTCCGACGTGGCGCGAATCGTCACCGAGGCCGGAATCATCGATGGCTTCGCTTTCGACATCGAGGTTCTCCACCTGATCGAACGCCACGCCTTGAGCCTTCGCGAGATGCCGGTGCAGGTGGTCAACAGCGGTTCGTCCACGGTCAGCGCGGTTCGTGATGGTCTTCGGGTCGGACGTGACATTCTGCGAATCAGGCGCCGCTCCAACCGTGGCGGCTACCCGAAGCTGCCGCCGGGAGTTCTGCCCGTCTCGGGGTCGGCTGATGTCGATGCATCCGGCCGAACCGACGGTTCGCCAAACTAGATTCCGGCCAAACTAGATTCTGGTGGTGACTGACTTCGGAAATATCTTCAAGGCCTACGACATTCGCGGCACCGTTCCTGATCAACTCGATGCGGCGGCGGCCGAGGCCATTGGTGGTGCCTTCGCCCGGTTCGTGAGATCCAAGGGCGAGCGTTCAATTGTGGTCGGCCGCGATATGCGTCCCTCGGGCGAGGAGTTCGTGGCGGCGTTCACCGATGGGGCGTTACTGCACGGTGCCGATGTCGTCGACATCGGGCTCTGCGCCACCGACATGATGTACTACGCGTCTGGTTGCCTCGAGATGCCGGGGGCGGTCTTCACCGCCTCCCACAATCCGGCCGGGTATAACGGCATCAAGCTGTGCCTGGCCAAGGCCGCTCCGATCGGCTCCGAGACTGGCCTGTCGGAGATCCGTGAAATGGCCGAGACAGGACCCGACCCCTCCGGATCACCCGGATCGCGTTCGGAGCGTGAGATGCTCGAGGGCTACGTCGCTCACGTACATTCATTTGTCGATCTGTCGAAGCTCGCCCCGTTGAAGGTCGTGGCCGACACGGCCAATGGCATGGGCGGCCTAGTTCTGCCTCCGGTGTTCGCCGGGCTTCCTTTCCAGCTCGACCACATGTACGCCGAACTCGACGGAACCTTCCCAAACCATCCGGCCGACCCGATCCAACCCGAGAATCAACGTGATTTGATGGCCCGGGTATTGGCGGTCGGCGCCGATGTCGGGCTGGCGTTCGATGGCGATGCCGATCGGGTGTTCCTTGTTGACGAGACGGCACGCGCCATTTCCGGTTCGCTCACCACTGCCATGGTGGCTCGATCGATACTGGCCCAGGAGCCGGGATCCACCGTCATCCACAATCTCATCTGCTCCAAGTCGGTGCGAGAGGTGATCGAGGAGAGCGGTGGGGTTGCGGTGCGCACCAGGGTCGGTCACTCGTTCATCAAACAACGTATGGCCGAGACGGGGGCGATCTTCGGCGGCGAGCACTCAGGTCACTACTACTTCCGTGACAACTTCCGAGCCGACAGCGGACTGATCGCTGCTCTGGTTGTGCTCGAGACGATGTCAACGCAATCAACGAGCCTGTCCGAGCTGGTTTCGTCCCTTGACCGGTATGCGGCCTCGGGCGAGATCAACACGGTCGTGCCTGATGCCTCGTCGGTGATCGAAAGGATTGCTGCCGCCTACCCCGATGCCCAGCAGGACCGACTCGACGGACTCACCATCGACCTCGGTGATTGGTGGTTCAACCTTCGTCCCTCCAACACCGAACCGTTGCTCAGGCTCAACCTCGAGGCCGCCACCGCCGAAGAAGTCGATGCCAGGGTGAGCGAGGTATGTGCGATGTTCGACTGATGGTGTTTACTTGAAGTTCCAGTTCCCCCGCCGACGACCGATTGCCGGAGATCATGCCGCTTGACACCCGCCTTCTCGAGATTCTCGCTTGTCCCACCGACAAGGGCCCATTGCTCTATTTCGCCGACGAGAACTCTCTCTACAACCCGCGACTTCAGAAGCGGTATTCGGTCGACGAGGAAATCCCGGTGATGCTGCCCGACGAGGCTGAGGCTGTCGACGACGAAGAACATCAGAGACTCGTCGAAAAGGCTGAGACCGACGGGATTTCGCCCACGTTCGAGGCCTGAGCGTGGCCGGCGACGAGCTGCTCGAGGCGGTTCGGTTCCTTCCGTCGCAGGTTCGCGACATGGCGGTCGCCGCGGCCGACCTCGACGGGTTGCCGGACCGGTCCGGAATCGAGAATGTGGTGATCCTGGGTGTGGCGGCGGGCCGAGTTGCCGGCGATGTCGTGGCGGCGCTGGCCGAGCTCGACGCAACCGTTCCTGTGGTGGCCACCGGCGGACGCTGTCCTTCTTGGATTTCGAGCCAGACCTTGGTGATCGCGGTGTCTCAATCCGGCGACGATTCCGCCACCGTGATCGCGACCGAGCATGCTCTCTCGTCGGGGTCACGAGTGGTAGCAGTCACAGGAGGAGGACGGCTCGGCGAGCTCTGTTCTGAGTGGTCGGTGCCGGTCGTCCCCATTGATCCCGAGGTCGGCCCGTCGGCTGGCATGGGTGTGATCATCGTGCCGGTGCTGGTCCTGCTCGAGCGTCTCGGTCTCGCCAACGGTATGAACCGAGTGATCTCGGGCACGGCCGAACAACTGGAGGAACGACACCGAATTCTCACCATCGACAGCACCCAGATCGCCCAACTCGTAGACGTACTCCGTGGCCGCGTCGCGATCGTCACCGGCGCGGGAGCAGTCGGCAAGCACGCCTCGCGGCGATGGGTGCAAGAACTCGACCTTGTTGGTGGGGTCGCATCGGTTCGCCGTCGCATTCCCACCGGTCCGAGCGATGTCGCCACCGGTCGTCGACTGGCCGATGTCACCTCCGATGGGGCGGTCGTGATCGTGCTTCGCCACGACTTCGAACCTCCCGGGCTCGATGGTGGCCTGGCGTTGCTCGACGACGCCTTCGAGCAAGTCCACACGTTTCGCGCCGCGGGCGACGGTCCTCTGGCCCAACTTCTCGATCTCATTCTCACTGCTGATGCCGTCGCCGCGGCCCTGGCGTCCCGACACGACGCCTGAGGGCGAACGACATGCAGATGCTCGAAGGCGTGGTCAAGAACTACGACTGGGGTTCTCACACCGTGATCCCCGACCTGCTGGGCAGGCCAGTCGACGGTCGCCCATGGGCGGAGCTGTGGCTGGGAGCTCATCCCTTGGCTCCGTCTTTGGTCGGCTGCGATGCCCGCCCCCTCGATCAACTGATCGCCGAGGATCCGTCCGCGTCGCTGGGCCCTGAAGTATCCGATGAATTCGGAGGCCTACCGTTTCTGCTGAAGGTGATTGCCGCCGCCGAACCACTCTCCATTCAGGCCCATCCGAGCATCCAACAGGCGGTTGCCGGATTCGAGACCGAAGAAGCCGCCGGACTCGCGGTGGACGCGCCCAACCGATCGTTTCGAGACCGAAACCACAAGCCGGAATTACTGTGTGCCATCACCCGGTTCGACGCGCTGTGCGGCTTTCGTGAGCCGGAATCCACGCTGCAACTGTTGCGCACCATCCCGACCGACGCGCTCGACCCCCTGAGGGAACTACTGGTTCGGCCCGACGCACTGGAGGGCCTGCTCGGATGGATTCTCTCCCTGTCGGCCGACGATGCGACCACTCTCGTCGACGACGTGGTCGGCGCCTGCCAGCGAAGTTCGAGCGGCGAGTGGTCCACCGAACGTCAGATGGTGGTCGATCTCGACAGTCGCCATCCGGGTGACGCCGGCGTCATCACGGCCCTGCTGCTCAACCACGTCGCACTCGAGCCTGGCGACGCAATCTTCTTGGCAGCTGGCAGCCTCCATTCCTACCTCCGTGGCACCGGCGTGGAATTGATGGCCAACTCCGACAATGTCCTGAGAGGGGGCCTCACCACCAAACATGTCGATGTGCCGAACCTGCTCGAAGTGGTCGACGCCGTTCCTTCCGTTCCTCGGGTGCAATCTCCATCTAGTGATTCGTCCACGACCCGCTACGAATCGCCGGTTGCGGAGTTCTCGCTCCGTCGACTGGTTGTGGACGAGGAAGTCTCGCTGGAGGCGGGTCCGGCGATCATGTTGTGCACCGAGGGATGTGTCGACGTCGGGGATCAAACTCTCGACCGGGGTAGCGCTGTGTGGGTGCCGGCAAGCGACGAGGTGGTCGTGGCCAGCGGGCACGGAACGGTGTTCCGTGCCGGCGTTGGCCAAGTGGGCTGAGCCGACGGGCATCCTCCCTTCGGGCGCACCGCGCCCTACACTCCGGGTTGAGGGCTGCCGCGAGATGGTGTCAGCTGACCCCGGCCCGAAACTTCCACTCAAACTGACACAGGAGGGCCTCCATGGCCATCACCGATGCTGTCGGCGACTTCAAGGTCGCCGACCTGTCTCTCGCCGGATTCGGACGAAACGAGATTCGTCTGGCCGAACACGAAATGCCGGGACTCATGGCTCTGAGGGCCAAGTACGCCGATGAACAACCGTTGGCTGGGGCCCGCATAGCGGGTTCACTGCACATGACGGTGCAGACCGCGGTTCTGATCGAGACGCTCGAGGTTCTCGGCGCCGATGTTCGTTGGGTGAGCTGCAACATCTTCTCGACTCAGGATCACGCGGCCGCGGCGGTCGCAGTGGGCGCCGACGGCACCATCGACTCGCCTAAGGGCACGCCGGTTTTCGCATGGAAGGGTGAGACGCTCGAGGAGTACTGGTGGGCGACCGAGCAGCTGTTCCATTGGCCCGACGGCGGCGGCCCGACCCTGATTCTCGACGATGGCGGCGACGCCACGATGCTCGTTCACAAGGGCCTCGAATTCGAAAAGATCGGCGTCATTCCAGACACCGCCGAAGACGACTCGGAGGAATGGGGAGTGTTCCTTGATCGGCTGCGTCGGATAGCGGCCGCCGACCCCGCCTTCTTTTCTCGAATCGCCCCCGGTATTCGTGGCGTGTCGGAGGAGACCACCACAGGCGTACATCGCCTCTACCAGATGATGGAGGCCGGTGAACTGTTGTTTCCCGCGATCAACGTCAACGACGCTGTGACCAAGTCGAAGTTCGACAACCTCTACGGCTGTCGTCACTCCCTGATCGACGGAATCAACCGTGCCACCGATGTGATGATCGGGGGAAAGGTCGCGGTGGTCTGCGGATACGGCGATGTGGGCAAGGGCTGCGCCGCTTCTCTGCGGGGCCAGGGCGCCCGGGTGATCGTGACGGAGATCGACCCGATCTGTGCTCTGCAGGCCGCGATGGAGGGCTTCGAGGTCAACACCCTCGAAGGCGTCCTCGACATCGGCGACATCTTCATCACCACCACCGGAAACAAGGACATCATCCTCGCCGGCCACATGGCGAAGATGAAGCATCAGGCAATCGTCGGCAACATCGGCCACTTCGACAACGAACTCGACATGGCAGGTCTGCAGCGAATGTCCGATGTCCAACGTGTGACCATCAAGCCGCAGGTCGACGAATTCGTCTTCCCCGACGGTCACTCGATCATCATCTTGAGCGAGGGTCGCCTGCTCAACCTCGGCAACGCGACCGGTCACCCCAGCTTCGTGATGTCGTGCAGCTTCAGCAATCAGGTACTCGCCCAGATGGAACTTCACTCCGACGACGGATCCATGGCCACCGAGGTATTCACCCTGCCGAAGCTCCTCGATGAGGAAGTAGCGAGGCTCCATCTCGATGCGCTCGGTGTGAAACTCACCAAGCTCACCGACGGTCAAGCCGACTATGTCGGCATGCCGGTCGACGGGCCCTACAAGCCTGATCACTACCGCTACTGATCCGGAACGGTCGGGTCGGCCGAGCTCATCCGAACGCCGGGAACTGTTCCGCAAGTGAACGCTGGCTAACATCGGTCGTTCACGCTGAAGGGAAGTTCCATGAGTGATCGTCTGACCATTTCGATCGACGCGGGAGTGGCCGATGTCAGGCTGACCCGTGCCGACAAGATGAACGCCCTCGACGGCGCCATGTTCGACGCGCTGGTCGAGGCCGGCGACCGGCTGGCCGACGATGAATCCGTTCGCGCTGTTGTGCTGTCGGGCGATGGCCGCGCTTTTTGCGCCGGACTCGACTTCACGGGCTTCCAAGCCATGGCCGGTGCAACCGAAGGATCCGACACGGCATCGATCGGCCGCGTCGCCGAGGGCCGCATCACCCATCACGCCCAACAAGCCTGCTGGACCTGGCGCGAGTTGCCGATGCCGGTGATCGCCGCTGTCCATGGCGTGGCTTTCGGTGGAGGACTCCAATTGGCGCTCGGCGCGGACATTCGCATCGTGGCCCCCGACGTCAGGATGTCGGTGCTCGAGATCCGCTGGGGTCTGAGCCCCGACATGACCGCCACTCAGGTACTTCCCAAACTGGTCGGCCCCGATCTGGCCAAGGAATTGACCTGGACCGGTCGCGAGGTCAACGGCGAAGAGGCCGTTCGTATCGGTCTCGCCACCCACATGAGCGACGATCCCCACACCTCGGCGATCGAGCTGGCCCGCCAGATCGCCGGCAACAGTCCGCAGGCGGTTCGAGGAGCCAAGCACCTCATCGATCTCTCGACCCACGCCGACTGGGCGACTGGATTCGCCGAGGAACGCCGAGTGATTGGTTCCTTGATCGGTCGCCCCAATCAGGTTGAAGCGGTCACTGCCTACTTCGAGAAGCGTCAGGCCGTCTATAGCGACGTCGACCCGTCGTGAGCGGTTCGACGACTCCGGACGGTTCGGTCGACGATCTGGGCCGCATCACTTCTGAGGTTGTCGACGACCACATCCTCATGATCGGAATCGATCGCCGGGCCAAGCTCAACGGGTTCACCCCGGAGATGATGGGCCAGCTGGTTGATGCCTACACCCGGCTCGACCGCGAATCCGATTTGTGGGTGGGGGTGCTCCACGCCTGGGGCGACCACTTCACCGCTGGTCTCGATCTCCCGCGGTTCGCCGGAGGCATGTCTCAGGGGCGTCGTCCGAGAGAAGGCGTCGAGAAGATCGATCCCACCGCGCTTGGCCGTTCGTGTCGCAAGCCCATCGTGAGCGCGGTCAAGGGCATCACCTACACGCTCGGCATCGAACTCATGCTCGGTGGCGACATCGTGGTGGCGGCCGACGACTGCAGATTCTCCCAGCTCGAACCGAGGCGCGGCATCCACGCCACTGGAGGGGCCACCATCCGATTCGTGCAGCGAGGTGGGTGGGGAAACGCCATGTATCACCTGCTCACCAGCGACGAGTTCGATGCCACCGAAGCCCACCGGATAGGGCTCGTCCAGGAAGTGGTGCCGGCCGGAGCGGAGCTGGATCGTGCCCTGGAATTGGCTCGGACGATCTGTGAGGGAGCACCTCTGGCTGTGCAGGCCACCAAGGCATCGTCAGCCCGCTACCTGGCCGAGGGCCAACGGGCAGCCATCGATGCGTTCGGACCAGATCAGGCCGCACTGGCCGAAACCGACGACTTTCGTGAGGGTGTTGCGTCGTTCGTCGAGCGCCGAGCTGCGAAGTTCTCCGGGACCTAATTCTCGGCGACCAGGGCGAGGATCGACTCGCCGTAGGTCTCCAACTTGGTCGGACCGATCCCCGAAATGGCCAACAGTGCGACCGTGTCGGCCGGACGAGCCGCGGCTATGGCGTCGATGGTGCGATTGTCGAGCACGACGTAGGCAGGAACACCTCTGGCTCGAGCGGTCTTGCTGCGCCACTCGCGAAGGCGATCTCGAAGTCCGGAATCAGCTTCGGACAACACGACAGCAACGGCGGCGGCCTTCCGGCGCGACGTCTTGCGGGCCGCCATCGACGGGCGGGTCGGCGGGGTCGGGTGAAACGGCTCAGGGGGCGCGGGGGGAGCCGGTTTGTCGAGCTCGTCAAGGAAGCTGGAGACCCGTGGGCTGGAGATGATCACGGTTTGCCGACTCGATCGGGTGATGGCCACGTGGAGGATTCGGCGCTCTTCTTCGACATCGCTCGAGAGGCGATGTGGAAACAATCCTTCGTCCACCCCATAGACCACCACTCGTGGCCACTCCATGCCCTTGACCCGGTGGATGGTCGACAAGCGAATTCCGTCTGAATCGTCGAAGTTTCGTGCGCCCTCCAACTGCCGGCCCAACCACGACGGAAACTCGGTCGGGTCGGGCTGGAGGTGGGCCACTGAGATCAGGGCGTCGAGGTCGTCGCCGTGGCTCGATCGGTCGAGCGATCGTCGTGACGCGTCGAGCTTTGTTTCGAGTGCACCACCCAGGCCGATCTGATCTCGGACTGCGGCGAGGATCTGAGCCGAGTCGGCTCCCTCGGCGGCGAGACCACGCATCGTCCCGATGTCGTCGGCAACTCCCTCGATCTTGAGCTGGTCTCGTTCGGTGCGAAGCCGTGAGGCCAGCCGTCGGATCTGCTCTATGGAGGATTGCTCGGCAATCCATTCCACGACGCGGGGCGATATTCCCCGGGGTGGCCGACGGGCTGCCACGGTGAGGTTTTCGGGGCGAAGTCGACCGTCGGCCGAGGTGGCCAGGTCGAGCCAGGCCAGAGCAGCAGCCACTCCCGTGCGATTCAAGTAGGTGCCGTCGATCGGTGTGGTGGTTACCAATCCGGCGGAACGCAACTTGAGCATCGGGGCGAGCAGGGTGGCATTCACCCTGCTGAGAACGACGATGTGCTCGGGTTGGGTGCCGTCGTCAAGCATGTCGTCGACGATGCCCGCCAGGGAGTCCACGGGATCGCTGGCCACCACCCGATGAAGAGGCGAAATCTCTCCGGGCCCGGCGTCGGCCCGGCCCGGGGCGGGCCTGATTTGTTTCGGGATGCGGCGACGGTTGTGAGTCAGAAGATTGGACGCGGCCTCGACCACCTCGGGAGCGCATCGATAGTTGACGTGGAGATCGTGACAACCGGATCCGGGAAACCACTTGGTGAATTCGATCAGCCATGACGGCGATGCCCCGGCGTATCCGTAGATGGTCTGATCATCGTCCCCCACGCCGAACACGTCGGACGCCGGCCCGGCGAGCAGTCGCAGCATCAGGAGGTGGGCGGGCGTGAGGTCCTGGAACTCGTCGATCAGCAACAGGCCGCAGGCCTTTCGCGCCGTGGCGCGGGCGGCCGGATCAGTGAGTAGGACTTGGATGGCTCCGATGATCTGCTCGTCGAAGTCGAGTTCGTCTTTCTGTGCGAGCCGGTTGCGGTAGGCGGCGAGAACACCGGCCAAGCCGGGCACGTCGCCGTCGAAATCCTGCTCGACGTCGTGGGGATCGCGTAGCCCCAAGCGGCATGCTCCGAACGCCTCGATCCAGGCCGCGAACGGATCGGTCATGGCGCGTCTGGGCGGTTGGACCAACTCACGGAGGTGGCTCCGCACTGCACGCTCGTCGATCACATGCAGGCTGCTGCCCTGCCGCGAGCGAAACGGGCCTGTTCCTCTACAGATGGCCAGGGCGAGACTGTTGAGGGTACGTACCTCGAGGTTGTCGAGATCGGTGGTTCGCTCCTGCATCTCGGCACGGGCGCGAACGTTGAACGCCACCAGACAGACCACCGAAGGTTGGACGCCAAGATCTAGCACGAGATGACGGGCTCGCTCGGTGAGCACCCGAGTCTTGCCGGAACCGGCCGGGGCGACGATCCGCGCCCCGCCATTGAGTGACGCAACCGCCTCGACCTGGTCGGGAGCGAGGTCGGACGACACCGAGACGCAGGCGGTGGGCCCCAGGATGCCGGCAACCAGGTGCACCAACGGCACTACGCCGACTCCTTCGGTGCGGTCGATCGGAATCGTCTGGAGACGCCCACCGTCGCACCAGAGGGGCGTGCCATCGGAGGCCACGACGTCGCCAGTCTCGTCTCCTGTTGCCGGTCGGGCTCCGGCGGCGACCGCAAGATCGATGGCATGTATCGATGGTGAGCTGAGGTCTCGGGCGTCGACAGCGTTGGAGAGAATCAGGTGAATAAGGGCTTCATTGGGTAGCTCGACCTCTGGACTGAGTTGGGCAAGCGGCAAGTCGAGCGCGGCCGCGGCCGCGGGCAGAGTGCCATCGAGTTGGACGACAACCCTCTGCCGGTTGGTTCTGGCCGTGTGGAGACGGGACAACGTGCCGGCCATGTGTTCGGCCGAGGTTGGGCTGGCGCTGCTGAGACTGACACGCTCGGCCCCCGACCATGGGTCTGGAATCGCGGACTCGCTTCGAATCAGCAGGCCACGGGCGATGGCATCGGGGCCGGCCAGTCGAGCCCAGTCGGGTTCCAGCCCCACACGCCCGGTGACGCGGATCGGAGGACTGTCGTCGATCGGTCGGGTCGACGCGCATTCTCTGGCCTGGTCGATGGTGATGTGTCGTTCGCGGCAGTGGGCGCATAGAAAACCGCGAGATTCGTCCTGTGACATGAACGGAGAGGGTAGGGGAACCGAGTGACACCGTCGGTCACGCCTCGAGTACGTCGACACGGCGACTGGGCGTCACACCCCGTTCCTAGGTTGGTCTACGTGGGCAACGGATCGGATCACATCGAAATCGAAATCGAAGGTATTCGGGAGTGCTTGGCGCGATGGCCCTACGAGGGCGCGGCGGCAGAGATGGTGCGAGAACTGAAGTACGGCCGGGCCACGTCCATCGTCACCGAGTTGGCCGACGCTCTTCACGAGATCGCACCGGAGTCGGATCTGATCTCATGGATCCCGGCGACACCCAGCAGGCGAAGGGAACGAGGTTTCGACCAGTGCGAGTTGTTGGCGCGAGCGTTGTCGCATCGGAGCCACACCAAGGTTCGAAGGGTGCTCCGACGAGTCGACGATGTTGCGCAGACATCTCGCGACCTTCAGGGGCGCCACGATGGTCCGCGTTTTGCCCGTTCGTCGCTGTTTCGTCCGACACCGCCGCGCGTATTGCTGGTCGATGATGTCAGCACCACCGGCTCGACCCTGAGCGCCGCGGCGAGGGTTCTGGCATGTCGGGGCGGGGTACAGGTGTCGGCCGTCGTGGTGGCTAAGGTGTATCCCAGAGGCGCTACCCCGGATGGGGTTCGACGATCTACTCTGTAAACACACGAAACACGGAGGTCAAGCGTGGAAATCTCCATCAGCAGCCGGCAGGTAAGGGTTACGCCGAGACTGGAGGAGGTGATACGCGAGAAGATCGGGGATCTCGATCGATTCTTCGAGAAACTCGAATCGGGTGTTGTTCATTTCGCCGAGACGCGAAATCCGCGAATATCCGAGAAAGTCACGTGTGAAGTGGTGCTCGAGGCCGACGGACATCGGATTCGCACCAAAGTGACGGCCTCCGACGCCTACGCCGCTGTCGACTTGGCCGACGAGAAGTTGCAGCGTCAGATCCGCAAGTTGCGCACGAAGCTACAACGGTTGCATCAGGGGCGCGACACGATCAGGGTCGCCGAGGGCGAGTTCCCGCAGGTGGCCGACCTCGCCGGTGTCAACGTCGAAGATGACGACGACGTCATGCCGAAGATCGTCAAGACCAAGCGGTTCCACATCGGTCCCCTTACCCCCGACGACGCCGTGCTCAAGATGGAGTTGTTGGGTCACGGTTTCTTCTTCTTCGTCAACAAGGAGACGAGCCGAGCAGCGGTCGTCTATCGCCGCGACGACGGCGATGTCGGACTCATCGACGTGGCCGACTGAGACCCCCCGGGATCGGTAGACTCCGTTCCTACATATGAGCATTTTTCAGAAAGTACTTCGGTCTGGTGAAGGTCGGAAGCTGAAGGCCCTGGAGGCCTTGGTTCCCGACATCAACGCGCTCGAGCCCGAATACGAGATGCTCAGCGACTACATGTTGCAAGCCAAGACCGGTGAATTCCGCAACATGCTCGACAACGGCGCCGATCCCGACGATCTGCTGATCGACGCGTTCGCGACCGTCCGTGAGGCGGCCAGGAGGGTTCTCGGTCAGCGGCACTACGACGTCCAGTTGATCGGTGGCGCCGCGTTGCACCTTGGCTGGGTTGCCGAAATGAAAACTGGTGAAGGAAAGACCCTCACCTCCACGATGCCTATTTACCTCACCGGTGTCACCGGCAAGGGTGTACACGTCGTCACGGTCAATGACTATCTGGCGAGCCGCGACGCTGAGTGGATGGGTCAGCTCTACCGTTGGATGGGTCTCACCGTTGGTCTGATAATTCCGGGGGAGCGCGACTCCGCGGCCAAACGTGCCCAGTACGCATCCGACATCACCTACGGAACCAACAACGAGTTCGGGTTCGACTATCTGCGCGACAACATGGCGATGACCCGAGAGGCCCAGGTCCAACGGGGACATCACTACTGCATCGTCGATGAGATCGACTCGATCCTGATCGACGAGGCGCGAACTCCGCTGATCATCTCGGGCCGCGTGGCCGATGCCGCGAAGCTCTACACGAAGTTCGCGAGCATTGCTCGAGGCCTCCAGCGCGACTTCCACTATGAGGTCGACGAAGAGAAGCGCACTGTGGCGCCGCTCGAGGATGGAATCCACGCGGTGGAGCGGGCCCTCGGTATCGAGAACCTCTACGACCAGGTATCGGCCAACCTTGTTCATCAGCTGCAAGCCGCGCTACGGGCCAAGGAGCTCTATCTCAACGATCGCGAGTACATCGTCGCCGATGGCGAGGTCAAGATCGTCGATGAGTTCACGGGTCGTGTTCTCGACGGGAGGCGATGGTCGGACGGGCTTCACCAGGCGGTCGAGGCCAAGGAATCGGTGGCGGTCAAGGAAGAGAACCAGACTCTCGCCACGATCACGCTCCAGAACTACTACCGGCTCTACGAGCGACTCGCCGGCATGACCGGAACAGCCGAAACCGAAGCCTCCGAATTCGTCAGCACCTACGGCCTTCACGTCGTGCCCGTGCCCACCAACCGTGCGCTGGTTCGCGCCGACCAGGCCGACCTGATCTACAAGACCGAGCATGCCAAGTTCAAAGCGTGCCTGGAGGACATCTCCGAGCGACACGAGAGAGGTCAGCCGGTGCTGGTTGGCACGATCTCGGTCGAGAAGTCCGAGCTGCTCTCGCGGATGATGGAGGTGCGCGGCATTCCTCACGAGGTCCTCAACGCCAAGCAGCATCATCGTGAGGCCGACATCGTGGTCCAGGCCGGCCGGCTCAACAAGATCACGGTCGCCACAAACATGGCCGGTCGTGGTGTCGACATCCTTCTCGGCGGAAATCCCGAGGGGCTTGCTCAGCGCGATTTGGGCGCTGAGGGTCTGTCGACCGACGTCGAGGAAGGAGCGGCCCGCTACAAGGAACTCCTGGAAAAGTACACCGAGATCACCGTGGCCGAAAAGGAGAAGGTTCTCGAACTCGGCGGCCTGTATGTTCTCGCCACCGAACGGCACGAGAGCCGTCGTATCGACAATCAGCTACGTGGCCGGTCGGGCCGTCAGGGTGATCCGGGGGAAAGTCGCTTCTATCTTTCTCTCGAAGACGAGCTCATGCGCCTGTTTGCCACGGGTGCCATGAACTGGGTGATGGACCGTGCTCTCGAGGAGGATGTCCCGATCGAGGCCAAGATGGTCAGCAAGGCCATCGAGAGAGCTCAGAACACCGTCGAGCAGCGCAACGCCGAGACCCGCAAGAACGTTCTCGAATACGACGAGGTGATGAACGAGCAGCGCAAGGTCATCTACATGCGCCGGTCGCAGATCCTCGACGGGAGCGACCTGAGGTCCGAAGTTCTCGAAAACATCGACGATGCGGTGAGCAACGTCTCATCCGTCTACGCCGCGTCCGAGGCGTTCGAGGAGTGGGACGTCGACGGTTTGCTCACCGAGATCACCACACTGTGGCCCACGGAGCTCACCGCCGACGACCTCCGCGAGACCACGACCACCGAGGCGTTGGAGGATCTGCTCTACGAAGACGGTGTTGTGGCCTACGAGGCGCGTGAAGGAGAACTCGGAGAGGAGATACTCCGTCAGGTGGAGCGTCAGGTGATGCTGCGTCTCATCGACCAGCGTTGGCGCGAACACCTCCGTGAGATGGATCTCCTGCGTGAGGGCATCCATCTGAGGGCCATGGGTCAGAAGGATCCTGTCACCGAGTGGCAGCGCGAAGGTTTCGAGATGTTCGGTCTGATGATGACGGGCATCGCCCTCGACTTCATCAAATACATCATGCACGTGCAGGTGGCGATCAATCAGCAGCCCGAAGCAGCGCAGGGACAGCAACTCACCGGCGTCACCGAGCAGAAGAGCGACGCCTCACCCGGCACGGCTTCCAAGGCCATTCCTGATGCCGGCGCCCCCAAGCCGGTCGAGCCGAATATTCCCAAGTCGAGAGTCCCGATCGTGAAGTCCGACCTCGAAAAGGTCGGCCGCAACGATCCGTGCCCATGTGGCAGCGGCAAGAAGTACAAACACTGTCACGGCAGTTCTGGTGGGGCCGGGTAGCGTCGTCACGCACCCTTCCCAGAATTCCCGGTACTCATGCAGGACTTCACCGAGCAGATCTCAGCGGTTCGTTCGCGCCTCGAAGAGGCGGAGGTCTATTTGCGTATCTCCGAACTCGAGGCCCGACGTCCGCAGTTGGAGGTCGAAGCCTCCCGCCCCGACCTCTGGAATGATCCCGACAAGGCTCGATCGGTTACTTCTGAGCTCGCGGCGGTCAACGAGGACCTGGAGGCCTTCGGTCGGTTGAGGGGCGGGGTCGATGACGTCGAGGTCCTTCATGAACTCGCTCGTGAAGAAGGGGACGAGTCGCTCGAGGGTGAGATCACCGAGTCCGTCGCTGATCTCGTATCGGCGCTCGACGATCTCGAGCTCCGATCACTGTTCACGGGCGAATTCGATGAGCGAGACGCCGTTTGCCAGGTGAAGTCGGGCGAGGGCGGAACCGACGCCCAGGACTGGGCCGAGATGCTCATGCGCATGTACAACCGTTGGGCCGACGGTCGCGGGTTGGAGATCGAGATCACCGCTGTATCCGAAGGCACTGAGGCCGGGCTGAGCTCCGTGGAGTTCATCGTGAAGGGGCGCCATGCCTACGGGCTGATGCAGTCCGAGCACGGAGTCCACCGACTGGTCCGGATCTCGCCGTTCAACAATGAGGGCAAGCGCCAGACGGCATTCAGTGCCGTGCAGGTGGCGCCGTTCTTCGAGGCAGTTGCTGACGAGATCGAGATCGATGAAAAGGACCTGCGTATCGACACCTACCGTTCGTCGGGTGCCGGCGGCCAGCATGTCAACGTCACCGACTCGGCGGTGCGAATCACCCATCTTCCCACCGGCACGGTCACCAGTTGTCAGAACGAACGAAGCCAGCATCAAAACAAGGACCGCGCCATGCAGATGATGGCGGGCAAGCTGTTGGTTCTTGAGCGCAAGAAGCGCGACGACGAGATCGCCGGAATCACCGGCGAACAGCAAAACGTCGGCTTCGGTAGTCAGATTCGCAGCTACGTGATGCAGCCGTATCAAATGGTCAAGGACCTGAGAACGTCTCACGAGACCGCTCAGGTCGAATCGGTTCTCAACGGCAACATCGACCAGTTCATGGAGGCTTGGCTTCAGTGGAGCCGAGCCAAGAACGAGGAGTGAGCGTGATGGCATTGACAAGGAATCCGTTCAGCGCACTGCTACCGTCTGTGCGCCGGGCGGCAGGTTCACCAGGAACGGCATGATCAAGCTCGAAAACGTCACAAAGGTATACAAGGGCGACGTAGTCGCCCTGCGAGATGCCACAGTCGACATAGCGAAGGGCGAGTTCGTCTTTCTCGTTGGCGCGTCCGGGTCAGGGAAGTCGACTTTCATCAGACTTCTCAACCGTGAGGAAGTGCCGGAGAGCGGCACGATCTACATGGCCGGCAAAGACATCGGCGCTCTCGGATCCTGGAAGGTTCCGTACCTGCGGCGAAACATCGGATACATCTTCCAGGACTTCAAGCTTCTGCGGAAGAAGACCGTCTACGAAAACGTGGCGTTTGCTCTCGAGGTGATCGGCAAGCCCCGACACGTGGTTCGCAAGCAAGTGCCGGCGATTCTGGAATTGGTCGGGCTTTCGAGCAAGATTGAGAACTTCCCCGATCAGCTCTCCGGCGGCGAGCAGCAACGGGTTTCGATCGCTCGTGCTTTCGTCAACCGGCCGCTGATCCTGCTGGCCGACGAACCAACCGGCAACCTCGATCCTCAAACGTCGGTGGGCATCATGCGATTGCTCGATCGAATCAATCGCACCGGCACCACCGTTGTGATGGCCACTCACGACCGGGGCATCGTCGACACGATGCGCCGGCGCGTGATCGAACTCGACGGGGGTTCGATCGTCCGCGATCAGGCCCGCGGCGTCTACGAGTAGGAGCAGCAGTGGCCATAAGCCCCGTATACGCCATTCGGGAGACCGCCCAGAATCTCTGGCGCAACATTCTCCTGACCTCCGCCACCATCATCACCATCGGCGTTTCGTTGTGGTTGTTCGGTGGGTTCTTCCTCTTCAACTACGCGGTCGGCAACGCCACGGCGCGATGGGAGGGCGGCATCGAGTTCGTGGTCTGGATGAACGCCGACGGCACTCCGGAGCAGGATGCCGCTATTCGCACCGCGCTCGACGAGAGTCCGGAGATCAAGGACTGGGACTATGTCGACCAGGACGGGGCGTTCGAGGAGTTCAAGGACCTCTTTGCCGACACCCCGGAGCTGATTGCTACGGTCTCACCCGAGATTCTTCCGCCTTCTTATCGCGTGGTTCCGGCTGATCCCGACGCCGACGTCGTGAGGGAGTTGGCCGACCAGTTCAAGGGAAGACCCGGGGTGAGAAGTGTCGTCTCGGCCGATGAGACCATTCGCGCCATTCAGAAACAGGCCGACAAGATCGGAATCGTTTTCTTCATCGGTTCAGTCATTCTCCTGGGCGCGGCCACATTGTTGATTCTCACCAACATCGTGAGCGCCATCAAGAGTCGTGGTGAAGAGATCGAGATCATGAAGGTGGTCGGCGCCACCAACTGGTTCATTCGAATACCGTTCATGATCGAGGGTCTAGCTCAGGCCGTTTTTGGCGCATTGGGTGCTTGGGGCGGCTTGTGGGCGCTCGACAAATGGGTGATCTCAGGTTTCAACGACACCGACAGTCTGGCTCTGCTCGACGGGTTCAAGGTCTCGGATTCGGAGTTCACCCAGACCTCGCTGATGATTCTCGGCATCGCTGTTTTGGTGTCGGTGATCGGCTCGGCGGTGGCTGTGACCAGATATCTCGACGCCTGAATCTGCGGGTCCGGTTCGTCGCACGGGTATCGGCCGGGTGAGTAGCATCGTCGAATGACCGAACTGCAGCCCTTTCATGCCGGGATCGACTTCGGCGAGGGGCCACGTTGGCACAACGGACGTCTCTGGTTCTCCGACTTCTACCGACACGGGGTGTTCACGGTCGACCTCGATGGCAATGAGACCCTGATCGTCACCGTCGAGGGGCAGCCATCCGGGTTGGGGTGGATGCCCGACGGCACGCTGCTCATCGTCTCGATGCGAGACCAGAGATTGCTGCGCTTGGATGGCGACGGATCGTTGTCCGAGCACGCCGACTTGAGTGGGTTGGCCACAGGCCACTGCAACGACATGGTGGTCGCGGCCGACGGAACGGCCTATGTGGGGTACTTCGGATTCGATCTGGAGAGCGGTGAGACCCCGGCCCCAGCCCGACTCATCGCTGTCTCGAGCGATGGCTCGCCTCGGGCGGTCGACGGAGAGTTGTTGTTCCCCAACGGCGTGGTGATCACCCCCGACGACAAGACCCTCATCGTGGCGGAGACCTTCGGGAGTCGGTTCGGGGCTTTCACCATCACCGACGACGGCGATCTGGTCGATCAGCGGATCTGGGCCGAGACACCGGGGCTGGTGCCGGATGGATGCTGCCTCGATGCCGACGGCGGAATCTGGTTTGCCGATCCGGTCGGGGCCGGCGTTTACAGAGTGATCGAAGGGGGAGAGATCACTCGATCGATCCCGACCAGTCAGCCGGCTATCGCCTGCATGCTCGGAGGAGACGATCTTCGGACGCTGTTCGTGCTCAGCTCACCCGGCACTCATCCCGACGATGTTGCCGGCAAGGGTGGGTCGCTCATCGAAACCGTCATCGTGGACTCTCCGGCCGCCGGCCGGCCCTGATCCGGTGACGGTCGACCCCTCGATTGTCGATCTCGAGGCGCTGAGGGTGTGGATGGACGAACGCGGGCTCGGTGAGGGCGAACTGATCGGCGTTGTGGCCCTCACGGGAGGTACTCAGAACCTGTTGCTTCGCTTTCGTCGCGGTGACCGTGACTACGTGTTGAGACGTCCGCCCGTTCACAAGCGGGCCAACAGCGACGAAACCATGCGACGCGAGTCGAGAATTCTGGGAGCACTCAAAGGGACCGACGTTCCGCATCCCGATCTCATTGCGGCCGAGCCCGACGAGTCGGTGTTGGGGGCCAGTTTCTATCTGATGGAAGCAGTCGAGGGTTTCATCCCAGGAGCCGGCTTGCCCTCGCTTCACGCCGATGATCCAGACGTGCGGCGGGCCATGGGGATCTCGTTCGTCGACGCCGCCGCGACTCTCGGAGCTATCGACCACAAGGAAATCGGTTTGGAGGACTTCGGCCGACCCGACGGCTATCTCGAGCGGCAGGTGCCGCGATGGCTCGCCCAACTCGACTCGTTCTCCGAGCTCGACGGGTATCCCGGCCCCGACATCCCTCATCTGGCTGAGATCGGCCGCTGGCTCGACGAAAACAGGCCAAGAAGCTTCGAGCCCGGGATCCTGCACGGTGATTTCCACCTTGGCAACGTCATGTTCCGCAACGATGCTCCTGATGTGGCTGCGGTCGTCGACTGGGAGTTGGCGACGGTGGGCGATCCGCTGGTCGATCTGGGGCTGATAATCGCGATGTGGCCCGAAGACGACGGACAATCGGCATTGTCATCGATCCAACCCTGGGAGGGATTTCCCACCGCCGACGAACTCGTGGACCGATACCGAGTCAACACCACTCGCGACATGTCGATGATCGAGTGGTACGGCGTATTGGCTTGTTTCAAGACCGGCATCATTCTCGAGGGCACCAACGCACGAGCCAAGGCCGGTCAGGCCTCAACGGAGATCGGCGACATGCTCCACGCCGTTACGGTGAGCCTCTTCGAACGTGGCTGGTCGATCGTGACCCGGCTCGGCTGAGTCAGGTTTCCGAGGCGTTGGTGGTGAGCAGAGAGTGGACCTTCACGGGTAGGTCGAAGCCTTTGAGCATGCGTCGACCAGCGGGCTCGCTGACAACGGAATCGGTCATGGCAATCGAGTCGTCGACCAGAACCTCGCCGGGTACGGCTGCGGCGACAAGTCGGGCAGCAAGGTTCACCACCGGGCCGAAGTAGTCGCCGTGAAGGTTGACGAGATCACCCTTGGCGATCCCGCCCCGTGGCACGACATGTTGATCGGAGTAGCTGTGCATCATCCCGAGGGCGAAAGCGGCTGCATCCGCGGAGTGCTCGGCTACGAACATGACTTCGTCACCGACCAGTTTCACGACTCGAGCATCGAGGTCGTGTGCGAGTTCGTGGGCTTGAGACTCGAATCGCTTGATCAGGTCGACCAATTGGCCGGGTGCCAGTTCGTGCGATAGCGACGTGAAACCGACGAGATCGACGAAACCGACCACCATCTGGACCACCTCGCGGTACTGGTCGCTCTGGGTGCGGCGCTGGCGTAGTGTCGCCTGTCTGAGATGGTGCCGGAAGGCGGTGGGGAGATGCTCGCCGAGTTCCAGACCAATGTCCGACATCGCCAAGTTGAGTTCGAGATGTTCGACCGGATTGCGTGTGCGGGTCTCGGGCCCCTGGACATGGCTCGCCACTCCGGCCTCGGCGGTGGCCGCAAGGGCCGTGCCGGCGACGTGCAGTATCTCGATGCCTTCTGACTCCATGAGTGAGTCGTTGGCGGCTGACTCGAGAAAGTCGACCAGTTCGATGTCGCGCTCATTGAACAGAATCTCACGTGGGGTGGGCGAGGCGATGCCGAGATGGTGAAGGTTGTCGATCACCCGTTCTTCGGGGAGTCCGGTCACTTCGGCCAGATCTTCGATGCTGAGGGTATCGCCACGGGAGAACGCGAAATCAGCGATGAGGCTTACCGCCTCCTCCAGATCGTCGGGAATGTCGTCGGCACACGCTCCCTCCTCGAGAAGGATCTCTCTCACTCGCTGGCGCTGCCACTCCACGTCGGAGGTCATGTGTTCGACGGTACAACTTGAAGTGATCGCGGGCCTTGTCGCCCGATCAGATGCTCAGGCGACCGCGGAATCGATTCGGGACATGACCTCGTCGTCGAGCGCCGGTAGTACATCGAGCGCTCCCATGTTGGCGACAACCTGCTCGACTCGTGACGCACCGGTTATCACACTCGACACATTGGGATTCTTGAGGCACCATGCGAGCGAAAGTTGAGCTAGTGAGCATCCGAGCTCATCGGCGATGGGCACGAGCTTGCGCACCTTGGCGTTGCTGCCTTCGTCGGTGATGATGTCGGCGAGCCATTCGTAGCCACCGACTGTGGCCCGTGACCCCTCGGGGACTCCGTCGAGATATTTGCCGGTGAGAACTCCCGAAGCCAGGGGACTCCAGGTGGTGAGTCCCAGGCCGAGGTCGTCGTAGAGCCGGGCGAACTTCCTCTCGACGCGAGACCGTTCGAGGATGTTGTATTGCGGCTGCTCGACGACAGGCTTGTGTAGATGATGGCGCTCGGCGATCTCCCAGGCGGCGCGAATCTCGTCGGCTTCCCATTCCGATGTTCCCCAGTACAACGCCTTGCCCGACGCGATCATGTCGTGCATGGCCCAAACGGTCTCCTCGATCGGTGTTTCGCGATCGGAGCGGTGACAGTAGACGAGATCGACGAAGTCGAGTCCGAGTCGTTCGAGCGAAGCGTCGATCCCCTGCATGAGGTACTTGCGGTTGAGCGTGAACTTCATGTTGATGTCGTCGTGGAGGCCCCAGTAGAGCTTTGTCGACACGACATAGGACCATCTCGGCCAGTTCTGTTCGGCGAAGACCTTGCCCATGATCGTCTCGGAGGCCCCACCGGCGTAGGCCTCGGCGTTGTCAAAGAAGTTGACGCCTGCGTCGCGCGCCGCCGACATGCAGTCGGTGGCGAGTCCGGTGTCGAGCTGGTCCCCGAACGTGACCCACGATCCGAACGAGAGAGCGGAGACCTTGAGACCCGATCCCCCGAGCCGTCGGTATGGCATCTCGGTCATTGTTGGGCCTCCATGGAGTCGACTGTGGAGCCGCATCCTGCCGCGGTTTCGGTGCTTCTGCTACCCGGCTTCGGTGTGAGTTGCCGGAGCGAGATCAGCTGGAGGTTCGCTGGGCCCTGAGTTGGCGCATGGCTTCCCCCCGGCTGGCCTCCATCGGGTCCCAGTCATCGGGGTCGGGAGGAAAGATGGAGGCGTCCACCAATGGGACGGCATCGGGAGCGAGGACCCTCATGAGATCGCGTCCGGTGACCGCCGAAGCACAACCGATCCCTCCAACCATCGTGCCGAGGATCCCGTGCCCTGATTGTGTACTGGCGCCCACCAGGTAGAGATTCTCGATCTCGGTGGCGTAGCCGGGGCGGAACGGCCCGGTCTGGTCGGGGCTGGCCATCAGTCCGTAGGAGGTGCCGGAGGTGGATCGGGTGTAACGCTCCTGGGTGAGCGGCGTAGCGGTCTCGATGTGAACGATTCGGTCACGGAATGGTCCGATGGCCTTCTCGGCCTGGTCGATCAGCGACTCGGTGATCTGTGACTTCCGCTCTCGGTAGGTGTCGTTACGTCGGTAGAGGGTGCCGTCGGTGGGCCCCGATTCGACTCCCCATGTGTGATAGTCGCGGGGTGCGAGGGTCATGATCTGGAAGTTGGTGTGACCAGGCGGGCAGAGCCTCTTGTTGTCGGGGTCCTTGAGCGACGCGAAAGCCATGTAGGCGAACGGTTCGTCGGGAAATTCTCCCTTCCTCAGGGCTTCGTAGGGGGCCTCCGCATCGAACGACGGGAAGACGAAGAAGTTGGTGTTGGGGATTCGAGCGGAGAGGTCGGTGTCGACGACGACGTAGACGCAAAGCAGCGGATATGTCATCACCGCGTCGGTGACGGTGGCCGCGGTCTCTTCGGTGAGGTGATCAGCGCCGACGAGGTCGAGCATGGTGCGTTTGTAGTCGGCGTTGGAGATCACCACGTCTGCGGCGATGATCTCGCCTGATTCGAGTTCGACTCCCGTGGCCCTGCCGTCCTCGACCACGATGCGGCGGGCTGTGGTGTTCACCCGGACTTCGCCGCCACAGGCTTCGATCACCTCGACCAGACGTGCGGGAAGCATCTGGCCCCCACCTTCGGGATAGCTCGCGCCGGTCATGTAGTGGTCGGTGATCACTGCATGGATTGCCACGGCGCTTTCGTGTGGCGCGGAGCCGTAGAGCCCACTCCAGTGACTGACCACGCCTCGGCATTCCGGGGACAGCCCGCAGTGGTCGTAGAGGCTGCTGAGCGAGGCAAGTCCCCACTGGAACAGATGGTCGCCGCTGCCGGCGCGGGCCTGGATCGCGACCGCCCGAAGGATCTCGATGTAGTCGGCGATCGCCTGCTCATCGTGGGGGAAGTGGTCGGTGAGTCGCTGGGTGTATTCATCCCATCCAGAGGGAACTCGGAAGGTGAAATCCGGGAATATCAAGGTGTCGAACTCATGGTCGAGAGGTCGAAAAGTGATTCGGTCGGCGATTCCCAAGGCCCGGAGCAGTGAGTGCATGAAGCTGCCCGGTGAGGTGTTGCCGAGGTAGTGGAGGCCGACGTCGAATTCGTAGTCACCGTGACGAAACACTGTGCAATTGCCGCCGGCGATGGTGTGGTGCTCGATCACAGTGACGCTGTGGCCGACGGCGGCGAGCGTGGCGGCAGCGGTTAGTCCTCCCGGACCTGATCCGATCACGACTACACGACTTGATTCAGACACCAGTGGCCTCCGCTAGCTCGTCTACGGCGGGCGCGATCCGCTCCGCAATGTTCCAAACATCGTCGACTATGTCAGGGCATGAGATGAATCCAAAATCGACCCGATCTCCCTGCGACACCACTGAGATGTTGACTCCGGATCCGTAGAGCAGCGGACCCAGTGGATACATCGCCTTCACTCTCGCACCCCGCACGAACAGATCGAAGGCGGGGCCCGCCACGTTGGACACGATCAGGTTGAACACGGGCGGCAGCCGCTGCTCGAGACCAGCACGTGTCACCGCCCGAGCCGCCAAATTGATGAACAGCGGTGGCGTGGCATCGGTGAGGTTGATGTTGTGAAGATCGGTGAGTTCGGTTCGCATCTCCTTGGCGCTGATAGTGCTGTCCTGAATAGTCGTCAGACGCTCGAGGGGATCGTCGATCTCGGTCGCCAACGAAGCGAACATCGCCGCGACCTTGGTGCCAACCTCGGTGTCTCCCGGCGATCGGACAGAGACCGGCACTTGGGCGATCAGGGGCGTGTCGGGCAGCTCGCCCTTGTCGAGAAGATAGGAACGCAATGCCCCGCCACAGGTGGCGAGGACCACGTCGTTGACGGTGGTTTCGGAGGCGTTCTTGATGGCCTTGAGGGTCTTCAGATCGGTGACGGCATGGGCGAACTCCCTGAGGCCGGTGAGTCTGCCGTTGATGCTGGTGCGAGGGGCCTGGAACGGCTGCTTCGGGGTGATGTCGTGAAAGGCATGGCGCACCACTGCGGCGGTCTGACGAATCGTCTGATCGGCTACCTGAGCGGTGCGTATCGGCCATGTGGCCAGAGAGCCGGCGAGTTCGGCGGCCATTCTGAGGTTGGTCGGGGCCAGCTCGGGCCGATAGGCGGGTGGGGCCGGGTCGGGTGTCGCGTCGGCTTCGGTGTCGTAGAGGGTGGTGAGCAGGTCCGTGCCGGTCGTGCCGTCGATGATGGAGTGGTGGATCTTGGTCAGAAGGGCGATGTCGCCGGATTCGAGTCCTTCGATGTACCACATCTCCCAGAGGGGATGTGACCGGTCGATCTTGAAGCTCACGAGTTGACCAATGAGGGTGCCGAGGGCGCGATCGTCGCCCGGTGCGGGTAGAGCGACGTGACGCAGGTGGCGCCGAACTGCGAAGTCCGGATCGTCGACGAATATGGGCCGATCGAGACCGGCCGGTTGTGTCATCAACTTCCAGCGGAGCTGTGGGACGAGGTGAACTCGGTTCTCGATGTGTTCGGCGAGGCCGGCGAACTCCGGTGTTCGCGGCGCGGTCGATGGGTCGAGGATGGTCACCGCCGAGACGTGGAAGTGCCATTCGGGTCGCTCACCGTAGAGGAACGCAGTGTCGGGGCCGGCGAGCTTGCGCATGGGTCAGTCTCCTCGTCTCGTCGTGATGAGTGCCAGGAATCGTTCGATGGCGTCGACGGCTGCGCGTGTGCGGTGCGACGGGAAGGTGTCGAAGGCGTGTTGGGCGCCTGGGACTTCCCAGTAGACGACGGGCTCTCTCGACACCTGCCGCAACTGGTCGACGAAGTCGCGGGCCTCCTCCCTCCACACCAGCACGTCGTGGTGACCCTGGACGACAAAAAACGGGGGAGCGTCGGCGTTGATCTGGCTGAGTGGGGAGACGAGATCCCAGAATGCGGGATCGTCGGCCAGCTTCGACGGCATGATCATCCGGTTCAGGAAGGGCTTCATGGATGTGAGGGGGCCCCGGATCTTGTTGCGGTTGGTGAAGTCGGGCGGCCCGTAGAAGGGAACGCAGGCAGCGACTGAGGTGTCGTCATCTTCGAATCCGGGCTGGAAGTCCGGAAGATTGGCGGTGAGAGCGGCAAGGGAGGTCAGATGGCCGCCGGCGGATCCTCCGGTGAGCACGATCGTGGATGGGTCCCCTCCGTGCTCGGCGATGTTGGCCCGGACCCAGGCGATGGCACGCTTCACGTCGACGATCTGGTCGGGGAACCTGTGCTTGGGAGCCAACCTGTAGTTGATCGACACGCAGACCCATCCGCGGTGTGCCATTCGAAGCATCAAGGGGAAGGCCTGCTGTTGCTTGTGGCCGATGATCCAACCGCCACCGTGAACCTGGAGAAGCACCTGGGCGTTTTCGGCTCCGGACATCGGGCGATAGATGTCGAGGAGGTTTCGCTTTGGATGTTCGCCGTAGGGGATGTCGAATTCAGCATCGAGTCCGGTGAGCCGAAATCGGGCGTTGAGTCTCATCACCGGCCGAGGAACGGGGGATTCCATGAGAGCGAGTCGGTCTGCGTCGATGTCGGAGCGGTAGTCGGCCCCGAGTGAGTCCCCGAGAGCGGCTTCGGCAGTCGATGCGGCTTGGCGGGAGGTTCGGCGCACCGCCGCCAGTCCGATCCACGAGACCGCCGCCAGACCCAGTGCCGCCAACCCCAGAGAGTCATCGAGCGCGCCCCCAGCCGCGAGCGCGGCAGCCGTCACGACCTGGGCCAGGAAGTTTCCCGACGGGTGATCCCCGACCATCCAGCCGATCAACATGATCGGGAAGCTGAAAGGTCCGCTCCGGTGGAGTCTCACGAGAGCGAACAGCGAGGCCAAGACCCATGAGATGGACAGGAAGAACAGGATGTCGGTTGTCATCTCGCCAACCCGATTCTCGTGGCCACGTCGGTACAGGCGTTGGTGATCTTGCGTCCAAAGTCGGGGTTGATGCAGGCGGTGTGTCCGTCGTCTATGCGATTGATGTGAGCATCGGGAATCGACATGGCCAGCCGAAGCTGGGCTTCAGGTGAGACCGCTCGGTCGGTCTCGGTGATGATGACCGACGTGGGCACATTCACTGTCGAGATCCAGTGCTTCGAGCTGTAGGTGGCTAGGGCGTGGATGGCTTCGAAGATCACCTTCACCGAGTGGTGGCTCATCTCCTCGCGGGCCCACTTGCCAACGGCGCCGGGATTGACCCGAGACAACTCCATGCCGAACAGCCGACGGGTGATGAACGCCGGGGCCCATGAAGCGACAGCTCCCATTTGGGTGGTTCCGGCAGCAACTGAGGCGACCGCGGCCAAGGCGTAACGCTCGCGATTGCCGGCGACGAACTCACATCCGGTTGCGATCAGGACCATCCCGTCGACGAGGTCGGGGTGGCGTCGCCACAGGAGTTGAGCAACCGGCCCGCCCATCGAGTAGCCGACGACGATCACCGGGCCGGTGTCGAGTCGCTTGAGCATCGCGGCGGTGTCGTCGGCGCAGTCGGCCAGGCGGAACCTTCGACGCGATCGAATCCCTCGTCCATGACCTCGAAGATCAGGGGCGATGACGTTGAACTGGCCCTTGAGCGGTTCGAAGCAGCGCACCCAGTTGAGGGCCCCCGAGGCCAACCATCCGTGGAGCAACAACACCGTCGGGGCTCCCGGTGGCCCCTCGGCGGAGCGGACGTAGGTCGTGCCTCGGCCCGGCAGGCGGAGGTGTCGTCCTTCTGGCAGGCGCATCCCGAGATCGTGGATGTCGAGGTGCTGGGGTGCGGGGTCAGCCATTCCCATGGGGTTCGACCGTAGTGGCACGGGAGTTCATGACAAGAATCAATGTTCGTGTGGTGATCTGATTTTCGAATGGGTGCCATCTCTGACAATGGGACCTAAGTCCCTTCGATTCGAGGCGGTGTCCAACTTACTGTGTAATCGTCGCCGCTAGAAGGGAACTCAATGGCCGACTTTTTGTCCCAGTATTCGATCCAGAGATGGCTCGAGATGTGTCCGCAGGGCTATCTCGAAAACACTGTCTACGGGCATTCTCCCGAGTTGAGGGAGCCCGAACTCGTCGTCGAGAACGAGACGTTGCGCGAGGAGTCGATTCGCACGACGGTTCAGTTGGTGGTCGGCGAGCGTTGCGCGCTCGCCGCATCGTCGGGTCTCGTCAATGCTGCTCCCGACTTCCCGAGCAAGCGTTTCCTCGCCACCCAGACCCTCGACGAGGCCCGCCACGTTGAGATCTTCACCCGGCGACTGTTCGATCTCGGGGTCACCGAGGACAACCTCGAATCCACGATCGACAATTACGCGAATCCTCATCTTGTGAAGTTCGCCGAGGTTCTCTTGGAGAAGGTCGATTCAGGCGACTTCATCGCCGGCGTGGTCGGCCAGAACATCGTGCTCGAGGGCATGGCGTTCAGCGTGTTCGAGATGCTCGAGGCCGTGTCCAAGCAGGTCAACCCGAAGTTCGCCGAGACGTTGAGCGGCACTATCGCCGACGAGCGTCGCCATGTCGGTTTCGGTGAGAACAGGATCGGCAGCCTGATCCGGGAGCATCCCGAGCGCAAGGCCGACGTGGAGAGAATGCAGGCCGAGATGACGTATCACATGCTCGCTACGTTCAGTGAGGCCTTCCAGGGCAATGCTGCTGCCACCGAAGAGGCCCGATCGATCGCTGCAGCGGAAGGTGCCGGCCCGGAGACGGCCGTCTGGCATGGCACCGACCTCGCGGCGGCTTCGCCCGAGGACATGGAAGCAGTGCTTGCCGACACCGTGCTGGGTGAGTTCAAGACCCGACTCGGCCGGATCGGTCTCGAGTACCAGTCACCTCCAGTACCAGCGTGATCATCTGAGCGGCGACCGGCCCGGAATTCGGGCCGGTCGTTTCGCGTTCCGTCCCCGAACGTAGGAAGGTTCAAACGAATGGCTGACTTCGATCCTCACGCGATGGCCGAGGAAGAGTTCCTGGAAGAGGTGCACAGTTTCGACTTCTGGTTTCAGGCGGTCGACGGTTATCTGAGGGACCGTTCCTACGGACAGGTCGAAGGGACCCCGGACCCGCTGATGGAGGACGGTGAGCGCGAGGTTCTGATCACCACCCTCTGCAACTACTGCGTGGCTGAGACGGCTGCGCTCGACGCGTCAAGCGGGCTGGTTCGGCTCGCTCCCAACCGGCACGCCAAGATCTTTCTCGCCACCCAGGTTGTCGACGAGGCCCGCCACCTCGAGGTGTTCCTCCACAGGATGAAGGAGCTCGGTGTTGTCGACCCCGAAGGCGAGATCGAACGAAGGGCCAACCCGAATTTGCTTCGGTTCAAGAAAAGACTGCTCGAATTGGTCGACGACCGCGACTGGGACTCGGCGGTGTTTGCCCAGAATGTGATCTTGGAGACCATGGAGTTCACCGCGTTCAAGGCCCACCTCGAGGGAGCAGATCCCGTCACCGGTGAGGTCCTCGACGGGGTTATCAAGGACGAACGTCGCCATCTGGGATTCGGTGAGAACGATCTGGGACGCCGCCTCGTGACCATGCCGGAGAACCGGTCACGTTTGGCGGAGGTCCGTGCGGAGCTCGATGAGCTGGTTCTTCGCACATTCGAAGAGGTCCAGCAATCGGCTGGCGTCGAACCTTCACAGAGGCTGACGCTCGGCCGTGAGTACATAGAAGCGGTCGAGCGACTGGGCCTGACCTGATGAACGATCAGTCCGAAGCTTCCGACGAGCCGGAACCGTCGAGGAAGCGCTACGAACTCGAGGAGACGGGCTTCAACGAGGTCCCCAAGAAGTGGCGCAAGTTCTACCGAATTTGGGAGGGGGCGCTCGACACGCTCGCCCCCAACGAGATCCTCTGTCCGGTGTGCAAGGTGGTGATCCGGTCGGTGAAGGAGATCCGGGTGGGCGACCGGCTCTACTGCATGCCCTGCATGTCGCGGCTCTTGGTGGTCGAGGCCGAAGACGGCACTCTCACCACCGACGTTCTCTACTGACTCCCAAAGTCCGTCTGGGTCCCGACCTTGAGGTCGGCGAACGCGACTCCTCGATCGACGCTGATATCGCGAGGTAGACCGAGGACCCGGTCGCCGATGATGTTCTTCTGGATCTCGTTGGTGCCGCCCGCAATGCCGCTTTGTAGTCCGGTCAGCGCGGCTCGTGCCCAACCACCTCCGGCGTCGGCTTCCCACGCCACGCTGTCGGCGCCCACGAGCTCCATCGACACGTCGCGGGCATACGACATGATGTTGCTGCCGGCCAGCTTGCCGATCGATCCGCCGGGTCCTGGCGTCTTGCCGGCCTGCATTTCGGCTCGGGTGCGCATCGAGACGAGCGACTGCACGGTCTCCATGGCGTAGAGCTTCATGAGCTTCTGGCGCAGGACCGACTGATCGATGACGCCGCGCTTGGTGGCCTCCTCGATCAGTTGATCGGCACGTTCGTGTTGGACGCCGCTGGTTGCGCCGGATCCGATCGCCACCCGCTCGTACATGAGCATCGACGTCGCCATGCTCCATCCGTTGTTGATCTCGCCGAGGATGTTTTCGAGCGGAATGGAGACATCGGTGAAGAACACCTCGTTGAAGTGCATCCCGCCGTCGATCTGATGGATGGCCCGAACCTCGATACCGGGGGTGTCCATGGGGACGATGAACATGGAGATGCCGGCGTGCTTGACCACGCTGGGGTCGGTGCGGGCGATGACCACGCCGTAGTCGCTTACATGGGCGAGTGTGGTCCAGACCTTCTGTCCGTTGAGGACCCAGGTGTCGCCGTCGCGTACGGCCTTGGTTTGAAGGCTCGCCACATCTGAGCCCGCACCCGGTTCGGAGAACATCTGGCACCAGACCGTGGCGGCCGAGATGATGTCGGCCAGGAAGGCGGTCTTCTGCTCGTGGGTGCCGAATTCGGAGAGCATCGGCAGACACATCCCATGGGATATGACGAGCTCGAAGGTCATGTTGGGGAAATTGGCGTATTCCTCGCGCCAGATCCGCTCGTGTTCCTTGGTGAGGCCTTGGCCGCCGTATTCCTTGGGATAGGTGAGTCCGGCCAGTCCTGCATCGGTCAGCGCTTGCTGAAACTTCTTTCCGGATAGCAACCGCCGCTCACCACGCTGATCGGGATCGCCGTCAAGATGCATTCCGATGGCGTGCTCCTCAAGGAAGGCGTGGCATCGAGAGCGGAACTGGTCGAGGTCGTCGGGTGACATCGTGGCCTCGGTCATGGGTACCTCGTGGTGGGGGAGCCGGCGCGAGGCCAGACGTGAACGATCGTTCACATGCTACGACCCCCGCCCGCCAGAGGCGAGTCGAGCCGAGCCGAGCCCCAACCCCACATCCAATCCGAAATCTGTGGCTGGGAGCCACACTCAGTGTGGCTCCCAGCCACAGATTTCGGAAAGGCGGTCGGAAAGGGGAGGGGAGGCTTGACGCGACGGAGCCTCGACCGGATGGTCGAGGCTCTCGATTACGGGGTCTGCTGGTGGAGCTGGAGGGAATCGAACCCTCGTCCGTCAGGTGGCAACCCGACGCGATACGACCGTTCCCGTGGTTGTGGCTTGCGGCTGCCACCTCGCCGGGTCGAGCGGGCACGAAGCCCATCCGCCGGATCTTTCTCCGATGTCAGCGGTCTTTGCCGGCTGTCAGTGGTCTTTCCCGACTGTCCACCACCGCTTCTGGTGCCAGGCTGCGGTGGTCAGGCCCCGCGTGCCATTGCTGGTCGCGATGACTCTCTACTTACTGACCTAAATCAGGCAGCGAGAGCGAGATCGTCCGTATTGGCGTCTCTGTTGGTGCCCTGTTTTGGGAGTCTGAGCAACTCCGGTCGCACGCCGTAGCTTCCTGGTCCCAACGTCGAAACCGATCAGCCCCGTGTGCCGTCGCATGTCAAGTAACGGGCCCGCTAGGGGCACTGCCACTCTACAGCTCCGATGTGTCACGCGGCAGGGCACCGACGGCGGGGCCCTGCCCTCATCCGCTTCGTCGGGCCTTGGCGATCGCTTTCTGTGTTTCCAGATTGGAGTCGCGCTTGGCAATTTCCTGGCGTCGGTCGGCTCGGCTCTTGCCGCGTGCCAACGCCAACTTGAGCTTGGCGCGACCGCCCACGAAATAGAGCGCCAGTGGTATGACCGCGAGATGGTCGCGGTCGACCCTGGATGACCATCGTTCGATCTCGTCGCGATGGGCGAGCAGCTTGCGGCGGCGCTCGGGGTCGTGGGCGAAGGCCGAACCGGAATGTGAGTAGGCCCCGATGCGAAGCCCTACCAGCCAGAGCTCACGCTGATAGAAGATCCCGTACGCCTCGCCCAGTTGAACCTTGCTCTCGCGCAGTGACTTGACCTCGCTACCCCGCAGCACTATTCCGACTTCGACCGTGTCGACGATCTCGTAGTCGCGGTGGGCCACACGGTTGGTGGCAACCGTGGTAGCGCCCTCGGGCACATCGCGTCTCTTCTGCGACTTGGCCATTGCGAGTCACCGTATCGACTGAGGTGGCCGCACGGCCCCGATATTTCACGTCGCACAGAGATGGCTAGGTTGTTGCGGTGTTGGAACTGCCACGGGCTTTGCACGAAGAGATGATCGGCCATGCCGTTCGTGGTCTTCCCAATGAGGCGTGTGGGCTGATCGTCGGAATGTTCGGTTCGGATCGGGTCGAGCGCTTCTTTCCGATGCGGAACGCCGCGGAGTCGAGTCGGATCTACGAACTCGACAGCCACGAGATGATGGCTGTCGAACGCGAAGTCGACGAAGGTGGCCTGGCGATCATCGGAGTGATGCACTCCCACACTCACACCATCAACTACCCGTCGCCCACCGATGTGGCCGACGCTGCACGGTTCGATCCATTCGGATCGTGGCAGTTCGTGATCGTGTCGCTGAAGGATCCCGACCCGTCGCTGCGCTCCTACCGGATCCTCGATGGAGAGATCACCGAGCAGTCTGTGCGGGTGGTCGGGACCGGCTCGTGACACGGGGCCCCGGGCCCTTTGTGGAAGATTCGGAAGCTAATGGTTATAATCCTGATCAAGAAAGTCGGAATTAGTTGAGACGTCGAGAGGTTGGGTCAGAACATGAGCGTTCTCCAATCAGCACTCGACCTCATCGGCAACACCCCAATGGTCGATGTGAGCGAGCTGAGCCCCAACCCGGCAGTGCGAATCATTGCCAAGATCGAAGGGCAGAATCCGGCCGGATCGGTCAAGGACCGCGTGGCGCGGGCGATGATCGAGGACGCCGAGTCCGACGGCACACTTCGTCCCGGCAAGACCATCATCGAGCCATCCTCGGGCAACACGGGTATTGCTCTGGCGATGATCGCGCAGATGAAGGGCTATCCGATCAAGGTGGTGCTGCCCACCAACGTCTCCCCCGAGCGCCGGCAGATGCTCGAGGTGTTCGGCGCTGAGATCATCGACTCGCCCGGCGCTGAGGGATCCAACGGAGCGGTGCGCATGGCTCAGGCTCTCGCCGCCGAGCATCCAGAGTGGGTGTTTCTCTACCAGTACGCCAACTTGGCCAATCCTCAGGCCCACTACGACACCACGGGCCCTGAAATCTGGGCCGACGTTCCCGAGATAACCCATTTCGTGGCGGGCCTGGGCACCAGCGGCACCTTGATGGGTGTTGGCACGTTTCTGAAGGAACAGAACCCCGATGTGTTGGTCCTGGCGGTGGAGCCTCCGGCTGGAGAACTGGTCGAGGGGTTGAGGAATCTCGACGATGGCTTCATCCCGCCGATCTACGACAAGTGGGGCGGGCCGGAATTGCTCGACGGCAAGCGCATTGTGCGGCCTCGCGAGTCGCTCGAGTTCACCAGGAGACTGGCTGAGGTTGGAATCTTCAGTGGGATCTCGGCCGGAGCCGCGCTGGCCGGTGCGGTGCGAACGGCCGAGAGGATCGAATCGGGCACAATCGTGTTCGTCGTGTCCGACGGCGGCTGGAAGTATCTCTCCACCGGTTTGTGGACCGGAGATCTCGATGAGGTCACCGAGAGAGCCAAGGAAATCATCTACTTCTGAGCGTTCCCGAGCGGTAGAGATCCATTCTCGGTCCGGCGACCAGCGACTATGGTCCGCTTGAGGCTGGGGACAGAGGGGAACGATGGGCCAACCGGTGAAGGTTGCGGCCGGCTTCGCGTGGTCGCGGGTCGTCTTCTCGGTCTTGGCGGGCAGCGTTGCAGTCGTGCCGCTGGTCGTGGCTCGGTGGCGTCCCGATCCCTTCTCATTACCCAAGCTGACGGTGTTGTGGGTCATTCTCGTGATCTGTGTCGTCGTAGCGGCTGTCGGGGTGTTCGTTGGCGGCGCCGACGAGATTCGTTTCACCTTCCATCGACATGTCGATGTTCCGTTGGCGGCCTTCGCCCTCTTCAATGTCGCAGCCACGGTCTTCTCCAGCGACCCTGGGCAGAGTCTGATCGGTGAGCGTCGCCAGTACCAAGGATTGTTGACGACCCTTCTGTATTTGTCGTTCTTCCTGTTGGCCCGACTGCTCGTGAACTCGACGTTCCGATTGAAGATCCTGTTCTCGGCGGTGTCTGTGGGTGCGGCTGTCGTGGCGACATACGGCATTCTCCAGCGTCAGGGGATCGACCCTGTATGGCGCGGGGCTTCGGAGGTGCAGCGGGTGTTTGCTTCGATTGGTCAGTCGAACGCGCTCGCCGCCTATCTGGTTCTGGCGGTTCCCTTGTCGTTGGTTATGGCACGAAGAGCCCGGGTCTCGGGTGTGGTGATAGCGGTGATCGCCGCGTCGGTCATGACGATCGCTGTGTTGATGACCGAGAGCCGGGGCGGAATGCTCGGCTTGTCGGTGTCCGTCGCTCTTCTGGGACTCACGTGGAGGCGTTGGACCGTTGCGGGCATTTCGAGGAACCTCGTAAGTGGATTCATCCTCTTGTTGGTGGTCTCTCCGGTGTTTCTCGTGCCGCCGGTCAGGTCGCTCCTGTCGGATTCCTGGGATCGATCGGCCTCCGTTGCCGACCTGACCAGCGACATCTCGGGGAAGGACCACTGGGATGTATGGGTGGTGTCGACCCATGTCGCGCTCGACAACCCCCTGCTAGGAACCGGACCCGAGACCTTCCCTGATGTCTTCGCCGAGCACAGCCGCGAGGCTCTTTCGGTCGATCGGGCGATCTATTTCGACGCATTCAGAGTCGAGAGCCCCCACAACTTCCTGCTGGTGATTGCTGCCGGTTCGGGTATTCCTGCGCTGGTCGCCTTCTTGTGGTTTCTCACGGCTGTCGTTCTCACTCTCACCTTCAGTCGCCGAGTCGAACCGGTGTCGGCCCCTTATCTACGGGCCGTGGTTGTGGTAATCGTCGGCTTCATGGTGACGAACTCGTTCATAACTCCCGACTTTTCGAGCACGTGGCTGCTCTGGGTGCTCATGGGTGCCGCATTTGGAGTTGTCGACGGTTCGCCCAATTGTCATGGAAAGTGAGATTGGGATACGGTTCGCCACTGGTTGCGAGCGTTGGTTGGGGGAAATGCGGAGAATAGGAACACGGCGGAGGGTGATGTCTTGAGGAACGGCAGTCGAAGCGGCTTGGCGCGCACTCTCCTGGCGATATTGGTGCTGGCGACAGCCACTGGCTCGGTTATGGCTGTTGGCGGAGCGCTCGCTGCGGAGAGCGCGCAGGCAGATTGTGGCTACGAGATTCCGGTGGTGGGTCCGGCAATGTACCCCACAACTCCGACCACACTTCCCAGCATGAGTCCGGGGCAGCCCCCGGCGCCGTGTCCACCCTCGATGTCGCCGCCGATGTCTCCGCCCGCCGGGGGACCATCGCATGGCGTGTACGCGACCGTCTGCACCAACAACTTAACTCCAGATCAGAGCACCATCGACTTCGCGATTACCGCGAACATTCCCTCCAACGTCAATCCGGGCGGAACCATACCGGTCACCAATCAGCGCTGGAGCGTCACCATCCTGGGAGCCACGTTTGATACGGGCATCAATCTCAACCTGATCTCACCCGGTGACGTCATATGGAGTTCGGTCGATGTCACTCTTCGGGCGACCAACACCGTCGAGGGATTGGTCACGGCGATCAATCATCCTCTCGAGACGACGGTCGTGGTTGACGAGTTCGGTCTCGCCTTGGATCAGACGGTCGAGTTTGTCGTGTCGGACATGTTCGTCACCGCGGCCGGCGGACCCGTCGAGTTCTCTCTCGATAGTGCCGTCTTGTCGGTCCTGATCCCGACCCTGCCTGGGCCCTTGCTGTTCGCCTGCAATGCCGTAGCCGGTCAGTCCCCGTTCCACACGACCGGCGCGGGCTCATCGACCACAACGACACTGCCTGCTGGAGGATCCACTACGACGTCGCTGCCGACGGGTGGACCATCGCATGGTGTCTACACGACGGCCTGCACCAACTCTGCTACTCCAGATCAAAGCAGCTTCGAGTTCGCTGTAGCCGCCGCCATTCCCTCCAACGCCAACCCGGGTGGATCCATACCGGTCACCAGTCAGAGCTGGAGCGTAGTCGTCCCGGGAAGCATCTTCGATACGGGTTTAAACCTCAACCTGATCGCGCCTGGTGATGTCGTCTCGACTTCGGTCGAAGCAACTCTGCGGGCAACCAATACCTCGGAGGGGTCGCTCACTGCGACAAGTAGTCCGCTTGACTTGACGGTCGTGGTTGACGGGTTCGGTCGGGCCGTGGATCAGATGGCCGAGTTTCTCGTACCGGACATGTTCTTCACCGCGGCCGGGGGACCTGCAGCGTTCTCTCTCGATGGTGCCGTCTTGGCGGTCCTAATCCCGATCCTGCCAGCGCCGTTGGAGTACACCTGCATTGCCGCAGTCGGTCAGCCCCCGTTCCACACGACCGAGGTGGGCTCATCGACAACGACCACAACGACACTGCCTCCTGGTGGCTCCACTACGACGACAGTGGCACCGGTGGGTGTACCGACAAACGGGGTCTACACGACGGTCTGTACCAACACCGCTACACCAAATGAAAACAATGTTGAGTTCGCGATAGCTGCGAACATTCCCTCCATTGTCAGCCCAGGTGGGACCATACCGGTCACCGGTCAGCGCTGGAGTGTCACCATCCCAGGCAGCATTCTCGACACGGCCATCAATCTCATCCTCGTCGAGCCTGGTGATGTCCTATCCAACTTTGTCGACGTCACGCTTCGAGGAACCAACACCGTCGAGGGTTCGGTGTCTGCCTTTGATCGTCCGTTCGAGATGACGGTCACGGTCGACGAGTTCGGTCGTGGCCTGGATCAGACGATTGAATTTTCCGTGCCGGACATGTTCTTCACCACGGGCGGGCTCCCCGTGAACTTCTCAATCGAAGGTGCCGTGGTTTCGATAGTGTTCCCGATCCTGCCGGTTCCGTTGTCGTTGTTCTGCATCACCCCAGCCGGTCTGCAGGCCCCGTTCCACACAACCGACGTGGGATCGACGACGACGACCACGACGACCTCGACGACTTCGACGACTCTGCCTCCGGATTCGACCTCTTCGACCACTTCGTCCACGACCACTTCGTCCACGACCTCCACGACGACTTCGTCCACGACCTCTTCGACCACCTCGTCCACGACCTCCACGACGACTTCCTCCACGACCACTTCAACCACTTCGTCCACGACCACGTCGACGGTGCCTTCGAGTTCGTCCTCCACGACGTCGACCACTGTGGCGACAGAGGTAGGAGGCGCTCAGCAGTTGGCTGTCACCGGCAATGGCACGCTCTTGTTCCTGGCTGCGATCGCCTTGATCCTGCTCGATATCGGGTATCTGGCCGCCAGCTCTACTTGGCCCAACCGTCGTAGGCGGTCTGCCTAAGCCAGCACGACCACGCGGCCGGTCTTGGTGATGGTGGTGCTTCGAAGGTTCCCGGGAAGAGCCGGCGCGATCATCAGGTCGACCCGGAGGCTGAGTTGCACGGTGACGGTGATGCGCCCGGCGTTGTCGGTGCCGATGTCGACGGCCAGGATCGTGGCGTTGGGTAGGGGTCCGGCCGCAACCGCCTGAGCGACGATCACTCTTGCCCGGGTAGGGTCGAGGCTGGGAGACTCACCGCCTCGCAGTGCTGGAATGTCGAGAGCAGCGAGAGAGTCGTTGGCTGCGGAGTCGGCCACGGCCTGGAGTTCGCGCCCTCTCACTTGAGAGAGTCCGACGTCGAGCACGATTGCTCCGAGCACCAACATGATCATCACCGCCGCCGGGAACATGAGCAGAACCGTGCCGCGCTCAGATCTGGTGTGTGATGGTCCCGGCCCGGAGCGAGTCTTCATGGACAGGCGGCGGTGCCGGCGAGCCCGTCGCGGAAGGGATCGACTACCTCGGTGAACGTCGAGCTGACCGGTTGCAGGTTTCCGAATCCGCCGATGAACGGGATCACGAGGGTTGGTACGTCGTAGGTGACGGTGATGCTCACCCGTGCGCACCTGGCGAAGTCGCCGGTGACGACAGGCTGTTCCACCGTGGCGCGTTCGTCGTCTCGGCCGTAGGCCGACAGGGTTTCTCTCGCCCGGGCATCTGCTGCGGCCTCCGCTTCACCCTGGGTGTCGGCTTCCACATAGGCGCGCACGGCCTCCCGGGCCGAACTCGACACAGCCATCTTGGCGTCGATGACACCCCATGCGTTGGCGATCAGCAACGTGACCGCGATGAAGATCATGAAGCCGAACGGCAGGGCCTCGATGCCGCCAACCTGACCGCGCTCGCCGCGGCATCTTCGTGTTGGTGAATTCATCGTTTCTGTTCCGTCCGGACCTCGATCGTCTTGCGGAGATGCGACAATCCGAAGATGCCGGCGACGGCGTTGGGCAAGATGGTCGGGTGATCCGCGGTGATGGTCACGATCACACGATTGGGGTTGGTGCAATCCCAGCCGAGCGAAGCATTGCCATTGCGGCCGTACTGCCCCAGAGCATCAACAAATGCTGCCTCGGCTTCCGGCACGGCAGCGCAGCGATCGGCCGACGCGTCGAACCCGGCCACCCGCGATGCGGCCTCATGCGCGGCGCTGGTGACCATCGTCGTTGCGTAGAGGTTGAACAGGATCTGTACGGCGGCCAGCATCAACAGCAGGAAGACCAGGAATCCGGTGCTCGTGCCGATCAAACCGGCGCCGCGATCGCCGCGGCGTCCGGGTTTCACCCGTTTCCTGCACCAATGCTGTTGACCTGGCCCTCGATGTTGGCCTCGGCGTTGCCCCAGATTCTCTGGAACGCCACCCACATCCCCGCGCCGATGAACGCGATGATCAGCACGGCAATAGCCGTACTGATGACCCCTTCGCCACGGTCGCCCAATAGCCGTCCGCTACGTCGGTTACCGGCGCCAACCAGCATCTGGATTTCCATCCATGTGATCGCTGCAATGCTCATGTCTGTCCTTCTCTTCCTGTCTCTGGGTTCTTGCTCATTGGTTCTGTGCTGAATTCGGGGAGAGATCTGTGGCTGGAGCGGGGGAGGGGATGGGCCTTGAGTGGTCAACCTGCGAACAGGGAAAGTGCGTCGATGAACGGGACACCCATTAGCAGGACACCGGGAATAAGAGCGGCAACCGTGACGGGCACCCAGACCTGCTGATTGCGTTTCTCGATCGACTCGATGAGTTGACGGTGGGCGTCTCGCCGGATGGCCCGCGCTTCCTCGGCGATGAGTCGACCCAGGTCGGCGGTGTCTCGGTTGAGCGACAGCACCGACACGAGTCGGTCGAGCGCATCGACGTCGACGAGATCACTCCACTCGCGAAGCGCGTCCTCCTCCGATAGTCCGTGCCGGATCCTTTGCAGGACCCGCTCGAGACCTTTGGAGCAGGCTCCTTCTCCTCGTTCAGCGGTGCGCGCCAGAGCCGCTCCGAGTGACCAGCCGGCGGAGATCAGCATTCCGAGTTGCTCGGCAATCACCGGTAGTTCGAGAAACACGTCGCGCTGCCAGCGCTTCGACGCGGCGGCAGCCTGCTGCTCCACCAACAAAAAGGCGAGAAGGGGGAGGCCAACCACGATCGGCATGGCCAGTACCGCGGACGAGACAAACGCGATCGAGCCGACAGCTCCGAGTCCGAAGGCGGCGGCCGACCACCCCATCTGACGGACCCGAAACGTGGTCACGTCGAGCGGCGACTGGAATCTTCGGAGCCTCATTTCGAGGTCCTCGCTCACGCCGAACAAGGTCGAGAGCTTCTCGCCGAAGGACCGGGCGAGCGGAGCGATCACTTCGTGGAATGACTCGACCGAGAGAACTCCGCCACGCGTGGGGACTCCCATCGAGGGCGAGTACGGCCCAAGGCGCTCGGTGAGTTGGGGTCGTTTGATCCAGCGGACCTCCGACAAAATGAGTGTGAGGCCGGCCATCAGGGCCAGCGCCGACAAGGTCAGAATCGCGGTCACTTGTCGAACACCCTTTCGGGTTCGGGCAAGCGCATGATGGCGCCGGCCCAGAGCCAACAGACAACGACCAGTGCGAGCGCCATCATCACGACTGCCTGTCCGGTTGACGTTCGGTAGGCGTCTCGGCCGTTGCCGATGGACATGCCCGCCATCGCCATTCCGGCCGGCACTATCAGCACGAACATTCGAGCGAATCGAGCCCCGGCCTGTCTCGATCGTGCGTCCTTGCGCCCTTGGACGTCTTGTCGGCGATCCTGAGCGAGAGCGTCGAGGCGACGGTCGAGGTCGCTGCCGCCGAGTTCGTGGGCGATCAGCAACGTCTCGCAGGTCATGTCGGCCGTGGGGTCGGCGAGTTGGTCCTTCAGCACCTGGAGCGAGCGGCTGAGGTCGGTGGTGAGCAGCCATTCACGTTGGGCCGCCTCGAACGCCGGCCGAAGTTCCTCGGGCCCGCGACTGCCAACCTCGAAGAGCGATCGCGGAATCGATCGGCCCAGCGAACTGGTCTGGACTCGAATCTCTTCGATCATCCGAGGCCATGCTTCCTGCGCTCGGCGGCGACGCTCGTGTCGGCGTCGGCGGTAGGAGTCGACAGGAAATGTGGCTGCGAACACGCCGGCTGCCAGCGCGGGCACCAGTCCGCCGAACGCTGCGTATGTGACGATGGCAGCAAGAGCAAACAGGATCGCCACGACGGCGGCGAATTCGCGGGGGTCGACATCGCCGAGTCCGGCCTGGGTGAGCCACGATTCGAGGTCGACTCGGGGCCGCGGTCGCCTCTCGGCGAGGGCAGGTCCCAGCCCGGGTCCCCGCCACCCCAGCATGATCGATGTGTATGCGTACCATGCGCCGATCGCGGCGAGCAGGGCCAGCAATACCGGTGTCATCGGACGCGATCCATGGCGAGAATGTCGCGAATGTCGAGGCCGAATTCCTCGAAGGCCCGGGCCGTGCGCTGCGGGATGCTGCCGGTGGAGGTCAGCGGTGCATCGCGTCCCGGTCTGGTGAAGACGTTGGTCATGGTGAACTGGGCACTTTCGAGAGAGGCGCTGAGCTCCTCCACACACGCGATGGTGTTGACACGCGGGCCTTCGGGTGTGCGAATGCAGTGGACTACTACATCGATTGCTTCGGAGACGAGATTGTTGAGTGCAGACATGGGCAGTTCGTTGCCGGTGTCGGCCAATTGGCTGATGAACCGGAGACGGGTGAGTGCCTGGCGGGCTGATCCGGCGTGGATCGTCGTGAAGCCCTTCACTCCGGACGACAAGGTAAGCAGTAGAGGTAGTGCCTCGCGATCGCGAACCTCGCCGACGATTGCGATGTCGGGGGCCATGCGGAGGAAGCCGGCGACAAGATGGCGAAGGCTGATCTCAGGTCGGTCGGAGCGGCTCGCACGTGTCTGCATGCTTGCGACGTTGGGTAGCGGAATGTCGGCCTCGAAGACCTCTTCGGCGACAACAACTCGCAGAGCCGGATCGAGCTCGGCGGCACAGCAGTTGAGCATCGTTGTCTTGCCCGATCCTGGCGCGCCCGCGAAGAGGATTGTTTGGCGTGCCTCTACGCATGACCGCAGGAACGTGGCCGCCTGATCGGTGAGAGTTCCGATATCGACGAGTTCGTCGAGGCTGCGAAAGGCGACGCCGGTGAACTTCCGAATGTTGACCATCAGGTGCCCGCCGCGGGCGATATCGCCGTGAACTATGTGGATCCTGGCGCCATCGTCGAGCTGGGCATCCTGCAAACCTTCGCTGGGGTCAAGCTTGCGGTGAGCGCTCGCGGCATCGTCGAGAATCTTGGTGAGAATCCGGAAGACGTGTTCGTCGTCGTGGAACACCTCGTCGTGGTAGCCGCTCGTCCCCTTGTGGCGTTTGACGAACACGGCATCCGGAGCGTTGATCATGATCTCCCAGACGTCGTAGTTCTGAGCTATTTGCGCTGGTCAGAGGGCTGGGTTTCCGTTTCGTGCCACTTGCGTGCCAGTAGCAGAGGGGAGTGACGGGGTGCAGCGGGCAGCACCGAGTTGGGTGTGGCCGTTTTGGGCAGTGGGGGAGCTGAGTACGCTTTGTCCCGGGTGGTCATGTTCGACGGTGCTTGCGGTATCTCGGTTAAGCGCAGCCCGGGAGATAGATAGAGAGATCTGGCGGATATTGCGGAGCGATCCAGCATCGCCAATATCGAGCAATGCAATTGGGCCGGAGTCGAGTGGCGGATGTGTCTCGGCGGTCGAAATTCTGGGCGGCGAAATGCTGCGGTCTCGGCCAAGCTTCGGGCGGCTGCTTGAGAAGCGCGGTAACTCAGCGAGCCGACGTCGCGTTAGGTCCCCTCGGTGGCCTCAGGCTAGAACGGCTTGGACCGCGGCGAGGACGTTGTGGTGATCGCCGTCAGGGTGTCGCACGAGCACTCCGTGCATGCCTGCGTCTTCGGCTCCGCGCTTGTCGGCGGTCGGATTGTCTCCAATCATCCAAGCCGTGCTGGGCTCGAAGCCACGGCAAGCGATGCCGAACGCTTCGGCGTGTGGCTTTTCGTAGCCGATCAGCGCAGATGTGAACACCTTGTCCACGTAGCCATCAAGTCCGAGCTCGGAGGTGATCGCCACAAGCTCCGGGACGTGGTTGGACAAGATCACGACAGGAACCCCCGCGGTCCGTAGTTCCTGCATTGCCTCTACGACGTCGGGATACAGATGGAACCGCGACGCGTCGCAAAAGTGGGAGCGGACGCCATCGCGAAGACTCTCGAGCTCCTCGATCTCGGCCCCGACTGCCAAATAGGAGCGGTCGATGAGCTCACCGAACATGCGCCACCAATCATTGGCGCTACGAATCTGCGTGTGCGGAGTTTCGGGCTGATGCCAAGGGAAGCCGTCTCGCAGCTGCGAGCGGAGATCGCCGATCGTGACACCATGACGTGGTCGTTGCGAGTCGAAGACATCGAGCAGGCACTGGGACCACATTCCCGGGCGATAAGCAAGGGTTCCATCGAAGTCAAAGACCACCAATTCCACACTCATGGCCAGCTTGGCCCGTCAGTCACGAGTGCTCTCCCGGCTTATTCGCATCTGCCCAAGAGTAGTCAGCAACGCGACCCCTTCATGGAGAGTTGTGCCGCCACCGAACTCGCCCATCGCTTTGGGCCCGAGTACCGACGACAACCAACCGAGGGGTTCGCGGCGGAGGCGAGCCGCACCATAGAAGCCGCTCGGAAGTCACGAGCCCAATGGTGAGATCAGATGCCGCAGAACCGGCGAAGTAGGTCGGGTCGGGACGGGGCGAACCCGCTCGATAATCACGCAGGTCTCGGTCCCGACCGTTCGACGGACGTGCCTCCCGCCGCTCATCCGTGCATCGACCGAACGTCTACAACCTTGGCCTTGGGTAGCCGAGGGAACCTTCCCTCGACCGAACACCTATTCGAGTGTCGGAGGGGCGTTTGCGACCCTAAACCATCACCCCACGCGCTCCGAATGGATGGATCTCACAGCGGCCTGAGAAGTCCATTTCCCCTGGTCAAGACACCACGACCGAGTTTCCGGCCCCCACAGCCAACACCGCGGCGATCAACATGCCTACATCGACTCGACTGAGAAGCCAGCCACGCCTGCCGCGTTGATGACTAGGTCAGACAGCTTGACCTGTCTCTGCTGGATCTTGTTCCCGAATGCAGTGCCCTGAACGAATCGTGGTGCTGAGATTGCCAACTCCTCGGATGCTCGCGTAACGCCGACGAACAATTGGCGGATGCCGTCGCCCGGGTTGGTCCGTCCAGTGAATGCCTCTGTGATGGCTCCGACGAGGAAGACAATCGGCGCTTCCAGCCCTTTCGAGCTGTGGATGGTGTGCACCTCAATGACCGGCACGGCCGCGTCCGGCTCTGCGACTTCCTCGTGTGCCTCATCTTCCTCGTCGGGGAGAGCGAGAAGTAGGCGTGCGATGTTGATTTCGTAGCCGAGAGTATTGGCGACGTCAACACAGAGTTCGCGAAGCTCAGTCGGAGTCCATCTCGAGTCAACTGGCGTAGCCGCTTCGATCAAGTCGGCTGATCTAACTACGCGGGCGACAGTTGTGTCGTTGGGGGCTACCGACCGGAGGCGCGCAGCGAAGTCGACACCGGCCGCTGCAAGCACTTTCTCCTTCCGTCCATCGGCGAATCCAGGGCACGCCTCGACGAGGCTGCGCCACGCCATCTGATGAGCTATGTCACGAGTCAGCCGGACGACGGATTCGACAAGAATCTCCTCCACGGCGGGATCAGGAGCGCCGGGGCGGCCGCTGATGAAGGGCACATCGGTCAGCGGCTCCGCGTACGTCTTCAGTCCATCGAGGACCGCGTCACGGTTTGTCGCTGCGACAACCATGATCTCGCTTGGGCTACGTCCCCTAGAAAACAACGCAGCAATGCGTCGTCCGACCCACTCGTGTTCAGCCTTGAGCGACTTTGCGGACACGATGGTCACTATTCCTGGCGGACGGTCATCATCCCACGGATGAAGCTCTGGACGGCCGAGCCCGGGAATCGCTGGAAGTGCTGACGCGATGGCGTTGGCTAACGTGCACATCGCGGCAGGCAAACGGCGCGACCGGAAGAGAGAGTCGATGTCGTCGATATCGTAGGCGGCTGCAAACCGGTGCAAGGCGAGTGGGTCGGCTGCGCGGAATCCGTAGATCGACTGCCGGTCATCGCCGCAGGCGTTGATCCGGGTGCCGTGGGTTTCCGCCAGCATCTGAAGAAGCCGCAGCTCGCCTGCAGTCAGGTCTTGGTACTCGTCAACCAACATCACTGCCGGAGCGTCGTTCAGCTGTTCGCCAATCGCGATGAGCTGCGAAAGGTCGTAGACCAACTCATCGAACAAGGCGTAGCCGAAGATTTGCCGGTGTCCGTGGAGAACCTGCAGCAGCCGTTGCTCCTTCGAAGACAGGTCAGGTGGCTCCGCCTGGTTGCGAGAGAAGTTCTCGCCCATCCGGCGCAGAAAATCGCGCACCTCCTTCAGTGTGCACGTCTCTTCGGGAAAGGCGGTCCCGTATCCCAGCTTCAGGTCATCCGGAATGATCCGACGCTGTTCCCAGGGCGAAGCCACGTTCTTCCCCCAGGCGTCTCCTAGTCGGTTGAGATGCTTCAGGGAAAACGAGTGGAAGGTTGAGGCCTCGCCGTGAGCGATGCGTTCCCGGAGACTTGCTGCCATCGCGTTGGTGAGCGTTACCAGTGCGATACTCGCGGGATCGACACCGTGTTCGACTAGGTATTCGCTCCGTCGCTCCAGTACCCAGGTCTTCCCGGTTCCCGGCCCAGCAGCGAGAAGAGCGTGCTCGTCTGGGCCACGCCGGATGAAATTGTCTTGTTCGGGCAGCGGGCTGATCTCGTCGGTCATTATGTGGCCATTCTCGCATCAACTGGCATCAGCCCGGAGAGGAAGCGCGATGGGTCGGTAGTCTTCACAGCGACAAGCTCAAGGTTTGGTGGCTGTTCCCGTTGTCAGAGGCGGCCCGCGGCGGCGTTCCTTCCCTTGGCCGAGCGCTGGAGCTGAGGCGTTCCATTGTCCGGAGTGCATGGTCGAGCTCGCCTGGGAGCGGCGGTTCCATACCCAGTGGCGCAGTCAGCGTTGTGCGGGTGACGACGAGGCGACTGCCGAGCTGAGTGGTTGCGAGTTCGCCTTGGCGCCGATTGAGCTTGACCCGGCTAACGTTTCGGGCTCGGGAGGCGGGATGTGACAGAGAAGCTGGCATACGAGAAGTTCGAAGACCGGGTGGCTGCCGCCTATCGGCGGATGGGGTACCGGGTGACCCAAGATGAGCTTGTCTCGGGCAACCAGATTGACGTCGTGGCGCGGCGCTCCGATCGTGAGTTGGCGACAACCGTGATCGTCGAAGCCAAGTCTCATGAGAGTGCTCGGTCCAAGACGGGGAAGGGACAGGTGCTCGACTTTCTGAAGGTCGCAGAGGCCCTGCTTCGAAGTGGTGCCTGCAGTCACGCATCGATGGTCACCAACACCGGGTACACGCGGCTCTGCAAGCAAGTCGTAGAACACGACGCCCGAATCAACCTCCTCTCGATTGATCAGATAGAGGCGCAAGAGCAGGCAAACACCTCCTACCTCGCCCGTCAGCTGTCCAACTACCGAACGAGTCAGATAGCGAATGTCTTCGTCGACCTCGAGGTTTCTCCTGAGGCTGACTACCCGGCATCTGTAGGGGCGCCTGGTCTTGTATCAGACTTGATGACAGCGGCCATCAGAGCTGGGCGTTCACCAATAGTCATCACTGCCGACTTCGGCGGAGGTAAGTCGACAATTGTCGACCACCTCTTCTTTGAGACCCTGTCAACGTACCTGGACAATGAGTCCGGCTACTTGCCGCTCAGATTTCCCCTCAAGGATTTACCGAAGTTCCAGAGCCTTGGTGCGTTTGTGAGCGACAGCGCCAAGAATGAGTTGGGTATCCCATTTGACCTCGGTGACGTCCTCGAACTCGCGAAGGCTGGCGACTTGGCAGTGTTTCTCGACGGATTCGACGAGATCTCGTCGACCGCAACAGCCAAGGAGCGCGGCCAATTCCTACTTCGGTTGGCGCCGCTGCTGTACACCGACAGCCCTACCTTCTTGACGACTCGGCCCTCCTATTTCGAGAGCGGGAGGGAAATGGAACGCCTGCTCCGGCGAGTTCGACAGGGACGAAGCTCGCGGACCAAGACGGCATTGAAGGACTCCGATCGTGTTCTTGGAGACGACGGCTCGCTGATCGTCGCTCAGCTCCGTTCGAGTCGATCACATGAGGTAGATGCCGCGTTTGCTGAGGCCCCGCTCGCCCGGGTCCGGATAGAGCCGATGCGGCCTTCTGACATTACGCGGTACGTGGAAAAGTTCGAAAGTACCTGGTCAAGCCTTGGGTTCTCGTCCGAGGACGTAGATAGGTTCCTGGACGAGACCTACGACTTGTCCGACCTGACGACACGGCCGCTGCTCCTCTCGATGATTGTGGAGATCCTCCGAGACGGTTGGGTGAACCCGACGAACGCAGACGCAACTCTTGGTCCCGCAAAGCTGTATGCGATCTATGTTCGAGCCCGCCTCGGTATCGAGGATGACAAGCGGGGAGATCCGGATTCTCTGGACGAGGCCGCCCGCCACAAGTTCGCCGAGTTGAGCGCGATGAGAATGCTCCACGACAACCGTCTGTCGATCGCGCCCAAGCTCGCTCGGGAGTTTGCGTTGGCGGTCGCGGCGCCGCGAACCGATCTGTCTCCGGATCAGCGGAAGCTCCGGCTCGAAGGCCACCTCACCGACCTGCGCACCTGTTCCTTCCTGACGACCGGGCCCGACGGCGACCTCCTGTTCGTCCATCGATCCTTTCAGGAGTACTTTGCCGCGAGACACCTTGCGGGGTGTCTACTGGAGGACGATCTGTCGGAGTTTGGTGCTCTACTCCCAGAGCAGGTTGCCTACTTCCTCGGCGCCATCGCGTTTGAGGATTTGGAGTGTCGTACCGCCATCGAGCGGGCCCTCCGTCGCCAGGGCGGCCGGGGTGCCTCGAGGGCCGCGGAACGGTCGTCTCAGAACGGAAACTTGCTCGCCGCTATGGCATATGCCGGCCTCGTTGCCGAGAAACTCGAAATCGTCGATTCGCTGCTACCGCCGATCCGGAAACGGGATGTCAGGTTTCTTAGCTGCCAGATCGGGACTATTGAGCTCACGTCCGTGACCGACGCTGCTATGGAGCTCCACGACTCTCGTCTCGAAGGCGTGATCCGCGTGATCGGTGGCACACTCCGCAGTATCGACGCCGACAGCCTGGTCGGCGGCGGGATCGTAGACTTGGGCTGTGAACTCGAAGAGGTTCTCAGATCGACTAACTCTGATTTCAACCTTCAGCTTCGAGTTGGCGGCAAAGGCGAGCCAATCGAACTCCTGCACGCCCGATCGTCGGGCCTCACGGTGTCATCGCCAGGTGGCCGAGGCATCGTCGCCATTGTGGCTGAGGATGAGAGCTGCTGCTCGCTAGCCGACCTCAGGGTCGAGAGGGTTGAGGTCTGCGACTCGTACGTGGCTGTCGATCGAACCGTCGAGGTCACGGAGGTTTCGGCCAAGCGCTCGACCATCGATCTGGCCAGCTCCTCAGCCAAAGGCCGCACTGTCGTTGATATTGAGAACTCATTGGTCCTCCTGGGCTGGGGCTGGCTCTCTCCTGACGAGATGCGACTCCGAGGCGTGGATCGGTCGCTGTCGGAGCCGAGTCGCCTCGCTCTGTCGGGGGACATCCGGAACTGTGTTGTTCTGGTTAACCCCCTCGCGAACCTCAAGGACCTGGCGGGGCTGGAGCTCACGGAGAGTCAAGTCTTCTGGGGCTCGCTGAGCGCGCCCCAGCCGAAATCTCGAGCGGAGGCCCGCAAGCGGTTCGCCTCGCAGTTGGAACGTTGGGGCTCAACCACTAGTGGCATCTTCGTGAAGGTTGAGTCGGCCGTTCACCCAGCCGTCAAAGAAGCGCTCGAATTGGCGGAGCCAGGGACGCTAATGGAGGTGTATGACGGGACTGCACTTGCGGACGGGCGGCTCGCCAGTGACTGGCAGGCGCTCACCGCAACCCACGGGATTGATCAACTCCTTAAGTTCGCCGCAGAGGATCTCCACTCGCGGGGTGAACCTACAACGGCGATGCTTGTTGAGGCAGCCAGGAGCCGTCGAGGGCTAGCGCGGCGACTGAGAACTGCGACCGCGGGTCGGCGGGGCCGCGAACGGTAGAAAATATGAGCGGCCGGCAGTGGAGGTGGTGGAACCCCTCGCGTCGCACGGCAGCCGCGAGTGCGTTAGCGGTACTTCCCGGACTTTCGCTCCCCATAGATAGAGAGGCGAACTGAGCATGGTGAACACCCTTCAGCAGCACCTCTCGGAACCACACATCAGGGTGTCAACCAAACCGGGTCAGCTTCACTAGGCCGCTGGCTCTTGACGTAGTCGCCGCCTAGTTTCGACCCAATCCGAGCCCTAGCCGTGTCGAAACGGGGACACGCTCATGCGCCGCAAACCGAGGTCGGCGAGGGTGAACCCTCCGTGTGCCTCTCCGCGCCAGATGGAAACCAACCTGTAGGGCAGGTCAACCTGTCACCTAATCGTGCAGCAGACCCCATTCAAGATGACAGGTGAACAGCATCGTGAAAGACTTCGTTCGTGAATTCTTATGCGGCGGTGGACTGGTCGGACTCCTTGCTGGCACTTTTGGTTCGGCAGTCAGATCCGCTACTGGGCGCGGTGCAGAGTCGGGGAGGGGTCTTGGAGAGGGAGCGTTCTTCCTCACTGCCCCGACGAGCTTCGCCTCACGCCCTCCAGCAGATGATCCACCTCTCCGTTCCAGTCGAACGGCTGTTGTCTCACTCGCCGACTCCATATGCCCCCCCGCTCGGGGTCGACTCAAGGTGAGCAAGAATATGGGGACTCTGACTAGAGTCCAGCACCCCCCCATATATGGTCGGCGACACTACTCTCCTGGCACTAAGCATCAGCCCAACAAGGTCAAAGCACTGAGCGGAATGCGGTCTGGATGTCTCGCGTGCACGGTCATCGGAGCGGCGGCGTTGATTCTCGAACGCTTCGCCGATGATGCTGCTGTTCGCGGAACGATCCTCGGAACCGGAGCAGCATGGGATGCGGTGCGTATCGCGGCGCCCGATGACACTGGCCGCGGAATGGCAACAGCCATGCGAGTAGCGCTCGCGTCGGCGGGGGTTGATGCGATCGGTAGCGTGAACTGTCATGGGACGTCCACACCGTTGAATGACAAGATCGAAGCCCAGATCGTTGCCTCTGTGATCGGGCCAACCACCGTGATGACGTCCAACAAGGGAACGACTGGTCACATGGTTGGTGCTTCTGGTGTCGCTGAAGTGATCGTGGCGGCGCATACGGCCCGAACCGGTCTCGTGCCACCCACCGCGTCAACGACCGCTGCGATCTCAGGCGCAGTGGTTATCGGCACCCCGGCCCAATCCGAGCCTGGGGCTGTGATCAGCAATTCGTTCGGGTTCGGTGGACAGAACGCGTGCATCGTGGTCGGCTCCGACTCGACACAGGGCAACGCCAAGTGACTGACGCCGACCGGTTCCAAGAGATCCGCGCCACGGTCGCTGGTGCTAGATCATCGGGTCCAGATCTCGTTGTCGAACTCAGATGTGACGCCCTCGACCCGCCGGTCACCTGGCAGGTCTACCGCAGCGACACAATTGTTGGCTGGGTCACAGAGTCACCGGGTGAGGTCGATCTGTTGGTCGAACACGACAATCCTCGCAGTCTGTTTGGTTTCCCCCGTGCTCACGACGGCACCGACGAACATCACCCAGTTCGGCTTGGGGTCAACGCCGAAACGCTCGGGCCGATCCCGCCGTTTGACACACCGACCAGAGGCGAACCCATCGCTCACGCGACAATCACGATCGACTTGCAGATGAGGTTCAGCCCGGCAGGACACGTGGTCGCTCGACACCGATTCCGTGACGGCGAACCATACGGCCGACTCGACGAAATCGACGACGCACCAGCCGACCTGACCATCCGCGGCAGCTACCATCACCTGATCGGCTACAGCGGCGGTCGGTGCGATCTCTATGACGTGATCGAAGCCGTTGATATCGACGGAACTCTGGCTCACACAGCGCTGAGTGCCGGGCTCCTCTCAACCCATGTGAACGCGATGACCGCTGAAGAGACCTTCCGTGCCGGTCGAGCCGCCGACCTGGCCGCGCATCTTCGAAGCACCGACCATCAACTCGACGTCGTACGCCGCACACTCACCATGATCAGCGCTGATCGATGAGTACTCTTGCAGACTTCGAGGAGCTGCTCCGCCAGGACGCCGACGAAGGCTTCTTCGCTACCGGTATACAGATCTTCGCCGCCGTGAACGGAACGCCGTTGATCAGCGCCGCGTTCGGCGTTGACGGTCTGGGCCGCGAGATTACAACGGACAGGGTTCACCGGATCCACTGCGCCGGCAAACCACTCACTGCTCTCGCGATCGGCGCGCTCGTCGACGACGGCGAGCTGTCCTTTCACGATCAGATCGGCAACGTCCTCGAAATCGGTCTCAGCGTCGAATTATTTGACATTACGATCGATGAGCTGCTCTGCCATCGGGCCGGGCTATCTCACCTCTCAGCACGCGACACCGACATGATGCGGCCACACCGCCGTCGGCAGCTGCTTCTCGACCTCACGCCGCTGAAGCGCGGAAAACCGGTCTACTCCAACTTTTCAGGCTGGCATCTGTTGGGCATGGCAATCGAAACGCTGACCGGCATGACAGCCCGCGACTACATCCACCAACGCGTTCTCGACCCGATCGGCGTGTCGAAGGAGATCTATATCGGGCTCACACAAGCGGACCGCGCCGAACTCGGATACGAACCCGCACCTTCGGTGAGTCTGGAGGGACAGTCACCAGTCCCGATACTGATCGAAGTCCTCGACGAAATCGTTGCTACTTGCGAGGTCGCCAACATGACATTCGCGACCATGCGCGGCTGCGCCGCCGTTTACACCCATCTCCTCGGAATCGTTGACGGCGAGACGACCGGCGTGATCTCGAACGACTCACTCACCCACCTGATCACGCCAACCGGACCCGCGGCGTATGACCCGAAGATGGGCAGGACATGCAGGTACGGCCACGGCTTCATGGTCGACCTCGCAGGCCATGATTTCGGCCAACTCTGCTCCCCAGCATCGTTTGGCCACTCCGGCTACCGCGGCACCACAGCGGCATTCGCCGACCCGGCTTCCGGGTTGGTCGTCGCGATGTACTACAACGGCGCGACCGACGCCGAGAGCACTATCGGATACCTGCGAAACGCCAGATTCGATCAACTCCAACGAATCGTAGGGGAAATCGCGTGACCTCGCACGACGTGTGCCGCCGGGTGCTGGTCACCGGTGTTTCTGGTGGCATCGGCCGCGCTGTCGCACTTGACCACGCCGCACGAGGCCACCAAGTTGTCGGCACGTTCCTGTCCCACGAATCGGCCGCACAAGCCGTCCAGGCAGATGCTGAGTCACTAGATGGGGCGATCGACGTAACCCGCCTCGACATCACCGACGCCGACGACGTAGCGGCGTTCTTCTCCCGTCGCAAAGAGGCCAACACGCTGCCTGAGATCGTTGTGTGCAACGCAGGTACGGCAAGAGATGGACTCTCGATTCTGTTGAGCGATGATTCCTTCAACGACGCACTCGCGCTCAATCTCGTCGGAGCGTTCCGTGTTGTGCGCCATGCCATGCGGCCGATGATACGGGCCCGCTGGGGCCGAATAGTCTTTGTCTCCAGCGTCGCGGCCCACGCCGGATCGGCAGGCCAAGCGGCCTACGCCGCGAGCAAGGCCGGACTCGTTGGACTGGCACGATCGATCGCCCGAGAGGTCGGCCAACGCGGCATCACCGTCAACATTGTTGCCCCTGGCCCAATAGACACCGACCTACTGCGCCAGCAACCCGATTCACGAATCGAATTCCTTGCACAAGCAACGCCAGTGGGCCGTATCGGCACACCCGAGGAAGTTGCCGCCGCAGTCTGTGCGCTAACCAACGAACAAGCGAGCTACATCACTGGAGTCGTGCTCCCTGTTGACGGCGGCCTCGGAATGGGTCACTAACCCAATCCGGAACGCTTCGCGCCGCAGGCGAAACCAGATCAAACCAGATCGGCGGCTATGGTCTAGCAATGAACACGCAACCGGACCGAACGGCAAGAATCATGGCGACATTCCGTGTTGCGGTCGAGGAGATCCTTGGCGAAGCACCCGAATTCGACGAGTCCACCGTGATTGAAATGGTCGGTATCGACAGCCTCGACCTCATCGAAGTCGGCATGATCATGGAAGACGAATACGGCGTCGAAATGACCGAGTCAGACTTTGAAGGTGTCGCCGTGGTCGGCGACGTCCTCGCCGTCTTCGCCACACTCGTGGACAAGCTTGCAAACAAATGACAGAACCGATAGCGCTCACATGCCCCGGACTACTAACCCCCGGAGGCAACAGCCTCGATGAACTCATCGCAGCCATGGACAACCGGCAGTCTCCTATCAAGCCAGAGCAGTTCACCCTCAACGACCACACCCTCGAAGTACCCACAGCCCGGGTCGACCTCATCCCCGAAGACCACTTCGAACGGGCACGCCTCCGCAGGCTCGACCGTCTCCATCAACTCGGTCTCGTCGCAGCTCGAGATACCGCTGCCGCCTTCGGCGCAGGCCTCGCAGGCGACCGAACTGGCATCATCGTCGGCTCTGTCAACCGATCAGCCGCCTACCTCGAAGACCAATACCGGGTCGCGCTCACAAACCCAGCACGTGTCAATCCGCTTACAATCGCAATCATCATGGGCTCCTCACTCACCGGCCACGTCGCACAAGAACTCGCTATCACCGGACCATCCATGACCGCGACAGCTGAATGCGCCACGGGACTCGCCGTCCTCGCAACAGCGTGCGACTGGATCCGCCTCGGCCACGCTGATCAAGTCCTCATCGGCGGAGCCGACGCGACCATCACGTTCGGCGCCGTCGCCATGTTTCGACGCATGAACGCCCTGACGCCGATCCCAACGGACGGTGGCGCCGCATCGCGGCCGTTTGATCGCGACCGAGCTGGCTTCGTCATGGGAGAAGGAGCGTGCTTCGCGATCATCGAACGGCTCAGCCAGGCCGAACGGGCAGGCCGCGAAGTCACAGGAATCGTGGAAGGCTGCGCCCTTCGCACAGACACCTCACACCTCATCGCCCCCGACGCCACTGGAGCCGCACAGAGAGCAGTCATTGCAGCCGCACTCGAAGCCGCAGGGCTAGAAGCATCCGACGTTGTGTCGGTCAACGCCCACGCAACTTCCACCCCGGCGAACGACGTAGTGGAAGCCAACGCGATCGCCAACACCATCGGACCATCGGTCCCAGTGACAGCCGTGAAGGGCGTCACCGGCCACATGTTCGCCGCCAGTGGACTCACAGAAGCGCTGCTGGCCGGGCGATCAGCAACGACCGGACACGTCCCACACGTCGTTGGGCTAGAAAACGTCGCATCAGATATCACCGCCACGATCTGCACGAGGCCGATCGAAACAGCCTCCGGCCCAGTTCTCACCACATCATTCGGGTTCGGTGGCCACGACGCATGCGCCGTCTTGTGTCCAGCCCCGTAGCGCGGGCCAATTGACCTGAGCTGAGACCGGGGGGGTCTGCCGCGGGTAGCGGTGAGGCTCCTATTGCGTGTCAAGGGGATCTTGGAGTTGTCGGTAGTGTGGGGGCCGAATACCCCGTCGTGCCTCGAAATCAGCATGTCTGATATGGAGTTGACCCGGTTCGGTGGACACCCGATCCTGGATGTTTGTCCAGGGGAAGGAGGCCCGGATGGGTCGTCCATCGAAGCATCCCGAGGAGTTCCGTCGTGAAGCGGTCGAGTTGTATCGATCGTCGGATCGGCCTCGGTGCAAAATCGCCGAGTCGTTAGGCATCTCGGATGGTTCGCTCGCTGCGTGGGCGAAGCAAGCTGAGGCGGCGAACGAGCCCGGCGCGCTCGATCCGGGTGATCGGGCCGAGCTGGCCCGTTTGCGTAAGGAGAATCGGGATCTGCGGATGGACCGTGAGATTCTGCGAAAGGCAGCCGCCTATTTCGCGAGGGAGACGATCCGGTGACCCGCTTCCGGTTCGTCCAAGACCATCAGGCCGGCTATCCGGTGAAGCGGTTGTGCGAGCTCGTCGAATGCTCGAGGTCGGGGTTCTATGCGTGGGTCAACCGGCCGTTGTCGGATCATTACTTGACCGATGTTGATCTCGCAGCGGAGATTTTCGAGATCCATGAAGCATCGCAGCGCACCTATGGGGCACCGCGAGTGTTGGGCCAGTTGCAGCATCGGAATTGTCGTGTCGGGCGTAAACGGGTCGCCAGGATCATGGTCGAGTGCGGCCTGGTTGGTTCCCATGGCCGCAAGAAGTGGCGCCGCGGGAAACGCACGAACAAGGCGCCTGGGCCGGATCTGATCGGCCGCGATTTCACTGCTGCGGCATCGGATCAGCGATGGCTCGCGGACATCACTGAGTTCAAGTGCCGTGATGGCAAGCTCTTCCTTGCCGGCATTCTCGATCTTCACGATCGTGGCCTGCCCGGCTGGTCGATGGCGAACCGCCAGACCGCTGACATCGTCGTCAACGCGTTGGTGATGGCGCTCGCCCGCCGGCACCCCGACGGCGACGTGATCCACCATGGCGATCGCGGATCGCAATACGTCTCCGGCGATCTGGCTCTGACGATGGCCGATCACAACGTGACCGCGTCCTTCGGCCGAACGGGGGTGTGCTGGGACAACGCCGCGATGGAATCGACCTGGGCGACCATCAAACGCGAGATCCGCCACATCCACGGCGACTGGGAAACCATGACCCGCAGCCAGCTCCGAACCGTGCTCTTCGACTACATCGAGACCTTCTACAACCGACGCCGCCACCAAGCCCGCCTCGGCCACCGAACACCAGCCGAAACCTACGCCGCATCCAAAGCGGCATAATCTGACAACAACCCGTGTCCACCGAACCGGGTCAACTCCAATATCAACGGATCAGACTTCTAGAGCTCTTCTGACGCCACCGTTTCCCGACCCGTATCCCGCGAAACGCCAGGCCAAAACACACGACGAATTTCTGGCACCCCCAGGGTTCAACTCGGTAGGGAGACACTGCAACCCCTAACCCTCACCGCACCCGATCCGAGTGGGTGGAACTCGCATCGGCCCAATGAGCCCGTCTGCCCTGGTCAAGACGCCACGGCTGATTTCCGATGCCTCTTTGTGTCGAGGAGAAGTTTTCGGGTGTGTCGGGACGCGTGTGGATGAACTCTCTGGCGTTGAGGGGCCGAGGGTTCTAGCGTTGGTTGTTGGGTCCGGGAAGTGACTTGTCCGAAGAGCCGGTGTTCAGGATGTTGAGCCGGTCACGCTGGACTACAGAGTCGTTCCTGGGTGTCCTCCCGGACCCACCCACATCAGGTTGTGGTTGCGGCGCGAGCGTCGGCGACGAGGTGGCGAAACACCCGGTCTGAGATCTGTCGTTTGAGTGCCCGGATGGCTTCTTTGTGGGTTTTGCCTTCGCCGATTTTGCGGTCGTAGAAGATTCGGCCTTCGCTTTGGTTGCGGAACTGGACCACTGCGGCGATGTGGATCGCAAAGTTCAGGGTCCGGTTTCCTCGCGGGTTCAAACGGTGACGAACCCGCGCACCTGAGGAAGCCTCGAGCGGCGCGGTTCCGTTGCAGGACGCGAACTGGGCTTTGGTGTCGAACCGGTTGACGTCGCCGACATATCCAATGATTGTCGCGGCGCAGATCGGGCCGATGCCATAGATGTCACACAGGCTGGTTCGCGACGCGGTCACCGCTGAGGTGATCCGTTTCTTCGACGCGGCCAGGGTGGTGTCCAAAGCAGCAATGTCGGCGATGAGTTCTCGAGCGACGAGCACCCGACACCGGGTTACTTCACCGAATGGTTCCACCTCGTTGAGCAGCCTGTTTGCCTTGGCGACAGTGATCGTGGTTCCGATGCCGCCCGCTGCGAGTTCAGCCAACATGGCATGAAGACGAACACAATGGGTCGAACGTAACTGGGCCATGTCGCGGTGACGTTTCACCAACAACCGCAAGATTCGGGCATGGTCATCGTCACCGACCAGCGCCGGCCGGTCCGATCGCATCGCCGCGATCGCCACCGACCGGGCGTCGTTGGGGTCGTTCTTGTTTGACCGGCCCGATCCAAACACCCGGACCCGACAAGCCAGCATCGGGGAAACATCGAGGACGGTCTCACCGGCGGCGACAAGCTGGCGTGCAACCAGGCAGCCGAGCCCGTTCGCTGATTCGACCGCCCATTGCCGTTTCTCGAACCCGTCCGCCCACTCGCACAACAGCCCGACCTGAGCCTTCGATGCCGAGACTTTGAACTCGCCGAGTACTACCTCGTGTTCGTCAACAGCAACCGCAGTGTGGGTTGCCTTATGTGGATCGATACCGATCATGACTTTCATAGAAATGCCTCCGGTTTGGTGGCTGACCGTGGCGGACACTCCTGATTCGGGTCGATGTGCTCTCGCCTCTTTCGAGCCACACCACGGCAGAAAGACCCGACCGGCAGACAACTCGAAAACAAGCCAACCCAAAGGCGACAGGCACCCACAGAGCCAACCGACCGGACCCTTCCAGACGCTACGAAACCACCGCAACGCCCACCAGAATCATCAATCAGGCCCCACAGGGTGTGTCCGGTTCGCGGCTCAGGCGGCTGGTCGGTACTCGTTGATGAATCCCGCGGGAGAGTTCACCGGGCGGTTCGGTGTGCTACGATTCGATCCGTTCGGAGACGGATCTGGTGGATCCGAGGGGGCAGATCGTGAGCGGAACGTCTGAGACTCCAGCCAAGTGGCTGCAATGGCGAGGGCACAGGAAGTACAAACAACGCATCGGTCTTTTCAAGTCAGTACTCCTGCTGTGTGTAGCGGCGGTAGTCACGGTCTCGCCTGCGGCAGCAAGAGTTGGTGCAACTCAGCAGCGTCCAGAGCAAACGGTTTTCGATCAGTTGCGCGAGGAACTCGACAACGGGTTGCAGATCGAGTCACTGGTGAGCATTTTGCTTCTTGACGAGAGCACCCTTCGAAAGACCTATCCTGAGGCGGCCCGCCGCTACGACTTCACGATCAGCCGAGGCCGTCGTGCTCAGCTCGGGTTGGAATTCTTGCTGACAGTGCCTGATCGATACTTCGATGAGTCACTCATGGCGACTACTATGGCTCGAGCGTTTGGCCCTGATGCGGATGTCCAGCGCCACGTTAGGTTGCAGTTATTTCACTCGCTCCTCAAGCCCAACCTAGAGGACGCATTGGGCGAAGACTTCGGCGGGACATGGATAGATCACGAGACCTTCACAATCAACATTGGAGTCCGAGACGACGTCGGTCAGGCGCATCCACGAGCTCTCGAATCCGTGTCCTTGACGGTCCCGCTCGTCGAACTAGCAGACGCCGGCATTCGCCTCGAGGGGCATTCACGTGCTTCATCCTGGGCCGAGTTGAGCAATCTCGCCGACACAGTGGCGGCTTCGATTCCAGGTCAGTCGATTCAGGTTACGCCTAGGGTGAAGACAGGCGGAATTCGCGTAATCGCTATGGGTGCCTCGACTGCTGAGCTCGGTTCACTTCGCAGTTCGGCAGTATCGAGCACGGTCGAGTTTCTACGACGGAGCGTCACTGCCAACGATGAGGCTGCGCAACGGCTCGCTGTCGACATGGTGGAGGTAGTGGCTCACTCTGGATCCGAGGCGACAGTGACACTTCGCGGAGGAGTGCCCCTTAGCGGCTGTACCTCAGGATTCACGGCTCAGAATGGAAGCTGGCGCGGAATCGTCATAGCAGACCACTGCCATCTGGCGGGAACAGGGAATGGCTGGTGGTCGGGCGGGGGCGAATCTCTGTATTCTCTGAATGACTATTACAGCGGAGGAAACGGAGAATTCGAATTCTTGGGCGTCGACTCATCCGTTACAGTTCCGAATGAGATTTCGTATGCCTCGGAGATCAGCATTATACAGTCGATCCGTTACTGGGATCAGGTTGCGGTTGGCGAGATCTATTGCCGCGAGGGGAAGACCACCGGGTTTAATTGTGGCACAGTCGATGAGACTCACTTCCTTTCCTTCTTTCCGGTGCCTGGCTGCACCGGCACGTGTCCGCGCTTCATCGCATCTATCCCGAGGCCAGGCTCGGTGATCACCCAACCCGGGGATAGCGGCGGGCCTTGGTTCGTGGGATCAGTGGCAGTCGGGATTCAATCAGGCAGGTATGTTGGTCTCAACTACGATGTTTGGGGAGTTGCTGGATTCGCGCAATTCGAACTTGATGCGAGCATTCTTACATCATCGAAGTAGGCGCCGCATGGCACGACAGGCAGGTTTCGCCGCCATAGTGTTCGGGCTCACCGCTGTGGGATGTTCAAGTGGTGGTGACGGTGGCGGTGCTGCGCAGGAGCGGTTGCCAATTCCGAGCGTCACTCCCAGTTCCTCGGCGCCGGGTGATGGCCCCAACGACGTTCGCGCTGTTGGTTGGCTTCACGAAACGGCGGGCGGCGCTATCAAGCTTTGCTCTGAGATGTTCGTGCCGTGTTCTGGGATTGAGGTCTTGTTCGCTGACGATTCGGTCGAGCACATCACGGAAGGGCCTGTCCTGCTTGATGCTGAGATGGTCGGTGGCGTGCTTCGGGCTGCGGTCCCATCAGCATCGGGGCCATCGCCGTTTCTTGTGCCACCGAAACGAGTCCTCGACGAACGGTGCGAAAGACAAGACAGCCCTGGTCCGGTTTCGCAGGTTCCCGAGGACGTCACAGCGGGTTTGCTCAGCTACGTGGACCAACACGCCGATCTCTACGCAGGGCGATGGCTGCTTGGGGAGGACGCTGTGCTGGTGGTCAGCTTCGTGGGAGACGCCACCGTTCATCGCGCGGCACTTGAAGAATTGTCTTCGGACTCGTTGCAAGTGTGTGTGCTCGGCGGGGCCCGGCTGGCGCTTCGAGACCTTGTCACACGACAAGATCGACTGTCTGAGGCGGCCTCGTCTCTCGGGTTTGGCGGCAGCGGAATCTACCAACACCTCAACGTGGTGTGGATCAGGGTGTCAGTTCTCGACCCCAACTCAAGACGCCATCTCGAGGACGTCGGTGGCGATTCGTTTGTGGTCGTCCCGTTTGTCGAGTTTCTCTCTGATGACTGGCGCGGGGACGAATCGGTTGGGTGGCCACGAGACGAGAGCTCACCTCTCATTACAGTTCCAATTGCGTCCGGTGGCTCGATGACCGCACTTGGGATTCTCTCATTTGATTGGGACGCGGAGGCGGGCTGTCTCTACGCGTTCGGACCTCAAACCGAGGGGCGAAGAATACTTCCCGTGTGGCCTGCGGGATACACGCTTGATACCGACGTCGGGGTCTTCGATTCCGACGACGAGTTGGTCGCTCCGCTGGGCGAGGAACTCATGTTGGGCGGCGGATTCGTCGCGCTCGACAAAGAGCTATACGACGAAACCTGCAGCGCATTCGGAGTCTTCATCATCGGGTCCGTCGAACAGGAGTAGACGGCATCGCAACGATTTCGGTTCCAGGCCTTACGTCGCTGTGGTGGTGCAGTATTGGTCCACAGCACGGAGGATGGCATTGATTCGTGCGTCTCGACGGTAGACGATGCCGCTTTCTCCATCGATCGCACAGTTGTAGAACAGTGCGACGGAGGTGTTGCGGTCGTGTGGGGGCCGAATATTGTGTCGTGGCTGGTCATGCTGCGTTTTGGTGTTCGTTGATGAGGCCGTGGCAGCGGGTTGATTTCACGACCCGAAGATGGCGCCCCTGCACTGGCGGCGGCGCCTCGGGAGCCTCAGGTGGTTGTTGGTCGAGTGAGCGGTGGGGTCGGTGCTGGTTGTAGGGCCATGAGAATGGTGGCGGGCGCCTCGGTGCTCGGGCGGTTACGTTCGTAGTCACCGGGTTCGGGGCTTCCTGGGAGGACAATGGTTGGGCAGGCCGAGACTTTCACTATGGGCTTCGAGCCCGTTGTTGTAGCTGGCCGCCCCTGCGACTGGCCCGGTTGTGCTGCGAGCACGTATCCGTAGTTGTCGTTCGCCCGGCTTCTCCCTCACTGATGAAGGGAGAAGGCAATGCGTTCGATAGGTCTTGATGTCCATCGCGACTTCTGTGAGGTGGCGATCTTCGAAGACGGTGAGGTGACCAAGCATCCGCGGGTCCCGGCTCGTCGAGCAGAGCTGGCAGCATTCGCGGCATCGTTGCGGCCGACTGATCAGGTCGGTCTTGAGGCGACCGGGAACGCTTTGGCGATCGCCCGGATCATTGAGCCTCATGTGGCCCGGGTTGCGGTGGCCAACGCGGCCGTCACGAATCTGATCGGGACGGCTCGAGCAAAGACCGACCAGCTCGACGCCCGCACTCTTGCTCAGCTTCTTGGTACGGGGTTCTTCCCTGAGGTGTGGCTGGGTTCGGAGCAGACGCGTTTGGCGCGCCGGCGGATGAGTCGGCGTGCGCAGCTCGTGCGTGAGCGGACAGGTCTGAAGAATCAGATCCATGCTGTGCTGCACCGGAACCTGGTTGAGCGGCCGCCGGCATCGGACTTGTTTGGGGTGAAAGGCCTGCGGTGGCTTGGAGGTGTCGATCTGGTCGATGACGAGCGGGAGACGGTGTCGTCGTGTCTTCGCCAGCTCCAGTTATTGGGTGAAGAGCTCGAGCGTCTTGACCAGGCCATCGCGAGCGCGGCTCTGGAGGATCGCGCGGTCCATCTGCTGCTCACCGTGCCGGGGGTCAACCTCACGACCGCGTCGGCGTTTATGGCTGCTGTTGGGAACATCGGCCGTTTTGATAGTCCGAGCCAGCTCGTGAGCTACCTGGGCCTGGATCCCAAGGTCCACCAGTCCGGGATCGCTCCTGCTCGCCATGGTTCCATCTCCAAACAGGGGTGTGCTGGAGCACGCTCTGCTCTGGTCGAGTCGGCCTGGGTGGTTGCTCGAGCCCCTGGCCCGATGCACGCCTTTGCTGAGCGCATCCGGGCTCGGCGCGGCGCCAACGTGGCGACCGTCGCGGTAGCGAGAAAGCTCGCGGTGCTGTTCTGGCACATGCTCACGAAGGACGAGGAGTACGCCTATGGCAGGCCTTCGCTGACTGCGGAGAAGCGCCGTAGGGTGGAACTCACCGCCGGCGCACCCAGCGTTCGCGGAAAGCGCAGCGGTGGACGCGTCTACGCTTCAACAGAGCAGCGTGTCCGAGAGCAGCAAGTGGCCATCAACGCCGAAAGGGCCTACCGCGAGTTCGTCTCCCAACGCAGCCGCGCTGTCCCTAGAACCACTTGACTTTCATCCGTAGCGCCAGAGGAAGTCGAACAGCCGACGGAGTTGGCGTTGATTCCAGATCAGCGTGCGGTCGTGCAGTTCGTGGCGGACGGTGCGGATCCATCGCTCAGCGAACGCGTTTGCTCAAGGAGCGCCAGGTGGGACGGTGATGACCGAGCCGCCGATGCCGGCGAGGACATCATCGAATGATCGGGCGTATTTGCCGGCGCCGTCGCGGATCACGAACCTGATGGCTTTGTCGTGGCCTATAAGCAGGTTCCGGGCAGCTTGGGTGGTCCGGTTGCCGGTGGGGTTGGTGGTGATCCTGGCGAGGTGCACGCGTCGAGTCTCGATCTCGATGAGGAACAGCACATGGGAGCGATGCAGAGCAACGGCGTTAGCGCAGAAGAAGTCGGTCGCGACCAAGGCATGGGAATGGCTGGCAATGAACTCGCTCCACGAGGGTCCGCCGCTGCGGTTTGGGGTGGGTTCACGTCCGGCCTCTCGCAGGATCTTCCACACTGACGACGCGGCGATGCGGTGTCCGAGACGGCACATCTCACCGTGCATACGCCGGTACCCCAAGTTTGGGTTCTCAGTATCGGGCCGCAGCACTAGCCGGCGGAGCTCGGCTGATTTGGGTGGCCGTCCCGTTCTGGGCACAGGTGGTTGGGTCCGGTGGCGCGCGACGTGACGTCGATGCCAGCCGATCACCGTCGCCGGCTTCATGATCAACATGGCCTGGCTCAGTCGTCGGGGATCGAATGCCCGCGAGAGCACGGCCAGGATCGTCCGATCCGTCGGTGTGAATCTAGGGCGGTCAATCTGGCGCTGCACCACCAGGACCTGATGGCGAATAGCGAGGATCTCCGCGTCGCGCTTGTCGCCGGACACCAAGAGCAGCCTGAGGGTGCCGGAAACTCATCCGTGTACTCTGGCCTGGCGTTTCGCGGGATGCGAGTCGGGAAACGGCGGTGTCGGAAGAGTTCTAGATATCTGATCCACTGACATAAGACATGCTGAATTCGAGGCACGACGGGGTATTCGGCCCCCACACCCCACACCCCACATCCCCGGCCCAACTTCGTGATCGGCGTCGATGGGTCATCGTCGTACGAGAGAGCAAGTGACCCACAGCGTGCTATGGTCGAACGTACGTACGCTTGATAGTGGCCTGATCCAACGCCTCGGTGTCGCACCTCGGTGTCAGACTCAGAGCCTCCGAGCGATTCTCTAGCCGTAGGAGCAGGAACATGCCTAACGATCCGAATCCCCCGAATCGACCAGTCGATCCACCTCAAGGGCCTCCGGCTGATCCGCCGGATCCTCCCGGGCCTCCTCCAGGCCCGCCGGGTCCGCCGAAGCCGCCTCCGGGCCGCAAGGTCGGCTGATCTATCTTGCAAGCTTGGTGGGATAGGTGGCCGGGGCGGCGGGAAGCGGAGCTGGATTCGTTCCGGCGTAACGGTCTCGCTTTCGCGGAGGACGCGGACGCGATAGCCGCCGGACGGCTCGTGTTGCAGGGTGCGGTCGTGGTCGGGGGTGAGGCCGAGCCCGTCAAGCTTGTGGTCCACTACCCCTACCACTATCCATGGACGAGGTTCGAAGTTGCAGCGCCAGAGCTCGACCTGCCGCGCCATCAGCACCCGTTTGGGAAGAATCTCTGCGTCTTCCCTCGCGGAAGTGAGCATTGGCGCAGAGACTGGCTTGCCGGAGACGTGATTGCCGCGCGAGTGCCGGAGTTGATTCGTGCTGTTCGCGAGGGAGGCGAAACACTTCTCGCCGTTGAAGAGCCTCAGGGGGAGCCGTACACGGACTACTACGATTTCCGTCCGCTCGGCGGGATCCTCGTTCCGGCTGAAATCCTTCACGCTGCGTCTGGTATCGACGGCGGTGAATGCACCGTCCGCCTGGCCGACTCTGTCGAGTGGCTCGGGCTTCTCTCTGGAGCAAGCATCAGCGATCTAGATCTGCCACCGATAGGCACCGGGGCTGTCACAGTCCTTCGCCGCGACAACCAGACGCTCGCCACTGCACCCGATGAGCTTGTCGCCGGCCTGGCAGGACCTAGCCTGTCCTGCGTCTGGAAGCGCCTTGCCGCACCTCCGGTGGCGAAAGATGCGGCCGAGTTCTTGGACGCTTTCGTGGCCCAAGGCGGGCGGACGCCGCACACGATGTCCTGGCATGGGCGAGGCCCGGCAATCGCACTGGTTGGCCTGGTCTTCCCTGAAGAAGTCCGTCAGGGTGAGTATGCGGACGCGTGGGTCTTTGTCGTGCTGGGCAAGCGAGCCAAGGGACGACCGCCGAAACCGAAGGCCGGCGAAGAGGAGCGACCCGGTCACCGCATCTCAGCGGGGTTGGTGCGTGGCATGCGCTGTGGTGTTGCCGACCTGTTGGAGCGAATTCCCGAGCTCGCGGCGCTGCGGGACAAGCGTGTTCTCGTTGCCGGACTGGGGAGCCTCGGAGCGCCACTTGCTAAGGAACTTGCGCGCAACCTCGTGCAAGAGCTGAGAATCATCGATCATGACTTTGTCGATGCTGGAACGGTCGTGCGATGGGAGACGGGTCTGCGCGCCGCCGGCGTGTCGAAGGCGCTGTTCCTCGCGCTCGAGTTCCAGCTGAACTACCCGTACACGAGGGTAGTTCCCTCGGGCGCAGTTATCGGAGCGGCGGCCCAAGGAACTTCCGACGATGATCTGGACGTTCTCACCGAATTCCTTGCTGATGTTGATCTGGTCATCGACGCAACGGCAGAGGACAATGTGACTGCCGCGCTGGCGGACTGCGCCCAGATGGTCGGGGTGCCGATGCTTGCCATCTGGAGCATTGAAGGCGTCGGCGGAGTCGTTGGCCGCATCGTGCCGGGAGAGACCGGATGCTTCCACTGCTTGGAGCTGCACTTGAGCCCAGACCACGGGGGGAGTATTCCTGTGCCCGCACCGCCGACCGACCAGCGTCGCGTGCAGGCCCGCGGTTGTGCAGACCCGACTTTCACCGCGTCAGCTGTGGATCTACTGCCCCTGGTACACCATGGAGCGCGGCTCGCCTTCGGTGAGCTATGCCGCGGGACTCGTGATGGCTACCCGAGGTATGAGCGCGATGTCCACGTGCTGTCGTTGCGACGTCCGGACGGTGCCTTGTTCGAGCCGCCTGAGTGGGGATCTTTCGAACTCTCTGTTCATCCGGACTGTCCGTGCCACGACGACTGACCGTCTACATCGAGCGAGTCGATTGGGCAACGCTGGTCGGCGAAGCTGTGCGGACGCTGCCGCTGGAGACCGGTGGCATCGTCATGGGTCGATGGCTCGACTCCACTGCGGCGCGGATCACCGATGTCATAGGACCGGGGCCAGACGCAAAGCACGAACCGAGATCGTTCGATCCCGATCAGGACTGGCAGGAGAGCGAGGTCGCCCGGATTTGGACGTCGAGGGCTGGGGACGTCGAGTATCTGGGCGACTGGCACACACATCCAGATGGACGGGCGTACCCAAGCCGTGGAGACTCCAAGGCGGCAGAGTTGATCGCTTCCTCTTCCGAGGCGGGAGCGGAGCGACCAATCATCATGATCGTTGCTGTCTCCCCGAAAGGGTCGATGAAGGCACGGGTGCACGTGTGGATTGGCAAGCGTTTCAGCCGGGCGAGGCTCGTTGTCCGTTGGACATGATCGAGAGGCTGAAGGCACCTTTTCGTTGATCGATCGACTGGCGCAGCTTGCTGGGTTGGGGTCGAGGTGGCACCGTTGTGTTGGTCAATCGGTTGGCGCGGCTCACGTGGCTGGTGTCGGTGTCCGGTCGGATCACCTCGGCAAGTTCGTCGAAGGCTGCCGCGACGCGTAGACGGTCGTGGCGGGCTTCGGCGCCGAGTTCGTAGCGACCGCGTCGAACGTTCTGCATGAACGCGTGGCCACGAATCGCGACCGACGCGGTCCGGTCGGTTCGCAGACCTTGCATCGGCCGGAGTCTTGCTTTGGTCTGCCGTGGTCGTTGCCGATCCGGTTGTCGAATACTGCTCGGTGTCGTGCACTACGTCAGGGATCATCTCATCGATCACCCGAAGCAAGGGTGCAGCCAGATCGGTGGTGGCCTCAATCGGCCGCCCGTGGTTGCTCATGGCGTTCGCAAAGAATCTCCTGGCGGCAGCGATGTGACGCTTCTTCGACACGTACACGTCGATGACCTGGCCGTGCCGGTCAACAGCCCGGTACACACGTAACGCCAAACGCCGTTGACCTCGGCGAAAGTCTCGTCCACGAATCACCGGTCACCCACCACGTGACGGCACGGCCGGGCCGCGTCGATCAGAAGCGGTGTAAACCTGCCCTTCGACTTGCACTACGGCTGGTTCGTCGCACCGATAGACCTCCGGCGAGGGCACATCGTGGAGTTCGGGCGACAGGCTGCAAGCGTATTCGGCTGGGCGGCTAAGGCGAGCCTGAGCTGGATGCTGGATGTGGCCCGCTATACGCAGATTGCGCTCGGTAGGAGATCTATGGCTAGTGTCTCCCACAGTCCGAGACAGGATTGGCGGGCGAGCAAGCGCGTGCCAGATCGACCTAGACACGAGAACCATGGCACTGGCGGAACATATTGCGAATCTGCTTGAGTATCGGCGGACCCTCTTGGAGGAGGAGTTCGAGATCCGTCAAGGCCTCAATCGCGCACTTGAAGTAGTCGTGCTCGGCACTGGCGACTGGGTCGCGAGATACCGCGAGAACTTCGGCGATTATGCCGCAACATTCGGGAACCTGATAGTCACGTACGTTGACACAGCTCCCAGCATGCCGGATGACCAATATCGAAAACCATGGGCCAAGCGATTGCACGATCACGACGACGATGTCAACGAAGTTGACCAGACGCCCGGCCTGATCGAGGTTGTGATGGCGGATTGGTGTGTCTCATGCATGGACGACATCGCAACGCTGAACCCCGATGTCGTGCTAGTTGCCACCCCCGACAAGACCCATACAGTCCAGGCCGCTAGGTGGATCGGGAGCGATGTCGCTCCTGCGCCGACACCGCTGGTGATCATCGAGAAACCGTTGGCGACCGAAGTGGCGCAGATCGACGAGCTTGAGTCGGCACTAGCGATGTCGCCTACGCCCGTTGCCGTTCGTGGGATGGACCACTACCTAGCACGAGCCCATGGGATTCTGGGGATCACGGACACTTTGTCCGGACATATCCAGGAAGTGGCTGAAATCCACTTCCATATGTGGGAGGATGACCCCATCGAGCCCGAGCGGCTCCCGAGCCTCCAGACCGGCATCACCTATGATATGGCGTCACACTTCTTTGGTATCCTCACTCTGGTTGCAGGCGACGACTTGCCTGGAGGCATCGTTGTGAAGGCGGCCGGACAGCACGTGCCGCTCGTTTCAGACAGCACCTTTGGAGTCCCCGAGGACTTCGACGCCGAAACCTACTCGGACATAGGTTTCGACATGGTAGTGCCCTTCCAGGGCCGAACAATTTGGTGCGAGTCGCATGTCGGGAAGGGTCAGCCGCGAGAGGTTAAGTGTCTCGACATCGTGGATCCTGAGGGAAGTCTTGTTCGTTTGGACTACACGCGGGGAGTCTCGTACCGCGTCGAGGCAGTCGATACGACGTTCGACGACGGCTGTCTCGTCATGTGTCGCGAAGCTCACACTGATGGCGGGACTCCGTGTCCTCATCACCTACGTCATCTACAAGAACTGCCTGACGTCGACGTGTTCGAGCGCCTTGCACCCTTTGAGTACGCCGATGTGTTGCGGGCGGCGGCAGGGGGCGAGAATGAGGTACTTGGTACGTTGATACCGACGTCTGATTCGAAGTGGGTCGTGGGCTCACTTGAATCGATGCGGACGGCGCTAGCAGACGCACGCGCCAATTGGACGAATCACCCTGTGGGAGAGTTGCCATGACTGTCATTGACATCACGGAAGATAACTCAATTTCGAAGGGTTCTGGCCGACAGGCGGTAAGTGCGCCCAGACACAACCGAGGCAATAACATGCCGGCGAGAGTAAACCGCGGTCTAGCGTGGTCCGACGGGAGCTTCCCTCTCCCTCCCGACGAGTCGCCGACGTTACGCGAACTCTTCCATCTCCTTCGGCGCGAGGTCGGCTTCACGAGACTCACGATTCTCGTTGATTCGTGGGATACGGAGCGGTCGATCGATCTTATAGACCGGATTCTTGAGTACGAAGAGCCAAGCGGGGGCGAGTTCGTGTTCTTGCTCCGATCGCAGGGTGGGCCTTCCGGCAGCCTGCCCGCCGGTCTGGCCTCACGAGAGGGCGTCCTTGTTCTCGACGAGAAGCGACGCTCTCACCAGATCCGGCTTGAGCATTCATCAGTCAACGTACTCCTGTTCGACGGCAGCCGGAGCGTGCCGACCGAGGAACTTAAGGGGTTCGCTGATCGGACCAATGTTGTGCTTGTAGAGGGCGCCGGCCCAAGCTCCAAAGATCTTGTCCATGCGCTCGATGGGCTCTCGCTCACTACTCTCCTCTGCAGCCGCTACTCAGGAAAGACCTGGCGGTGTTTTGTGAATGAGGAGCGGGGAGAAGATCTCGTTCCATGCCTGACGCGTCATGTTCAGCGAATGGATCGGAGCCTCATGGAAGACGGAGAGCACGAGCAGATCGCAGTCGACTACCAGAACTGGCTACGCGCAGCGGTAGCTGGTGGCCTCGAGACAGAGACTGCAGCCACAGCCAAGTCCGCTGTGCAGAGATTTCTCTCAGCGCGCATCGGTGACGAGCGTACGGAGAGACTTCTTACCTAAGGGGGGACTATTGCCCGCAGGAAGTGTCCGTGAGGTGACCTGTGGGGGCCGGAAACTCGGCCGTGCTCTTGACCAGAACGTTCGCGATGGTGCGATCGGCTCCGTGGGCGGGTTCGGGTCGTGCCACAGCCGTGCCACTCAGGCGCCCCGAATTCATCGAAAGGCTGTCTCAAGATCTCAGTTTCCGTGTCATCTCGCGGCACTGAACGTGACGAGGCTCTCCCAGACGTCGTCGTCTTCGAGGAGTGGGGCCAGTGGCCCGTAGCCGGTGAGGTTGCGCATGGCCCGCTCGGCGACCGTGTCGGGGTCGTCGATCGGATACGGCCTCAGTCCCCGCATGTGATCGTTGTTCCAGCTCGATATCTCGACGGCCACCAAGTTGGTCAACGCGTCGAGAGCGCCGCCGTCGTCGAGGTCGAGTGAGCTGGCCTTGGCGCGTTCCTGCACCACACGCTCGATGTGCTCGAGAGGGGTGAGGAGGGCGGCCGAGGTCATCCGGCCTCCTCGGTCCAGCTTCCGAGTGAGCCAGGCGCCACGAGTTCGGGTTGGCTCCCGAAGGGCTCGCCGGAGCGGGACGCCGCCTGGTTGAGTCGGCGGCTGATCTCGTTGCCGATGGGCTTGGTGAGGGCCGGCGGTAGCCGCACTCCGTCTCGGAGAGCTGATTCGAGATCCTTGCGGTCGGTGAGAAACAGCGGGCTGGAGATCTCGTGGGCACCGGTGGCCGATTGCACGAGTGCGGCCAAGGCCTTGGTGTCGTCGGAGCGCCGGGCCGGATTCCGCGGAGCCCGATTGATCACAGTCACCATCCGGGCCGGTTCGATCTCGTGGCTGAGCAGCTCGCGAAGCGTCAGAGCCAACGAGTGGATCCCCTTCATCCCGTGGGCACCCACGGCGATGATGATGTCGGCGCGATCGAGCGTGGAGCGGGCCATGAGGTTGCGCTCAGCAATATCGAGGGACCCGGTCTCGCGCTCGCCTTCGAAGTCGGGCGACACATCGGCGACCACCGTTCGATATGACCGCAACAGGGTGTCGAGAGCGGCCTCGAACGAGCGCCTCCGCAACACTGTCCAGTCTCGATGACGGCGGAGCCCGAGCAGTAGGTGATAGCCGCGGTTGCCGGTGTCGAATACCATCGATCTGGTGCGATCGACTGTCATTCGTCCGGTGCGGTGGGCGTCGACCAACTCTTGAACGCCGGGTATGACATCGCGGGCGTCGTGGAGCATGGCTTGCTCGCCGTTGAGATCGAAGTCGGCCAGCAGGACCATGTCGTGATTGGCCCGCTCGGATCCGAGCGCCTGGGCTGCGGCCATTGCCGTAGTCGACTTTCCGGCACCGCCTGGTCCGGTGACGGCGATGAGTCGTCCCCGCCAGGATCCCTCGGGGACGCCAGGGTCGGGGTGGGTGGTGGTGGTGACGACCTCGACCGGAGTTGCATGCTGTTCGAGCGTGGAGAGGAGTTCCTCGCGGCTGAGCGGGGACTGGACCACGCCGGCCACTCCGAGTTCGGACCAGTCGTGGCCGGGTACTGGGTCGACCACGATGACGGTTGTGCCTGCGGTTGTCGCGGCGTCGACGAGATCGCGGTCGAACCCGCTGACTCTGTCGCCGACGAGGAGAGCGGAGTACGCCCTACCTGCCGACAGGCGGGCCCGAAGTTCGTTGGCCGACATGCACTTCACGAACTCGACGGGAATGGTGGCTGAGGTGGCCCAGCGGGCGAGTTCGCTGAACCACGCTGCTCGAGGGTGGGCAAGGCCGAGAACGACCCAGCGCTGGCGGTTCACGATCCGGCAGCCTGAGTCGTGAGCGCTACCTGATCGACGGAGTAGGCCCGCGGGTAGGAATCGGCAATGGCACGGGTGGAGCGAACCACGGTGAGATTCCCCTGCTGGGAGAGATGGGCAGTGGAGACGACGGAGTCGGCGTCGGCTATGGCCAGGGTGAGTACACCGGATCCCGTGGATCCGATCTGACTCGACCCGGATTCGAACGAGACCACCACGGCGTCTTCGAGGGCGACGACGGTGGTGGGGGTGTCGAGGATTCGCAGTGTCGAGAGAACGGTGACCCGATCGCCACGAACCAGACCCGAGGGGGTCCGATCGAGCGGAACCGGAATCGAGACCTCGTGGACCGATCCGATCGGAGCGCCGTCGACGAGCGGAGCAGCGAGAAGGTCGTCGACCGACAGAAGCTCACCGGCTCTCAGATCTCGCAGAGCTGTGGCTCCATCGAGCCCCACGGTCGAATTGAGCGCGGAGGCGGACATCTCGTCGGGGATGTCCATGGGTCGGAGTGCGACCGCGCTGAGAGCGACCGGTTCTCCGGCACCAATTGGTGTGGTGAGCACCAGGAATTCTGTGGAGGGACCGTCGGATCCGCTGGTGGCACCGACATAGGCCCCGATCGCAGCCAGCGAGATCAGCAGCGCTCCGAGCAGAGCCCGGCCGTTGGGCAGCCCGCGACGGGGCGCGATGATCTTGAGTCGGCTGACTCTGGCGTCGCGGTGCTCAACCGCCGGCGATATCGCCTTCATATGCTTCCCTCCGCATGAACCAGCAGCAGAAATCCCACGCTGCGTGGCTGTCCGTGTGGAACCATACCGGAAGGATTGAAAGTGCGCTAGAAATACTTTTATGAGTCTCGAACCGACCAACTGGTTGTCCACAAAAGAGGCGGCCGCCCAGCTCGGCGTCACCTCCCGAACCGTCTACCGATTCATCGATGAGGGCGACCTGCCGGCCTACAAGTTCGGCCGGGTCATCCGGGTGAAGGAATCCGATCTCGAGGTATTCGTCGAGCAATGTCGGGTCGCGCCCGGCAGCATCGGCCACCTCTATCCCGAGGGCACGCGTCAACCCTGAGTCGGTGAGGCCTAGTTTCTCCCGATGAGGTTGCTCGCAGATATCACGCCGCTGCGGGAGTCCCGGCAATTCAGGTTGCTGTTCATCGGGCGCACCATCTCGGTGGCCGGATCGCAATTCACCGTCGTGGCCGCGCCGGTCCAGGTGTACGACATCACCGGATCCACCCTCATGGTCGGTCTGCTCGGTCTGGCGCAGCTCCCGCCGCTGCTGTTCGCCTCGTTCCTCGGTGGCACGCTCGCCGACGCCTTCGATCGACGACGGATACTTCTCGTCACCCAGGTGCTGCTGGCCCTCGCGTCGGTAGGTCTGGCCGTGAACGCGGCGTTGTCCGAACCCCATTTGTGGGTCATCTTCGTGTTGACCTCCGTGATCGCCGCGCTCTCGGGAATCGACGCTCCGACTCGCACCGCCTCCACCCCTTCACTTGTGCCGGCGGCGCAACTCCCGGCCGCACTCGCTCTGGGGCAGATCAGCTTTCAAGTTGCCATGGTGGTCGGCCCGGCCATCGCCGGTCTGGTGATCGCGTCGAGCGTGTCGGTCGCCTACTGGGTCGACGTGGCCACGTTCGGGGCGGCGACGATCGCACTGTTGATGATGACGCCTATGATTCCGGCCGGCGGAGGGACCCCACCCGGTTGGAGGTCGGCCATGGTCGGCTGGCGATATCTGCGTTCGAAACCGGCCGTTGAGGGGGCTTTCGTGATCGACCTCGACGCCATGGTGTTTGGAATGCCTCGCACGCTCTTTCCCGAGCTCGCACTACGCGTGTTCAATCAGCCGGGGGCGGTGGGCCTTCTCTATGCCGCACCGGCCGCGGGGGCATTGATAGGCGCGGCCACATCGGGGTGGATCGGGCAGATCGACCGACAGGGAAGGGGAGTGATCCTCGCGGTGATTCTCTGGGGAGGATCGATCGCCGCCTTCGGTTTCTCGCCGTGGATGTGGATGGCGGTCGTGCTGCTCGCAGTCGCCGGATGGGCCGATGTTGTGTCGGCTGTCATGCGAAACACGATCATTCAGCTTTCCGTCCCCGACCGGTTGCGGGGTCGTCTCAGCGCCCTTCACATCGCCAACGTCACAGGAGGGCCACGACTCGGCGACGTCGAGTCCGGAGTTGTTGCTCAGGCCACCAATGTGAGGGTGTCGGCGTGGAGCGGGGGGCTGGCGTGCATCCTCGGAGTCGGATTTGTCGCCCGGGCATATCCGGCGCTGCGGGGTTGGCGGCTATCGGAGCATTCCGAGCCCGCCGAGAGCTGACGCCAGGTCACCCAAGGCCATGGCTCTTACGAAAGTCTTTCCCTGAGTTCGTACAACGGTGATGTTCCTTTCCTCAGGAGTCCTCATGTCCCGAACCCGTTTTCCCGTCCTCATTGCGTTACTCGCCGCCCTCAGCCTGCTTGGCGCCGCCTGCGGTAGCGATTCCGACGGTGTGTCACTTGCTATTGCCAGCCTCGAAGATGCCGCAGGCGCAAACCTCGCCGACGAACCAACGGTCGAGGATGATCTGAGCCCCGAGGATGCCGCGCTAGCGTTCTCCGAGTGCATCCGTGGCGAGGGCATCGACTTCCCCGACATCGGGGTTGATGCCAGCGGCAATCCTGACCTTCGGAACGCGTTCCAAGACGCCGCGGTCGACCCGCGATCCCAGGAGTTCCAAGACGCGTCGGAGGTGTGCTTCCCCCTTCTCGATGGCGTTGGGTTCGGCGGCGGTGGGCGAGCGGCTCTCGGCGACAACCCGGAGCTGCAGGACGCGTTCGTGGCATTCTCCGACTGCATCCGCTCCGAGGGCTTTGACGTCGGCGATCTGTCCCTTGGCGGCGGTCCCGGTGCGGGAGGCCAGGACGGAGACACGCCACCAGCAGACGGCGAAGGCCCGCAACGCGGCCAAGGCCAGGGTCAAGGCGGATTCGGTGACCGCAATGCTCGGTTTGCCCAGAACCTCGGTCTCGACGCGAGCGACCCGGCAGTCGCCGCAGCACTCGACGTGTGCGCGCCGATCATCGACGCCGCATTCTCCGCCGTGGGTGTCGGGCCGGGCAACTGATGACCCAGCCAAACGAACCGATCATCCTTCCGTCGACTCGGCGTTGGCCCTACCTCCTGGCGGGACTCGTGCTCGGCGTCGGCGGCTCGATCGCGACCAACGTCGCGCTGGACTCAGCAGACGACGGTGAGTCGGCGGATTCAGCCGTAGAGCTTCAACTGGCAACCGCGCCTGTCGAGATACGGGATCTGATTGAGGAGGTCGATTGGGTCGGCGACCTCGGCTACGGAAATGCCGTCGATGTCGCAGGACCTGTCGACGGGACTGTGACCTCGACCGTAGAGCCCGGGACCGTCCTCCGTCGCGGCGATGTCGTGGTCGAGATCGATGAGATCCCCGTGGTCGTGTTCTACGGAACTGTCCCCGCTTGGCGCGATCTTGCCGATGACGACGACGGTCCGGATGTGCTGCAACTCGAGACCAATCTCGTTGCCCTTGGCTACGACTCCGATGGGCTCGTGACGATCGACGAGACATACACCGCCTCGACCGCGGACATGGTCGAGCGCTGGCAAGACGACATGGGGCTCGAGGTCACCGGCATCTTCGACGCCCAGACCGCGATCGTGGTCGACGGACCGGTGTCGGTCACCACAGCTCCCCAGATCGGCGACCCCGCACGCAGCGGCGTCACCCTCGCGAGCGTGTCGGCACGAGCGATCACCACCACGGTTGTCGCCGACCAAATCGGCCAGCTCAGCAACCTCGCCGACCTCGGCACTCCGATCGAGCACGGGTCCGTCCTCTACCTCGTCGGTGACACCGAAGTTCGAGCACTCACCAGTGTCACGGAGGTCGACGGACTCGCCGAAGACGGCATCGAACGGGCCTACGTGCTCGTTCCCGAAGGTCGGCAGGTCTCCGCTTGGCTCGTCGATCCCAATTCGGTGCTCACGATCGGACGCCCGGTCCTCGAACTGTCGACCCAGACGCTTTCCGTGGTGATTCCCGTCGGGCTCGCCGAACAGGGTGATTGGAGCGTCGGCCAAGTCGTCGACATCGAACTTCCCGACGAGTCCGTCGTCAGTGGCGTGGTAACCGAGGTCGGCACGACGCCCCAGGGAGGCGGGCAGGGGGCCGACCCGACAATCGACGTCATTGTCGAGATCACAGAGTTGGTTGACGCCGACCTCCCGGCCTCCGAGGTGACCGTCACGGTTGCCGGCGACTCCGTCTTCGGGGCGACCGTGGTGCCGACCCGGGCGCTGATCACTCTCGCCGAGGGTGGATTCGCAGTCGAGAAAGTGCTGGAAGGCGACACCTCGGTTCTCGTCGCCGTCGAGACAGGAGCGTTTGACGACGGCGTCGTGGAGATCACCTCCTCATCGCTGCAGCCGGGCGACCAACTCGTGGTGCCCCAGTGAGCGCGACACCCCCAGCCGCCGCTCTCGAGCTGCGCGGCATCGTCAAGAAATACCCCGGTACGCCACCCGTCCATGCGCTCGCCGGAGTTGATCTGAGAATCGAGGATGGCGAGTTGGCGGCAATTGTCGGGCCGTCAGGTTCCGGCAAGTCGACCATGCTTCACGTAATGGGCACTCTGGATCGGCCGACCGAGGGCACGGTCCTGGTCGACGGACGTGACCTCTCCCGCATGGGCGACCGTCGTCTGTCGGCCGTGCGGTCGCAGCTGATCGGCTTCGTCTTCCAACAGTTCTTCCTGATCGACGGAATGAGCGCCCTCGACAATGTCGGCAACGGGCTCCTCTACTCCGGGACCAAACCACGGCAGAGGCGCCAGCGCGCCGCGCAGGCGTTGATCCGGGTGGGGCTCGGAGAGCGGCTGTCTCACTTCCCCAACCAGCTTTCGGGCGGCGAACGCCAACGGGTCGCCATCGCTCGGGCGGTGGTGCACCGCCCCGCGATCGTCCTTGCCGACGAACCCACCGGCAACCTCGACAGTCGCTCGAGCGAGTCGATCATGGAGCTGATCCACGAGCTCAACGCCGAAGGCACGACAATCGTGGTGATCACCCACGACCACGACGTGGCGGCGGGTCTTCCCCGCCAGATCTCGGTGCGCGACGGCCGCATCGAACACGACTCACTCTCGCACTTGTCTCGGCGCGCTTCCCTTCCCGAAATCTCACATAGCGGAGCCGTGAAATGAGACCGACAGACGGTCGCGTACAGAAGAGTCGACTTCGGATCGGCGACGTCCTCGGCGTCGGCAGTACCGGCCTTCGAACCCGAAAGATGCGCACGGCCCTGTCGGCCCTCGGCGTCACCATCGGGATCGCCGCGATGGTCGGCGTACTCGGTCTGTCGGAAAGCAGCCGAGCCGATCTGAGCAACAAGATCGAGGCGCTTGGCACCAACTTGTTGACGGTTTCTCCCGGCGGAGGCTTCGGCGGCGGCGACGGAGTTCTTCCCGAGGACGCCGTCGCCAAGATCCGACGAATTGGACCGGTGGACGAAGTCGCAGACGTGGTCGAACTCGACGTGTCGGTGCTCCGCAACGACTACGTCAACGAGAACCGGACCGGTGGCCTCACCGTCGTCGCGGCCGATCTCGGCTTGCTCGGCACGCTGAACGGCGAGGTTGACGAGGGCGTTTGGCTCAACAGTGCGTCAGCGTCGTATACCAACGTCGTCCTCGGTTCGGAATCAGCGAATCGGCTCGGCATCGAATCGGTCGACGCGGGGATGCAGGTGTTCATCGGAGGTGAGTGGTTCACGGTTGTGGGCATTCTCGACCCGTTTCCTCTCGCCGCCGATCTCGACCGCTCGGTTCTCATCGGGATGGACGTGGCGACCGCGCTGTTCGACAGCGAGTTGAACCCCAGCATCGTCTATCTACGGACACCATCGGAATCGCTCGACGCGGTCCGCGGAGTTCTCGCCGCCACGGTCGATCCCGCCGAGCCGGACGAGGTCTCGGTATCCCGCCCATCCGATGTGCTGGAAGCCGAGGAAGCCGCTGACAGCGCGTTCACGAGCTTGTTCCTCGGCCTCGGCGCCGTGGCTCTTCTGGTCGGCGGCATCGGCATCGCCAACGTGATGGTCATCGCCGTTATCGAACGGCGCAACGAGATCGGTCTGCGCCGGGCTCTCGGTGCCACCCGTGCTCACATCCGCCGGCAATTCCTCACCGAGGCCCTGCTGCTCTCGACCCTTGGTGGTCTCGCCGGTGTTGGTCTCGGCGCCACCGTTACCGCCGTCTACGCCAGCACCCAGGAGTGGGAGGTCGTGATCCCGCCCGAGGCCGCGGTCGGCGGTTTCGTGGCCGCCGTAGCCATCGGCGCGATCGCTGGTCTTTATCCGGCGATGCGGGCCGCCCGCCTCGCCCCGACCGAAGCATTGAGAGCCGCATGAGGAATCTCCGCCGGATCGCGCCATTCGTGCTCGTAGGGATTGCGATCGCCTTGATTGCGTTCATCTACGAGCCGCGAAACCTTTTCGACAACAATTCAGTGCCGGTCGCAGAGGAGCGCGACACCTCGACCGTCGTGACACGTTCGCTCGGCCAGTCCTTCACTGCCGACGGCATGGTCGTCTACACCAATGCGACGACTGCGTTCGTCCGACTGGAGACCCAGAGCAGCGCCGCTTCCGCCACACCCGGCTCAGGGTCCTTACCCAGCGTCGTCACGCAGATTGTCTCCGAGGGTGCCACGGTTGATCGGGGTGACGTGCTCTGGCGTCTAGGCAACGAGCCGACGGTGGCGTTGTTCGGCGAACTTCCCAACTATCGCGATCTTGGTCGAGGTGATGAAGGCGCCGATGTCCTTCAGCTCGAGACGAACCTCGTAGCCCTCGGATTCGACCCCGACGACACCATCACGGTCGACGAGACGTTCACCACCAACACCGAGGCCATGGTTGAGCGCTGGCAGGATTCGATCGGCGCCGAACCAACCGGACGCGTCGACGCCGGAGCCGTCGTCTACATCGCCGATACTCGCCGGGTCGGACCGGTCTCTGTCGCGGTGGGCGATTCCGTCGCGGCCGCTGACGCAATGATGACGCTGACGGCGAATGACCGGGAGGTCACGTTCTCGGTACTGGCTGCGGAGCGTGGGACCGTGACGGACGGCGACCGAGTCGACATACGGCTTCCGGATCGGACCACGCTCACGGCGGTCGTCCACTCGATCGTCATCGACGACACGGGCGGCGCATCGGTGACCGCCCAGACGGAGGACGTCATCCAAGCGGTGGCCGACCAGATCCCCGTCACGATTGCGTGGTCACGAGAGTTGGCGTCCGATGTCGTGACCGTCCCGGAGAGTGCGTTGATTCGCACCGACTCGGGCCAGTACAACGTCGAGGTCCGCGGCCCTGACGGCATGGACCGGCTGGTCCCTGTCGAGGCCGCGGCCAGTGCCGATGGTTGGGTCGAAGTGATCGGCGACATTTCCCCCGGCGACGAAGTGATTGCGCCCTGATTGCCCGGGCTCGTCGGTCAATTCAGCGCCGGTAGACATTGGCGGTCGGTGTCTGATGCCGGGTCCCTTGAGTCACCGAGTTCGGACTCAACAGGCGGTGGTCTTGGGCAAAGTGTCGGAATACGACCTCAACCGAGTTCACACGAGGGCTGCGTGCTACCGTCGCAACGCTATTTGTTTGACAATCCTAGGAGGGGATTCCAGTGAAGAAGGTTCTTGCCTTATTCTTCGCCATTGCCCTGCTCGCGACGGCGTGCGGCGACGACGGCGGTTCTAGTTCACCACCAGACGACGGCACTGCAACAACGGCTCCGGCCGATGGCGCAGATCCGACCACGATCGAGATGTGGATCGCCTTCAATGACGATGCCCGCCTCAACTTCACCAAGGATCGTGCGGCTGAGTTCAATGCCAATCACCCGGACTACGAAGTCGTGGTCACTCCATTCGACTCCTACAACACGGTGTTTGAGCAGACTGCCCTCGCCATCGACGACGGCAACCCGCCGGAGGTGATCCACTTCTTCGAGGCGGCCACCCAGGAAGCACTCGATGCCATCGACAAGGACGGCAACCCGATCTTCACCTCGGTGACCGGGGCCGTTGCCGGCCGCACCGAGATCCTTGGTGAGTCGGTCGTGCTCGACGATGTCGTTTCGGCCGCGTCGAAGTACTACACGATCGACGGCGAGCTGTTCTCGATGCCGTGGAACACTTCTTCCACGACCATGTTCAACAACATGGACATCCTCAACGCCGCAGGCATAACGGAGCCGCCGGCCACATGGGCCGAGGTCGAGGCAGCATGTGAGGCCATCAGCGGTCTTCCCGACGCCCCCGCCAACTGCATCACGTGGCCGAACCACGGCTGGTTCTTCGAGCAGTCGCTCGGCCAGGCCGGTGCCGACCTCGTCAACAACAGCAACGGACGCGACGCCCGGGCCACCGAAATCTTCCTCAACTCTGATGAAGCAATCGAGTACGTGCAGTGGTGGAGCGACCTCGAGGCCGCTGGTCACTACGTCTACACCGGCACTCAGCGCGATTGGGGTGGCACCGCCGCCGCATTCAACTCCGAGAACGTCGCCATGTTGATCTACTCGTCCTCCGACACCACCGTCATCGGCGAGTCGGCAGCGGAGACCGGATTCGACCTCCAGACATCGTTCATGCCCTACAACCAGGACAGGGACTACGTCGGCAACCTCATCGGTGGCGCGACCCTCTGGATGACCAACGGTCTGAGCACGGTTGAGCAGGATGGCGCTCTGGCGTTCATGAACTTCTTCTCCAACCCGGCGAATGCCGCCCTCTGGCACCAGACCACCGGCTACATTCCGATCACCAACGGCGCAACCGAGCTGTTGGAGTCGCAGGGCTGGTACGACGAGAGCCCGAACTCCGCAGTGGCCTCCGAGCAGCTTGATGCTGCCGCCGACACCCCGGCGTCCACCGGCGCCCTGATCGGTAACTTCGTTGCCATTCGCGACGTTGTCACCGCTGCTGTCGAGGACATCCTCGTCAACGGCGTCGACGTCGACGACCGTATGGCATCGGCTCAGGACGAAGCTCAGCAGTTCCTCGACGACTACAACGAGTTGTTCGGCTGAGTAGTCATCTGACCCGATGGGAGTCGTAGCTGCTCTGGTAATTGCTGCGGCCGTTGGCGTCCTCTCGTTTGGCTACAAGACCAAACGAGAGGTCGCCCTCGGGGCCGCCCTTGGCGTGATCGGTGCGTCTGTAATTCTGGGCGCGCTCGGATTCTGCACGTTTGCATCCGACGCAGAGTCGACCGAGGGCGTTCTCGGAGTGGCCCTGGCAGGCAGCTTCGCTTGGATTTTCGGTAGCGGCACCAAAGCGATCTTCACCCAGCGAGCCGCCGATCTGGGTAGCGGCGAGATCCGCACCGGCACATTCAGGCTGGGTTGGTGGTGGCCGTGGCTACTGCTGTCGCCCACGCTCGTGATCCTGGTCTTCTTCCTGTATTGGCCGGCCTACAACACCTTCACGCTCTCGACGAAGCTGACCCGACTGGGCACGCCTCGGGTCGGCGAGCGATGCCTGAGCAACTTCTCGGAATTGCTCGTCACCAGTCCCTCAGTGGTCGTGATGCTTCCGCTCACAGCGGTCGGCATCATATGGGGAATCGGCCTCTGGCACCGTCGATCCGATCCAGGGTCGTGGGCCCACGATTTCACCCGGGTGATCCGCCCATTCGGGATTCTCATCTTCCTGTTCTCCATCTACTTCATCTTCGAGAACGAAAACGGCGGATATCGAAGGATCTACCTCAACACCGTCATCATCTCGAGCAGCATCGTGATCGTCAGCATGGTCCTCGGACTGGCGCTGGCGTATCTGACCTTTCAGAAGATTCGTGGGATCACGGTGTATCGCACCCTGTTGATCTGGCCTTACGCCATCTCGCCGCCAGTGGCAGGAATCCTCTTCTTCATGATGTTCAACGCAACCGGCGGGATCTTCGCCGCCGTGTCCGACAGTTGGTTCGGATACGAGTTCCCCAACTACGCGACCAACGCGACCTTGGCGCGCGGCACGATCATTCTCGCCTCGGTTTGGAAGCTGCTCGGCTACAACCTCCTATTCTTCCTCGCCGGTCTGCAGACCGTGCCGCGAGAACAGATCGAGGCAGCCGCGCTCGATGGAGCCAACTCGTTTCAGCGCTTTCGCTCGATCGTGCTGCCGGCCCTTGGCCCCATCGCGTTCTTTTTGCTCATCACCAACCTCACCTTCTCGTTCTTCGACGTCTACGGAACCATCGACTTCCTCACCAAGGGAGCGCCGGCCGGAGCCACCTCGGTGGCGATCTACGAACTCATCAGGGTGGGTGTCAACAACGGCGACCTCGGGCGCGGCGCCGCGCAGTCAGTGGTTCTGTTCCTCGCAGTGATCGGCCTCACGGCCTGGCAATTCCGTCAATCGGAGGGACGCATCAGCTATGGCAGCTCGTGAAGCCGGTGGGCTGTCTCTCCACGTCGGCAAGCCCGGCCTGATCAGGGGCCGGCGCTGGCCTACCCACGTGGCCATCTGGTTCTCGATGGCCATCATCTTGTTTCCCTTGGCCTACGCGGCGTTGGTGGCCACTCAGACCAACGCCGAAGTGTTCAGCTTCAAGCTCACACCGGGTTCCGGTCTCAGCAAACACTTCGATCAGGTGTGGAACGACCGAAACCTCGGCCGCCTGATGTGGAATTCGTTGGTTCAGGCGGCCCTGATCACCGGGGCCAAGACCATTCTTTCCTTGCTGGCCGGTCTGGCGTTCGTCTATTTCAAGTTCCGCGGCAAGTGGCTGGTCTTCTTCTTCGTTTTGATCACCTTGATGATGCCGACCGAGGTGATGATCCTCGCATTGTTCCGGATCGTCTCCGACCTTGGTTGGAAGGACTCGATGGCCGGCCTGGTCGTCCCTTTCGCGGCGTCGGCCACCGGAGCGTTCCTCTTTCGACAGCACTTCGCCAATCTGCCGCGCGACCTCTCCGAGGCTTCCCAGATCGATGGAGCTTCACCCTTCCAGTTCCTGTTCAAGATCCTGATCCCGCTGTCGTGGAACGTGATCGGCGCCCTCGCTGTGATCCAGTTCGTCTTCGTCTGGAACATGTACCTCTGGCCCGTCCTCATCGTCTCCGACCAGGACAAGCAGGTCGTTCAGGTGGGACTCCAGGGCCTGCAGACGCTCGACACTGGTTTGACGTTCGGTCCCTTGATGCTCGCGGCTCTGATCGTGTCGGTTCCACCCGCCATCGTCTTCATCGCGCTCCAAAAGCCGTTCATGTCAGGCTTTGCGCTGGGCTCCGACAAGTAGAGCGTTCGACAAGCAGAGCCTCCGATAGGTGGAGCCTGCTGAGACAGACCCTCAGCCTTGGATGGTCTGCCCGGTCTCGGGATCGAAGTAGTGGAAGCGCCGGGTGTCGGCGGCCACTTCCACGGGCTGACCCATCCGAACCGACGAGCGAGGGTTGAACCGGCCGACGCAAGGTGCGCCGCTTCCGGTTGCCACATCCTGCACGGCATCGGGGTCTCCGGCGTCGATGGCGACGGCATCGACGCTCAGATGCACGAGCAATTCGGATCCGAGTGCCTCGACCAAGTCGACCGTGGTCTGAAATCGCTGATCGGCCGGATGGTCGGGCTTGAGCGCGGCGTCCTCCAAATCCTCGGGCCGCATTCCCAAAGTGATCTTTCTGCCGTCGTAGCTTCGCAGGCCGGGGCGATCGGTGAGTACCGAGAGGGGAGCACTCAATGAGGCCGAGGTCAGATCGATTCGGACAGCATCGTCGTGTACCGCGAATTCGGCCTCGTAGAGATTCATCGACGGCGAGCCAATGAACGCGGCGACGAAGATATTGACGGGAACGTCGTAGAGGTTCTGTGGGCTGTCGACCTGCTGGAGGACGCCGTCCTTGATCACGGCGACGCGATCGCCCATGGTCATCGCCTCGGTCTGATCGTGGGTGACATAGAGAGTGGTGGTGCCGAGGCTGCGTTGGAGGGCGGCGATCTCGGCTCGCATCTGGACCCGGAGCTTGGCGTCGAGGTTGGACAGCGGTTCGTCCATCAAGAACGCAGCAGGATTCCGCACGATGGCTCTACCCATGGCGACCCGTTGGCGCTGACCGCCGGAGAGCTGACGAGGTGTCCGGTCGAGATACTCCTCGAGCTCCAGGGTGGCGGCAGCCTGCCGCACTCTGCTCTTGATCTCGTCCCTCGGGACCTTGGCCATCTTCAGGGAGTAGCCGATGTTCTCGCCCACCGTCATGTGGGGGTACAGCGCGTAGTTCTGAAATACCATGGCGATGTCGCGGTCTTTGGGATGGACGTCGTTGACGACTCGATCGCCGATCTTCAGCGTGCCTTCGGTGATCTCCTCGAGCCCAGCAATCATTCGCAGAGCAGTGGACTTGCCGCAGCCCGAAGGGCCCACGAGAACGAGGAACTCGCCGTCGTTGAGCGTGAGAGAGAGGTCATCCACCGCCTGGAAACCGTTGGGATAGATCTTGCTGACACCTTCGAGAACAACTTCGGCCATCCGGAGCTCCCATGACGAGACGTGGCGACCGACATTAGCGGACCCGGTCCCTCCATGACGCCTCTGACCTCGGGTTTCAGCCGGTCAGCCGGCGACGGGATTGAATATCAGCTCGGTCTCGCCGCCGGTCACGATCAACACCTGACCATCGTCTTCGAGGGCGAATTCGGCCACGTCGGCGAGCGCGGCTTCGAACGCCGCCTCGGCCTCCGTGGTGCTGATCCCGCACACCTGCGTCCGCTGAGGCAGGAGGAGGATCGACAGGTCTCGGCCGTCGATTGTCAGCCCCGCCGTGAAGTCATTACACGAGAGGCTTCCCGAGAGGGTGTCGCTGGTCGTGAAGGTGATCCTCGGTTCGGAGCCCTCCACGATGCCGATCTGGCCGTTCTGGCCTTCGCCCTGGGTGAGGATCCAGGACGATCCTTCCAGCAATTCCGCGTCGCTCCGGACCGGGCTGCCGGGGGTGGCAGCTATCTCCGCTTCGGTGATGGCCCTGTAGACCAGCGTCTCATTCCCACGGGATGTGACGACGAGAAGGCTGCCATCGACATCTACGGTGAACCCGTCTCCGAGCACGTTCACCACCAGTCCGTCCTGCTCGCGGAGTAGGGACGGGCAATCACCGTCGGCACGAAACGAGGTGAATCGCACCTGATGGCCCGATATCACGTACTCGCCGCTGAGAGATCTGCAGCCCGTCCCTCCGCGCACGGTGCCATCCTGATCGAGCAGCAGTATTGCGGGATCACCCGTTGCCGAGGAGCCATTTTCGCCTTCGATGAGAGTGTCGAGGAGCCATAGCTGATCGACTAGATCAGCCACGGGCACGGGGGTGTTTCGAACGAAGGTCATTTCGGTCGATGGTCCCGTCAGGGTCAGTTCATCCCCATCGACCTCGACGTGGTCGACATCAGCGAATGCGGCGAGGTAAGTCGACTCCGACTCCATCACCGGGCCATCGCATCCCATATCGTCAGAGCCGAACGCGCCGATGGTGACGCTGCCGTCGTTGATCGAGTAGTTCGCGCCGTAGCCGTTGCAGGCGGCGGTCCCGACGAGAGTGTCGGGACTGAAACTGAGGGTGATCGGCCAGCCGTCGACGATCGGCACCTCACCGCTGGGTCCACTCCCAGATAGAAGAGTCCACGACGATTCCGCAAGTAGGGCGGTATCGCCTGCCGAAGTACTGCTCTCTGTGCTGGGGGCCACGGTCGTGTCCGGGGGTCCGGCGACGACTGCGGGTTCTTGGTTGGAAATCAAGAAGGAGACGCCCGCGACGAGCGGCAGAGAGGCAGCCGCGGCGACCAGGATTACGCCCCGTCGTCGACGGCCGCGACGACGATCGGCCACGGTTCGCATCGGCCTGGTTGTGTCGAGGACTTCGGTCTCGGCGCGGAGGGCCTCGAACGCGGCCTCGACCGGGTCATGTCGGTCAGTCATTCGGTGGCCTGCCTATCTTGGTCGGATCCGGCCGACGGGTCGGACCGTGTCGTGGGATCGAAGTGCTCGAGTTGGTCTCGGAGGGCTTGTCGCCCCCGATGGAGATGAACCCGAGCGGTCGAGGGGGCGATGTCGAGGATGCTGGCGATCTCGTTGATCGTCCGATCCTCGAGATAGTGCAGAGCGATCGCCGCGCGCTGCTTGCCGGGGAGCGCGGCAACCGCCTGCCACACCGGTTCGTGCTCGGCCTCGGTAGGCGGTGGGCCGATGGTGGGGAGATCGATCCGGAGCCTGTACCTGGCTTCGGTCGCCAGCCGGCGACGGTTCGACAAAGCCAAATTGATCGTCACTCGCCGCAGCCATCCTCCCGGGGACTGCAGGGCCTGGACCTTGGCCCAATTTCGGCTGAGACGGAACATGGCCTCCTGCGCCGTGTCCTCAGCGAGTAACCGGCTGCCCGACACTGCAGCAGCGAGCGCCACCATCTTCGGGTATTCGACCACGAACAGATCTTCGAAGGACCACACCGGGTGCAGGGCAGGGGGGACCTCAGCTTCCTGTCGCTGGTCGCCGCCGTTGCTCACAGCCGGTCCTCCTCGTGTGATCACATGATGCACACGTCCGGCCTCGCCAGTCTGTTTACACGAAGCGTGAGAACACGTGTGTGCCGTGCCAGCCGCGATGGTCGCGCCATAGGCCGATTCCGACCGTCGTGTACGGCCCTGATGTCATGTTCCGGTAGTGGCCCGAGCTCGAGACCCACATCTCATGGAACCGTTGCGCCGCATCCTCTGGCGTGAGGTTCTCATTGCTCCACCAGACGATGTTCTCGCCGTAGGGGCCGGAGCTGTGTGCGAAGACGCCGCTCTCGGACATCGTACGCGACCAGTTGCGGGCGAAGTCGTCCATGGTTTCATCCCTCTGGAGCGCCCCGACACCAACCGAAGCCCGCAGATCGTTCAAGAGTTCGTATGAGCGCGCCTCAGCCCGACCGATCAAGTCGGCAGCGTCGGGTTGTGACGAGCTGCACTGTCCGTCGCCGTCGAGGACCACAGGGGGTGATCCGGCCAGGCGATACAAGAAGGTGGCCGCCTCGCCCCGGGTCACCGGGCGGTCGGGCTCGAATGTCGTTCGAGATGTCCCGGCGGTGATCCCTTCGTGAGCCATCCACTTGACGGGTTGGCTGAAGAACGCCCGGTTGGGAACGTCGGAGAATTGGTTGTCGGTCCCGGCGGCCGCTGGCGAACCGGCGAATCGGTGCAGCATCGCTGCGGCCTCGCCCCGGCTCAGTGAGCGAGCCCCGTGGAAGGTCGTCGGAGACGTGCCAGTGGTGATGCCCTTCGCGACCATCCACGCGATGGCATCTCGATAGTAGGCATCGGCGGCCACGTCCACGAAGGGCTCGAACCCGGCGGCGGGTCGCCCGGCGTAGCGATGGAGGAAGACGGCGAAATCGGCCCGGGTCACGGGGCGGTCCGGGCTGAAGCAACCCGCTGAAGTGCCGGTGGTGATGTCGTGATCAACCATCCACTGAACGGGCTCGACGAAGTAGTCAGCGCCTTCGACATCGCCGAAGCCCGCCGCGCCGAAGGCGGGCCCGGGAAACGCGCCGACAGCCAACGAAATGGCCATGACGAAGACGAGGAACCTGACCGGTCGACGGGTCATCCCTCTGGTCTTCGCGTTGTATTGCAGAGCTCGCATCTGGCCGTTCCACCATCGTCGGGATCGAATTGCTGACAACGTCTTCGGACCGATTGCACGCGACCTTGACCCCGATCGGCGCGGCCACGCTCGGGCGGCGCCATTGGTGGCAGTCGTGGTGCCGGCGCTCACCGTTCGTGCCATCTCGGGCCGGGTGTTCCAGTCACCCTCGAGGCACGCTCTGGGCACAAAGGCCGGGCGGAATCCGACACCCGAGGCCAAAAGTATGCTCTGACCTCGTGTTTCGAATGGAGCGGGTGACGGTAATCGAAACCGCATCATCAGCTTGGAAGGCTGAGGTTCTACCGTTGAACTACACCCGCGGGTGCGCACAGGGTAGCGGGATGGGGGGTGGACGCCGCGGCGCGAACAGCGGGTGAATGATGGGATCTCACGGCGGGGACCAGCCCGCCGTCCAATAGACTCCGGCATCGTGAAGAGCAACGTCGAAACCCTCGAAGATAATCGCGTCAAGGTGTCGGTGGAGGTCGACGAATCCGAGTTCGGCTCGGCCGTCGATGCCGCATTCAAACGCATAGCCCGCGAAGTGAAGATGCCCGGGTTCCGCCCGGGCAAGGCCCCACGAAGACTTCTCGAAGCCCAATTGGGGCATCAGGTCGGCCGTGATGAGGCCCTCCGCGACGCACTTCCCGACTACTACGCGAGAGCCGTGGTCGAGCACGACGTCGATGTGATCGCCGCACCCGAGATCGAGATCACCGCCGGCGAAGAGTCCGGCCCCATCGTCTTCGACGCCGTCGTCGAAGTGCGACCACAGGTCAACGCGGCCGGATACGACGGGCTCCGGGTCGAGATCCCACGTCCGGCCCCATCCAACGACGACATCGACCAGCAACTCGACGCCATGCGCGGTCAGTTCGCTGAGCTCGAACCGGTCGAACGTGCCGCCGACGACGGCGACCATGTCACCATCGACATCTCAGGCACCCACGAGGGCGAAGAGGTTCCGGGCCTGACCACCACCGACTACGACTACGAGGTCGGTAGCGGGGCTGTCGTCGCCGAGATCGATGAGAACCTGAGAGGCGCTTCGGCCGGCCAAGATGTCGAATTCGAAGCCGAGCATCCCGATCCCGAAGAGGACGAGCCTCTCCAGTTCTCGATCGCCGTCAAGGAGGTTCGCGAAGCCGTACTTCCCGACCTCGACGACGCATGGGCCGCCGAGGCCAGCGAATTCGAAACGGTCGAAGAGCTACGGGCCGACTTGGTCACTCGACTCACCGCAATGCGAATCTCGCAGGCGGTGGCGGCGGTGCAGCAAAACTCGGCCGAGGCGCTCGCCGGCCTGGTCACCGACGATGTTCCCGACGCGATGATCGAGGGCGAGATCAACGCCCGAATCCAGGATTTCGTGGGTCGGCTCCAGCAGCAAGGCGCCGATATTTCCGAGTACATGTCGAGCATCGGCATCACTCCGGAGACCCTCGCCGACCAGTTTCGTGAGCCGGCCGAGCAAGCAGTTCGCGTCGATCTGGCGCTGCGCTTCGTGGCCGAGCAGGAGAATCTCATACCCGACGACGCGGCCCTGTCGGAGACCATCGTTGAGATGGCCACAGAGTCGGGCCAAGACGCTGTCGAGCTGGAGAAACGGCTGGCCGAGTTCGGCCAACTGTCGGCGTTGAGAGCAGATCTCGCGAAGCAGCGGGCTCTAGAGTGGTTGACCGACAATGTCGAGCTGATCGACGATGAGGGAGCCACGATCGACAGATCAGAGCTTGAGACCCCATCTACAGAGACCGATGCGGATAGCGTCAATGAACCAGAAGAAGACCCAGCTGCCGAAACCACCAACGAGGACGATGAGTAGATGGACATCAACCCCCGCAACTATCTGGTCCCCACCGTCGTAGAGCAGACCAACCGTGGAGAGCGTGCCTACGACCTCTACAGCCGGCTGCTCAAAGAGAACATCATCTTCATCGGCACGCCGATCGACGACACTATCGCCAACCTGATCTGCGCTCAGCTTCTCCACCTCGAGTCGGAGAATCCCGACAAGGACATCAACCTCTACATCAACAGTCCAGGTGGCGACATCAACGCGCTGTTCGCCATCTACGACACGATGTCCTACATCAAGCCCGACATCACCACGATCTGTTTCGGTCAGGCCGCCTCAGCCGCAGCGGTGCTGCTGGCAGCAGGCACACCGGGCAAGAGGCTCGCCCTGCCCCACGCCCGAATTCTCATCCACCAGCCATACGCAGGAGCCCAAGGCCAGGCCAGCGACATCGAGCTGATCGCCGCTGAGATCGCCCGGATGAAGGCCTCGCTCGAGGAAATTCTGGCCCTACACACCGGTCAGAGCACTGAGAGGATCGCGGCCGACACCGACCGTGATTTCGTAATGAGCGCCGCCGAGGCCAAGGAATATGGGATCATCGACGAGGTCATTGAAGGCCGTAGTCTTGTTGACAACAGTGGTCCGATCAAAGCGATCGGCTAGGTAGGAGGACACCGGGTGGCCAAGTTCGGCGAAGGTGGCGAGCTTCTGAAGTGCTCGTTCTGCGGCAAGTCGCAGAAACAGGTCAAGAAACTGATAGCGGGCCCTGGCGTCTATATCTGCGACGAGTGCATCGATCTCTGCAACGAGATCATCGAAGAAGAACTCTCGGAGACCACCGAAACCACCCTCGGGGATCTGCCGGCTCCTCGCGAGATTTACGAATTTCTCAACGACTACATAGTCGGACAGGACACCGCCAAGCGGATCTTGTCGGTCGCTGTCTACAACCACTACAAGCGCGTTCAGCTCGGCACGACTCTCGACTCCGACGTCGAATTGGCCAAGTCCAACATCTTGTTGATCGGCCCCACCGGGTGCGGCAAGACTCTGATGGCCCAGACCCTCGCCCGCATGCTCAACGTGCCCTTCGCCATTGCTGATGCCACTGCGCTCACCGAGGCGGGCTACGTCGGCGAGGACGTCGAGAACATCCTGTTGAAGCTCATCCAGTCCGCCGACTACGACATCGCCAAGGCCGAGACGGGCATCATCTACATCGATGAGATCGACAAGGTCGCTCGCAAGAGCGAAAACCCGTCGATCACCAGAGACGTGTCGGGCGAAGGTGTCCAGCAGGCTCTCCTGAAGATTCTCGAGGGAACCACCGCATCGGTTCCGCCTCAAGGTGGCCGCAAGCATCCCCACCAGGAATTCATCCAGATCGACACCACCAACATCTTGTTCATCTGCGGTGGGGCGTTCGCCGGCATCGAGAAGCTGGTCGAGGATCGAATCGGGCGCAAGGGCGTGGGCTTCGGAGCCGACATTCGCAGCCCCCAGGACAAGGATCTCGGGGCCATATTCAGCGAAGTTCTCCCCGAAGACCTCACACGATTCGGTCTGATCCCGGAGTTCGTGGGCCGTCTTCCGGTGATAGGGGCGGTCAGCAGCCTCGAGCGTGATGCTCTGGTCGAGATCCTCACCGAGCCCCGAAATGCCTTGGTGAAGCAATACGCCAAGATGTTCGACTTCGAGGACATCGAACTCGAGTTCACCGACGAGGCATTGCGAGCGATTGCCGATCAGGCGATCAAGCGGGCTACCGGTGCGAGAGGGCTGCGCGCCATCATCGAATCGGTACTTCTCGACGTGATGTTCGACGTGCCGGGCCGCGACGATCTCGCCAAGGTCCGGGTCGAGGTCGAGACAGTGGTCGACGGCACCCGCCCAACCTTGATATCGCGCGACGACGTCGATGAGCGTCGCGCCAGCTGATCAAGAGCGTCACCAACACATGGACTACCCACGGGCGCTCGAGCACCTGCATGCTCTCACCAACTACGAAGTGATTCCGCGCGCCGGACGAATCGAAGGGTTGTCGCTCGAGAACATGCGCTCGTCGATGGCGGCACTCGCTGATCCCCAGACGTCCTATCCGGTCATTCATGTCACCGGAACCAACGGCAAGGGCTCGACTGTGCGGCTCATCGAGTCGCTCTTTGGGGTCATGGGCCTGCGCGTCGGCACGTACACGAGCCCTCATCTTCAGATGATCAACGAGCGAATCCGCATCGGGGGACTGCCGATCGAGGATCAGGATCTCGCCAGCGCGATTACCGGCGTTGCGGCGGTGGGGGAGGAGCGCGGTGGCGAATCTCTCACATGGTTCGAGACGATGACCGCAGCCGCACTCACTCACTTCGCCGATGAGGCCGTCGATGTCGCGGTGCTCGAGGTGGGGATGCTGGGACGCTTCGACGCAACCAACGTGGCCGACGCCCAGATCGCGGTCGTCACCAACATCGGGCTCGATCACACCGACGGAGTCGGCGACTGGCGCCGTGCGATCGCTCAGGAGAAGGCCGGAATCATCAAACCCGGATCAGCTCTCGTGCTGGGCGAGACCGACCCGGATCTGGCCGCGGTCTTCGCCGCGGAGTCACCCTCGGTCACTTGGGAGAGAGGCATCGATTTCGATGTGGCCGAAGACGAGTTGGCGGTGGGAGGTCGCCTGATCAACCTACGGTCTCCGCGTGGCCGCTACGACGAGGTCTTCCTCCGACTGCACGGGCATCATCAGGCCGACAACGCCGCGGTCGCAGTCGCCACCGTGGAGGAGTTTTTCGACGACGAACTCTCGGACGATGTTGTCGCAGAGGCGTTCGGTTCCGTCGAGATCCCCGGCCGAATGGAGATAGTTGCCCGGTCCCCGCTGGTGATGCTCGATGTGGCTCACAATCCGCCTGGAGCGGAGGCGTTGGCCGACGGCATCGAGACCGATTTCGGCGACGCCCCTTTGATCATGGTCGTCGGCCTTCTCGACGGACGCGATCCGCGAGCCTTCTGTGAGGCCCTGAACGTCTCCTCTGCCGAAATCTGCATAGCTTGTTCGGCGCCATCCAGACGTGGTCTACCAGCCGAGAGTGTGGCGGCTGCCATCACCGAGGTGGGTGGAACGGTTGAGATCGTGCATGAGGTCGAAGAGGCGATCGAGCGGGCGTTTTCGCTTGCCGATCCAGAAACGATGATCGTCGTGGTGGGGTCCCACACCATTGTCGGAAATGCCCGAACCCATCTCGAAGGCAAATGATCCGATAGACCCATGAACTACTGACCCCGGTGGTGCCGATGGTACTGCTGTGAGGTTTCTGACATTTTTCTTGCGACGTGCCAGGCGATCGAATGACCGCGGGGTCACTCTCGTTGAGTACGCGCTCGTCATCGCAACAGTCGTGGTTGGCTCCATGTCGAGCGTCGGGGCTCTCGATACGACGGTCCAGAACAACTACATCTCGACTGCCGACGACATCGGACAGCCCGACTTGTCAGTGTTCGACGTGACCACCACCACGGGCGCGGGCGGCGGGGAATCCACGACTACCACGACAACCACCACCACGACGACCACCACGGCCCCGCCGAGTTCGACGACCACCACTTCCACGACGACCACCACCACCACGACGACGACCGCAGCCCCGACTACGACGACGACCGCAGCTCCGACCACGACGACGACCGCAGCTCCGACCACGACCACTTCGGGCGTGCTCGAGGACACCGACATTGAGTACAGGGACAAGAGTTACAAGAAGAAGGGCAAGTACTACGCCAAGATCCGGTTGGAGATCGAGGACTCCGATGGCGACGACCTCGAGGACGCGACAGTCACGGTTCAGTTCACGCTTTCCGACGGCACCACCGGAACCGCCACCGGCGAGACCAACTCCTGGGGCCGGGTCGCGTTCAAATGGAGCAAGCTCGACGACGATGATTTCGACGTCGAGGTCACGATCCTCAGCATCACCAAGGACGGCACGGACTACGACCCCGGTTCGGAAACGTACGTCCTGGAGAAGCCGTAGGGCACCCACGCCGACACCGGTAGCCTCGGCCGAATGGACCGAACACTGGTGATCTGCAAGCCCGACTCCGTCGAACGGGGTCTCGTGGGCGAAATCCTTGGCCGACTCGAGGCCAAGGGCCTCCGAATTGCGAGGGCCGAGCTTCGTACTCTCGACTCCGACACGTTGGCGCGGCACTACGCCGAGCATGTGGGCAAGGGCTTCTACACCGACCTCGTGGAGTTCATGGGGAGAGGACCGGTAGTGGTCTGCGCGATCGAAGGCCCGTCCGACACTTGGCAGGTTGTTCGCCAGATGATGGGCGCCACCAACCCGCTTGAGGCCGCGCCCGGCACGATTCGCGGCGACCTCGGCACACTGTTCACCGAGAACCTCATCCACGGCTCCGATTCTCTTGAGTCGGCGGCCCGTGAGATCGAGATCTTCTTTCCCGGTACACCGGCATCCGTCTGACTTCGGTCCCACGCATCGTGGTGGCCTGGCCACACCTCGTCTTCTGTGTTGCAATCTGGTGACCATTCGCGCCTAGACTCCCTGCGGTAGTCGGCTCGGAGACGGTCACCCTTTCAGTTGTCTCTTCGTCGACTCGGATCCGACTTCTTGGTTACGAGGCATCAATCATGTTTGGAGAGTCGCTGCTGAGCAGATTCGGAGCAGTGGTCGGGCGCGATATGGCGGTTGATCTCGGCACCGCGAACACCCTCGTTTATGTGCGTGGCGAAGGCATCGTGCTCAACGAACCGTCTGTCGTGGCCATCAACACCCACACGGGCAAGCCTTTGGCAGTCGGTACCGACGCCAAGCGAATGATTGGCCGCACGCCCTCCAACATTCAGGCGATCCGACCACTCAAGGATGGCGTCATCGCCGACTTCGAAGTCTGCGAAAAGATGATGCGCCACTTCATCCAGCGGGTTCACCAGCGGAAATGGGCCAAGCCCAGAATGGTCATCGCCGTTCCGTCCGGTATCACCGGAGTCGAGCAACGAGCCGTTCAGGAAGCCGCCGAATTCGCCGGGGCCCGCAAGCCGGCCTTCATCATCGAAGAGCCCATGGCCGCAGCCATCGGAGCCGGGCTCCAAGTTCAGGAACCGGCCGGCAACATGATCGTCGATATCGGCGGTGGCACGACCGAGGTCGCCGTGATCTCACTTGGTGGCGTGGTGGCCAGCGAGTCCGTTCGGGTCGGTGGAGACGAACTCGACGACTCGATCATCCAGTACGTCAAGAAGGAATTCAGCCTGGCGCTCGGCGAGCGAACTGCTGAGGAGATCAAGGTCCAGCTTGGTTCGGCCTGGCCCCTTCGGCAGGAACTACGGGCTGAGATCCGAGGTCGAGACCTCGTCACTGGTCTTCCGCGCACCGTCGTCATCGGCACGCCCGACATTCGCGAGGCCATCGAAGAGCCGGTCGCCGCGATCTGCGATGCCGTCAAGTCGACTCTCGACAAGACGCCTCCGGAGTTGGCGGCCGACATCATGGAACGAGGCATCACAATCGCCGGGGGCGGAGCACTCCTCAAGGGAATCGATCAGCGACTAGCCGAGGAAACCGGTATGCCGATCCGAATCGCTGCCGATCCGCTCCATGCGGTGGTGATTGGTGCCGGGCAGGTTCTCGAGGAATTCGAGGCGCTCAGGGATGTGGTGCTGAGTTCGGGCGATCTCTAATTCGACCAGGCCAATGGCGTCAACCCAGCGGGCCGGGCGATCGCGCTATCGCCTCGCTCTACTTGTCCTCACAGCGGTAACTTTACTGAGCCTCGACTTTCGCGGGTTCGGACCACTCGATTCGGTCCAGAGTGGGGTGCGAGACGTGCTGAACCCCGTGACGTCACTGTTCGACACGGTCCTGTCGCCGGTCGGCGACGGCTGGAACGCGGTCTTCGACTACGGCGACCTCGAGGCCCGAAACGACGAGCTCAGGCGCCAGCTCGATGAAATGCGGGGTGACTCCATCGCGGCCGAAGCCGCCGTGGCGGCCCTCGAGCGTCTGCAGAACGCAGTCGAGATCGGTTTCAAGGGTGACATCCCAACGGTGGCGGCAACCGTCCTGCGGGGAGAAGTCGGAAACTTCGATGCCGATGTCTTCACGATCGACAAGGGGTCGAATTCAGATCTCGAGGTCGACATGGCAGTGGTGACCGGGGCTGGTTTCGTGGGCCGACTGTCGCGGGTCGACCGGTCGACCAGCAAAGTCGAACTCATCAGCGCCAGTTCGTTGGTCATTGGTGTTCGATTGGTATCGACCGACGACGTCGGGCTCGGCCACGGTGTTGCCGGCCAGCCTCGGCAATTCGTGATCGATCAGGGCCCGTCATGGCCCGAAGGCGGCAACCCCGAGCTGCTTCCCAGAATAGGGTCGGCCGTGGTGACCGACACCGGCAGCCGCTACCCGGCGGAGATTCCGATCGGGATCGTCACGGATGTGTCGACTCCGGATGGCCTGGCCATGGTCGTCACCGTGGAACTGTCCAACGATGTCGGTGATCTCGGCTTCGTGTCGGTGATGCTCGACGCCGCCCCCGACGAGGTGCCTCTCCGACCGGTGACCCCGAGCACAGTTGTCTCGCTCGAAATCGACCCGAATCTGCTCGACCCCGACTTCGATGCTGGTGCGACGCCATGACCAGACTTCGTCTCGCCCTGGTATTCATGATCGCAATATCACTGCAACTGACCGTGTTCATCGATGTTCGAATCTTTGGAGTCGCCCCCGAGTTGATGGCGCTGCTGGCCGTAATGGCGGGATACTTCGCCGGCCCGAGGACCGGACCCTCGATAGCGTTTGCCGCGGGGCTTCTCTGGGATGTCTACCTCCCCACCCATCTGGGAATCTCGGCACTCATCTTCGCGGTGATGGCCTACTCGATCGGCTCGGTTGAGGCCGGATTGTTCCATGATTCGCGGCTACAACTTGGGGTTGTCGCGGCGTTGTCCACCGCCCTCATGGTGATCGCCTACGCCTTGTCGAGCGAGATCCTCGGAGAACGCGGGCTGATCGACATGGATCTGTTGAAGATCGCGGCGGTGAGCGGCCTGTTCAACGGCGTGCTCTCGGTGCCGGCGGCCCCCTTGATGAGATGGGCGCTGGGCCCCGGACTCGATCGGCCGGTGGGCGCGGCCAACCGCCCCATGTCGCGTGGTTAGCTCTACCCCAATGTCGGATCGAGCTGATTGATCGTGGACGAGAACGCCCGACAGCTACGTCTGCGGATGCTCGCGTTCGTGGGACTGACCCTCTTCGGGGCCATGTTCGCCCGGCTGTGGTATCTCCAAGCTCTCGAGAGTGAGTCGCTTCAGGCCGAAGCTGTCGCAAATGTTCTTCAGCCGGTGTTCGAGCAGGCGCGCAGAGGCCGGATCCTCGATCGAAGCGGACGGGTCATAGTCGACAACCAGGTCGTTCAGGTTGTCACCATCGACAAGAAGAAGCTCGACGAGACACTGACGCCGGATGATCAACAGGAAATGTTCGTGCGTCTGGCGGTGGCGATCAGCCGATCGGGTCGTCTCACGAAGGCATCATCGATCGATCGATCGGCCAACGATCCGCAGTACGGACCGTTCGATGACATACCCGTGGCCATTGGTGTCGACCCCGGGCTTCTCGTCTTCCTGGGGGAACGTCCCGACGACTTCCCGGGCGTGAGTGTGGTGCAGCAAACCATTCGGAGCTACCCCTACGGCACGCTTGCCGCGCATCTGCTCGGCTACGTCGGTCCCGTGACCGAGACGGAATTGGAGGATGCCAACGCCCGAATCGATCCGGCTCTCGACGCCGCCAAGACGTATCAAGCCAATGATGAGATTGGAAAGACCGGTGTCGAGAGGGCGTTTGAGGATGCCCTTCGGGGGGTGCCGGGTGTCAGATGGCTCGAACTCGACGCCAATCGCAACATCGTGCGCGAGAGAACCAACCTGAGCTCGGTCGCAGTACCCGGCGACGATGTGTGGCTCACCATCGACGTCGACCTCCAGGCCTTCACCGAGGATCAGTTGTCGGATGCTCTTCGGACCGCCCGTGACCAGAGGCCCGAAGATGGCGATCCGCCCTTCGTTGCCAACGCCGGCGCCATGGTGGCTCTAGACCCGAGAGACGGCGGGGTGCTGGCCATGGCCTCATACCCGACCTACGACCCGGCGGAATTCGTCAGCGGAATCTCCCAGAAACTCTTCGACCAGCTGACCTCAGAGGACAACCAGGTCCCCGTTCTCAACCGAGCGATTCAGGGCGCCTACCCGCCGGGGTCGACGTTCAAGGCCATCACGGCCTATGCCGCGCTCACCCAGGGCATCGTTGGTGGTTCAAATGGCCTGATCGGAGTCAGAGGCAGGTACACCGACACCGGTTCCTACACCTATCCGTTCTGCCTCGAGGAGTCGAGCACCTGCAACTTCGGTAGCCCGTTCAGGGGAACCCGAGACGTTGATCTTCGTGATGCCATAACCGTTTCGAGCGATCCCTACTTCTACCGCCTGGCCGGGGAGGGATTCTGGCGGCTGGAGGAGGGCCCTGACGAGGGAATCCAGCTGGCCGCCAGAGAGCTCGGTCTCGGCGGCGACACCGGGGTCCAGCTTCCCTACGAGCGCGGCGGAGTTGTCCCCGATCGGAACTACTTCGACGCCCAGTTCGCGGCCGAGGTCGCGATCAGGGACGGCTCGCAGTGGTACGCGGGCGACACAATCAACCTCTCGATCGGTCAGGGCGGCATGCTGCTCACGCCGATCCAGTTGGCCAACGCCTACGCGACGATCGCCAACGGGGGCCGGCTCCATCAGCCCAACGTGGCGTCGAGGATCACCAACCCCGCCGGCGAAGTGCTTATGGAATTCGGCCCGCGCGTCCTGCGGGACCTGGCGATCTCCGACGAGGTACGCCAACCGATCCTCGACGGACTTCTGGGAGTGCCCCGACAGGGTGTTCCGGTCGGCACAGCCTGGAGAGCGTTCAGCGACCCCTCGGTCGGCGTGTCGTTCCCACTCCACAGCTGGCCCGTGGCCGCCAAGACCGGCACCGCCCAGACCACCGGGAAGGCCGACACTGCGTTGTTCGTGGCCTTCGGACCGAACGATCACCCCGACCTCGGAGTGGAGGCCGGTTTCGAGCCGGAGATCGTCATTGCCGCGGTGATGGAGGAGGCCGGATTCGGCGGCACTTCGGCCGCGCCGGCTGTGGCGCGCACCCTCAACGCCGTGGCCACCGGCACGCTGCCGAGAGCCAGAACAAATGACGAACTCGACCGGTACTACGCCGGTCTCGTGGAGTCGATATCGGAGTCAGAGGACCAGGACGGCTCCGAGGAGACGGCGCCATGATTTCAATCGCCAGACCCACCTCGCGTGACCGAAACCCCTGGTGGTACGTAGTCGACCCCGCCTTGATCATCTCGACCGTGATCATCACCGCGGTCGGGGTGGTTCTCGTCTACTCGGCCACTCGTGGACCGGCCAACGGGATCATCGCTCCCGATCGTTCTTTCCTCGAACGGCAGACGTTCTTCGCTTTCCTCGGCTCGGTATTGGCGATTGTCGCCGCCCTGATCGGTGTTCGCACTCTCAGGTCGCTGATCCCGCTCGCCTATGCCGGGCTGTTGGTCCTGCTGCTCGCCGTGTTGCAGTTCGGTGCCACCGTGTCCGGGGCCACCGCTTGGTTCCAGGTGGGCGGGTTCGCCTTCCAGCCTTCGGAGCCCGGAAAGATCGTGTTGATCCTGGTGCTGGCGAGAGTGTTGTCGACGGGCACGATTACGACGGCGCGACTCGCGGCGGGCCTCGGGGTCGCCCTGGTGCCGATTGTCTTGATACTGAAGCAGCCCGATCTAGGCACGGTTCTCGTCTACCTGGCGATCGTTGCCGCGGTGATCGTGGCCAGCAACGTGCCGACACGGGCGATCTTCCTCTTGGCCATCGTTGCGCTCACGGCCGTGGTAGGAATTCTCCGCTCGCCGGTCCTGGCCAGCTATCAGGAAGCTCGATTGACGGTATTCCTGCTCAACGACGAGGCTCTCGCCAAGCTCGATCCGGACGTGGCGAACTTCGCCTACAACGCCAAGCAGTCGCAGGTGGCGATTGGTAACGGTGGATTGTTCGGACAGGGCTTGTTCCAGGGAACGCAGACCAGTTCGAATCTGGTTCCGGCCCAGCAGACCGACTTCATATTCTCGGTTGCGGGTGAAGAACTCGGGTTTCGCGGTGCCGCCGCGATTCTGCTGCTCTATCTCCTGATGGTGTTTCGAATTTGGCGGGTGGCAGTCAGAGCCCCCGACCCGTTCGACCGTCTGGTGGCTGTCGGGGTTGTGGCCATGCTCATGTTCCAAATCTTCCAAAGTGTGGGAATGACCACCGGCATCATGCCGGTCACCGGCATTCCGTTGCCGTTCGTGTCCTACGGCGGTTCATCCATGGTCACGTCCTTCGTGGCGATCGGGCTCGTGCTGGGCGTGCATCGGCGGCGATTCGACTACGTCGAACGGTAGCAACGGCGCCTGCGGCGTTCGCCGGTCCGTCAATGTCCAGCGATATCCTCCTCGCATGACATCCGTCTGGCCGCGCCTCGAGCACCTTCTGCCCCAAGTGCAGAAGCCCGCGCGATACATCGGCTGCGAAGACGGCGCTCAGGCCCCTGACCACGGGCCCGGCCCCGTGAGTTGGTTGCTGACCTACCCCGACACCTACGAGGTCGGATTGCCCAACCAGGGGCTTCAGATCCTCTATGAGATTCTCAACGAACGCCCCGATGCAGCCGCCGAGAGGTCCTACGCCCCATGGAGCGACCTCGAGGCCCTGATGAGGCGTGACCGGGTGCCGCTGTTCTCGGTCGACAATCATCTGGCCGCTACCGATTTTGACGTGATCGCTTTCAATCTGAGCGCCGAGCTCGTCTACACCAACGTTCTCAACTGCATCGATCTGTCGGGTATTGCCGTGAGGTCGCTCGACCGCAAGGATTCCGACCCACTCGTGGCTATCGGAGGGCACTGCGCCTACAACCCCGAACCACTCGCCGACTTCGTCGACTTCGTCGTGTTGGGCGATGGCGAAGAGGTGGTCGGTGAGATCACGACGGTATTGGCCGAGTGGAAGCGAGGCGGGAGGGGGCCCGGCACCCGAGAAGGCGTACTCCGGACTCTCGCCGGCATCTCCGGTGTCTATGTGCCGTCGATGTATGAAGTGAGCTACGACGGTCCGCGAATCGCCGAGGTCGCCCCGAGGTTCGCCGACGTTCCCGAACAGGTCGAGAAGCGAACTGTCGCCGACCTCGCCGACTGGCCGTACCCCAAATCTCAGCTCGTGCCCCTCACCGAAGTGGTCCACGATCGTCTCAACGTGGAGGTCTTTCGGGGCTGCACCCGGGGCTGCCGTTTCTGCCAGGCCGGAATGATCACCAGGCCCGTGCGTGAGCGTCCCGCCGAGCAGGTCAGGTCGATGATCACCAACGGCCTGAAGCGCACCGGCTACGACGAGGTTGCTCTCACCTCGCTGTCGACCGCCGATTTCAGTGGCATCCAGCAGGTGATAGCCGACACGGTCTCCGAGCCAGGATGCGATCAGGTGTCGGTGGCGCTGCCGAGTCTGCGGGTGGATGCCTTCACCGTTGGCATCGCCGCTCAGATTCAGAGGGCCCGTCGCACCGGCCTCACCTTCGCCCCGGAGGCCGGTTCGTGGCGGATGCGTCAGGTGATCAACAAGATGATCTCCGAGGACGACCTGTTCGGGGCGGTCGAGTCCGCCTACTCCCAGGGATGGCGACGGATGAAGCTGTACTTCCTCACCGGCCTGCCCACCGAAACCGACCCCGACACAGCGGGCATCGCCGAACTCGCGACGAAGTGCGCGGAGCTCGGTCGTGCCCACCATGGGGGGGCGGCTTCGGTCACGGTCTCGGTCGGGGGGTTCGTTCCGAAATCCAACACCCCATTCCAATGGTTCGGTCAGAACACGAGCGCCGAGCTCAACCGCAAGATCGGGCTGATTCGCGACGCCACTCGCCGGAATCGGGCGGTGAAGCTGAAGTGGCACGATCCGCGAGCCACGCTCATCGAGGGGATCGCCAGTCGCGGCGATCGTCGAATCGGCGCCGTCATCGAATACGTCTGGCGTCGCGGTGGGGTGTTCCAGGAATGGTCCGAACACTTCAACCATGACCTTTGGCTCGAGGCCATGGTGGCGTGCGGCCTTGATGTCGACTGGTATGTCCACCGACATCGCGAAGAAGACGAGATTCTGCCGTGGGATCATTTGTCGGCCGGACTGCACAAGGACTTCCTTTGGCAGGACTGGCGCGACGCCCTCGACGAGGTCGGACTCGAAGATTGTCGCTGGACTCCCTGCTACGACTGCGGGGCCTGCACTGGCTACGGAGTCGAGCACGTCGTGGCTTCGGCCACACCGCCGGCCGGCGGCAGTCAGGGAACCGGCGTCGCCCAATCACCGACGACCGGCACGGCCGTGAGCGTCGAGCCCAGACTCGTTGCCGGGGTGGCTCCGTCATGAGGCTGCGAGTTGAATTCACCAAATTCGGAAAGATCCGGTTCACATCACACCGCGACGTAGCGCGAATGTGGGAACGTGCTATCCGACGAGCGGAGCTACCGATTTCATACAGCGAAGGTTTCAACCCACGACCCAAGATGTCGTTCGGACTGGCTCTCTCCACCTGCCACCAGTCCGATGCCGAGTACATCGACCTCGAGATCGATCCTCAGCAGGCCTCAACTGTTGCCCCAGACTCGGTTGCCGACCTTCTCACCCAACATCTTCCCGACGGACTCGAAGCAGTCCGAGTGGTCGAAATCGATCGAAAGACACCCTCGCTTCAACAAGCGGTCACGAGCTGCACATGGCAGATCGACGTGATCGACACCGACGAAGAGACGGCGGCCGCGGCTGTAGCCCGTGCCCTGGCTGCCGAAGAGCTCATCATGAGACGTCAGCGGAAAGGGAAGGATGTCGTCGACGACCTCCGCCCCCAGCTGATCAACCTCGAAATCATCGGGCCAATCATCACTGGACCAGACATCTCTGGGCCAAATGAGGAAGGCGTCCGCATGGTCGCCGAACTCGGCACAAAGCCGAGATCGGTCCGACCCAGCGAACTTCTCGCCGCCCTCGAACCGCCACTCACGGAGTGGAGAGTCACCCGACTCAATCAATGGATCACTGACGACGACGGATCGCGCCGCGAACCAATTCCGCGGCAGCTGTCGTCGTCCGCACCCCTGGGAGCGACATGAACGTCGACCCGGGGTTGCCCGAACGTAAGGAACACCGACATGGCCGACAATCAGGCCGAAGATAACCAGGCCGCATCCGGCGACAGCCCCCGAAAAGGACAGTCGCCAGCCTCTGAGAGGGCGACCCAAAACCAAGCACCCAAAATCGGAGATTCCAGACCGGCGCCTGCTCCGCCTGGCGGCTCCGAGCCCGACGGCGGATCCGAGCAGCCCAAGAAGCGTCGTCGCCGTCGTGGTGGTCGAGGCCGAGGAGGCCAGAGTGGCCAAGGCGGCCAGAACAAGGGCCAGCAGAACAGGGGCCAGCAGACCCCCAACGGCCAGCAGAAGAACCAAGGCTCGAGGCGTGGTGGCTCCAGGAAGGCACCGAGGCCGATCGAGTCGGGCACCACGGGTGGTGCGGTGGAACTCGATGAAGAGACCCTGAAGGCTCGCCGCGGTCGAACGCGCGATGGCAAGGCCATCGGTCGCTACTTGATGGGGGTCTCGGTCGGGAAGTTGGCCACTCAGATAGCGGTGCTCGAGGGTCGCAAGCTCGTCGAGCACTACGTGTCGTTGCCATCCGACGACGTGAGCCAGATCCACGGCAACATCTATCTCGGTCGGGTCCAGAACGTCCTGCCGGGCATGGAGGCGGCCTTCGTCGACATCTCCACTCCGAAAAACGCAGTCCTCTACCGAGGCGATGTCCACTACGACCCCGACGATGTCGAGGGGGGCCGGAAAGAGCAGCCCCGCATCGAGCAGATCCTTCGGGCCAAGCAGTCGATTCTCTGTCAGGTCACGAAGAACCCGATTGCTCACAAAGGCGCTCGGCTGACCCAAGAGGTCTCTCTTCCCGGCCGATTCGTGGTGCTCGTGCCCAACAGCACCACCTACGGGATATCGAAGCGACTGCCCGACAAGGAGCGCCGTCGGCTTCGCCAGATCCTCGACCGTGCCAAGCCAGCGAAACATGGCGTGATCGTTCGTACGGCGGCCGAGAATGTGACGGCAGAAGAGATCGAGCGGGACGTCGCACGTCTCGTTTCGGACTGGGACGAAATCGCGGCGTTGGCAAAACGCACCAAGGCCCCGGCATTGCTCTACCGCGAGCCCGAGGCGGCCGTGAGAGTGATCCGCGAGGAGTTCAACAAGGACTATCGCGGCGTGGTAATCGACGACCGGGAGCTCTACGAGGAGATCAACGACTACGTCGGGAGCATCACCCCCGCGTTGGCCGATCGGGTCGAGTTCTTCGACACCGATGCCGAGTCCCTTCCGCTGTTCCAGCGTCACCACATCGAAGAGCAGCTACGCAAAGCCCTCGACAGGAAGGTGTGGCTCCCGTCAGGAGGCTCACTGATCATCGAATCCACCGAAGCCCTCACCGTGATCGATGTCAACACCGGCAAGAACGTCGGCAAGTCGAGCCTCGAGGAAACGGTCTTTCGCAACAATCTCGAGGCGGCCGAGGAGGTGGCCCACCAACTGCGATTGCGCGACATCGGCGGGATCATCGTGATCGACTTCGTCGACATGGAAGTCGCCAAGAACCGCGATCAGGTAATGAAGACATTCCGTACCGCGCTGGCGCGAGACAAGACGCGAACTCAGGTCTTCGACATCTCGGAGCTGGGCCTCGTACAGATGACGCGAAAGCGCATCGGCCAGGGTCTCCTGGAGACGGTTTCCGACGTGTGTCCGACCTGTTCGGGTACCGGTCATGTCATCATCGACGAGCTTCTGGGCTGACGTTCGGTGTGCCTCATGGCCGGTGGTTCCGGCGACCTCAGCCGGTAGCCTCTGACACCTATGTACGCAGTAGTGAAGACCGGCGGTAAGCAATACCGCGTGGAACAAGGCCAGACTCTCGAGGTCGATCGCTTGGGCGACCCCGGAACCGAAGTTTCGTTGCGCCCAGTGCTCGTCGTCGATGGCGACACGGTCCTGGCCGCCCCCGATCAGCTGTCGTCCGCTTCGGTCACCGCTCGAATCGTCGAGGAGGTCCGCGGACCCAAAATCAACGGCTTCCTCTACAAGAACAAGAGCAACAACCGCAAGCGATGGGGCCACCGGCAGACGCTGGCTCGCATCGAGATCACCGATATCACGAAGGGCTGATCAGCTATGTCGAAGACCAAAGGTGGCGGGTCAACTCGCAACGGTCGCGATTCCAACGCCCAGCGCCTCGGTGTGAAGGTGTTCGACGGCGGTCAGGTTCTCGCCGGCTCCATCATCGTGCGCCAGCGCGGCACCAGGATTCATCCCGGTAACAACGTCATGAGAGGCGGCGACGACACCCTGTTCGCCACCTCCGACGGAACCGTGAAGTTCGGCAACCGTCGCGGCCGCAAGCTGGTCGACGTTCTGCCTCTGTGAGCGGATCCGCCTTCGCGGCGGGATTCACCCAGATATCAACGCTCAGAAATCAACACTCAGACATCAACGCCGCGGGGCAACACCGACCGGTCCATCCCGAGCCATTCTTTGGCGAAGGTGAACGCGTATCGGTCGGTCATGCCGGCCACCCATGCAACGGCGGCACGGGCCACTGCCTGCTCTCGGTCGATCTGCTGATCGAAGAGTCGCACCGGAAGACGCTCGGGATTCTCGGTCAGGTAGTCGACCAACCCTCGAAGCACTTCGACGACCATCTGAGCCTGTTGCTGGGATTCGGGTCGCAGATAGATGCGCTCGTAGTTGAACCCGCGGAAGGCCGCCAGCGCCTCAGCGGTGACTGCATTCATTCCCACCAATCCGGTCTCGTTGGTAGCGTCGATCATCGACCCGATGAAGGCCGCCAGCTGGGTTCGCCTCGAGGAGCCGCACGACTCCCGCACCGATTCGGGTAATTCGTCGGTTCTGACCACCCCGGCGTTGACGGCATCCTCGAAGTCGTGGCACACGTAGGCGATTCGGTCGGCCCAGCTCACAACCTCGCCCTCGGGTGTGGATGGTGCCGGCCGCGACCAGGAGTGATTGCGAATTCCGTCGAGGGTCTCGACACAGAGGTTCAGCGGTACCAGCGTGATGTCGGCGCCCCAGACGGCGTGGTCGAAGCCTTCGTCCAAGAAGGGGGCGAGAGCGTCCTCGCTCGAGTGTCCACCCGGGCCGTGCCCGCAGTCGTGGCCGAGGGCAATGGCTTCGGTGAGAGGGACATTGAGACCGAGCGCCCGGCTGATGCTTCGGGCTACCTGAGCGACTTCGAGAGCGTGAGTCAGGCGGGTTCGCTGGTGGTCGTCGGGAAAGACGAAGACCTGAGTCTTTCCGGCCAGACGCCGAAACGCCGTGGCATGGAGAATACGGTCGCGGTCGCGTTCGAAGCTCGTTCGAGTGCTGTCGGGGGCCTCTTCGATGGCTCGATTGCCTGCTCCCGAACTCAGGGTGGCGCCCGATCGCAGCATCTCGGCGTCGAGCTCCTCTCGGCGCTCCCGGCTCAAGCCGGGTCCCGGGCCCACGATCGCTGAAGAATCGGCGTGAGCCGTCTCCACACCGCCGGTGCGGTGACCTTTCATGGTTGATCCCCAGGCCCGTTGCTGGGCGGTGAGGTTCTCGTCGAGGCTCATGACAGTGATCCTAGGTGGTCAGACGACGGCTCGATTCCGTCTTCAGGCCGTACGTCATGGTGCCCGATGGGGCATTTGTACCTGATGTATAGATGGTTTGGCTCAATTCGACCCTTTGATCTGCCGAAACGAGGTAGTGGATATCCAGCTAGTGAGGGTCGCGTCTTGATCAGGAAACGTCGAGTCCGGGGTGATAGCGGTGTTGCGTTGGTCGAGGCCGCCATCATGACCCCGATCATCTTCTTGTTTCTCTTCTCGATCTTCGAGTTCGGTTTCGCTTTCCGTGACTATCTCGCAGTCGGAAACTCGACGCGTGATGGGGCTCGTGAAGCGAGCGTGGCCGGAAACGTGACGGATGCCGACTACCGGACCCTGAGAGCGATCCAGAGGGCCTCTGCGGCCCTACCCGACGGCACCATCGGTCGAATCGTCGTATTTCGGGCGACAGGCCCTGACGCCACGGTGCCGTCGGCTTGTACGACTTCGACGTCGGCAGCGGTGCTGACAGCCAACTCCTGCAACGTCTACCTCGCCGACGACTTCAACGTCGCCAAGGAGGACTTTGGTTGTGATCCGACCCCGAACCCGGATCCGGACCCGGACCGATTCTGGTGTCCGACGGACCGAATCGTGTCGGTCGGTACAGGACTCGACTACGTGGGCATCTGGATGAGCGTGCGCCACGACTACATAACCGGGATGTTCGGTTCGGGCATCACGTTCGAGGACACGACGATCCTCAAAGTTGAACCGCAGGAGCAGTGATGAACTTGAGAACGTCGCGCAAGGACAGAATCAAAAATGTGAGGTCTAGGCCGAATGGTGAACGGGGTGTCGCCGTGGTGGAGGTGGCGATCATCCTGCCGCTCCTCGCGATGCTGGTTTCAGGAATCATCGAGTTCGGTATGGCATGGCGTGATTCGCTCACGGTGTCGAGTGGAACCCGCTCCGCAGCCCGGGTGGTCAGCAATCTCGGCACCAATCGACTGTCGGACTACGAGGCGCTGTTGACTCTCGATGCCGCGCTCGGGGGACTGAGCACTTCCTACGTGGTCGGCGTCTTGATCTACGACGGTTCCGCCGCCGACGGCGCGGTCCCACCCGCCTGTACGGACGCCAGCAACAATCCCCAGTCGGTGTCCGGCAAGTGCAACTACTACACCGCAGCGATGATCAGTTCGATCTCGATCAGCAACTTCGACGGGCTGGGAGCCACTTCTTGCTCGGCGACGTCGTGGGACCACTTCTACTGCCCAACCACTCGAGAGATACATCAAGACCAGGGGTTGGAACAGATCGGGGTCTGGGTTCGAGTGGAGCGTGACTGGTTCACGCACATGTTCCCGGGTCAGGGGCTGACCGTCGAACACCAGACGGTCATGAACGCGGAGCCAGGATCATGAATCGTCATCAGCGTAGACCCATCGAAGAGGGGCGTGAGCGTGGCTACGCGGTCATCCTCACGTCGCTTCTGATCGTTCCGCTGCTCGGATTCGCCGGTTTCGCCGTCGATGTGGGCGCCTGGTATGTACGCGCCTCGGGGCTCCAGAAGGCCGCCGACGCCGCGTCTCTGGCCGGTGTGATCTGGCAGCCTGATTTCTCGACGGCAGACGCTGCCGCGCGAGCGGCGGCGGCGAGAAACGGATTCGTCGACGGAGTGGACGGCATCACAGTTTCGGTGACCGATTCCGGTTCCGCCGAACTGCAGGTCACCATCACCGACACGAGCGCCGACCTGTTCTTCTCGCAGATCTTCCTCAACAATGTGAGGATCTCGCGCCAGTCCGTGGCGGAATACGTGCTGTCGGTTCCGCTCGGCAGCCCGAAGAACTACTTCGGCACCCGAGATCTCATATCGGGGTCCGAGCGCGAAGGCTTCTCGGCCGCCATCAACGGTGGATGCAACTCTCACGCCAACGGCGGGCAACGCGAGGTCCTCTATCTCGACAACTCGCCCGGCAGCTGCTCCGGCTCGGTTGCCAACCCCGACTATCAAGGCAAGTACTCCTACCAGTACTACATCGACATTCCGGCTTCACCATCACCCGGCGAAGTCGAGCTGTATCTTCGTGATCCCAACCAAACTGGTGGACCGTTGGAGATCTACACCTCCGACATCACCACCTACTTCCGGCTTCGGGCACCAGATTTGACACCGTTCGACGACACCGACAATCCGATCTACGGATCCTGCGGATCGGGTAGCCGCGCCGGCACCGGAGGTAGCTCTGCGGGCGAATACACCTACGACTTCGGAACCTCCGAGGGGTCGGTCAATATTCTCGGTTCGTCCGACTGGGATCTCTTCTGTCGTATTCCATCGGGTGCGTCGGGCCGCTACATCCTGGAGGTAGGGACCAAGGCCCCTGAGAACAATTCGGGTTGGACCAACGCCTACGCCATCTTGGCAAAGCCGAATGGTCTCGGCGTCACAACATGTGACACCAGAGTGACGGCAGCGTGTCCTTCGGTCGTTGCTACCGAGTGGATGTCGATCTTTGCCAACGTGGCGTCGAGTTCTTCTGACTTCTACCTGGCCGAGATCGGTGATCAGCACGCCGGTAAGACCATGGAAATCACGTTGTTCGATCCGGGTGAGGGTTCCCAAGGAATCAGGATCGTGCAGCCCGGCGGGCTGGGCTACGTCACATTCGACTGGACCAGCACCGACGGCCAGTCGGGCAACAACACGACCTACCTCGATGTGACCGGATCGAAGTTCAACGATGACTTCGTGACACTGAGCATCGCGTTGCCGACCGACTTCATCGCCACCTATGGGGCAACCGACCGGTGGTGGAAGATCAACTACACGGCCGGCGGTGGCATCACCGACCGCACGACCTGGTCGGTTGAGGTTGTAGGGGATCCGGTTCGTCTGCTCCGGTAGTTCCCGACCGAGGTCAAATGTCACGGGGACGAGCGCCTGAGGTCGTACCCTCTGACGAGTGTCCGGATTCGTCGATGAGTGCAACATCAATGTGACAGCCGGTGACGGCGGCGCGGGCTGCGTGTCGTTTCGTCGCGAAGCTCATGTCTCTCGTGGTGGGCCCGATGGCGGCGATGGCGGCAACGGCGGCACTGTCTGGTTCGTGGCCAACCGAAACGTCGCTTCGTTGCTGGCGTTCCGTGATCATCCCCACCGCAGGGCCGACCACGGGAAGCACGGCAGCGGCCAGAATCGTCATGGGGCACGAGGCAACGACCTCGAGGTGGCGGTTCCGGAAGGGACTGTCGTACTCGATCACTCGACTCACGAACCGCTGGCCGATCTCCTTCATCACGGCGATCGATGGGAAGCGGCAACTGCTGGGCAGGGGGGCCGGGGCAACGCCCGCTTTCTCACCAATCGGCGACGCGCTCCGGCGTTCGCCGAACAAGGCGAACACGGAGAGGAGCGCTGGCTTCGCCTCGAGCTGAAACTCCTGGCTGATGTGGCCATCGTGGGACTGCCCAACGTGGGCAAGTCGACCTTCATCAGTCGGGTTTCGGCTGCCAAGCCGAAGATCGCGAACTATCCCTTCACGACTCTCGAACCCAATCTGGGTGTGGTGAGGCTCGACGACGACTTCGAGATGGTCCTCGCCGACATCCCTGGTCTCATCGGCGGTGCCAGCGAAGGGAAGGGATTGGGTCACCGCTTTCTCCGCCATGTCGAACGGGCACGCGTGTTGTTGGTGTTGCTCGACCTATCGGAATGGGATGGCCAGTCGCCGGCGGAGCAACTGGACGTGCTTTTGAAAGAGTTGGGCAGCTACCGCCCCGAACTCCTCGAACGACCGAGACTGGTGGTTGGATCGCGCGCCGACATCGCGCTCGAGACCGAGTTCGACGGGCTCAAGACCTCTTCGGCCACGGGCCTCGGCATTCCCGAGACGCTCGGACGCCTGTCGCAACTGGTTGGCGAAGCTCGATCCCATGTACTCCCCACAACCGGTGTGACCATTCATCGCCCCATCGGTGATCAGGTTGCGATCGAGCGATTCGACGATGGCTCCTGGAATGTGGTTGGCCGGGCCGCGGTGCGAGCCGTGGCGCTGAGTGATCTCACCGACGACCAGGCTCTCGACTACGCACAGAATCGACTTCGTCAACTCGGGGTGGTGAAGGCCCTTGATCGTGCTGGCGTCAAGACGGGCGACATCGTCCATGTCGGCGATTTCAGTTTCGAATACGAGGAAGACCTGTGACCTCCAGTCAGGCTTCTCAGACCGCTCAGACCATCGTGGTCAAGATCGGCACGTCGTCGATCACCGACGACGAAGGAGCGATCCACAGGGAAGCCGTAGCCGACCTGTGCGATCAGGTGGCCGACGCCAGAGAAGCTGGCCACCGAGTCGTGATCGTGACCTCGGGCGCAATCGCAGCGGGTCTTCCCGAACTCGGTCTGGGCGGAGTCAACCGTCCTTCCGACATGATTACCTTGCAGGCTGCGGCCACGGTCGGACAGGGCGCCCTCATTCGGGTCTACCGCGAGGAACTCGCACGTCGCGGCCTCGTCGCCGGCCAAGTCTTGCTGGTGGCGATCGATTTCATCATGAGGTCGCAGTACCTGCATGCCAGAAGCACGATGTCGAAGCTGATTGACCTCGGTGTGATTCCCGTGGTCAACGAAAACGACGCGATTGCCGACGATGAGATCCGATTCGGCGACAACGACCGCTTGGCGGCGTTGGTCGCCAACCTCGTCGACGCCGATCTGCTCTTGCTGCTCACCGACACCGCTGGTGTGTTCACATCCGATCCGAGAATCAGTGACGATGCCGCTCTGATCGAAGAGATTGAGCGGATAGGCAACCACCACGAGTCGCTTGGCGGAACCACCGGAACCTCCAGAGGCAGCGGAGGCATGTCCTCGAAGATCATGGCCGCGAAGGTGGCTTCCTGGTCTGGGGTGAGATCGGTCATCGCCGACTCGAAACGCCCCGACGTGGTGGCCGATGCCATCGTGTCCAAAGCAGGAACGGGCACTTTCGTGAAGGCTCGGCCGGGCCGGATGTCGGCGCGCAAGCTCTGGATCGCCTTCGCGGTGGGATCCCATGGCTCGGTCGTCGTCGACGCCGGAGCGCGAGCCGCGCTCGAACGCGGCACGTCGCTGTTGGCTGCAGGCGTACGAGATGTGAGTGGATCCTTTGGGGCCGGCGATCCGATCGAGATCGCCGAAACCGGCGGAGAAGTGTTTGCCAGGGGACTGGCGCGTCACAGCATCGAAGAACTCAAACCCGCTATAGGCCTGCGTAGCGCGGATCTGTCGCCGGGATCACCCCACGTGGTTGTCCACGCCGACGATCTCGTCGTTCTTCCGGACTAGTCGCCCTCTTCGATGGCCTGCGGTTCGGCTGCAGCTTCGATGCCCAGTTGCTCCTTGATGGCATCGAGCCGGGCGTGGGCCTCCACATTCCGGGCGGCTTGCTCGATCTCGAGCATCTGCGTATCGATGTTGGCCTCGGTGAGTTCGGAAACAGCCTTGGCCTTGGCGTAGCGGGCCTCGATCTTCTCGCGAACCTCATCGAAGGAGGGGACGTCGCTTCCGACCGACTCGGACAACGTGTTCATGGCAGCGTTGACGGTCTCCTGCATGTTGGCCTGGTCGAGTTGGCTGAGCAGGGCCTGGCGCTCGCTCAACCGGTTTTGGAGCAGCGTGGAATTCTGCTCCACCGCGGCCTTTGCCTGGTCGGAAGCCTCCGACGCCTTGAAGTGCATCGACTTGATACTCTCGATATCGGCTTCGAGCGTGATCAGGCGGTTGGCGAACTGTTCGGCGGCGCCGAGATACGACGCTGCCTTGTCGTCGGCCCCCGTGGTCTGGGCCTCGTCGGCCATCAAGACCGCTTGGCGGGCGTTGGCGTTGACCCGCTCGAGTTCCTCGAGCGAGCGGTTGAGCCTCATCTCGGTCTGTTTCTGATTGGCGATGACGCTCGCCGCCTGCTCGCGCAGTCGGCGGTGCTGATCCTTGGCCTCGCTGATCGCTTGCTCGAGTTGGATCTTGGGGTCGGCTGACTCCTCGAAGTTCCCGCCCAGCTTGGCCACCAGATATTTCCAACGCTTTTTCAGATACTGAAGCATGAGCCGATGGTAGTTCCTGGAAGCGGCGGGTATCGGACCAGGGACGGAGTGGTCCGCGTCAGTGCCAGAGAATCTTCCGGATCGGGCGAAGAACGAGACTCGATTCGGCGATACCCAAACGGAACGCCACGACCACGTAGACCAGACCCGATGCACCGAGAGCGATCACTGCCGCGGGGATGGTCGGCCAATCCTCAACCAATCTGGAGAGAACCGCACCTACCAGAAACGCAACGGCAGCTGGAGCAGCGAGAGCCCGCAGCGGTTCGGCGATGGGTCGCAATTCGGGGAGGTGTCGGCGAGCCAGTCGGTCGAGCAGAATCATCTCTGTCCAGGCTGATGCCGCGAGTCCGAGACCGAGACCGACCGATCCGAGATGCACGACCCCTCCGGTGGATCTGATCGCATTGTCGAGCGGACCGAAGCCACCGATGGAGCCGACCAGATCGCCGTCGGCCACGACTACCCGATCGAACGGGAACATCAGTGCGGCACCGACCGCCGCGGTGACGCCCACTCTGAGGGCAGCGATCTTCGCCGGTCCGCGTGTGTCGCCAACGGCATACATGGTGTTCTGAAGAAATCGGCTGGCACCCACCGCTGGAAGGCCGAGGGACATTGCAGCCAGTGTGAGCCAGACCCCAGCCGTGTCGTCGGCGCCGAACTTCCCGTGTTCGAGTATGGCCCCGATCACCGGTCGACCAACCGATATGTAGGCCGCCGCTGTGAACATCATGAAGAAGCTGATTCGTCTGAGACCTCGGCCGGCCCGATCGATGATCGCAGCCGAATCACCCACCAGTCGGCTCATCTCGGGGAGTTCGGCGGCCGCCACGCTCATCGCGAACACCGACACAGGCAGGATGTAGAAGATCTGGGCGAAGCCGATTATCGAGATGGCACCGGCCGCCAGTAGCGAAGCCAAGGCCAGATCGACGAATGCCGAGATCTGGACCACGCCGCGCCCGAGAAGCACTGGGACGAATCGATGCTGGACCTGGCGCAGGTCCGGATCGCCAAAGCCGAAGACGAGCCGGATGTCGGGGGCCACCTGCCTGACGGTGGGAAGCTGAACCGCCACTTGCAGGACCGCGCCGACCAGCATGGCCCAGGCCAAGGCATCGATTGTGCTGGTGGAGGAGGCTCCAACGATGCCTGCGAACACGAGCACGGCGACCTGGGCCACGTTCCAGACCACAGGGGCAATGTAGGAGAGGAAGAAACGCCGATGGGTGTTGAGCACCCCGAGACACCACGCCGAGAACACCAGCACCCCGGCGCCGATCGTGGTGATCTTGACTAGGGGGACGGTGAGGTCACGTGTCGGGGTCGGTAGCCCCGGAGCGATCAGAGACGTGAGCGGTCCGGCCAGAAGCACACCGGCCAGCACCAGCGTGGTGGTGACGACCACGAGTGCGCCGGCGACGGCTCCGGCGAGGCGTGCGGCCCGCTTCTGTTCGCCCCTTTCGATGAGGTCGGCGTATACCGGAATAAACGAGGCCGACAGAGTTCCCTCCCCCAGCAGGTTCTGGAGCAGATTGGGAATCTTGATGGCGTTACGGATCGCGTCGGTGGCGATACTCACGCCCAGCACGTGACCCAGGGCGACCTCCCGAATAAGGCCCGCTACTCTCGATGAGAGAATCCCTGCGGCCACCAAGAACGAACCCGACTTCTTGACACCCGTGTCGGTCACTGGATGTCGTCCACGGCGTCGAGTCCGAGCCTGAGCGACTCGAGTTCACCCACGACTCCGTCGATGGCATCGGAGACGGTGTCGGCCTCATCGGTGACGAGTCCGTGTGCGGCCATTTCGGCCGCTCTGGTGACCGCCTCATCGAGTCGGGCGTTGAGGATCTCCAGACGGGTCGTGATCTCCGTCTCGCGGTCGCCCATGCGCTGGTGTGCCGCAATCTCGAACTCGGCGGACTCCACTTGCGCCGGGTGTGAGCCCTCATCTGACTTCACCTTCCGGGCGGATCGGATGTCGATGCTCCGGCGGGCGTCGGTCAGATGCTGAGCGCGGCGGGCCACCTCCCAACACTCCTGTACCCCGTGATCGACTCTCATGCCGATCTCGTTGAGTCGTTCGCGGAGCGGCCCATCGGTCACACGGTTGATGGCCTTGGAGAAACCTCGTTGCGCTCGCAGCGATCGCTTCACGAGAAGCCGCCACGGCTCACGGATGGCAAAGGGGTCGATGTCGTTGGCTCGAGCGCGGGTGCGCGCCGCCAGCCGCCGCGAGCCGATGATCTTGAGAGTCCACACGATCACGGCGATGATGACGGCCGCCCACCATGGGAGACCGGCGAGAGAGGCCAGAAGGACCGACGCGCCAACGAGAATGACCGTTGTCGGGGAGAACATCGCGATCAGCGCCACTGGTTCGAGGCGCGACTGACGGGGCACACATCACCTTTGGGTCGATCGTTGCAGGGGAGGCTAGTCGCGGCTCCGACTACGATGGTCGCTCGTGACAACAGATAGATCGCCCATCGAACAGCAGGCCCATCGGGTCAAGACAGCGGCTCGGGCTGTGGCCGTGTCGTCGGCCGACACTCGAAACGAGGCACTTCTCACCGCCGCCGACCTCCTGGTTCTGCGATCCGCCGAACTTCTTCACGCCAACGCATCTGATGTTGAGGCCGCCGAGGAGGCCGGCACCGCCGCTCCTCTGGTCGACCGGCTCAGGCTCACCGAAGATCGAATCGAGGCCATGGCCGCTGGTCTGCGCAACGTGGCGTCGCTGCCCGACCCAGTTGGTGAGATCACCGACGGGTGGGTCCGTCCCAACGGCCTCGAAATCCGACGAGTGAGGGTGCCGCTCGGGGTGGTAGCGATCATCTACGAAAGCCGCCCCAACGTCACGAGCGATGCTGCCGCGCTGTGCATCAAGTCGGGCAATGCCGCATTCTTGCGTGGTTCGTCGACGGCAATTCACTCAAACCTCGTGATCGCCAATGTCCTGAGCGATGCCCTGACCAAGGTCGGACTACCGGCCGACGGGGTGATGCTGCTCGAGGACACCTCACGTGAGGCGTCGATCGAGTTCATGCGCCTGCGGGGATACGTCGATTGTCTGATTCCTCGGGGTGGCAGGTCGCTGATCGCCTCGATCCTCGACAATGCCACGGTGCCGTACGTGATCGACGGTGATGGCAACTGTCATGTCTACGTCGACTCTTCTGCCGACCTCGACATGGCCTGCGAGGTGGTGCACAACGCCAAGACTCAGCGCCCCGGTGTGTGTAATGCCGCAGAATCCTTGGTGGTCCACGCTGCAGTCGCCGAGCAGTTTCTGCCGATGGTGGTTGAGGCCTTGGCCGACGTCGAGTTGGTCGGCGACCCGGCGGCAATTGAGATTTCGCCCGCTATCGGTGTGGCCACCGAGTCCGACTACTCCACCGAGTTCCTCGATCTGAAGATGTCGGTGAAGGTCGTGGCCGATCTCGACGAAGCGATCGACCACATCAACGAGACCGGAAGTGGCCACAGCGAGGCGATCATCACCTCTGATGTCGATACCGCTGACCGATTCACCCGCGAGGTCGACGCTGCTGCGGTCCTGGTCAACGCCTCCACTCGATTTGTCGATGGCGAGGAGTTCGGGTTTGGCGCTGAGATCGGAATCTCCACTCAGAAGCTTCATGCTCGGGGACCTCTCGGGCTTCAACAATTGACCACCGAGAAGTTTGTGGTCAGAGGAACGGGGCAGGTCAGACCATGAAAGAGGGTCAAGAGGGTCAAGAGGGGCTCACCGAGGGGCGCGCCGAAGGGCACCTGGTGTCGGTTCTGGTCCAAGTGGCTGAGGCCAAGCGGGTCTTGCTGGTCTTGGCGGGACTCATGGCGGCGGGAATCACGGTGGTCAGCATCGCCGTCTTCACCGATCCTGACTCAGCAATGCGGCCCGGACCGGCTGCCGGTTTCTGGGACATCATGTTGATGGCCTTCCAATCAATGGGCATTTGGATCCTCTCGGCGGCAGTTCTGTTGGTGGCCTGGGCCATGTTGACCGTGGGAGAGCTCTACGTGGCAATCCAAGCCGTCAGCGATGACCCCGCCGAGCTGGCCACAGAGCCAGACGCAGAGCTAGCCACAGAGCCAGCTACAGACACCGAGCCAGTCTGAGAGATATCCGGGCGGGGGGCGAGTGAACGACCGCTAACATAACGCTCCATGTCGTTCACTTTCGCCGATGTAGCCGCCGTGAAAAACGACCTGGCCAGGGTCGACTACCTGTCCGATGAGGCAATTGCCGGAGTGGTCTTCTTGGCCGAGCGTCTCCAGAAGCCGATTCTGGTCGAAGGTCCCGCCGGCACCGGTAAGACTCAGCTTGCCAAGAGCGTGGCCGAGATGACCGGCTCGAGGCTCATCCGACTGCAGTGCTACGAAGGGCTCGACGAGGCCAAGGCGTTGTACGAATGGAACTACAAGAAGCAGCTCCTTCGCATCCAAACTGAGCGTGCCGATGACCACGACTGGGCCGAAGTGTCCGACGACATCTTCTCCGACGAGTTCCTGCTCACCCGTCCACTGCTCGAGGCAATCAGCGCGGATGATCCTGTCGTCCTGCTGATCGATGAGGTCGACCGGGTGGAAGTGGAGACTGAGGCACTTCTCCTCGAGATCCTGTCCGACTATCAGGTCTCGATTCCGGAGTTGGGAACCATCGTCGCCAAGCAGATCCCGATGGTCTTCCTCACTTCCAACAACACCCGCGAGCTCTCCGAGGCGCTCAAGCGCCGGTGCCTGTATCTCCACATCGACTACCCCGACATGGAGCGCGAGAAGGAGATCGTCCTCACGAAGGTCCCCGACATAACCGAGAACCTCGCCGATCAGATTGCTCGCGTCGTACGGTCGATTCGCTCGATAGAGCTGAAGAAGTCACCGTCGGTGTCCGAGACGATCGACTGGGCCCGCACCTTGATGCTTCTCGGTGTCAGCAAGATCGACGAGAAGGTGGCCACCGACACGATCAGTGTGCTCCTCAAGTATCAGAGCGACATCAAGAAGGCATCGAAGGAATTGTCGACTGCCGACGGCCTGTCCGCCTGACCATGACTCTGGTCCAGCCGCCTGATCCGACGGTGCCGGTCGATCTTGGCGAGCCGATCCTCGACCTGCTCGCCGGCTTCATCGTTCAGCTTCGTTCGGCCGGACTGCCGGTGAGTCTCACCGAGAACCTCGACGCGATGGAGGCCGTCAAGCACGTGCCTCTGAGTGAACGCGACACCTTCAAGTACGCGCTCGCGTCGACATTGGTGAAGCATCACAATCACTGGAAGGCCTTCGAAACCGTGTTCGAGGTCTACTTTTCGTTGCGAGGACCCGAATACGACATCGTCGACGAATCCGAGCTGCCAGATCTCGACGACGATGAGCATGGCGAACCTGAGTCCGGCGACCGGGCCGGCGCTGGAGCGGGCGACAGTCTCACTCCAGAAGAACTCCAGGAAATGCTCTATCGGGCCCTCATGCGCGGCGATCAACCAATGATGCGCGGCGTGGCCCGCCAGGCGGTGAAGCGCTACGCCGGGATGGAGCCGGGCCGACCCGTCGGCGGCACCTATTACCTCTACCGCACCCTTCGAAACCTTGATCTCGATGGGGTACTCGAACGTCTGCTCCAACAGGAGCAGGACACCGACGACGACCCCCCGTCGGATTTCGAAGAACGGCTCCTTCGAGACGAATACCAGGAGCGAATCGACAAGTTCCAGAAGGAGATCGAGGCGGAGATCCGCCGGCGGTTGGTGGCCGACCGGGGTATCGAGGCCATGGCCAAGACGCTCCGCAAACCGTTGCCCGAAGACGTCGACTTCATGCACGCATCGCGTGAGGAGATGGCGAGTCTGCGCAAGGCCATCTACCCGCTCACCCGGAAGCTGGCGTCTCGGCTTTCACGCAAGCGCCGTCACGGCCGCAAGGGGCCGCTCGACTTCCGTTCAACGGTCCGTCACTCCCTCAGCTACGGCGGCGTGCCGGTCGAACCCAAGTTCCGAAACCCTCGACCCCATAAGCCGGAGATCTTCGTGATCGCCGACATCTCGGGTTCGGTGGCGGCATTCGCTCGTTTCACATTGCACCTGGTGTACGCAATATCGGGCCAGTTCTCCAAGGTGCGGTCGTTCGTGTTCATCGACGGACTCGACGAGGTCACCCCCTACTTCGAAGGGGTCGAGGACATCAACGAGGCGGTTCATCGAGTGAACACCGAAGCCGACGTGGTGTGGGTCGACGGCCACTCCGACTACGGCCATGCCCTCGGTGTCTTCTGGGAGAAGTACGGCAACGAGATCGGACCGCGAACCTCGATCATGATTCTGGGCGATGCCCGCAACAACTACCACGCTTCCGAGAGTTGGATCATCAAAGAAATGGCTGACAAGGCACGCAACATTCACTGGCTCAATCCCGAGCCACGGAGTTACTGGGACACCGGCGATTCGATTGTCGGCGACTATGCCCAGTACTGCGATGGTTCCTACGAGGTGCGCAATCTGCGTCAGCTCGAAGCGTTTGTCGACAAGCTCGTATGACCACCAACCCCACCACCACGACCGGATCCGGCAACTCGCTGGAGAATCGACTCACCGCGGTACTGCCCGGCGATGTCGATTTCGCTTCGGCCCGCCATGTTGCCGAGCGCGGCACCCATCTGAGTGTGCGCGAAGGGGTGGTGCAGCCCTCCATGACCGGACACGACGAGGGCGTGATGTTCACTATCTGGCATCGGGGCGGTCTGGGCTACGGCGCCACGAGCGATCTGTCCGATGCCGGCCTGGCGTCGGCGGTGGCCGCCGCTCGCCGCTGGGCCATCGACACTGCCGGACATGCCCTCAACGGCGACGGATTCTCGGGCGATTGTCCCTTGGAGCACACGGTCGGTGAGTTCGAGTCCGAGGTAGTCAAGCCGGTCAAGGATGTAGCGTTCGCCGACCACGTCGACATGCTGGCCGGCCACGAATCCAAGCTTGGAGCAAACGGCGACAAACGTATTGTTGATCGAGAAGCGTCCCTGACCTTCTACGACGTCGAGAGCTTGCTTGTCACCAACGGTGGTGGCCGGGTCGAGCAGCTGATTCATCAGGTGTTCCCTGACATCAGGGTCAGCGCCAACGACGGCGGTAACACCCAGAGCCGGTCCTACGGTGCCGGCGTGTTCTGCGGACAGGGTGGCCTCGAGGTTCTCGACCGTCACGGATTCGCCGACGCGGCACCGGTGCTCGTCGAACAGGTGCTCGAGTTGCTGGGAGCACCGAATTGCCCCTCGGACAACATGGATTTGATCCTCGCGCCCGATCAGATGGCGTTGCAGATCCACGAGTCGATAGGTCATCCGATCGAGCTCGACCGAATTCTCGGCGATGAACGCAACTACGCCGGAACGAGCTTCGTAACCGCCGACATGTTCGGCAACTACCAGTACGGTTCCGAACTTCTCAACGTCACCTTCGACCCCACCGTCACTGGTCAGGTCGCGGCCTACGGCTTCGACGACGACGGCACACCGGCGAAGCGCACATCACTGATCGCCCACGGCATCTTGCAAAGGCCCATGGGCGGCGCGGTGTCGCAGGCTCGGTCCGCGATGGCGGGAGTCGCCAACTCGCGGGCGTGCAGCTGGAATCGCCCACCGATCGACCGCATGGCGAATCTCAATGTCGAGCCCGGCGACTCAACGCTGGAGCAACTCATCGAGGGGATCGAAAGGGGCGTTCTCATGGAGACCAACGTCTCGTGGTCGATCGACGACAGCCGCAACAAGTTCCAGTTCGGTTGTGAGTACGGCCGTCTCATCGAAGACGGCGAGCTGACGACGGTGGTGCGCAACCCCAACTATCGGGGGATTTCCGCCACGTTCTGGCGCAATCTCAGTGGCGTCGCCGACCAGAATTCGTTCAGCGTCATGGGTGTAGGCAACTGCGGCAAGGGCGAACCCAACCAGCAGGTGAGAGTTGGTCACGCGTCGCCTCATTGTCGGTTCTCTGATGTCGCGGTCTTTGGAGGTGCGCTGTGAGCGGGGCTGGATCGGTTCAGAGCTATCTCGACGAAATCGTCACTTGGGCCACGAGTGGCCTGTCCTCCGGTGAGGTCCTGCTGGCGCACCTCAGTGGTGAGGATTCCGACTTCGTCCGCTTCAACGGAATGTCGGTTCGTCAGGCCGGAGCGGTCACCCAACGCGACCTGTCAATCGATCTGATCGACGGGGCCCGCCACGCCCAAGGCGCCGTGTCTCTCGCCCAGGATCCCTCGATTGATCGTCCGAGGCTCTCGGCGCTGATCGATGATCTTCGCGAGCAGAGAGCTGCGGCACCTGAAGACCCCTACCTGCTCTACGCCACCGAGGGAACCAACTCCGAGACCTCTTCGAGCGGTTCGATGCCGTCGCCCGGCGAAGCCACCAACCTCATCATCGACAGTGTCGGTGGACGCGATCTTGTCGGCGTCTACGCCGCTGGCGATACCTACACCGGTTTCGCAAACTCCCTTGGCCAACGCAACTGGTTTCAGTCGAGCACGTTCAACTTCGACTGGAGCCTGCATCTGCGGGCCGACAAGGCCACGAAGAACCTCTACGCCGGAACCGAGTGGAGCAACGACGACTATCAGTCGAAGATCGATTGGTCTCTGCAGCAACTGGCGGTGCTCGACCGCGAGCCCATCGATCTCGTCCCCGGCGGATACCGCACCTTCCTTGCCCCTGCCGCCATTCAGGAGATCATCGACATGTTGTCGTGGGGCGGGTTCGGGCTGAAGTCTCATCGCACCCTGCAGACGCCGCTGTTGCGCATGATCACCGACAACGCCACGTTCGATCCGACCATTCGGATCACCGAGGACATTGCTGGTGGTGTGTCGCCCGACTTTCAGACCGAAGGATTCCGTCGGCCCGGCGAAGTGGTCCTGATCGATGGAGGCCGACTCGTAGACACATTGGTATCGCCACGTTCGGCCCGTGAGTACGACGTGCCCACCAACGGCGCTGCCAACCACGAATCGCCGGTCTCGGTTGCGATGGCTCCTGGCTCACTGCCGGCCGACGGGGTCCTGACGGCACTCGACACTGGTCTATATGTGGGAAATCTCTGGTATCTCAACTTCTCAGATCGCGGGGCATGCCGCACCACCGGAATGACCCGTTTCTCGACCTTCTGGGTCGATGGGGGAGAGATCGTCGCTCCGGTCAACGTGCTGCGATTCGACGACACCGCATTCCACCTTTTCGGAGATCAGTTGGAGGGGTTGACCGATCAGGCCGACACCATTCTTGATCCGTCGACATACGGCGGGCGAACCACCGACAGCTACCGGCTACCCGGCGCCCTGGTACGGGAGATGAGCTTCACGCTTTAGCCCCAGCAAGTATCTAGCTACGCTTGCGCAGCAGTTCGGCCACCCGGAAGGCCAGGTCGACGGACTGGCGGCTGTTGAGTCGAGGGTCGCACATGGTTTCGTAGGCCTCTTCGAGGTCGCCGTCGACCAAACCGTCGGAACCGCCGAGACATTCGGTGACGGCGTCGCCGGTGAGCTCCACATGGACACCGCCGGGCCACGTGCCCTCCTGGCGGTGGGCGGCGAAAAACCCGCCGATCTCGTCCAGAACATGATCGAAATGACGGGTCTTGCGTCCGCCTTCGGACGTGTAGGTGTTGCCATGCATCGGGTCGCAGGCCCACACCACTGGATGACCAGAGTCTCGAACGGCGGCGAGAAGCGGGGGTAGGGCGGAGCGTACGGTGTCGGCGCCCATGCGGCAGATCAGAGTGAGTCGGCCGGGAACGCGGTCGGGGTTGAGCGCTTCGCAGAGATTGATGACGTCGTCGGCGGTGGCAGTGGGGCCGACCTTGCAGCCAAGCGGATTCTGAACTCCGCGCAGGAACTCGACATGGGCTCCGTCGAGTTGACGGGTCCGTTCCCCGATCCAGAGCATGTGGGCCGAGCAGTCGTACCACTCGCCGGTTAGGGAATCATTGCGGGTGAGAGCCTCTTCGTACTCGAGGAGCAACGCCTCGTGGCTGGTGAAGAACTCGACCTCGTGAAGGGCCGGAGTGGTGACCCCGGTGACTCCACAGGCAGTCATGAACTGAAGGGCCCGATCGATCTCGTCGGCCATCTGGGCGTAGCGCTGCCCGGCCGGGCTGCTGGCAACGAATTCACGATTCCAGGTCGAGACCTGGGTGAGGTCGGCAAAGCCGCCGCGGGTGAAGGCCCGAAGGAGGTTGAGCGTTGAGGCGGCGCGGTTGTAGGCGGTGATGAGGCGGCCGGGATCGGGGCGTCGATCAGACTCGGTGAATCCGACGTCGTTGACTATCTGCCCGAGAAACGACGGCAGTTCCGTGTCGCCCTGGATCTCGGTGGGGCTGGATCGGGGCTTCGCGAACTGTCCGGCAATTCGACCGACCTTCACCAGAGGCATTCCACTTGAGTAAGTGAGAACGATGGCCATCTGCAGGATGACCCTCAATCGTTCCCTGATCGAGTCGGCCGATGCGTCGAATGATTCGGCGCAGTCGCCGGCTTGGAGAAGGAATGCCTGACCGTTGGCCACCGATCCCAGGGCTGAGGTGAGCGACCGAGCCTCGCCTGCGAAGACCAGCGGAGGAAGATTGCTGAGCGTCTTCACCGACTGGTCGAGCTCGGAGGAGTCGGGCCACGCCGGTTGGTGTTTGGCGTCGAACGATCGCCACGAGCTGGGAGTCCATGCGGTTGTCACGCCCCAAGTGTGCTGGAGAGCCATCCCCGCGCCAACCGAATATCCAAGGTTGTGCTGAACATTCTCAGAGAGCGCGGGCCAGATTCTGAGAGAACTGAGCTCTGGTGAGTCATCTGAGACCAGGGCAAAACGGCCGGGACCCCGCCGAAGCGGGGTCCCGGTGAGCGTATTTGTTTGTACTGCCGCGCCGTGTGCTGCAGTGCTGTGGGCTGTGTTGCCCGTGGTTCAGGCGGCGTCGACCGAGTCGGCGATCGAGGCGGCCTGTTCACGCACTGAGTTGATGGCTCGCTTCACCAGACGGCGGGCGGCTTCGGCAGTGACGCCGAGGTCCTCGCCGACCTCACGGTACGAACGCTTGCGTCCGTCGCCGATTCCGAATCGCTGCTCGACGGCGTACTTGGCACGCTCGTCGAGTATGTCGAGAAGACCGGTGACCATCTCTTCTTCGGCCTTGGCCATTACCTCGGTCTCGGGACCTGGGTTGGAGTCCGGGAGAAGATCGACGAGTTCGTTGGAGTCGTCGTCGCCGATGGTGCGATCGAGGCTGGTAGGGGTGGTGAGACGATGCAGGCGGGCATGCTCGTCGTCGAGCTCGTCGCCGTCGCCGCTCACTGCACGAAGCGCAGCACGAAGGCTGGCGGAGCGATCGCCGGGAAGGCGCACGAGGCTGGCCTTCTGGTCGAGGGCCCGGCCGATGGCCTGGCGGATCCAGAAGGTGGCGTAGGTGGAGAACTTGAAGCCCTTGCGCCAGTCGAACTTGTCGACGGCGTGCTCGAGTCCGAGGTTGCCTTCCTGGATGAGGTCGAGAAGCTCCATGCCGGGAGGCAGGGGGTAGCGCCGGGCGACGCTGACCACGAGGCGAAGGTTGGCTCGAATGAACCGGTCCTTGGCGGCCTCGGCCTTGCGGATGTCGCGGTCGAGCTCACGACCGGTTTCTCCGGCATCTTTGCGTGCTCGGGCTTCGAAGCCCTTTTCGATGGCCTGAGAGAGCTGACGCTCTTCCTGGGCGTTGAGTAGCGCGACTGCGCCAATCTCGTTCAAATACTGTCCGACTGAATCGCTCATTGCATCTCGCTCAATGGGCCCTGCTGGCGCGGGTTGCCCATGTTGGTAGTTGTTCGGGGGAAGCGCTGATACCGTGTGTCCGCTCAGGCTTATAAGGGCCGCACTTCGGTCCAGCTGGTGTATTGAACACCATCTGCACCCAAATGTCCCGTCATATTTGTATGACATCTGTCACGTGGTGCTGCTGTTCGTCCCCGATGCGACTCGTTGATCATTCTCCGGGGTCCTAGACTGCCGCCGATGACGTTGGAGCGGCATTGAGATCGGGAGTGTTCGGGGGAACCTTCGATCCTCCGCATTTTGGTCATCTGGCCATAGCACAGGAGGTGAAGCATCGCCTTCAACTCGACCGCGTGCTGTTGGTCGTGGCCAACGATCCTTGGCAGAAATCGGCGTCCTCAGAAGTGACGGATTCGGAGATCCGTCTGTCTCTGGTCGAGAGGGCAGTCGCCGGAATCGACGGGCTGATAGTGTCCGACATCGAGATTCGACGAGGCGGTGAGAGCTACATGGCAGATACTCTCTTCGAGCTTCAGGAGGCCGATCCCACAGATGAGTTGTTCTTGGTGGTCGGCTCCGACGCGGCGGGCGGACTCGACACTTGGAAACGGTCCGAAGAGGTGATGTCTCTGGCCAGCACCGTCGTGGTCGAACGAGGTGGCAGACATGGCGGCCGTCCACCCACTGGATGGCCCTTTACGGTCGTCGATGTGCCGGCGCTCGAAATCTCCTCCAGTGATCTCAGGGCCAGATTTGCGGCTGGTCGCCCGGTTGATGCCCTGGTGCCGGCTGCGGTGATAAGCGAAATCACCCGCCAGGGTCTATATGGATCTGGCAAACATGGATCCGGCCGATGACCGCGCTCGAGACGCAGATTCGTGAGAAACGGTCACCCCAGGTCCTTCGTCGTCGGCGCCGGGTTGTGGCCCCGAGAGGCAATGTCTTCTGGCGGTTCATCTTTCCTGTGCTACTAGTCGCGGCGGCCGTTGGCGTCTTCCTGCTGTGGCGTGTCGGCACCAAGGCAGTGCTCGACTCCACCGATGGTCGAATCCTCGACGTTGTCACCGATCCGGCCCTTCCCGGCTTCGAGGCCTTCGTCGACCCGACGCCCACGATGTTGGTTGCCCATATCGACGACAGCGGAGCGCTCGTCGGGGTGACGGTGATGGCCCGCACGGCCCTCGACGATGGCGGCGCCCTCGTTGTGCTCAGCCCCGATCTTCTCATCGACATCGGCACCGACGTGGCATCCGGTCAGACCTCGGTGCTTCTGGGCCAGGCCTACGCCTCCAGCGGTATTGATCAACTTCGCGCCCTGGTCGAGAGCGAGTTCGGATTCGGATTCACCGAAGTGATCGAGCTCGATACGGGGGCTCTCGGAGGGCTGATGGCTTTGGTCGAGCCGATCCCATTTGGGCTCTCCGACAACCTCGTTCAAAGAAGTGGCGCCGACGGGGTCGACGTGTGGCTCGAGAGCGGCGTCAAGTCTCTTGATGGCACCATCGCCGCCGAGGTGTTCGGTTTCAGGAATCCCGGCGAATTCGACGCCAACCGGGTGCAGCGCCAGCTCCTGATGTGGAATTCGTGGTTCGGTGAGATCGCTGAGGCTGAAGACCTCGACGCTGCGACATTGCCCTTTGAGGTTGGGCTTTCGCCCTATCTGCGCTCGCTGTCTACGGGTGTCTCGAGCATCGAGGCGGTCCCAATGGATCCGGTGCAGATGGACCCGGATGCCCTGCCGCTGTATGTCACCGGCGATTTCGGCGACAACTGGATCAGTGCAAAGGCCCTCGAGATGGTTCCGCTTCCACTGTCCACGACCGCCATTCACCGTCCGTCGGTTCGACTTCTCGACGGCACCGGAGACCCGGACAATCGTCTGCCGATGCTCAAGGAGTTGGTGGCCGACGGTGAGGTGATCACCGTGATCGGGAATGCCTCCGAATTCGGTCTGGCCACCACCACTCTCCAATACCATCGAGCTGAGTTTGAGCAGGAGGCCATGGACATCGCTGATTCGATCGGAGCTGATCTTGTGTTCGATGCCACACCCGATCTTCCTTACGACATGACCGTTGTCGTTGGCCTGGATCGGGCGGGTTCATGACCGGCCCAGCTGGCTCTCAGGTCGGCTCTCAGACTGGCTCTCGTGAGTCGGGGCATGTCCAGTGGGTGATCACGGCGGCGAGATCGGCCGACGACATGAAGGGCCTCGACACGATGATCATCGATGTCGGCGATGTGTTGGCGGTCACCGACCATTTCGTGATCAGTTCCGGCACGAACTCCCGTCAGGTGAAAGCGATCGCAGAGGCGATCGAGGAGGAGATCAAGGTGGCCGGCGGGCCATCTCCCCTGCGGATAGAGGGCGCCGACACCCGTGAGTGGATTCTGCTCGACTACGGCGCGTTCGTGGTCCACGTGTTCGCTTCCGAACAGCGCGACTTCTATCAACTCGAACGGCTATGGGGCGACCGGCCAAGAGTCGAGTGGAGAGCGGCCTGATATCCCCGGTCCCTGCAGCTAGTTCTAGCTAGTTACCGAAATCCCAGCCGACTTCTTCGCTGGTTCGGGCCAGGATGTTCTTGGCGATCAGGATCTTGTGGACCTCGTCGGGGCCGTCGGCGAGCCGCAGCGTGCGAGCACCGAGATACATCCCGGCTAGCGGAAGGTCGCCGGTGACGCCCGCGCCTCCCCACACCTGGATGGCCCGGTCGACCACCCGTTGGTAGGCCGCGGGCACAAATACCTTGATGGCCGAGATGTCGGTGCGGGCATCGGCCCCACTCTCCATCTTCTCGGCGCAGTGAATGGTCATGAGCCGGGCGGCTTGGATGTCGATGTAGCTGTCGGCGATGAACCCCTGGACGAACTGCTTGGTCTGGAGCAGACCGCCGTGAACTTCGCGGGTGCGGGCCCGGGCCACCATCAGATCGAAGGCCCGCCACATCTGGCCGATCGAGTTCATGCAGTGGTAGACGCGGCCGGCGCCGAGCCGGTCTTGGGCTGCCTGATGTCCGCTGCCTCGTCGGCCGAGCTGGTTGTCGACCGGGACTCTCACGTCGTCGTAGATGATTTCGCAGTGATCACTGCGTCGGCCCCAAACATTGAGCCCCCGAATGATGTTGACGCCGGGGATGTCGGTCGGGACGATGATCTGGGTCATGCGGGTGGTGGAGGCGGTGTCGCCGTCGGGGTCCTCGGTGCGACACATGACGATCAGGAAGTCGGCGGCCAGCCCGTTGGACGTGAACCATTTGTGTCCGTTGATGACCCATTCGTCGCCGTCGCGGGTGGCGGTGGTCTTCAAGGACCTCGGGTCGGAGCCGGCCGAGTCGGGCTCGGTCATCGAGAACCCTGACTCCATCTTCCCTTCGATCAGTGGGATCAGCCACTTCTCTTTCTGCTCGGGGGTGCCGTACTTGACCAGGATCGACTGGTTTCCCGAATTGGGTGCGACCACGCCGAAGAGGCTTGCGGCACCCATTGCGTAGGCAAGAACCTCGTTCATGTAGGCATGCTCGAGGAACGTGAGCCCCACGCCGCCGTATTCCTCGGGCAGGTGCGGTGCCCAGAGACCGGCCTGCTTCACCTTCTCCTTTATGGAGGCACGTATCCGGCGCGCCTCTTGACGATCGGAGTCGGTGACGGTGCTGCCGTCGATTCTCGACGCCCAGATCATGTTTTCGTTGGGAAGGATCTCGTCGTTGACGATCTTCGCGGTGAGAGCCCTGATCTCGTTGACACTGTCGGACAGCGCCGGAACTGGTTCGACCTTCATTCGCATGGCTGGTTTCCTGTCTCGAGGAGATGCCGATATGTGACCGCGAATGGTCTCCCACGCGATTGCACAGATCACCAAATCGGTGTCGTCGGTGATCGGTGGCTGCGCAGCGAGGATCGCGTGGGAACTCAGTGGGGTTCGGCGGTGCCGGGCCCGGCCCTGGGGGTGATCTGCCAGTTTCCCTGGGCGTCGCGGGAGAGGCACATTCCACGATTGTGGAGGTTGTGGTGGCATTGGCTGCACACCAAGACCAGATTGTCGATATCGGTACGGCCGTTGTCGTGCCAGGGGACCACGTGGTGGGCCTCGCACCGATTTGGGCCGGCGGTGCATCCAACGCAGCCCTTGTCGCGGGCGACGAGTGATCTCCACTGCACGGTGGTGGCCTGGCGGTGGGTTCGTCCGGTCCAGAGGACCTTCCCCGGACCGTCGAACACGACTCCAGTGATCTCGGAATTGCAGGCAAGATGCTCAAGGAGATGCTGAGGCAACGGAGTGCCATCGACCAAGCGTGCACGGCCACTGGGGTCGTCGATCGTGAGCCTGGAGTGGTCGACAATGACGAGCAGCTGCTGGCGAACGTGAGGTGGCTGGGTGGGCCGTGAGGCAGAGTTGTCGGTGCCGGTGACCATCGATACGAAGGCATCGGCCATGCGCTGCTGGGGGGTGCGCACTTCATCGGGTGTGGCCATGTCGCGGCCGCCGTCGATGCGCCACAGCCGTTCGTATTCGGTGTCGAGGCTGGACTTCACCGCAGCGGAGTCGACCGAGTCGAGCCGGGTGAACCAGGCGCCCATGCCGTCGCGGTCGGTCCAGGCCTTCATCGACCGGTTGCGGCGCTGGTGTTGGTGCTGTTGCGCAATGTCGGTCTCGGTCTGCTGATCGCTCACCCACTGGCGGGCCCGCTTGGCGAATACGTCGGCGGGCGCCTGAGTGGCTGCTCTGGCCAGGTGCGAATCGACGAGCGAAGCCGACATCTGCTCAGCGGCATCGGCGATGGTGTTGGCGTGTTCGGCGGTGATCTCGCCAGCCGCCAGCGACGCCGCGGTGGCCGGTAGCTGGGCCATGCGGGCCGCGGTGGCGGACACCCGGGAGGCGGTGCGCTGGGAAACCCGCCCGACGGAACGCAATACGCCGGCGGAGTCGAGACCAGAGTCGGCAAGAGCGTCTATTGCGACCACCACCCGATATTCGTAGGCGTCGAGAGCCGCTCGGGCGGAGGCGATCGCCTTGACTTCAACTACCAGCCCGCCCCGCGTGAGGTCGACATCGATCCGGTGGTCGAGAACCCGGGGGCGGCGCAGGAGCGGCGGCCGGCTGCAAGCGACGCTCGACCGCGGAGCTGACCCTCCGGCGTTACATCCCACATCGCTTTGCATGAGCCCCACGCCGGCTCCCTTCTCGGACTTCGAGCGGCTTGGGGAACAGTATGAGTAGGGCCTGTGACATTTCCGCCGGCTGGCCCTCTCGGTACTCTCCAAAGCCCGGATTCGGGCGCTAAGTCTCGCCTGGGGGCTGCCGATAGGCGTAAATGGAATCCCGCTGTCCGACGAGCTCGTCCCCTGCTCGCGGGTGCATGGTGTGGCACGAGTCCGGGCAGCCCGAATCGACAGTTTCGAACGCCTGTGACGGTGCGGTGATCATCGCCGGCGATCTCACGATTGTCGATGTAGCGGAGGGCACTGGTGGTCTCTGGTGCTATCTGGGGGAGGGACTGGTCGGCCGAAACCTTGGTGATTTTGTGAGGCCTGGCGAAAGATCGAGGCTCGCTGAAGTCTGTCAACGTGTCTCGTCCAGCACAGGAACGACCGAGACTCTTCTGGTAACGGCCTTCTGCCGGGATGGATCTTGGAGGCCGTTCGAGCTCAGCGCACAACATCTCGCCGACGACTCGTCGACGGAACTGGCCCTGATCAATGTGGTCGGCGCCGGGAACGTTGAACGGTCGACGTCTGATGGTCTGGGTGACGACGTGTACTGGGCGTTGGTCGAGAACGCTTCTGATGCGATCGTGGTTGTCGATCTCGAGCAGAGGATCCATGTATGGAATTCCGCCGCGGCCGAAATGTTCGGCCATAGCGCGGATGAAATCATTGGCGATTCGCTGTCGAGACTTCTGCCTGAGACCGCCGTGGCGAATCATGGCGATCTGGTACGCATGTTTGCGGCAAGTGCCCCAAGAAGGCTCTCTATGGGACGTCCGCCGGGACTGATGGCGGTCCGCAGCAGTGGGGATCAGTTTCCGGTGGAGATCACGTTGGCGAAGATCGCCAACGAAGGAGGCACGCTGTTCATGGCGGCGGTGCGCGATATCTCGAAGCGAGTCGACGCGGAAATGGCTGCCGCGGCGCAGATGGAGCTGTCCGGAGCGCTCGCCAGTAGCAGCTTCGACGGAGCAGCAGTGCTCGATCCCGACGGCACCATCATCTTCATGCGGGCAACCGTTGAGGGGTATGGCGAAGGGGCCCTGGTCAGTGATTGGACGCATCCAGATGATGTGGAGAAGGTTCTGGCGGCTCTGGATGATCTGGTTCGGCGGGGTCCCGGAGCGACTGCTGAGGTCACGCATCGGGTTCGGTTCAGCAGCAAGTACAGATGGGTTGAGTCGCGACTCACAAATCGCCTTGACTCAGAGGTGGTGAGCGGCATCGTCATCAATGCGAGAGATGTCACCGAGCGCGTAGAGGCCGAGCGGATTCGCCAAAGCCAGAGCGAATGGTACGAGGCACTTGCCTTCAACACCTCAGACTCGGTGTCGGTACTCAACGCCGACGGCGTCATTACCTATATCCGACCAACGACGGTCGGGCATCGCGTCGATGAGATGATCAGGCAGCCATTCATCGATTGGATCCATCCGGATGACCATTGTGAGTGGAACGCCTGTCTCTCTCGACTACATGACGAGGGTGGCGGAGCGATAGCGGACATCACCGTCCGAGCCAGGTACCCCGAGGAGTATCGTTGGTTTGAGTTTCAGGTTCGGAACATGCTTGATCATCCGGCAGTGCTCGGTGTGGTCGCTACGGGGCGAGACATCACCGAGCGCGTAGATGCGGATCGCCTGCGGAGTTCACAGAGCGAACTGTTCGACGCGCTCGTTACCAACAGCCAGGACTCGGTCGCAGTGCTTGACGTCGATGGAGTCATCACTCATGTTCAGCCGTTCGTAGACGGCAACCCATCCAGCGAGCTCATTGGTCGGCCGAACAGCGACTGGATTCATCCCGGCGATATCGAGGAATGGAACGCCATCATCCGACAGCTGGCGGAGGAAGGTGACGGTGCGACGGCCGAGGTAACGGCTCGAACGCAGTTTCCCGAAGGTTACCGTTGGTTGGAATCGCGCTTTGTCAACATGGTCGACCACCCGGCCGTCCGCGGAATCATTGTCAACACCCGCGATGTGACGGATCGTCAGGATTTCGAGTTTCGGTTGCGGTATCAGGCTACTCATGATGCTTTGACGGGTCTTCCGAATCGTGATTTGTTGTTTGATCGGGTTGATCATGCGTTGGCTCGGGCGGCTCGTCTTGGTGGGGTGGTGGAG